>NZ_CP135435.1:3191762-3830114 GCF_032341175.1 Bacillus sp. DTU_2020_1000418_1_SI_GHA_SEK_038 | reverse complement strand
AAGCGAATCTTCTTCGCTCCAACTATAATAAATGAATCCATTTTCCTCATTCAAATTCGAATCTTCCTCTCTTGCCGCCATTAGCACAAATCTGTTCTTTTCCAGTACTTTTTGAGAAGCAACATTATCTGTCGTGGTCATGGCCTTAATGTGCTTCACCCCTAACTCAGATACTTCCTCTAGCAGCATTTTGAGCGCATGATTAGCAATGCCTTGGCCAGTGTGTACTTCCCCAATTCGATAACCAACAGATCCAACCCTTTCAACTGGGTCAATATCGACTAAATTGATTCTTCCTAGAATAGAGTCACTTTCATCTTTAATTAAATAAAAGTAAGATATCCCCCGACTTTGTTCTTCTAGCAAAGCTTCATTCTTCAATTTAAAGTTGTCATACTCATAGTAATCATCTCCGCGGCTGGGAACCATGGTTTCGAAGAAATGTCTGTTTTCTAAATCAAATATAAATAACCTTTCAAAATCTGTTTCACATAATTTTTCAATAAAGATTTTCATCAGCGTCACCATCAACTTAAGGTTTTTTCTCCAATTATAAACAAAAGTAACTCATTTATGAATATAAACACTAGTCCCAACCCGAACTCTGGATGATAGGTCTAGAACATCATGATTGAACATTCGAATACATCCTTTTGAGACATTCTTTCCGATTGATGCAGGGTTATTTGTACCGTGAATTCCATAACTGGGTTTCGACAATCCCATCCAAAGTACTCCAAATGGTCCGCCGGGATTACGTTGTTTATTGATAATCGTGTATGTTCCGGTAGGTGTTGGAGTCAGCATTTTTCCTACGGCAATCGGATAGGTTTTTATTAATTTCCTTCCATCAAATAATTTTAATTGATGCTTTGAGGTAGAGACATCGATCCATTTCACCATGAAGATCAACTCCGTTTTTTGAATATTGTATGAAGTAGCTTAGGCAGTTGTTAATGAGGAGTTTTTGGAGTAAAAAGGAAATGGTTTACAAACAATAAACTCATTACGCGTGAAAATGATGATGGAATATGTCAAGTAACAACCAAATAACTCGGGAAGAAGGAATAGAACGATTGAACTGATGGAAGTGGACTTCAATTATATAGTGAGAAAAATCCTACCAGCAATATTCATCCATGATAAAAAAGACGTTCCCGTAAATAAACAAAAATTATTTATGATCCTTATAAATAATGTCCACTTTTTTTAGAACAATATTAAATATGAAAGGTTCTTGGAGGAGATAAAGTGGGAAATGAAACAAAACAAGATAATTTATTAACACTTATAAAGAAGGGAAATAAATCCTCTGCCGTAGCAGCGATTGGAAATACAGTCATAGCAGGTGCCAAAGGAATTGCCTATGTCATAAGTGGAAATGGTGCTATGTTTGCTTCTACCATGCATTCCCTCGCTGATGCAGTAAATCAAGGGTTTGTTTTTGTCGGCAGTGTGCTTTCAGAAAAAAAACCGACACGCAGGTTTCCGGCTGGTTTTGGCAGGGTGATCAATATTTTCTGTATGATCGCTGTCATTGTTGTGACCATTATGGCTTATGAAACAATAAAAGAAGGCTGGCATTTACTTCAACACCCCGTAGGTAATACAGGTGGATTTTGGCTGAGCGTCATTGTTTTAATCATTAACCTTGTGATAGATGGGGCAATTTTAGTTAAAGCGATGAAAGAAATTTTAAAAGAAGCAAGAGTTGAAAATATAAAGGGATGGGGGATTGTATCTGGAGCATTGAAAAATGTCGGCAGAGCAGCCCCTCCTACCCGCTTAGTCTTTTACGAGGATATTGTTGCGTGTTTGGGTGCATTATTAGCGCTAATTGCGATTGTTGTTACTACTTTTACGAACTTCAATGCGTTAGACGGGATTGCAACTATTCTTATCGGTATCCTGATGGTTGGAGTCGCTTTTCGGGTGGGATTTGATAATATGGTCGGTCTAATAGGAGTAGCCGCCCCACAGGAAATAGTGGAAAGAGTTCAAAATGCTATCTTTAGTGATAAGGAAGTCGCAGATATAAGAAGACTCCGAATATTACAAGAGGGAAGGTACTATCATGTCGAGGGACTTATTGAACTAAGAAAAGGACTCTCCCTATCAATTGCTGATGATATAAAGTTCAGGGTGCAGGATAAGATCATGAGTGATCCAGATATTACAGATGTAACACTCGGAATTATTGAGGATGACGATATTAAAAGTTGGTCCACTGATAGACTGGATGGATTGACATGATCAGTAAATTACTAATAAACAATCCATCGATACAACAATACAAAATATGAAGATGGGATCACCAGGGACAGGGGCACTGTCCCTTTTTCTGGGTGCATAAATTAGGAAATTTAGAAAAAAACTTAGCGGGGAAAAGTATCAAAATGAAATAAATTCATTGCCTCGTACTTCTTATAGACAGGGAATTCAAGAAACAACAATTTCTTGGATGAAGGGAAATCAATAAAGATTGCATTGGGTTAATATGGTAAAGTGGTTGATAAAAGCCCTAGGAGAGAGCAATTTGCATATACGTAAACTGAATATGAATGAAAAACCGCCTATGGATTTATTGCTTTTGGCAGATCCTTCTTCAAAATTAGTTGAGGAATATATAAAAAGAGGAGAATGCTTTGTAGCTGAAATGGCTGGCCAAATTGTAGGGGTATATGTACTGCTGCCGACAAGGCCTGAAATGGTGGAGTTGGTAAATATTGCAGTGAACGAAACCCGCCATGGCTGCGGAATCGGGAAAAAACTTATCATGCATGCAATCCAGACAGCTAATTTAAAGGGATACAAAACGATAGAAGTGGGAACCGGAAATTCAAGTATTGGGCAATTAGCTCTTTATCAAAAATGTGGTTTTCGAATGATTGGTATTGATCTAGACTTTTTCACCAAGCACTATCCAGAAGAAATTATTGAAAATGGGATACTTTGCAGGGACATGGTTCGGTTATCTCAGAATTTGTAGATGAATTAGAAAATCTATAAAACTAAAAGTGACAATTAGCTGCCATATTTGGTGGGTTTTATATCTACCTACAGGCTATTTAAAACGGAATTCTCCAGTATTGAGAAAATAACGGTGGATCAAAAAGTAAAAATCAATGACATTTTATTAAAAAAGGGTTATTTTGTCGGAGACATCTTGTTCGAAACTACGGTCTTTTCTCATATGATTAAATGAAAATATGGGGCTGGAGGTTGGGCATGATTACAGCAAATCTTAACTCATTGAAGCTTTTAGAAGGATGGTTTGAGAGTGATCCAACGACAAGACAAAAGGCAGCATTTCCGCTTTACAAAAGTACAGGAACAAAGAATCTTTCCGTTGTTTACTTTGAGATCGAACCTGGAAATAGTCTCGGTACTCATACTGATAGTGCAGAAGAAATTATTCTCGTTTTAGAAGGAAAAGCGGAAGCAACTGTCAACAATGAAAAAGGGGAATTAACTAAAGGGGAAATGGCACTTATTCCTATCATGGTTCCTCACAATGTTCGAAACATTGGTTCAGAAACTTTAAAAGTCATCGGCTTTTTTTCGAGTCCAAACGTGGTGTCTACATTTGTTGAGCCTCTAATGCCCATTAACCAAAAAGTTATTGGCACCCCACCTGTTGAAAGTGATAGCCCACTGACTTGGAATGAAATCTTTAATAGAATAATGGGTTAATAAATTGCATTTAAATCAAGGAGACTGTTCAGAAATGCTGACTTTCTGAACAGCTCCTTTGTTTGTTTTTCACAAAAACACACAAAGAACGGAAATAGTGCAATTTAGAGACGAAAAGTTCGTCATCAGTGATATGAGGAACATGTTGTTAAAAATTTCGATTTTTATATAAAAATACCGGAGCAGAATCCACGCTTTTTAACCACAGATATTCTTTCCCATCCATTCCTTCTTTCACCCATACATCCCCTTGGTGACCCTTTTCAGTCTTTCGATACCAAGTAATTGTTGATCCAATGACTTGCGGTGCATGATCTAATTCATTTTTGTTTGGAAAGGTAATCTGCTTTTGTTCTCCTGATTTTAGATTAATGACATATAGAGCTGTAAACATCGTTGGAACGGGTCCCTCTTTCCATTCTTTATTTTCTTTAGCGCGGGCGACAATGACTTGATCTGGAGAGTACCATTCGATATCAAGGTCTACAAATCCTTTCGGTGTATATTCCTTTCGTTTAGTCATGACAGGAATATCGGCAATCGTTGCATGTTTGTTTTCAACGAGAAATCTTCCTTCCCCCGAAATAAAGGCTAGTTGATTTTTTGCTGGAGCCCATTTAATCCAGTTTTTATACCAAAGCATCTTTCCTGCCACTTGAAATTGATCTCCTTTTGATGAAAGGACGCATAATGTATTGCTGTCATTGGATAAAGACGCAGTCGGCATGGCTAGAAAGCTAACCCATTTCCCGTCTGAACTCCACTTAAAGTAAACAGCATCGATGGCAAATAATTGATCATTTGTCCCAATGGTATAAAAAGGCTCTATTTTATTTGCATTCAAATTGGCATCTGCTGCCACTTTAAAAAGATGAATAGGCTCCCATCCAGTTGGAAGCAATTTTGATTGTGATGAAACGATAAATTCTTTTCCGTTAGGGAACCATGCAAAATCACTTACACCTAGTGAAACGTTCTCAAAACCTTGTGGCCGTCCATTCTTTGTTTTCGTCACATTTAGGACACCGCCTGCATTGTAGGCTAGCTGATTGGATATGGGCGACCATTTAAAATTTCTCGTTTCTATCATTTCAAATGGTTGGTATATCTCCTTTTCCTGTGAATCATAAATATACAAATATGTTTTTTCTTGATGCTCATCGCCATCTAAAAAGGCAATAAACCGCCCATCCTTTGACCACTGTGGATTTAATATATACCTACCTGTTGTCAGTTGAATTTCTTTATCGCCTTCTTTTATCCATAGCTGATGGTCTCTTATATAAGCAGCTTTAAGCGTAACTTCAGCAGAAGCATCCACTGTAAAATGAAAACTTGTGAATAAAATTATTAAAAAAATCCTCAATGCCATTTATCATACCTCCCTTTCATAGGATGTCCTTTCAAGGGGAAACAATCAGCCTTATGTTCCTTGTTTTTTGTGAAATCCATAAAAATAGGGAAGCAAAGGGCCTTAAGTTTCCTGTGTTTTTTGAAATCCATCAAAGATGGGAAACAATCAGCCTTAAGTTTCCTGTATTTTTTGAAATCCATCAAAAGTGGGAAACAATCAGCCTTAAGTTTCCTGGTTTTTTTGAAATCCGTAAAAAGTGGGAAACAAATAGCCTTAAATTTCCCGTTTTTTATGAAATCCCCAAAAATAGGGAAACAAAGGTCGTGATACTCAATGAAAAATTGCTCCTCATCCGAAAGTCGTAGATCTTCCTCAATCGATTTGCGTAAGAGCTTTCCTCCAAGCTTCCGATGCCACTAGTGCTTTCTTTTTCTAAAATAAAAGTAAGAAAACAAAAGAAAGCGAGTGATTCAAATGAAAAATAAAATGGTTGTTATGATTACAGGGGCATCGAAAGGTCTTGGAAGGGCGCTGACATTGGCATTTGCTAAAAGAGGAGCACGGCTTGCGATTTGTGCGAGAGGGGAAGGGATGCTGCGCAAGGTTGAGCAAGAAGCGAGGGAGCTGGGGGCAGAGATCATTGCAGTGGAGGCGGATGTTACGAATGTAAGGGATGTAAATCGGTTCGTCTCGATTACAGAAGAAACATTCGGACGGGTAGATATTTTAATAAATAATGCATCCGTATTTGGACCGGGTCCTGCGCTGCTGGCCGATTATCCAGATCATGACTTTACGGAAGTGATACGGATGAATGTAGTTAATCCTTTCCTTGTAACGAAGCGTGTATTGCCAGGCATGTTAATTAGAAATAACGGGAGAATTCTGAATGTCACATCGGAAGCTGGAAAAACAGGATTTGCCGAATGGGGTGCTTATGGGATTTCAAAGTTCGCGGTGGAAGGCTTGACACAAACTTGGGCTGATGAGCTAGAGGATACAGGTGTAAGTATAGGGATGGTTGATCCTGGAGAAATGGATACTGAGATGCACGCAATTGCCGTTCCTGATTGTGACTATGAGCTTGGTAACCCTCATGATGTGGCAAAGGCATTTGTTTATCTCGCATTAAATGAATCAGTAGACGTGAACGGAAAGAGATTTGAGGCACAATCCATTTTAAATGAAAAAAGGGGGCCGCTCCTATGATGATAGCTGCTCGTCCATTCCAAATCCTTGAAGATTTAAATGCAAATACGCCGGCTGAATACAGAGGAATACTGCGGGATCATGTCCGTTTAATGGCGCTCGATACAAAAACGGGAGACAGCTTCCATAATCCATTTTACGAGCTAGGGTCTTACTTGCATGAAGGAGATTTGCTTGTCCTAAATAATAGCCGTACACTTCCAGCTGTGTTAAAAGGGAAAAGAGGTAACCAAAATATTGAAATTCGATTATCTCGGAAAATATCTGAATTCGAATGGGAGGCACTTGTAACAGTAGGGATATTGAAGGTGGGTGAAAAGATAGATTTACCAGGAAATCTAACAGCGACTATTACTTGGCAGGGAAATGAAGCCCCGTTAATTATTCTCGCATTTTCAAAGAGTGGAATCGAACTATACGATACGATCTATCAATATGGAGAGCCGCTTCACTATGAATATATTGAAACACCTTGGCCGTTAGAAATGTATCAAACCGTTTATGCTTCTGTTCCGGGCTCCGTGGAAATGCCTTCTGCTGGAAGGGCTTTTACTTGGAAGCTCCTAAATAATCTGAAGAAAAAGGGTATAAACATTGCTTTTCTTCAACTTCATACAGGCTTAAGCTATTATGGAAACGATCGCTGGCCAAATCCAAGTAAACATGTTGAAGCATATTGCGTTCCTGAGGAAACAGCCGACTTGGTAAACATAACGAAAAAAAATAACGGTAGTGTCATTGCAGTAGGAACCACTGTCGTCCGCGCACTAGAAACAGCTGTTAATACAGATGGAATTGTTGAAGCAAAGGAAGGGCTAACAAATTTATATATTCAAAAAGGGTACCCGCTTAAAGCAGTAGATGGCCTCATAACCGGTTTTCATGAACCCGAAGCCAGTCATTTGGACCTTCTCACAGCATTTATTCAAGAGCCTCTTCTAATGAAAGCTTACAATGAGGCACTAACAAACGGATACCTTTGGCATGAGTTTGGCGATATGAATTTGATTTTGCCAATGGAAAAACAGCAATGAAATGGCATCATGGAGGCATTCAAGTTCGAAATTTAGAAGAAGCCATTGAATTCTATGAAACTGTTTTTGATTTTAAAATCGAACAATACCTTACACTGCTCGGTGAAAAAATAGCCTTTCTTATAAAAGGAGAGGTAAGAATCGAATTAATTGAGTCAGAGGAAGCTCCTGTCCCCATCAGCACTATTCATCTATCGTGGCAGGTGGAGGATGTAGAGGAGTGGGTTAAGAAGCTGAGTGTAAATGGACTGGAATTGTCTGAAGGGCCTTACAAGCTGAAAAATGGCTGGGATGTTGTCTTTTACGAAGGACTTAATAATGAAGTAATAGAATTAATTCAAGTTGGTGAAGGGAATAAATAAAAGCATTCAGGGATAGCCTTGAATGCTTTTTCCACTGTTTATTCAGCGTGGACTTTTTGGACACGTCCAACCTGTCCATCTGTTAGTCTGACTTTAATGCCGTGGGGGTGGGTACTCGATTTTGTGAGCAGATCCTTTACAATGCCTCTAGTAAGCTTTCCTGTTCTTTGATCGGCTTTAAGGACGATGTCAACAGTCTTGCCAGGCAATACATCTTTCCGATTTTGTCCGTTCATTAGACACCCATTTTTCTGCGGGTATTGCTTGGTTTCTTTGATTGCTGGCTCTTCAGCTTTTTAGTAGATAAATCTCCATTTGTTGCACCTTTGCCGGAAGCGTTGGCCTGATTTTTTTTCTTTTCAAGCTGCTGTTTCATTGCTTCCTGCAGGCTGATTTTCTTTTTAGGCGCTTCAGATTGATTATTTTCAGACATAGAAATTTCCTCCATTTGAATATGATAGTGAACTCAGTATAATCTATTTTCAGTGGTTTGTGAAATTGAAAATAGAAAAAATTTGTCAGTGGCTTTAAAACATAAAAATTGTATTAAGAGCGTTTAGTCTCCTTGCAAACATCTGCAGAGATACTGGGGGAAAACGGGAAAGTTTTTAATAGAAAGAATAGTAGTTGAGGCTTTTTATATCTATTAATATATGAATGAAAATATGGTAAGATACAAGATGAAAACTCAAGTATGTGTTTCCGTAACTATAGGTTTATTTATCGCAGATTAACGGGCTGTAAGACCCCCTATTCAAGAAGTTAAGTAAAATAAAAATTTCTAAATGGGGATCAACAGCCCGTAAAAGCCCGATTAGTTCAACTTACAATCAGTAGGGGATGGAAGAAAACCCCCACTGATTGAAGTTTCACTTTATAGAAAGCAGGATGTAAATGGGTCTATTTATTTTGAAGCGGCTTGCTGAATCAATCGTAGTTTTACTCATTGGCAGCATGCTTTGCTTTTTATTTATTCGGATGCTGCCAGGGGATCCGGCAGCTGCACTTTATGGGGAACAGCTTCAGAAAATGAGTGAGGCGGACAGGCTTCGCATCACTGAAAACCTTGGACTTCATGATCCGCTCCCGGTCCAATATGGAAAGTGGCTTTCCCAAATATTACACGGCGAATGGGGGCAGTCCTTCATTTCCGGGGAAGATGTAACCTTATTGGTTATCCAAGCGCTGCAGCCTACATTTATTCTCATGATGTCATCCCATTTGATTATTTTTCTGCTTGCTGGCGTGTTTGGTGTCATATCTGGATTGTTTCGGCGATCTTTTTTTGATCAAGTGATTACATGGGTAAGCTTATTATTTATGTCCATACCGCCTTTTTGGTTCGCACTTATGCTAATGCTTTTTTTCTCCGTTTATTTAGGCGTACTGCCGACTTCCGGAATGGGGGAAGGAGGATGGGGCGAACAACTTCGATATTTACTTATGCCTTCATTAGTCCTCGCTTTATCACATGCCGGTTATTATATCAGGCTCCTTCGAAATCATATAAACATAACGAAAGATAATGGATTTATATTTGCTTTAAAAGCTCGGGGTATTGAGGAACGAAGAATTTTGCTGAATCATTTGCTGCCAAATGCTTCAATCCCCTTTCTATCCTATACAGGAATGTCACTTGCTGTAGGGCTTGCGGGTTCTGTAGTCATAGAAACTATTTTTTCGTGGCCAGGCCTTGGCAGACTTTCATTAAAGGCTGCCCTAGCACATGATTACCCTGTATTATTGGCCGTCATTTTATTGAGTATGGTTTTTGTCATTGCGATAAACTTGTTAGTTGATCTCCTTTGTGCATGGATGGATCCACGCCTGCGTTCGCAGCTGCTTGAGGAGGGAAAGAAATGAGAATAAAACGTCAGTGGAAGCTTATTATGGCAACTTCCTCTTTTTTGCTTCTTATTTTTTCTGTCTGGATGGCACCCTTTCTTACATCTTATGACCCGATGTCTATCAAGATGGATCAGGTTCTTCTGCCCCCTGGATCAGAACATTTATTTGGAACAGATGAACTTGGACGGGATGTTTTAACACGTCTTTTGTATGGAGGGCGTGTTTCTCTCTTAGTCGGTGCTGCCGCTATGACAGTTTCAATCGTAATAGGGGTTAGTTATGGAGCGATAAGCGGTTTTGCTGGTGGTGTCATGGACCGGATCATGATGCGGATTGTGGATGCTGCCCTAAGCTTCCCTTCGCTGCTGCTCATGATTATCCTACAGCTCCTATTGCCTAAAGGATTGATGTCCATCATTCTAGTGATTAGCCTAACAAGCTGGATGACTATTGCTCGTCTAGTCCGTACAGAAATAATGACGATGAAGAATGATATCTTTATTCAAGCTTCTACTGTAATTGGCGCTACACCTTTGCAATTATTGCACCGGCATATGCTGCCGCAATGCTGGCCGACCATCGCGGTTCTTGCTGTCGGCGGAATCAGCCATGCCGTACTTGCCGAAGCAACACTAAGCTTTCTTGGAATTGGTATTCCTCCACATGAACCATCATGGGGAAATATGCTGATGGGTGCACAAAGTTATTTACTGGGAGGTGCTTGGTGGATGGCTTTATTTCCAGGGATTTGTATAACTTTAACTGTACTATTTATTAATTTTGCAGGAGATGAGTTGCAAGATCGCTTAACCGGTCCACAGTTCAGAAATGGAGGAAAATATGACTGATTATCTTCTTGAAGCAGAAAATCTTACAATCTCTCTTCCTGACATAGATTTAGTGGCAAATGCTTCTTTTCGCATCCGGAAAGGAAAGATCACCGCACTCATTGGAGAGAGCGGCTCTGGTAAAAGCTTAACTGCAAGGGCAGTTATTGACTTACTGCCTCAGGAAGTAACGGTTACTTCAGGTTCTGTGACATTTTTAGGGGAAAATGTGCAAATGATGAGTGGTAACCGGAAACGGGAATACCGCGGCAAAAGTCTAGGTTTTGTATTTCAGGATACATGGCAAACCTTCGATCCGCTTCGAACGATTGGGTCCCATTTTAAGGAGCTCTTCAAGACCCACACTTCCCTAAAGAAAAGGGAGGCAAATGAAGAAGCGATAAAACTTTTGCGGCTAGTGAAAATGAAGGACCCTGTGCATGTTTTCCGTTCCTACCCACACGAATTATCGGGCGGCATGAGACAGCGTGTGCAATTGGCTATAGCTATTGCATTGAATCCAACCCTGTTAATAGCTGATGAACCAACGACTGCCCTTGACATGAAAATTCAGTTTGACATTCTATCACTTATACGTGAATGGCAGGAGGAATCAGGCGGAACTGTTCTATTTATTACACATGACTTAGGTGTGGTGGCTGAAATGGCCGATGATGTGATTGTGATGAGCAATGGCCAGGTCATTGAACAGGCATCAGCTGAAGAATTATTTGCAAACCCTGAGTCGGATCAAGCCAAAAAACTGCTGGAAGATTATCAGTTACTATCAAACCCATCTATGGTTTATCCTGTCAAAGAAGAAAATCCAATAATGAGAGTAGAAGATGTTTCTAAAACATTTTACAAGAAAAAGTGGTTTCGATCAGATAAATTCGAGGCTGTCCGAGATGTGACACTGCAAATCCATCCTGGAGAAATAGTTGGATTAATCGGCGAAAGCGGTGGAGGAAAAAGCACTCTTGCCCGCCTCATGCTGAGCCTTGAGACATGCAGCAGGGGAACGGTTTCATGGTATGGCCAAAAAGAGCTGCGAAGAGGTATTCAATGGGTACACCAGGATCCAATAGCCTCTTTTGATCCTCGCTGGACAGTGGAGAAAATTGTTGGCGAAGGATTCGACTACTGGAAAAAAGGCGAAGGAAATAAAAAAGAGGAAGTAGCAGCTGTTTTACAAAAAGTAGAGCTCCCTACATTTGCTATGTCACTATATCCTCATGAACTTTCTGGCGGGATGAGGCAGCGTGTTGCACTTGCCAGGGCACTTTTAGTGGAACCAGAGCTCATTGTGTTAGACGAGCCATTTGCCAATCTAGATATGAGCTCACAAGCAAAAATGATTTCATTAATCCGATCATTGAATGAACTTGACGAAATGGCTATTTTTTTTATTTCACATGATATTCGCGCTGCGATGGCGCTTTGTCAGCGTATTTTTGTCATGAATGAAGGAAGGATTGTTGAAGAATTGCCTTCAGACAAGCTTTGCCAATCTAAGAACGAATACACACAAGCACTTTTGTCTTATATGCCGATACCTATAAGAGGGTTGAGAAGAAATGAGAGGGAAGAGATTCATGTATAAAAAACTAATTTTAGCGATTGTTTCTATTTTTAGTCTTATTGTTTTAACGAGCTGCAGCGGAGGCAATTCAGAACAAGCCCAATCTTCCAAAAAGAAGAAGCTCGTTTATGGCACGGATTCAGAAATTGAAAAAGTGAATCCTGTTCTAGATGAAAGCCAGGAAATTGATGCCCTTCTTTTCCGCGGCTTAACTAAGCCAGATGAAAATAACAACGTAAAACCTGATTTAGCGGAGAGTTGGGAGATTTCTCAGGACAATTTAATCTATACATTTAAACTCCGTGAAGACGCTAAATGGCAGGATGGAAATCAGGTAACGGCTGAGGATGTTGCCTTTACCTTTAATAAAATTAAAGATCCGTCAACAAATACACCTATTTCAGGTGAATTTAATGAAATTAAGTCAGTTGAAGCTATAGGAGAGTTTGAAGTAAAAATGACTCTGCATCGTCCTTTTCCGCCTCTTTTGGATAAGCTAAAAATCGGCATCGTTCCCGCGCATCTTTTGCGTGATGAGAATCTAAATGAAACTGATTTTAATCAGCACCCAATTGGGAATGGTCCATTCAAGCTAAAGGAATGGAAAAACGATCATACGATTGTGCTGGAACGGAATGATGGTTATTACGGACAAGCGCCGAAGTTAGATGAAGTGGTTTTCAAAGCTGTACCGGATGCCAATACACGCGCTTTACAGTTGAAAACGGGAGAAATCGATTTAGCATTATTGGAGCCGAATCAGCTGGCAGGTGTTAAAGAAACAGACCCTTATGCTGTGCATGAAGTATCGACAGCGGATTATCGGGCCGTTATGTATAATATGCGTTTGCCGCTATTTCAAGATAAGCGTGTCCGCCAGGCGATGAATCTTGCGGTAAATCGGGAAGATTTAGTCAAAGGGGTACTAGCTGGGAAGGGAGATCCTGCATGGGGACCGTTGCAGAAATCTTGGGCAGGAGTCCCGCAAAAAGAATGGTATTCGTACAATATTGAAAAAGCGAAGCAGCTTTTAGCTGAAGCTGGCTGGGTAAAAGGATCAGATGGGGTCTTAATAAAAGACGGAAAACGATTTGAATTTGAACTCGTTTCCCCGATCCAAGATAAAATTCGTGTCGCACTTGCGAATGTCGTTTCTGAACAGTTAAAGCCGCTTGGTATAATGGCGGTGCCGAAACCTGTTGACCGGAATGCGGTGAAATATGATGGAGAAGAGGCATTAATTATTGGCTGGGGAAGTGAGTTTGATCCAGATGATCACACATTCCGTCTTTTCCATAGCAGTGAAATTGGCGATGGGCAATATAATTTTGGGGCCTATCAAAACGAAAAGGTCGATGAACTTCTAATGAATGCTCGTACAGCAACGAATATCGATGAAAGAGAATCCTACTATAAAAGTTTCCAGGAAGAGCTGGCAATTGATCCGCCATATAATTTTCTAGTCTATCTGGAGGCACTGTATGGAGTTAATAAAGACGTAACTGGCATCAGCACCCGGACGTTAGGACATCACGGGTTCGGTGTATTATGGAATATTGAAGAGTGGGATAAAAAATAAGAAAAGAAGGGATGGTTTTTGTGCTTTTCGAAGCACGTGAACCGTCCCTTTGCTATTCTTCACTCTTTGTTTGCTCTGCTATTTTTTCATGGATTTCTGATTCAATCGCTTCAATATGTTCTTCTTCAAGCTTTTGCTGTGGCTGTGGATGGAACCATTGAATCTCTCCTTTGTGTACAAAGCCTTTAAATTCTTCGCCTTGGACTTGCAACGTAAATGCTTGCCGTTCGTGGATTCGATCTTCAAATGCTGGCATTAATTCTAAATCCTCAATCCCGCTTGAAATCCCATATTGTCTCATTAATGACTGTATAGTCGCTTCGATCGTGTCAACTTTACTTTCGCCAATCATTTGTTTTGGGTGTGGATGAAGCCATATAATTTCGTCCTCGTGATAATGTCCTTTATATTCATCACCTTGTACCTTAAATGAGAATGCGTGTCGCTCATGTGGGCGGTCTTCGAAAAGTTTTTCAACCTCAAAATCTTCAATTACTGGCTTTCCCTTTTTTTCCTCGGGCATACTTAACCTCCTCTACAGGTCTCAGCTAAAGTTTTTCCTAGCTTAAACTATATATTCATTTATTTCAAGGGAAGTAAATCAATTCCACAAAAAAAGAGCCCGGATTCCTATTTTCTAATCCGGGACTTTAGTTTCAGTATTTTCTTAATGATCTAGGAGTATGATTGAACCATTTTTCGTTAATGAGACGATGACAATTGGCGAAAATTCGTTCTATTATTTGGGTAGAGTTTGCAAGAACTCGTATACTAAATCCCGGCACTTCAAGTTTAGATAGGCCGAATTTAATGTTTCCCTCTGCCATTTTAATCGTTTCATAAAGTTCATCCAGAAGACCGCTATCCGTTTGATCGCCTATTACGATCATCGATCCTAGATGCGTATATCCTTCCATAAACCCTAACTCAGTTAATTTTTGCTGAGCGGGGATCAATTTAATGTGATCAAATACACCTAGTTGATCATCCAAATAGATCTCTGTGATTAACTGAATAGAATTATAGGTGAACTTTTCCCCATTCGGAGACCAGCCCGGGGTTAAAATATCTGTATAAAGGAACGTTGCCCCTTTTTCCATATGAATGACTGTTTTCTGCTTATAACGAGCATGTTGATAAGCAATTAAAGGATCAGGAAGATATTCTAAATAACTGCCTTTCTTTAGTGAAATCTCCGTCTCTTGATAGGCATAGTCATTTGGCGTCTTATAAACCTTTGTTGCCGACTGTGTTGTTAAAGTCGCTTTGGCGCCTTCATCGATTGTTATTTCCATTCGGTACCGGTCGCCGTCTAAATAGCCGCCGCCAGGATTTAAAAGATAATAGCAAACCTGTCCGGAATCATCATGATAAACCGGCCGCATGACCTTGAATGCGCCTTGAAAATACACATTTTTAGCAACGGTTTTCCCGTGTCTGTTTTCAAGATTTAAAGATAACACGCCAGTCCAGTCTGTCATCTTACTCTAATCCTTTTAATAAAGCATTCTTCTTAATCCAGTCAATCACTTCAGGGAGACCTTCATCCTTTTTTAAATTAGTGAAAAAGAATGGCTTTTCTCCGCGGAAAACCTTCGTATCCTGAGCCATTACTTCAAGGCTGGCACCAACAAAAGGAGCAAGGTCTGTTTTGTTAATGATGAATAAATCAGATTTAATCATCCCTTGTCCGCCTTTGCGCGGAATTTTCTCGCCTTGTGCAACATCAATAATATAAATAGAGAAGTCTACTAGTTCTGGACTAAAAGTGGCTGCAAGGTTGTCCCCGCCGCTTTCCACAAAGATAAGCTCGACATCTGGATGGCGCTCGATTAACTCATCAATGGCAGCAAAATTCATCGAAGCATCTTCGCGTATAGCCGTATGAGGGCATCCGCCTGTTTCAACTCCGATGATACGATCTTCAGGCAAAACACCGTTCTGAATTAAAAACTTTGCGTCCTCTTTTGTGTAAATATCATTCGTTACGACCGCCATTTTAATTTCATCAGCAAGATGACGGGTTAATTTTTCGATCAGCATTGTTTTTCCTGCTCCAACAGGTCCTCCAACTCCAATTTTAATTGCTTCCATTCAAACACTTCCTTTACTGCGTTTATAAAAAATTAAGACATAAAAATTCGAATATTTACTCGTTCATGGTTCATTTGAGCTAGTTCAAGACCTGGAGACACGATGCCGAAATCATCTTCGGGGAGCTGAAGGATTTTTTCAACTGCCTGGGCTAATTCGGTTTGAAATTTATGTGTGATGACTTGTCCCGCTGTTTGGCCTAACGGAATAGCCCGTACTGCGTTTTGAACCTGGCTGGAAATAGCCGAATACAAATAATAAAGAATGGCATCCTGCTTCGTCACCCCAAGGCCATGTGCAACTATGGAAAAAACAATGGATGGGTGACCGAATGACTGTTTCTTTGTAATTCTCTCTCTATATTGCGAGAGAATTTCCAGCTCATATAAAGATTCCGTGAGCTTTAGCATTCGCGTTCCGATCATTTTCGTGCCTTGGCGTGTTTCCCTTGGCAAGTTTTGGACAGTAACTAAACGATCGAGTTTCCAGATTTTTTGAAAATCTTCAATTACAAGAGCGTCATAAGTCATACGGCAAGCAAGACCGTCCGTATAAATGAGCTGTTCATGCAAATATACTTGCAGCCACTGGAAAAAAGTCTCTGAGTCTTTCACTTTCTCTTCCTGGATGTAACTCTCTAAACCGAAGGAGTGGCTGAAAGCTCCTGTAGGAAAATTAGAGTCACATAGCTGAAACAGAGAGAGAATTCTATTATCCATGGCTGTGACCTATATGGCGGAATGCTTGCTTCACTTTTCGATCTTCGCGGGTATAAGGAATACCAAGCTCTTGCAGCAGTTCTTCAACTAAATAATCATATTGAACGAGCATATCATTCTCTTCAAACTGAGCTGGAAGATGCCGGTTTCCAAGCTGATGGGCGATTGTTCCCATTTCCTTTATGCTTCGTGGGCTGATGACGAGCAGATCGTCTGTGAGCACATCGATAACAATCATATTTTTATCGTCCATGTATAGCACATCGCCTGCCAAAAGGTCTCGTGGTTCTTTTAAGCGAATGCCAAGCTCGTTGCCATGATCCGTTTTTACTCTCTGAATACGTTTCATTAAATGTGCGCTTTCTAAGTAAACCTTTTCGATATGGCGTTTCTTTATTTCTTCTTGATCCATATTTTCTAAGTTTGTAACAACCTTTTCAATTATCAATCTTTTCACCTCAGAATAAGAAATATCGCTGTCCCATTGGTACCGTATCTACTGGTTCACATGTCAGCAGCTCACCGTTAACTCTTACTTCATATGTTTGCGGATCGACTGTAATATCCGGAGTTTCCGAATTTAATTTCATATCTTTTTTCGATAAGGTCCGGATCCCGCCAACAGGAAGAATTATTTTTTTCAAACCAAGCTTTTCGTGAACACCATCATCATAGGCAGCCTGAGAAATAAAAGTAATCGAGCTTTTCGATAAGGCTTTTCCGAATTGGGCATACATTGGTCTGTAAATATAAGGCTGTGGAGTCGGGATAGAAGCGTTGGCATCCCCCATTAATCCTGTTACGGCAAGTCCGTTTTTAAGAACCATTTCAGGCTTTACTCCAAAGAATTTCGGAGACCAAAGAACTAAATCTGCAATTTTCCCAATTTCGATTGAACCGACATGGTTGGAAATTCCATGTGTAATCGCTGGGTTAATTGTATATTTCGCAATATAGCGTTTTGCACGATTATTATCTGCATATTGACTATCGCCAGACATAATCCCTCTTTGTTTCTTCATTTTGTCAGCCACTTGCCAAGTACGCAAAACGACTTCTCCTACTCGGCCCATCGCTTGAGCGTCAGAGCTGACCATACTAAACACACCCATATCCTGAAGAATATCTTCCGCGGCAATGGTCTCTCTTCTGATTCTTGAATCGGCAAACGCGATATCCTCTGGAACAGAAGGGTTTAAGTGATGGCAAACCATGACCATATCAAGATGTTCGTCAATTGTATTAACGGTATAAGGGAGGGTTGGGTTTGTTGATGAGGGCAGGATGTTATGGTATCCCGCAGATTTGATTAAATCGGGGGCATGTCCTCCGCCAGCTCCTTCTGTATGATACATATGCAAAACACGGTCTTTCACTGCAGCCATTGTCGTTTCCATAAATCCGCTCTCGTTCAAAGTATCTGCGTGCAGGGCCACTTGAATATCATATTCGTCTGCAACCCTTAGTGCATAATCTAGGGATGAGCCTGTTGCTCCCCAGTCTTCGTGTACTTTTAGTCCAATAACTCCAGCTTTCACTTGCTCTGCTAAAGGCGCGATGGATGCCGCATGTCCTTTGCCTGTAAAGCCAACGTTAATCGGCAAACCTTCCGCAGCTTCTAGCATCCGGTGAATATTCCATTCTCCAGGAGTTACTGTTGTTGCCCGTGATCCAGCTGCAGGTCCTGTTCCTCCTCCAATTAATGTCGTTGTGCCAGATGTTAGAGCCGTTTGCACTTGTTCTGGATTAATAAAATGCACATGCGTATCAATGGCTCCGGCTGTCACGATTAAGCCTTCTCCAGCAATGATTTCAGTAGCTGCACCTATGATAATATCGACATTATCCATAATGAGCGGATTGCCGCTTTTGCCGATGCCAAAAATCTTGCCGTCTTTAATAGCTAAGTCAGCTTTGTAAATTCCTGTGTAATCAAAAATAACGATGTTTGTGATGACTGTATCTGCTACACCTTCCCCGCGTGTTGCAAGAGGGTGCTGCCCCATACCGTCACGAATTACTTTCCCGCCGCCAAAGACTACTTCTTCTCCATATGTTGTATGATCTTTCTCAATTTGAATAAATAGGTCAGTATCTGCTAGACGGATGGAGTCGCCTGTTGTTGGCCCGTACATTTCAGCATACTGCTTTCTGGACATTTTAAAACTCATTTATTATCCTCACTTTCTAAAGAGCCATCTACCTTATTATTGAAACCGTAAACGCGGCGTTCACCAGCAAATTGTATAAGCTGGATCTCCTTTTCATCACCTGGCTCAAAACGCACAGCTGCTCCGGCAGGAATATTTAATCTTTTCCCGTAAGCTTTTTCCCTCTCAAATTTAAGAGCATCATTCACTTCGTAAAAATGAAAGTGTGAACCTACTTGAACTGGGCGGTCACCCGTATTTGTAACAGAAATAATAAAGACTTCTTTTCCTTCATTAATGATAATATCTTCATCTTTTAAGACGTATTCTCCTGGCAGCATTAAACGCTCCCTCCTGTTTATCTAATAGGACTGTGTACTGTAACCAATTTGGTTCCATCTGGAAATGTCACTTCGACTTGAATATCATTAATCATTTCTGGTATTCCGTCCATAACATCTTCTCTTGATAAAATAGTTGCTCCATACTCCATAAGCTCGGCGACTGTTTTTCCATCTCTTGCCCCCTCCATTACCTCATAGGTAATAAGAGCTACTGCCTCCGGATGGTTTAGTTTTAATCCTCTATCCTTCCGGCGTTTGGCAAGATCTGCAGCCACTACAATCATGAGCTTGTCAATTTCCCGTGGCAATAGATGCATAATATAACCCCCTTCTATCATTTAATATTTAAAAATTTCAGGGTCCTATTTCTCAATTAATTTCCATTGAAAAATCGCGGCATGTCCCCCTACTAGAAGGATTCTAGCATAAAAAAATTTGAAGGTGAAGATAAACCCTTTTATATATATAAAACAATATTTTCGAGGGAAAAAAAGGGACTTTCCCGCTAAAGTATACCCAATCCAGGTAAAGATTAAATCTGAGTGTTGGATATTTTAGGCTATGGCGACAAGCGTCAATAATAAATGTAGGCCACACATACGGTGAACGCAGATCATAAACTTTGTTATCTTTGCGGACATCAGGGCCGTTATTTGGACGGAAATGAGGTAATTCTGTATCTTTGTGGACATAGGGTACGTTATTTTGTAGAAAAGCATTGATATCCTTGTGTTATTTCGTGAATAAAGTACCCCCGTGTCCGCTTAGCCCTTAAATTAGGGTCATTTAATGGAAATAGCGAATTTCATGTCCGCTTAATTTCTAAGCGTCAAGATGGAGGAAAGATTCTAATAAAAAGTTGGCATAAAATTTGCATTTACAAATTATATAAGAACGAAGCTAAATTTTTCTAGGAGGAATTAAATTATGATAAAGAATACGAGTAGCATTCAAGAATTAATGGACTTTGATAAGAAACATTTTCTGCATCCAACCTCTCCTATAAAGCAGCAGCAAGATCAGGGGCCATCGTTTATTTTTACAGAAGGGAAAGGGGTACACCTTCACGACATGGCGGGGAATACAGTCATTGATGGCATGTCTTCTCTATGGAATGTGAATGTTGGGCATGGGAGAGAGGAATTGGGGAAAGTGGCGATGGAACAAATGTCCAAGCTAGCATTCTCCTCATGCTTTGCTACATTTAGCAATGAACCTGCGATTCGTTTGGCTGCAAAATTGGCCGAGATTGCACCTGGGGATTTAAAGGCCACATTCTTTACTTCCGGCGGTTCAGAGGCAAATGATACAGCGTATAAACTGGCACGCCATTATTGGATTTTAAAAGGGCAGCCGAATCGAAAAAAGATCATCTCGCGAACGAAGTCCTATCACGGAGTCGCGATGGGTTCGACAAATGCAACTGGCTTGAAGCCGTTCCGTGACTTTACAAACTCATTTGATCCAGATTACTGCTACGCAGATCACTTTTCAACTCAAGATTTGCGTGATGTGATTGAAGCGGAAGGTCCAGAGTCCATTGCGGCGTTTATTGCAGAGCCTGTGCAAGGAGCAGGAGGGCTGCATGTCGCACCAGATGGCTATTTTAAGGAAGTTAGAAGTATTTGTGATGAGTATGGCATTTTATTTATAACAGACGAAGTGATTACAGGATTTGGCCGGACAGGGAAATATTTTGGGATTGAGCATTATGGGGTTGTGCCAGATATGATGTGCTTTGCAAAAGGTGTGACGAGTGGCTACGCCCAATTAGGCGGCGTAATGATTTCTGAAAAAATTCACCAAGATTTTACTGAGCTCTCGACAGGGACACTGTTGCATGGCTATACGTACAGCGGGCACCCAATGGCTTGTGCAGTTGCATTGAAAAATATCGAAATTATTGAAGAGGAAAACCTTATTAAGAATGCTGAAATCATGGGAGACGAAATGCTAAAAGGCTTTAAATGGATTCAAGGCGAGCGTAAAATTGTTGGTAAAGTAAAGGGCCTTGGATTGATGGGCGGCATTGAAATTGTAAAAGATCAACAGACAAATGAGAAATTTTCGGCTCCATTAGCACCAATGATTGTAACCGAAGCGGCAAAGCGGGGCCTGATTTGCAGATCTGTCGTGTTTGATGGCCAGGATACGCTTGTATTTGCGCCGCCGTTAATTATCAATAAAGAAGAGATGGCAAGAATGCTTGATATCCTACATGATGCGATTGCGGCAATTGAAGCTGAGGTTTTAAAGTTATAAAGGGTTTTGGGTGATAATGAAGAATATAAAACTATTAAGATAAGAATGAATAAGGGGAGATCTAATTGAAGAAGAAATTATTCATGAATGGTGAATGGATCGAGGCAAGTCAGTATGTACCACTAAGCTCTCCTTACAGTGGAAAGGTGATTGCCGAGATTCCAGCAGCAACGGTGGAAGAGATTGATAGAGGATTAGAGGCTGCTTTTAACGCAAGAAAAATAATGGCGGCTATGCCAAGCCATCAACGAGCGCAAATATTAGAAAAAGTAGTATTCCTATTAGAGAAGAGGGCTGATGAGGCAGCTGAAGTTATTGCCACTGAGGCTGCCAAGCCAATATCTGCGGCAAGGACGGAAGTAGCCCGCACGATTCAAACATATAAATTTGCTGCTGAAGAAGCGAAGCGTATTCATGGGGAAACGATTCCGCTTGATGCGGCACCTGGCGGGGAAGGAAGACTGGCCTACACCGTGCGGGAACCAATTGGAGTGATTGGCGCGATAACCCCTTTTAATTTTCCAATGAATTTAGTCGCACACAAGGTAGGGCCAGCTATTGCTTCAGGGAATACTGTTGTTTTGAAACCTGCTGGTCAAACTCCGTTATCGGCGTTTTTCATTGCTGAATTATTCCAAGAAGCGGGATTGCCGGCTGGTGCCTTGAATGTTGTAACAGGCAGTGGATCGATCATTGGTGAAAAGCTTGTGAAAGACGACCGGGTCCAAAAGATTTCATTTACCGGAAGTCCTGCGGTGGGGATTGGAATCCGGAATAAAGCGGGGTTAAAGCGTGTTACGCTGGAGTTAGGTTCGAATGCCGCGGTCATTATTGATAAAGAGATTAATATTGATAAAATTATTTCGCGTTGTGTAGCAGGCGCATTCGGCTTTCAAGGCCAGGTTTGCATTTCCTTGCAGCGTGTATATATTCATGAAGATTTATATGAGGCTTTTGTTGACAAATTTGTTGAAGCAACGAAGAAGCTGAATATTGGCGATCCGCTTGATCCGGCGACAGATGTTTCCGCTTTAATTACGGAAAAAGATGTACAGCGGACGCTTGATTGGCTGGAGGAAGCGAAACAGCAGGGAGCTAAGGTGGCTGTAGGTGGAACATCGGAGGGGAATATTTTATTGCCGACTGTTCTCTTAGATGCTGATCCTTGTCTAAAGGTATCCTGTCAGGAAGTATTTGCCCCGATTGTGCTGATTAATAAAGTGAAATCTGTGGATGAGGCCATTGAGCTTGTGAATGATTCCCGGTATGGGCTCCAGGCTGGTATCTATACGGATAACGTCCATACCGCACTAACTGCAGCACAGCAGCTACATGTAGGAGGAGTCATGATCAATGACATTCCAACCTTCCGAGTGGACCACATGCCATACGGCGGTGTTAAAGAAAGTGGAGTTGGCCGGGAAGGTATAAAATATGCGATTGAAGAAATGACTGAGCAGAAGCTAGTTGTTTTTAATAGAAATTAAGAAAGAGGACTGCAAATCTTTTTAATAAAAGATGATGCAGTCCTTTTTTTATTCACTTTCAAAATTTCGGGGCTTATTTGAGTTATATGGCGTAGCTTTTAAAGATATATCAGCGACTTTCGGAATATATCAGCGACTTTCAGGATATATCGGCGACTTTCGAGATATATCGGCGACTTTCGAGATATATCAGTGAATTTCAAGATATATAAGCCAATTCCCTAACATACCTACCATTTTGCAAATCATCCCGCTTCTAGTCTATTTTCGAAAATAACCTTACCAAACACTTTCAATACTGAAAAACAATCTTTCAATTCTGAAAGATTTCACCGCACTTTTCAGCACCCGAGAACTAGTAATCTGAAAAATCAATAAATATTATCTTGGCATGGAATTTGCAAGATTAGTAGATAAATACTTTCAGTGAGGTGAAGTCCTTTGGCCCGTTATGAATATGGCGGTGATGAGTTTATTTTTGTTGAATTATCTGAGGCGATGAGCCTAGAAACGAATTTTCAGGCTATGGCGATTACAAAGACATTGAGAGAGGAAAACCTTTCGGGAATTCTGGATATCTGTCCTTCCAATGCATCCTATATGATTCGTTTTAATCCAGATATCATTCACCCAGATGAATTAATTTCAAAATTGAAAGAACTAGAACAGACGGTTTCCTTAGAAAGCTTTGAAATAACAGCCCGTGCTGTGGATGTGCCGATATTATTCGAAGATCCTTGGACACATGAGGCATTAATGCGTTTCAGGGACAGGCATCAGGACCCGACAGCAACAGACCTTGAATATGTGGCCCGTACAAATGGCTTTCAATCTAAAGAAGAACTCATTAAATCGATTACAGATAGCCCGTATCTCGTTTCGATGATCGGGTTTGTTCCGGGATTGCCATGGTGCTATCAAATGGTGCCCCGTGAACAGCAAATCGAAGCGCCAAAATATGTTCGCCCACGTACGTTTACACCAGAAAGAGCATTTGGATTTGGCGGGGCCTTTGCCGTTATATACCCTGTGCAGGGAGCTGGCGGCTACCAACTCTTCGGAACTGCAGCAGCCCCAATTTATGAAAAAGAACAGCGCTTGCATGATTTCAAAGAGTCGATGACCTTCCCTAGACAGGGAGATGTTTTCCGATATCGAAGCATTACGATGGAGGAATACGAGGATATTCGAAAAGAAGTGGAAAGTGGAGAGTTCCGTTATTTAACAAAGGAAATTACATTTAAGCCTCAAGAAGTGCTCGAAAATCCGAAAGCATTTTCAGATTCCGTGTTAAGGAGGTTGTATGCATGATTAAAGTAATCAATCCTGGACTGCAAACGACCGTTCAAGATTCCGGCAGAATTGGCCATTATGAAGTGGGGATGCCGCCGTCAGGAGCCATGGATAAATATTCTTACTTTGCGAGCAATTTACTCGTTGGGAACAAGGAAAATGCGGCCGTTCTTGAAATTACCTATATGGGCCCAATCTTAGAATTTCAGCAAAATGCAACCGTTGCCATTACGGGTGGCGAGATGCCGCCGAAAATCAATGGCGAGCCTGTGCCGATGTGGGAAACGCTTGAAGTAAAGGCTGGAGATGTTCTTTCATTCGATTTTATCAAACAAGGTGCACGTGTGTATTTGGCAGTGGCAGGAGGAATTGACGTGCCGCTAATCATGGAATCACGCTCTACCTATACATTGTGTGGCATTGGAGGCTACGAAGGCCGCGCACTTCAATCTGGGGATGAATTGAAAATTGGCAATGATCACGAAACTGCAATAGCCACCGGAACCCGCATTAGTGATGAACTTATTCCGACATTCTCGAAAACAAATGAAGTCCGTGTTGTTTTAGGACTATGCAGTTATCGGTTGACTGAGGAAAGTAAAGAGCGATTTTTCTCTATGGAATGGACTGTTACACCAGAAGCGAATCGTGTGGGCTATCGATTTAAAGGAGAGCGTTTAAATTTCGTTGAGCGTGAGCAGCCGTTTGGAGCTGGAAGCAATCCATCCAATGTTGTCGATTTAGGCTATCCAATTGGATCCATTCAGGTGCCTGATGGCGTAGAGCCGATTGCCCTCTTAAACGATGCTGTGACAGGCGGAGGATATGCAACGATTTGTACGATTATCAGTACCGATTTAAATAAAATGGCACAAATCAAAACGAATGAAAAAGTTCGATTTGTAGCAGTTGATATCCACGAAGCACTTGAGATCCGCAAAGATTATCAGAATAAAATCAATCAAATGAAGCAGCAAGTATTAGCTCAAGCAGGAGGATTAAAAAATGGCTGAACAAAAAACAGTACTAACACCAATCCCGGGGGTATTCTATCGCAAACCAGCTCCAGATAAAGATGTGTATATAAAGGAAGGAGCCCAAGTAAAAGTGGGCGATGTGATTGGCCTTGTAGAGGTTATGAAAAATTTTTATGAAATAAAAGCAGAGAATGAAGGAGTTCTTGCGCAATTCTTTGTTGAGGATGAGGACCTTCTCGATGCAGGTCAGGAAATAGCAGTCATCATTGAACAGTAAATTTTTTTCTGAAGAGGAGGTTTAGGCGGATGGCCTATTTTAAAAAGGTGCTGATTGCAAACAGAGGGGAAATTGCTAGGAGAATTATTCGCACCTGTAAGAAGCTTGGCATCGATACCGTTGCAGTCTATTCTGAGGCAGATGCTGAGGCTCCCCATGTTAGCGAGGCTACAGAGGCTGTATGCATCGGTCCAGCCCAGGCGAAAAAAAGCTATCTAAATGTTGAAAAGGTAATACAGGTAGCAAAAGAAACGAAAGCGGATGCGATTCATCCAGGCTATGGATTTTTATCGGAGAATCCGGAATTTGTCCGCCGCTGCGAGGAGGAAGATATTGTTTTTATTGGTCCTTCTGCAGAAACGATGCGCCTCATGGGAAGCAAGCTTGAAGCACGAATACAAATGCAAAAAGCCGGTGTGAACGTTGTTCCGGGTACAGATAAAAGCGTTGAATCTGTAGAGGAAGCCATACAGATTGCGAACGATCTTGGCTATCCGCTTATGTTAAAAGCGAGTGCGGGCGGCGGCGGTATCGGAATGCAGCTCGTACACAACCAAGAAGAGTTACTAAAGGTGTTTGATGCAACAAAGCAGAAAGCAGACTCATTTTTTAATGATGGCACTGTTTTTCTGGAAAAGTGGATTTCAAAGCCTCGCCATATCGAAGTTCAAATTGTTGCTGATGCCTATGGAAATGTGATGCATTTATTTGAAAGAGAATGCTCAGTCCAACGGCGGAATCAAAAGGTGATTGAAGAAAGTCCGTCCCCGTTTTTGGATGAGACCCTTAGAAATGAGCTGCTGGCAGCTGCCATTCGTGGCGTAAAGCAAATTGATTATACGAATGTAGGTACAATGGAATTTATTTTTGACGAAAATAAAAATTTCTATTTTCTTGAGATGAATACCCGTTTGCAGGTAGAGCACCCGGTAACGGAAGAAATAACAGGATTGGATTTAGTCGAGCTGCAGCTAAAGATTGCTGCAAAGGAACAATTGCCTTTTACCCAGGATAATATCACAAAAACTGGTCATGCGATTGAATGCAGGCTTTATGCTGAGGATCCAGTCACCTTCTTCCCGAGTCCCGGAGTTATTTCTAGCCTGGAGCTGCCTGGTGATAATGTCAGATATGATTTCGGCTTTATCAATGGAAGTGCAGTTACACCTTTCTATGACCCAATGATTGGAAAAATTATTGTGCACGGCATATCCCGTGATCACGCGATTAGTAAAATGCAAAAAGTGCTTGAAGAAATGGATATTCAGGGAGTTAAAACGAATCTGCCGCTCCTAGAAAAGATAATGAAAAACGAGCAGTTTATAAGTGGAAATTATACGACTGAATTTCTAGCTGAGCATAAAGCAGAACTGCAAAAGAGGTGACACAATGTTTAAAGTAGATTTGAACTGTGATATGGGGGAAAGCTTTGGGCTTTACGAGTTAGGCAATGATGAAGAAATGATGCAGTACATTACCTCTGCCAACATTGCTTGTGGCTTTCATGCCGGGGATCCTCATGTAATGAGGAAGACGGTGGAGCTTGCGAAGAAATATGATGTTGGAATTGGCGCGCATCCCGGATTTCCTGATCTACTGGGCTTTGGCCGGCGCTACATGACTTGTACACCAGCAGAAATTAAAGATTATGTCATGTATCAAGTAGGGGCCTTAAGGGAGTTCTGTTCTGCAGAAAAAGTGAGCATTCAGCATTGTAAACCGCATGGAGCTTTATTTATGAAGGCTGCGGAGGATAAGACCTTAGCAAGAGCCATATTAGAAACACTGCACGAAATGGACCCGCAAATGATTATTTTTGCTCTTAATCAGTCCGAATTGCTGGAAGAAGCAATAAAAATGGGCGTCCCGGTTGCAAAAGAAGTCTATTCTGATCGGGAGCACACAGAAACCGGCTCGATTGTATTAACGAGAAGAGGTACAGAAATCAGCGATTACGAAGCGATGGCCCAACGAGTTGTGCGAATGGTAAAAGAGGAACGAGTCATTACTCATGATGGTAAGGATGCTTCCATAAAAGCTGAAACGATTTGCATACACGGAGATACACCAGGTGCTCCTATATTGGCCAAGAAAATTGTAGAAGCATTAAAAACGAGCGGAGTCGAGATTGTTCCTATCAAGAAAATAATTTAAATAAAACCAATTGTCCAGATTGGAGCTCCCTTCCTTGTTCGGGAAGGGATAAAGCTCTGAAATAGAAAGTCTTAACGTTAATTATTAGAATATTAGAAAAAAACGGACCTAGAAGTCAAAACAGTTTTAAAGGAGAGGTCGCTTTGAAAATTGAGCATTCATATACTTTCAAGGGTATCCCAAGAGAAGTGCTATGGAGAACCATTCAAGATAAGGAGGTGTTGAAAAGGTCATTACCAGGTTGTAAGTCATTTGTTGAGGTGGAGGCTAATGTTTTTGAATCTGAGCTAGGCATTAGTATTGGTCCTGTAAAGGGAGTATTTACAGGAGATGTCCGTCAGGTTGATCAGAAGGAGCCTGAATTTTACCGTCTGCTTGTTACCGGGAAGGGCAAGCCTGGTGAAATTGATGCGGATGCAGAAATGGCTTTAGTTGAAACAGAAGAAGGAACAGTTCTTGAATGCAGGGCAGATGTGAAATTGACAGGTATTCTCGCTTCGGTTGGCCAGCGAGTCATGAGTGGAGTAGCGAAGGTTGTCATTGGTCAATTTTTTAAAGATATAGATAAAGAAGCGAAACAGCTCGTTTAGGTAACTTTATTCAGCGTTGTTTATTGTAACGGGAGTGTATTCATAGCGAATGGTTTAAAGGTACTAATTGGGAGGTGCACTGGATGGCAATCGAAAATGTAAATGTAAAGGTGAAAATCAACGGAAAAGAAAGATGTGCAGATGTAGAGCCGCGAACGCTGCTTGTTCACTATATCCGTGATGATCTAGGTTTGACGGGGACACATATTGGCTGTGATACGAGTCAGTGTGGCGCATGTTCGGTAATGGTGGATGGAGAAGTGGTAAAATCATGTACGATGTTGGCTGTACAAGCGGATGGATCCGAAATTACAACGGTAGAAGGTTTGGGGCAAGTAGGTAATTTGCATCCAATCCAGCAAAGCTTTTGGGAAAAGCATGGGCTGCAATGCGGCTATTGTACACCTGGGGTTATGATTGCAGCGGTTGGCCTGCTGAAGCAAAATCCAAATCCAACTGATGAGGAAATTCGCGAAGGCCTTGAAGGGGTTATTTGCCGCTGTACCGGCTATCAATTTATTGTTGAGGCAGTCAAGCATGCAGCACAGCTAATGAGAGAATCGGAAATTCAATTAGTAGGAGAGGAGCGCTCATAATGACAAAGGTTGTTGGTGCTCGGCTGAAGAGGAAAGAAGATCCTAAGCTGATTACAGGTAATGGTAGTTTTTCAGATGACATTGTACTCCCAGGAATGCTGCATGCTGCTATTTTACGGAGCCCGCATGCTCATGCCATGATCAAAAGCATTAATGTGGAGGAAGCATTAAAGGCACCAGGGGTTGTCGCGATTTATACCGGGAAAGATCTTGAAGGTAAAATTGGCCGCATCCCTTCTTCATGGCTTGTCCCTGGATGTGATTTGAAGGAAGCCCCGCAGTATCCACTAGCGATTGATCGAGTTCGTTATGTGGGTGATGGTGTTGCACTTGTCATTGCTGAAGGCCGCTATGCGGTTCGTGATGCCATGTACTTAATCGATGTAGAGTACGAAACTCTTGCTCCTGCAGTAGGGCAGAAGAAATCGATGGAAGATAACGCCCCACTAGTTCATGACGATATTGAAAATAATATTGCGTTCCATTGGAAAGCGGGGGCAGTGCCAGAAGAGGTTTGTGAAAACGCAGAAGTAGCTATTAAGCAAAGCTTTTATGTGCAGCGGGTAGCGCCAAGTCCGATTGAAACCCGGGCAGCTATCGGCCAATACAATCCAGGAAGCGGAGACTTAACACTTTGGTGCACATCCCAAAATCCGCATATTCATCGGATGGTTTTATGTGAAGTGCTCGGAATCTCCGAAGCAAAATTAAGGGTAATCGCTCCGGATATGGGAGGCGGCTTTGGCGGAAAAATCGGTGTCTATCCTGATGAAGCACTTGTTGGATATGCAGCACGAGATTTAGGCCGTCCTGTGAAATGGATTGAGGAGAGAAATGAACACTTTACTGCCTCTAATTACGGACGTGACGAAGTCATTGATGTTGAGTTATACGGGAAAAAGGATGGAACTTTAAGTGCCATCCGAGTAAAAAATACTCATAATGTCGGCGCATATTTATCAACGATGGGACCAGGAGTTTCAACGATCGATTTTGGATTGATGATTACAGGCTGTTATAAAATTCCTTATGCGGCATGCGAAACGTTCGGTGTCTATACAAATACCACGCCAACTGACGCCTATCGCGGGGCAGGTAAGCCTGAAGCGACTTATCAGATTGAGCGGGCTATCGATTTGTTCGCAAAAGAGATCGGGATGGATCCTTTAGAGCTTCGAAGGAAAAATTTCGCCCAGAAAGAGGAGTTTCCTTTTACGAATGCACAAGGCTTAGTATATGACAGCGGGGATTATGAAAAGCCGCTGGCAAAGGCATTAGAAATGTTTGATTATAATAAGTTCCGTGAAGAACAGAAGGAATTGCGCAAGCAAGGAAAACTTGTTGGCGTTGGATTCTCCACGTATGTAGAATTATGTGGTTTTGGCCCGTCTAAAGTGGCTGGTGCAATCGGATTCCAAGGGGGAGTCTGGGAAAACTCAACCGTACGCGTCCATCCGTCTGGAAAAGTAACGGTTTATTGCGGAACATCGCCGCATGGTCAAGGACATGCCACTGCTTTTGGTCAAGTCGTTTCTGAAAAACTAGGCATCCCGATAGATGACATTGAACTTGTTTTCGGTGATACACAGGCGGTTTCAATGGGATGGGGGACATATGGGTCGCGTTCAATAGCTGTAGGAGGTACGGCAGTAGCCATTGCGACTGACCGCGTTGTCGAGAAGGCAAAGAAAATTGCTGCTCATGAGCTAGAGGTAAATGTACAAGAATTAACATTTGAAAACGGAATCTTTTCTGTTAATGGCTCTCCAGGCTTTGAACGTACTTTCCAAGAAATAGCCAAATCAGCCAATATGGCATGGAATCTGCCTGAAGGGTTAGAACCATCTCTTGAAGCGCAGGCATTCTATGACCCTGAAAACTTCGTCTATCCGTTTGGCACACATATTGCGGTTGTAGAAGTCGACAAAGCAACGGGTCAAATTGAAATCAAACGATATATTGCTGTCGATGATGTAGGGCGTGTGATTAATCCGCTCAATGCTGAAGGTCAGGTGCATGGCGGTATTGCCCAAGGGATTGGTCAGGCACTTTGGGAAGGCGCTGTGTATAACGAGGATGGCCAGTTATTAACGGGTACCTTTATGGACTATGTACTGCCGAAAGCACGTTTCTTCCCTAAAATCGAAACAGCCTTTACAGAGACTCTATCCCCTGTAAATCAGCTAGGTGCAAAAGGGGTTGGAGAAACAGGAACGACTGCATCAACCCCAGCGATCATGAACGCGGTTATGGATGCGCTTGAGCAATACGGGATACAAGATATTGAAATGCCGCTAACACCAGAAAAAGTATGGCGGGCGATTTCTGAAAGTGAGGGCAAGTGAGTTGATACCTTCTAAATTTGATTATATTCGCGTAAATTCGATTGATGAGGCCATTCAGCAATTACAGCAATGTAACGGTGAAGGAAAGCTGATTGCTGGAGGACATAGCTTAGTTCCACTTTTGAAATTCAGATTATCGGAACCAGGCGCTCTGATTGATATTAGCCGCATTGCTGAGCTAAAAGGGGTTCAAAAGGATGGAGACCGCATCGTTATTGGTGCACTCACGACCCATTTCCAAGTTGCGAATGATCCAATTGTAAAAGAACATATTCCTGTATTATCTGAAACTGTTCGTCAAATTGGCGATCTGCAGGTACGCAACCGGGGAACGATTGGCGGGAATATCGCTCATGCGGATCCAGCTGCAGACTTGCCTGCAGCAGCTTACGTACTCGATGCAGAAATCGCTTTTCATGGAGAAGAAGGTCCTGAAACGATGAATATTGATAGCTTCATCGTAGGACCGCTTATTACAATGCTGCCTGAAAATAGTGTGTTAACGAGTGTTTCATTTGCCATTCCACCTAAGCATACGAAATCAACCTATCTCAAATTCTTCCACCCGGCATCAGGTTATCCGGTCATCGGAGTCGCCGTTGTTGCTGGAGTTGGGGAAAATGATGTCATTGATTACATTAAAATTGCTATTACTGGTGTCGGGGATGTTCCATATCGTGCGACCTCTGTAGAGGATAAACTTCTGGGCCAAACCTTGTCTGAATCGGTGATTAAAGAAGCTGCACAATTGGCAGCCGATGAAGGGGAAATGGCAAGCGATCTATACACATCTGAAGAGTATAGAAGAAACCTGTGCAAGGTGTATACGGAAAGGGCATTAAAGTCAGTATTTTATTAAAAAAATAGTTTAATAGAATAGGGGGCGCATCTTAATTGAGAAATGCCCCCTTTTTAAATTGGGATAATTCGTAATTCTTAGGAGGTAAAAGGATGACCGATAATGAATTAATTATTGAAGCCATTAACAACACACGAAAATCAGGTCGGAAATCAGCATTAGCCACTGTTGTAAGTGTTGCGGGTTCTGCTTATAAAAGAGAAGGGGCGAAGATGCTGGTTGATGAGGAAGATAACATGATCGGGATGATTTCTGGAGGATGTCTGGAGTCGGATGTTGCAGAAGTGGCAAAATCTGTGATGGCGTCAGGAACTCCTATTCTGAGGACATACGATTTAGACGAGGATCTAGTATGGGGACTCGGACTGGGCTGCCCAGGCACGGTGAAAATTTACATTGAACCTGTCGAGCCTTATTAAATAATTGATGGAGGGGTAATATGTTAAACCTATCACCATTTGAAGCATGGTTAACGAGTTTCGAAGAAGAGCGGGAGTGTGTTCTGGCAACCATTCTGCCAATCAATCCATCACATCAATCAAAAGAGCCTTACCGTTTATTTATTTCTGGAAGCCATGAAACGATTGGCGACCTTGGCGATGAGGACATTAATCTAAGGATAACAGAACTGGCAAGAAGAAAATTAAATGAAACAAATCCGAAATCGGAGACTCGAGTATTCACACTGCCAGATGGAAATGAGATTCATGTATTCATAGATGTGTATATCCCTCCAGTGGAACTGATGATTTTCGGTGCCGGACACGATGCCATTCCAGTAGCCAAATATGCAGTTTCTTTAGGGTTTAAAACAACAGTTGTAGACCAGCGTGAATTTTATAATAATGAGGATCGTTTTCCGGGAACTAACAGAATTATTGCCAAAACGTCTGAATTTCAGGAAAAAATTAAGATCGGCCGAAGAACGTATATTGTTGTCATGAATCACCATATTGAAAGAGACCAGGAAACATTGAAATTTGTCTTGCGCTCCCCATCGCCATATATTGGTGTTCTTGGCCCACGCTCCCGCCGCATTCGGATGATAGAGGGACTAGAAGAAGGCGGTGTCTTTTTCGATGAAATTGAACTTAATAGAATGTACAGTCCAATTGGTTTAGATATTGGAGCTGTATCGCCTGAAGAAATCGCCCTTAGTATTCTAGCGGAGGTCGTTGCGAAAAAGAATGGCCATTCGGGCGGATTTTTACAAGGATCTGAATATATTCATAGAGCTGCGTGCACGAAGGAACCGGTATGAATGAGCATACGATGAACCCATCTATTTGTGCTATTATTCTTGCTGCCGGTACGTCTTCTCGTATGGGGCAGCCAAAGCAATTACTAGAATTAAAGGGGCGGCCGCTTTTAGAGCATGTTATTCGATCGGCATCCACCGCAAATTTTTCCGAAATTATAACGGTCATCGGCTGTGAAGCTGATAAAATACAAAAAACTATTTCAATAAAGGATCCGCGATTTCGCTGGGTTGTCAATAAAGATTATTTATCTGGGCAAGGCTCCTCATTAAAAACAGGCATTGCAAAGGCAGGAAGCCAGCATTCAGGAGTGATGGTATTCCTTGGCGACCTTCCATTTATTTCTCAAAGTACTGTTCAAACCATTTTTCAAATAGGAAAAGACATGCTAAAAAATCAAGACGAAAGCTTTGTTATACGGCCCGAATTCAATGGAATGACAGGGCACCCTGTTTTTTTTGGACATCTTGATAGAAATCTATTTATGCAGATTCAAGGGGATCAAGGTGCGAAAGCGATTATTAGTAAAATCTCTACCCGTCAATCCATTTCTGTGGAAGATAGCGGTATATTATTCGATGTTGATACACCTGAAGTATATGAAAAAGCCAGGAATTTGAATAAATAGAAATGTTTATATTTTCAGTATATTAATTTCCAATTCGTTCATTGAAAAAGTATAATAGCCTTATATGGGATTCTTGCTAAATAGGAGGGATCGGATAGGTTGATTATTTGGAAGGATATTCTGAAGCCGATTTCAATCTTTGTTGATGTTCACAGTACGATTGAATCCGTCATTCACCACTTTTCAAATCAAGATGCGGATATTGTTTTAGTAACAGATCAAGGGTCTCTAGTAGGTTATTGTACGAAGGAGCTTCTGTTGAATCAAATCGCAAAAGCCTCAGATCTTAAACAGATGATTACGTATAGAAATGATATTTTAAAAGTCCCACAGTTTTCTCCGGTTGAATTTTATCATAATGTCTCTTTAATAATTGGAATTAATGAGAAGGAAGAAATTGTTGGCTATACGACCATTGAACAGGCACGGCATGGAATAAGTGAGCTGCGGTTAAAGGATATCAATCTGCTATTGCATGGAGCGGGTGTAGGGATTGTCAGGACAAATATCAATTATCAAATTGAATTTATTAATGAAACGGCTGAAAATATTTTAGGCATTCCGAGCTCATTTCTGATGCTTCGAAACTATAAAACTCTTTTAACGAATGATAAAGACCTTGATAAGGTGTTGAACGGGGAAACGCTTGTCAGTGTAAATTCATCAATTAATTTCAAACAATTAAGTGGGAATTTTTATCCGTTACAGGTAGATGGGATTATAACTGGGCTTGTTCATGTTTTTTTCTCGAGAGAGGTATTTGAGGAAGCCGTACATGAACTTGATTTTGTACGAAATTTGAATTCCGATTTACAGGCTGTTTACGCGTCTTCTCAGGAACAAATACTCGTAATTGACGGTAGCGGAAAAATCATTCGTGTCGCTGGCATGTTTCTCGGAGACTTTTGGAAGGTGGAAAAGCCTGAGAATATCATCGGGAAAAATATTGATGAATTTTCGAAAAGGAACATTTTTCAGCCGAATGTTTTTGAGTTATGCCAAAAGCAAAAGAAAAAGGTAACTGCGATTCAGGATTCCGCTGGAAGCAGCAGGGTATGGTCAGTAGCAACCCCTGTTTACCACGAAGGAAAATTAGAGAAGGTCGTTGTCCTCTCAAGGGATATTACCCAGCAAAGCAGCTCCCTTAAAGATGACGATACGGATCAATCTTTACATAATAGACTTGAAAATAATCATAATGAAAAAAGGCTTGTATACCGTTCAAAAAAAATCGAGCAATTAGTTACAGAGATTAAAAGAGTGGCCCAATTTAATTCAACTATTTTACTAGAAGGCGATTCAGGAGTCGGAAAAGAAGTATTTGCCCATAAAATCCATACAGCTAGTCCGCGAAGTAAGCAGCCGTTTGTACGAATAAACTGTGGGGCAATACCGGAAAACCTGATTGAAAGTGAATTATTTGGATACGAGAAAGGTTCATTTACGGGTGCAGACAAAAATGGGAAAGCAGGTCTATTTGAGATGGCTAATAATGGCACGCTCTTTCTTGACGAAATTGGGGAGCTGCCATTAAATATGCAAGTTAAGCTATTGCGTGTGCTGCAGGAACGAGAAGTAACGAGGATAGGCGGGGTCAGGCCGATTGCTGTAAATGTTCGGATTATTACGGCGACAAATAAGGATTTGCAAGAAATGGTCAATCAAGGCGAATTTAGAGAGGATTTATACTATCGATTATATGTCATTCCCTTTCGAATCCCTGCCTTAAGCGAGCGAAAGGAAGATATCCTGCCTTTGTCGATTCACTTTTTGGAGAAATTTAAACAAATGTATGATATTAAAAAAAGCTTCACCCCAGAAGCCATTGAAGTATTAGAGACGTATGCATGGCCTGGAAATGTAAGAGAGCTCCAAAATATTGTGGAGCGGCTTATTCTGCTGACAGATGGTGAATGGATTCAACGGGAGCACGCATTAAAATATTTATACGGCGAAGTGAAGAAGAAGAAAAAACAGTTATTTGTTTTAGAGCTGATGCCGCTGAAAGAGGCTGTTGAAGAATTAGAAACTCAATTAATTGAGCGGGGAATGCAGAAATATCGAACGGCCGACAAATTATCAAAAGTACTCGGAGTTAGTCCGGCTACGATCAGCAGGCGGATCAAAAAGCTGAAATAATGAGAGGAGTGACTCCTAATGTTTAATTTGCCTGAAACTCATTTTAATTTCGGCGGGGATGAATATATTTATGCTGAAATATCCCGTGATATGAGGATTGAGAGTAACTTTAAAGCTTTGGCCGTAACAGACGAACTAAGAAAAAGAAATATCCCTGGAATTATGGAAATTGTTCCATCCAATTCGTCCTATTTAGTTCGCTACAACCCGGATATCATCTTGGCAAAAGATTTGCTAGATTTATTAAAAGATATTGATTTAACGAAAAGCGATCCAACAAAGCTGCATTTTTCAGTCCGAATAGTTGAAATTCCAGCATGGTACGATGACCCTGTATCGAAGGAATTTTCTCATCGCTTTCGAAATAGACACCCTTCACCCGATTTATCTAACTTCGAATTTGTTATGAAAGTAAATGGTTTTACAGACAAGGAAGCATTTATTCAAACTCATTCAGAAACTCCTTATTTAATTACGATGGTCGGATTTCTTCCAGGAACGGCCTGGCATTTCCCTCTTGGATTACAGCCAAACGAAATCATTCAAGCACCTAAATACAATAGTCCCCGAGCGGAAACACCGGAAAGAGGCATGGGCCTTGGCGGGGCATTCAATGTAATTTACCCTGTAAGCGGACCAGGCACCTATCAGCTTATCGGCCGGTCTGCCGTTTCTGTAGTCAATCAGCATAATCAATTAGAAGAATTACAAGAGACGTCTTTTTTGGCTAGGCCAGGTGATATTTGGAAATACCGTCCAATAAATGAATCTGAATATCATAAGATTACGAGTGAGGAGAAGGCTGGTAAGTATCGCCTTAAAATGAAAGAAATTGACCTATCTCCACTTGAATATGCTGAGAAGGGCAAACAATATATCCAAGAGTTAATGGAGGACTTTTAAATGATAGAGGTAAGGGAGCCGGGGCTATGGACAACCGTACAGGATATGGGACGAGTTGGAAAATATCATTTGGGCGTTCCGCCATCGGGAGCGGCTGATAAATACTCGTATATGATCGGGAACCTGCTTGTCGGAAATCCGAAGGATTTTGCAGCAATTGAAATGACGTTAATTGGCGGGGAACTTGTGTTTCATAAAACTTGCATAATCGCCCTAACAGGTGCCCCAATGGAATCCTACTTAAATAACAAGCCGATCTCCTTCTGGGAAAACCACCAAGTAAAAGAAGGAGATATTTTAAAAATAAAAGCTTGCCCTAAAGGGGTTAAAAGTTATCTGTGTATTTCTGGCGGTATTCATGTACCTGATGTTATGGGCAGTAAATCAACCTATGAATTAAGTAGAATTGGCGGTTTTCAAGGCAGAAAATTAGCCGCTGGAGATAGGATCCAAATAAATGAGCCATTACCCGATGCCTTCAAGAGAATCGGAAAAACGATCCCAATCGAATATATCCCGTCCTTTAGCGATTTTCAAGAATTACGAGTGATGATGGGGATTACGGGTTATTTAATGAATGATCTTGCTCTAAAAACCTTTCTCAATTCAGAATGGACGGTATCACACGAATCGAATCGAGTTGCTTACCGTTATAAGGGTCCAAAAGTGGAATTTACCGAGCAGAATCCGCCATTCGGTGCAGGGAATAGTTTTTCCAATGTCGTTGATATTGCCTATCCAATTGGTTCCGTTTTATTTACAAACGAGGAAGAACTAATTGTTCTGCAAAATGATGCAACAACGGGCGGGGGGTTTATCACGATTGGCACGGTTATTAGCCAAGACCTGGATCTAATCGCACAATCAAGACCATTATCCAAGTGCCGCTTTATCACCGTAACGATTGATCAGGCCATGCAAGCACGTGCAGAAAGAAGGAAGAAGCTGGAGGAACTGATACAAATGATTAGAGGTTAGGATTTAGTGTGAAAGCACGAGAGCGAACTGGAAAAAATTATATTCTATGCTTTACATTTATCTTTGAGAGGTGTAGAATTTCTACATACCTAATAATTCTAGGTAGGTGAAAATATGTTTAATCGTGAATTGGTCAAAGGAAGTTCATCCCTGTTGCTCCTTCAAATGCTTGGTGATCGGGATATGTATGGGTATGAGATTGTTAAAGAACTGGAGAAGCGCAGCGAAAATGAGTTCTCCTTCAAGGAAGGCACATTGTATCCGGCTCTTCATAAGCTTGAAAAGCAGGAATACATTGAATGCTATTGGCAAGAGCAGGAGAAGGGACCTGCCAGGAAGTATTATCGTATTACGGAGGCAGGGAAAGAAATGCTTCTAGAAAAAACCCGTGAGTGGAACGACTTTGTTTCTGTCATGAACAAGGTGATGGGGAGAAAAAAGCATGGACCGGCTGAAGGATGAATTTTTAGAAGAACTTGCAAAGCATCTCTACAATCATAGTGAAAAAGAGTCAATCTTAAAGGAATATGATGCACATCTCGATAATCTCCTTGTAGAACTCTTCAAATTGGAAGATGAATCTGAGATACGCGATCAAGTTTACTCAAGGTTCGGAACTCCTGAAGAGATTGCCGCGATTTGGAAAGAGGAGCTTTCTATTACGCCGAGCAATATGAAATGGCTGTTTATTGCGGTTAATATTCTATTTTTCGCTGCGGGTTCTGTCCTTACTCTTGCGCATAATCTGCTTGATTGGAGCTGGCTCACAAGCTTGTGGGTTCAATTGACTTCTTTTCCCATCTTAATTGCGCTCATCTACTTGTTTTTCTGGGCATTGCTTGGATACGAAATTGGCAGAGGCTTTGGACATAAAGGCAAATCGCTGATGAAAACGACATTCTTCTTGGCTTTAGTACCAAATTTAATATTAATGGTTTTAACCATTTTTCGAATCATTCCCCATGAATGGTTTAGTCCATTGCTGACAGAAACCTTTATCGGGATCTGTATTCTAATGACGTTACTTTTGTACCCAGTTTGCCTGATTAGCTACAGATGGGGAAAAAAAGCTTCAGTATAAGCTTTTTTTTGCACTGATACATAGAATATCTACATATATAGAAACTCTATATATAAAAGGAGGCTTTATTAATGGAAATCAAAATCGAAAGGATTGATTGGATTTTCTTCTTCTTGTGTTTTTTAATGGGGATTATGGCAGAAGAAGCATTCTTCAGGTATCAGATTGGCATCTCCTACTTTCTTTTCATTGCTGTATTTTACGCCCTATTTTTCTGGAGATTTCGGACATTTTCCTTTTCGCATCAGCGGTTTGGCTATTTAATATTAATCGTAATATGGCTTTTAGCCGCAAGTTATTATCTGTATGACACTGCACTTTTTTATGCGTTAAATATTCTTTTGATACCGGCACTTGTTATCTTCCATCTTGCATTGATTACTTCCCCAAAGAAAATAGAGTGGAGCAGCATATATTTCATTAGTTACACTTTACTACGCTTGATTGACGGAATTCGGTATAGTGCCCTTTTCACTAAATATACTGTTAATCTGACAAGGCGTGGCAGCACCGAAAAACAAAATGATATTTGGAAAAAGGTTCTGATTGGAGTAGCTATCTCTTTCCCGTTTTTGTTTGTCATTCTAAATTTGCTGATGTCTGCTGATACTCAATTTGAAAGACTTTTAAGTAGTATCCCGGGTTTGTTCAACATTAATGGAGAATATGTCTTCCGATTGGTCATCATTCTCATATATACTTTCAGTTTCTTTGGATTCCTACAAGTTCTTTTTCGAAAGAATATCCATATTATCCAAAAAGAAGGCCTCTTTAAGCCTTTTGGGGTGGATGGAATCATTGCACTTACTGTACTGCTGCTCCTTGATGTTGTATATGTAATATTCGTTGCCGTACAGTTCAAGTACTTCTTCAGCGGTACGCTGGATGAAGGTTTCACGTATGCTGAATATGCTCGTCGCGGGTTTTTTGAACTGCTTTTTGTCACATTGATCAACTTGACTGTTATAACTGGGGTTATCAATTTCACAAAAAAAATTCAAGGCATGTTGAAAAAAACAATTAATTCCGCTTTAACCATCCTTATCCTATCGAGTGGGGTCCTTCTGACGTCAGCTTTCATGCGATTAACGATGTATGAGGATGCTTATGGATTCACATTAACACGGGTTCTCGCACATTCCTTTATGATTTTCCTAATGGTTATCTTTGCTTATACTCTTGTAAAAATCTGGATTGAGAGGTTATCGTTAATCCGTTTTTATTTTATTGCAGCACTTATTTATTATGCAGGGATTAATATCGCTAATATTGATAGAATTGTTGTGGATCAAAATATGGCTCGCTTTGATACGACAGGGAAAATAGATATTCAGTATTTGAACAGCTTGTCTTCAACAGGAATAATGGGTTTAATTGAGCTTTATGAAAGGAATCCTGACGTTCAAGGACTAGAAACTCTGCTTATGCAGCGTAAGGAAGAAAGAGAGCATGTAAAAAGCCGTTCATGGCAGTCCCATAATCTAGCAAGAGACAGCGCTTATGAAATGCTGGGGGAGTTGGATTTTTAAAAAGTCATAGATTCTGCTCAAAATTGTGTAGTGTGTATTATCTATAATGAATTAAAAGGCCGACATTCTTGAACGTAAGAACGTCGGCTTTTTCCTTATTTACTATTCTGCTTTAAAAATCCTAACGATATTTACTACGAGAACCTTTGCGATGGAATAAGCTGGAATGACGAATATAATTCCAATAATACCCATAAGGTTTCCGGCTGTTAAAATTAACACAATGATTGTTAATGGATGAATGTTTAGCGTTTTCCCCATGATATTGGGTGAAATAATATTGCCTTCAATTTGTTGGGCAACTAACATGATTATGGCTACGTAAAGAGCCATTATAGGATCTTGAAATAATGCTACTAAAAATGCAGGAATGACTGCGATATATGGACCTAAAAATGGAATGACGTTTGTAAACATTCCGAACATCGCTAAAACAAGTGAATAGTTCAGTCCGATAATTAAATAGCCAATAAACAAAAGCAAGCCGACAATCACACTGACGAGCATTTGACCTTGAATATAGGTAGAGATGGTTTTGTCCATTTCTTTTAATATGTTCTTCACATGTTCCTTTTTAGACTGTGGGAACAAAACAGCCACACTTGGTGCAAATCGATGACTATCCTTTAACATATAAAATAAAATAAATGGAACAAGCACAAGATAGAAAATCGTATTGATAAATCCGCCAATCAATCCAAAAACACTAAGGATTCCATTTGCAATATTCCCTACATTGGATTCAATTCGAGATTCTAAATCTGCACTTGCAGATAGTAAAGCTTCTTGAACGAAGTCTGGAAAAGTTGTCCGATTTTCCTGAACATACTTTATCCAATCTGTTACGGTGGAAACCATCGCTGGCAAATTATCCACAAATCGTTCTAATTGGTCATTGATGACTGGCCCAACCAATTTTATAACGCCATAAATAAACAAAATGATGGCAAAATAAGCAGCTAAAATGGCAATCCATCGAGGTGCTTTCTTCTTTTCTAGCCACGCTACTAAAGGCCGGCATAAATAAAACAAAATACCAGCTACAACAAAAGGTAAAAAGATCGTTTTTATCAAAACAGCGATTGGAGTTAAAATAAACTGATTCTTATTTAATAAAAACACAATTAATAAAAATAAGATGATGGCAACCATACTTTTAAACCATCTTTTTTCTAACAATGACATGTACCATTCTCACATCCTAAATTTAGCTAGTATTCCTCTGTATAGAATGAGCAAATTGGAGCAATAAGCTACTGTACTTTTAGTTTTTTTCTTTTTACGATCATCCATATAATAAGCAGGGCAATTGGAATTAACAAATAGTTTGCATATTGGCCAAATAATTCCCCAGCTTTCTCCCATTGAGGTCCAAGTCTATAACCTAAATAAACGTAAATGGCCGTAACCGGAAGCATTGCTATATAAGTATAGATCATAAATTTCCACACATTCATCTTGGCCATCCCACATGGAATCGAAATGGCTGTCCGAACCCCTGGAATAAATCGACCTAAAAATGCCACACTGCCACCGTATTTTTCAAAAAAAAGATCTGATTTATTAATATGCTCTTCTTTAATAAAGAAATATTTCCCAAATTTCATTATGACAGGTCTGCCCCCATAGCGGCCTAACGCGTATAAGGTTAGCGGTCCAAGTACACCGCCAATAGAACCTGCAAATATGGCTCCGTATAAATTCATATCGCCTTCATATACCCAATAGCCAGCCAATGGTAAAACGAGTTCTGCTGGAATAAATTCAAAAGTTAGCGCAAGCATAATACCTAAATAAGATAGCTCTTTAAAAGCCTCGATCATTTCTATGATTAGAGCTTCCATGAAAAAATTACCTTCCTTATTTTTATTTTCAAAACTACAGAAGAACATCACAAACATCTTATCCACATAAGATTTATAAAGCCTCTCTATAAACGAACTTAAGGGAGTTACTTCATAATGTAAATAGGTTTTAATATAAAACAGGAAAGAAAAATTATACCACATAATCTTTTAGGGATGTGTTATTAATAATTTTACTGTTTAAATATATTCAAAATGTGAAACGTAATACTTGATAATAAGTTGTTACATCCCTTATTTTCTTACTTCTAATTAAATGAATCGGTTACACATGTATTATCATTTGGTATTGCATTTGCTTTAGGTATCTTCGTGCATGTTGTCGTTAGTGGTTTAGTTACCGTTGAAGATATTAAAGAAGAAAATTGTTGGTGAAATTAGAGATGAGTTATTCAAATCTATGTTTAAATTGCCTGTGGGGTATGCGAGCAAAATTTTTAGACTATCCTTTGGATATTAAGTTTTGAACGCTTGTCCCACAAGCTTTACTAAAAAAGGTGAAAAGAGGTAAAAAATGCTTAAAAAAATATTGAAAATGGTCAAACACCTTTCCCGAGGCAGCAGTGAACGAAGACATCGCCGCGGCAGCAGCAGTAGCAGCAGACGCTACAAATCATTTCCAATGAGTGGAAGCCACCGCTACAAACGAAAGGGCCGAAGCAGCAGCTAATTTTACTCCATACAGTTATCATCCTTTTTCTTGCGCTTTTATTGCGGCATATAAATCCGTTGAAATTTCACTAGTACTTGTATAAGGTTCATGTATTCCTAATAGTTTTTTCAGTAAATGAACGGTTTCCGTTTTTAAAGAAAGTTCTTCTGTCCAGGGGAGGGCTTTTTTATTTTTGGAGGAGTACGTTGAATAAAGCAAATATAAAAGCAAGTCCCCTAAATCATAGTAATCCTGATGTCTCATCTCTAGAATAACTTCTTGTTTATTTTGTTGATGCATCGAGGCTCCTTGCTTAGATAAACCAAAATCAATCAAAAAGGGTTCCTTATTTTTTAGAAGAATGTTAGCAGTACGCAAATCTTGATGATAAATGCCTTTATTGTGAAGGTCATCTACTAATTCGAGTAAGTGGACAATAATTAAGAGCGATTCTTTCTCATTGAACGTTTTCTTACTAATAAATAACTCGTCTTCAAGGTTATTCCCATCTATAAACCTCATTGCATAAAAAAGTTGTCCATTACTTGAAAAAGCCTCATATAATACTGGCATATTGCAGTGGTTTAATTTACCTAAAACTGAGATTTCATTTTCAAACATCTCTGCATCTTTTTTATATCGCTGCTTACTTGGTCGAAGCTGTTTAATCACTCTATTTTCATTTGTTTTCAAATCTCTGCAGAGATATACCATCCCGTAGCTTCCAGCACCTATAAAACTTAACACCTGATAGCGATCTTTCAAAACTGTCCCATCTTTAATAGGTATATCCACAAAAAACTGATAGATTTTTCGAATGGAACGTAATATTGAAATGGTTCTCACCTCTATTAAAATGTGCATCCTTTATTTTATCATTGCGTATCTTTATTAGGAATTTGTTCAGTAAAGATTAATCTTGTTTTACCGAATATTTCTTTCATAGTTTTATTCCCTTTTATAATTATAAAAGGTTAAATAAATAGAAAAAATATATGAAGGATGAGTGTTCCTTATTTTAAATAATTAGGATGCGGGGTATGGAAGAGATTTTTTTAAAAATTGAAATCCTTCTTTACATACCATACAGGGGTATAATATAATGTGATTGAGGGAGGGGACCAAATGGAATCCAATCTAGAAAATAATTCGTTACTGGGAGAAGATGAAGAAGAGATTTGCTGTGGGGCGATGAGTGACAGAAAAAGCCATCATTCCGATAAAGTGAAGAAAAACCTTGTGACACGTTTGAATCGGATCGAAGGGCAAATTCGTGGAATCAAAGGGTTAATCGAAAGAGACACTTATTGTGATGATGTCATTACACAAATTTCTGCTACTCAATCTGCATTAAATAGTGTCGCTCGAATTCTGTTGGAAGGACATTTAAAAACTTGTGTCGTTGACCGGCTTAATGAGGGGGACACAGAAGTATTAGATGAGGTTTTAATTACCATCCAAAAATTAATGAAAAAATAAGGAGAGGTTTAACCATGGAAAAAATCACTTTACATGTTGCTGGTATGTCGTGCGGACATTGTGTTAAAGCAGTTGAAGGCAGTGTGGGAGAATTAGCCGGTGTGGAAAGCGTAAAAGTTGATTTGAAAAATGGAAAAGTAGATATCGAATTTAATTCTTCAGAAGTAACTGTTGATAAAATCAAAGAAACGATTGATGATCAAGGATACGATGTTAATTAATATACTTTAAAGGAGACCGTGCTTAGTTGGCACGTTCTCTTTTTAGAAAAAATATACCCTGTATAGGTATAAGGGGGATTTAATATGAGCGAAAAAGCTCTAGAAGGACAATTACAAGAAAGTCAGTTTCAAATAACTGGCATGACCTGTGCGGCGTGTTCCACCCGGATTGAAAAAGGATTAAAGAAAATGGAAGGTGTTGCAGACGCAAACGTCAACCTCGCCCTTGAAAAAGCGACAGTTAAATTCAATGCAGCTGCAATGGGAGATGCAGACATACAGAAAAAAATTAGGGATCTCGGATATGATGTTGTAACCGATAAAACCGAGTTAGTTTTGACTGGCATGACCTGTGCGGCATGTTCCACCAGAATTGAAAAAGGCCTTAATAAAATGGAGGGGGTCATGGGTGCAACAGTTAATCTTGCCCTCGAAAAAGCAACAGTAGAGTACAATCCAGCAATTGTTTCAGCAAAAGATATGATTCAAAGAGTCGAAAAGCTGGGATATGGGGCAAGTATTAAAAGTGAAGGAAATGAAAAAGAAGAATCCGACTATCGACTCAAAGAAATTGAGAAACAAAAAAGGAAGTTTATTATTTCAACGATTCTTTCCCTTCCGCTCCTTTGGACGATGGTCGGCCATTTCAGCTTTACATCCTTCCTTTACGTTCCAGAGATACTCATGAATCCATGGGTGCAAATGGCTTTAGCGACACCTGTGCAATTTATAATCGGAAAACAATTTTATGTTGGGGCATATAAAGCATTAAGGAATAAGAGTGCCAATATGGATGTGCTGGTTGCATTAGGAACATCTGCCGCCTATTTTTACAGCGTGTATTTAACGGTTGAGGCAATCGGAAGGAACACCGATCCGGCTGGCCTTTATTTCGAAACAAGTGCCGTTCTAATTACATTAATCATTCTTGGAAAGCTGTTTGAAGCAAAAGCGAAGGGGCGTTCTTCTGAAGCTATTAAGAAACTAATGGGCTTACAAGCAAAAACGGCAACGGTCATTCGTGATGAGCAAGAGGTAGAAATTCCGCTTGAAGAAGTGATGGCTGGAGATATCGTGTTAGTAAAACCAGGTGAAAAGATTCCAGTTGACGGTGAAATTTTAGAAGGACGATCCGCTCTTGATGAATCGATGATTACAGGCGAAAGCGTTCCAGTTGACAAGACAGTAGGAGATACAGTAATTGGAGCTACGATTAACAAAAATGGTTTTATTAAAATGAAGGCAACAAAAGTAGGGAGAGATACAGCCCTTGCACAAATAATTAAAGTTGTGGAAGAGGCACAAGGTTCAAAAGCACCGATTCAACGACTTGCTGATTCAATCTCTGGGATTTTCGTACCTATTGTTGTTGGGATTGCCATCATTACCTTCTTAGTTTGGTATTTATTTGTCTCACCTGGAGACTTTGCACTAGCACTAGAGCCAGCGATTGCCGTTCTTGTGATTGCATGTCCATGTGCACTTGGTCTAGCTACTCCAACTTCAATCATGGCGGGATCGGGCCGTTCAGCGGAAAAGGGCATCCTTTTTAAAGGCGGGGAGCATCTTGAACAGACACACCATATTGATACAGTCATCTTAGACAAAACTGGCACCATCACGAATGGGGAGCCAGTCCTAACGGATGTCATGACTGATCTTTCCGAAGAAGAATTTTTATCATTGGTCGGGTCTGCAGAAAAACAGTCTGAACATCCGCTTGCACAAGCAATCGTCGAAGGAATCCGTGAGAAAAATATTGATCTAAAGGATGTTCATGAATTTGAGGCTATTCCTGGCTATGGCATTAAAGCAATTGTGGATGGAAGAGAAGTTTTAATTGGGACACGGCGTTTAATGAAGAAGTTCAATATAGAAATTGAGCATGTTTTACATGATATGATTGCACTTGAAAAACAAGGGAAAACAGCGATGTTAACAGCGATAGACGGTGCATATGCAGGGATCGTTGCTGTGGCAGATACAATTAAAGATACTTCTGCACAGGCCATTAAACGCTTGAAAGAGATGGGTCTTGACGTCATCATGATTACTGGTGATAACGAGCAGACTGCAAAAACAATTGCCGGCCAGGCAGGAGTAGATCATGTGATTGCCGAGGTGCTTCCAGAGGGTAAAGCTGAGGAAGTGAAAAAACTTCAACAGCAAGGCAAGAAGGTAGCGATGGTTGGTGATGGAATTAATGATGCACCTGCATTAGCAATTGCCGATATAGGAATGGCCATCGGAACGGGAACAGATGTGGCAATGGAGGCAGCGGATATTACATTAATCCGCGGCGATTTAAACAGTATTGCGGATGCCATTTTTATGAGTAAGAAAACAATTCGTAATATAAGGCAAAACCTATTCTGGGCCTTTGCTTATAACACGCTCGGAATTCCGTTTGCTGCTATTGGTCTTCTAGCACCTTGGCTTGCAGGAGCAGCAATGGCATTCAGTTCTGTTTCGGTTGTATTAAATGCACTTCGCCTTCAAAGGGTTAAATTATAGAGTTAGCAGTAAACTAGATAATCTGAGGTAGATTAATATGTATCAGGAAATCAGCAAAATAAGCCAATTTTTAAGTGAGCCATTTTTTTCATTATACTCTGGTGCACAGGCGCCTATTGCCGTTGCTTTTCTGCTTGGTTTAATAGGTGCACTTGCACCCTGCCAGTTAACAGGAAATATAAGCGCCATCACCTTCTATGGAAATAGGAGCTTGCAAACATCCCAATACTGGGGCGATGTTATTTTCTTTATTCTTGGAAAAATTGCTGTCTTTACCGGTCTTGGGCTACTAGTTTGGATGATTGGCCAGAATTTTCAACAGAATATAACAATGATTTTTCCATTCTTTCGAAAAATTATCGGACCGTTTCTTGTGTTGCTAGGTCTATTCTTACTTAGTTACATCAAGCTAAACATAATTAGTAAAATTTCAAATCGAATTCCACTTAAATTTAAGAGTGGGCGAACAGGTTCTTTTATTATGGGTGCAAGCTTTTCAATTGCCTTTTGTCCAACCATGTTTGTATTGTTTTTTGTCACACTGATGCCCGTTGTTTTAACATCGTCATATGGCTTTTTCCTTCCTGCCGTATTTGGAATCGGCACCTCGATTCCTGTCCTTGTTATCATTGGGGCTATATCATTTCTTGGACTCAGCGGTGCATTATTAAAAAAAAGCAAAAATATTGGTCGTGGGGTACAAAGATTTGCTGGAATTGTTCTAATTTTGTTTGGAATCCTTGATATAGTGACTTACTGGTTTTAAATTAGGATTTATACGAAAAAAGCCACGAATCTATAATTAATAGATGGTGGCTTTTTTCTCGCTTACTAAAATTCGGCAGATATTAACCTGGCAAAATTAAATTTGGATGAAAGAACTTTGCATATCACCGCTTGTTAAAGTTTATTCATTACTTCATCGGGGCTTTTGTTTTCCAACTTACCCTCGCTCCCATGGCAAGATTCATACATGTCTTTCAATTCATTTTCAGAGAAATTAGGATGCATCTTTTGCATATACGGTTTCATTTGTTCAAAGTTTAAAATACCATCCCCATTCCCTTGTGCAAATGCATAAGTTCCCGCTCCCAAAATAAATGTAGCACTTAAAATTCCGATAGCTAGTTTTTTCATGATCATCCTCTCCTTTCATGTCTAGATTATTATAAACAAGTCGAGAAATTATGCAGAGCATATGTAGAAGTTGTGTCTAAAAGCCTAAAATAAAAAGGGGAAGAGCAGTTCATGGTGTTCCTCCCTTCTTGTTTAGGCAAGTGGATTACTTTTTCATTTTCCGTATAAGAAAAAATATGCATGTCAATAAGAAAAGGATGATGGTAGAAATTTGCCATTCTATTTTTAAGGATAATACGTGATTAACAGAAAAAGCTTCTATGAGTAGAGAGGGAATTTTCCCTACTGTACTTGCAACACTAAACGATAAAAGCCCCATTTTACTGAATGCTGCTGCTAGTGTAACAGCGCCCGAAGGAATGAATGGTAAAACTCTAAGGGCAAGTACAAGAAATATCGCTTCTGCTCCGGCTGTATTTTTCAACTTGAATAAAAGCTTGGACTTTGATTTATTTAATGTGGGCGAAAGCTTTATTAAACCTTTTCTGTATAAAATAAAACTAACAATGGCCCCAGCTGCTTCTCCTGCAATAGAGACCAAAAGCCCCGTTTCAAAGCCAAAAAAGGCAATGTTTCCTGCAGTGATAAAAGCACTGGGCAAAATGCCTGATATGGCAATAACGATATTTATAATTAAACTAAAGACGACAGCGAGTATAGGATCAGCAGGAAACCATTCCAGTAATTCATCTCTCATAATTATCACTAACTAGCCCATTTATAGCCAACACCCCAAACCCGGCAGGCGATAAATAAAAAGAAAGTAAATCAAGCATAAGTGGTTCGTCATCGACTAATATAATCGTTTTCATCGCTCTTCTACCCCTTAAAAGTAAGTGTGAATTCTGCCTCTTTTCCATTTTCTCTGACAGTAATTCGAACAGACTGTTTATCCTTTGATACAATTATTCCTGTTTCGGCACCCTCAAAGGAATATTTCATTAAATTATCTAAAAGATTTAGGATGATTTGCTCCAATCTGGGATAATTCAATTTTCTGGTTCATTAATAAAATCACCTCTGTAACATACACGAAATAATAATGTCATATATCATCCATGTTTTGTAATCGGTGCACTTCAGATAATATTTCAACATTTTACCACTGTATAGCTCTTCTTAGTAACCATAGGCACAAATCAGCCGTTTCCTTAGGTGCCACATTTTGGACGAGGATTCATAATGTTACATGTGCTAGCCTTTAATTAGAGATTCTTTACGGAAGCAGGAGGGAAACTAGCATGAAAAAAATGAAGAAGATATTAATCGCGGGTGCACTATCATTATCACTTTTTGGATTTGCAGCTGAGTCGAATGCAGCAACGAATACCCATCTTGTACATAAAGGAGAATCCTATTGGACGATTGCAAATCAATATGGAATTTCCGTGCCTCACTTGAAAAAGGTAAATAACAGGACTAGTGATTTACTTTATGCTGGCGAGAAAATCCTGATCCCCAATTCAAAAATTACTGCTGCAGAAAAAGAACTAATCGCTCGTCTTGTCCATGCTGAAGCTAAGGGTGAGCCATACGCAGGAAAAGTGGCAGTGGCAACAGTTGTATTAAATCGTCTTGATAGTTCACTCTTCCCGAATACGGTTTCTGGTGTTATCTATGAAAAAGTAAGCGGGCACTATGCCTTTACACCTGTTCAAAATGGAACGATTAACCAAAAGGCTGACCTGTCCTCAAGGAAAGCAGTCGATGAGGCTTTAGCATTTAGAGGGCAAGGAAGAGGTTCGTTGTATTTCTTTAATCCCAAAACATCAACAAGCAAATGGATTTTTTCAAGACAAGTTACTGTCACGATCGGAAAACATCGATTTGCAAAATAAGGAATTAGAAAACACCAATCAATGGTTAAGCTGATTGGTGTTTTTAATTGTCTAGGCCTTGATTTGGAAGGTGTGCTTGGCAAAACTGCGTGATTAATTCATTTAGCTCTTTAGCTGCCTTTGTAGGAATACGATGATTTTCATCAATAAACCTTATTTCATTGTTCGGCAATTTTTCATGTAGAAGCTGGGCATATTGATGAAAGGATTTATCCTTATTGCCAAATATGAGTAAGATTGGATTTGGAATATCCTCAAGCCGATGCGTACAGTTATATTGCAAGCTATACCGAAAATATTGCTCCATATTTCTAATGTCCCCTTTGCAAGCTTCAGTGAACATAATTTTAAATAAGTCTTTTGTGTCGGCATTGCCAATGGAAATCGTCCAAGCTAATACCTTTTTCGCCCCAGCCTCCGCTAGTTTAATGGCCATAGAAATCCTTTTTCTTAAATATTCATCATTCACATCAGGCATACCGCTAACCAATATTCCGCCTAATGCCCGATCAGGAAAAGTCAGCAAGTATTCCAGAGCAATCGAACCACCAGTAGAATATCCGCATATATAGGCTTTCTCTATTTGCAAATGATCTAATAAAGCTTTAATATCTTCTGCAATAAGCGGGTATGTAAGGGGTTGATAGGAGAAATCACTCTGACCATGACCACGCATATCAAAAGTGATGATTTGAAAATACTGAGATAAATCCTCCATTTGGTATGTAAAATTAACGGAAGTGAGGACAGGGGGATGAATAAAAACAATGGGCGTCCCTTTACCGTTAATGGAATAATAAAGATTTACATCGTTATCCAGTTTTAGCATTGGCATGATGGAAATCACCCCTAAGGAGTTTTTAGGAACAAAAATAAACGGTTCAAGTTCCTAATTAGTATAGACCAGAACTACTTCATTTCATTCTTCAATTACAGCAGGATAGTGACTAAAATGTAATCGTTGTTTTAAGTAAGGTTAAGGAATGCTTATGATTTAAACAAATAAATATGATATACCTCGAACTGCTTCCCAGATAGGTAATCAGTCTAATATTTTTCGGGCATATTATCCATGTCTTTATATTTTCTAATGTCCGAAGGGAGAAGGTCAAATGGACTTTTTTCATGGTCAAGAAACTCTCACAGCCATACAATGGATTTTAAGAGCTGTTGTAGGCTATGTTTTTATGATTATTATTGCAAAATTAATGGGACAGCGCTCTATTTCTCAGCTGAATTTGCTCGATTTTGCTATTGCTGTAGTTATTGGCAATATCATTGCTCACCCTCTGTCAGATGAACAATTAGGTTTAAAAGGATCAATGATTACGATGAGTGTACTCGTCATTTTATATGTATCAAGTGTTTTCTTTGTATTAAAATCAAAAAAATTGAGACAATTTGTTTTGCCTAACCCATTTCCATTAATTAAAAATGGACAATTCATTATTAAAAATTTAACTAGAGCAAGAATCTCAGTGGACTATATATTATCCCAAGCAAGAAAAGAAAAGATTGATGATGTTAAAAAAATAGCCCTGGCATTATGGGAGCCAGATGGAACCATCTCCTTTTTCGTTAGTCCCAATTTCCAAACTGTTACTCGGGGAGATTTGAATATAATAACGGAGCCATTTGATTTCCCAAAAACCGTTGTGAAGGAAGGGAATGTTGAGCAGTCAGTTTTACGGGAAGCAGGTAAAGAGGAAAGTTGGCTTCTAACTGCCTTGAAAACCAATCATAATGTTGAGATCAGCGAGGTTTTATTAGCAACTATCGATAAGAGCAGCCAATTAAAAGTTTTTTTATATAAGTAAAGTGCTTTTACCGTTACTCACGAAAACACTCTAGCTCGAATAGTAATGAACATAAGCCCGTTAATGTAATGGAGTGGATAAATATGACTGAAAATCAAACAAAAGAGGAAAATCAATCAAATTCAGATAATGAGAGCTTAAAACTCCAGCTGGAAGAGCAAATTGAGGCGGTCGTTTGGTTTCAAGCAATGGCAGCATTTAGTAAAGCCATTTTGGTATCGAAGCTATTTAGTATATCAGACGACAAACATAATTCAGAGCCGGAGAAAAAGCTCGTGTTTGGTTTATGGGTGCAAGCCATAGGACAAATGTTAGAAGCACTAGGGGTTACAAATGAATTGTCAGCGCTGGATAGAGAAGAATTTCTTAATGCGCAGAGGATAGCCGTGGCAGGGGACTTTTTCCAATCATTTGGTGCACAAATAGAAGTAATAGGCGGAATTGGGATTATTAAACAAGAACTAACAGGAGTTACAGAATTTGTGCCTTGATTTTCATACATCGAAGTGACTCTTCGTTAAGAAGGTCACTTTTTTAATTCAGACAAAAACGGCTGATTTGGAACATGCATCTCTCCATCCGAATTTTTTCCACAAATAATATTGTAAATTCAGATAAAAAATAAAATGAAAGAGGAAACAGAAGGAGAGTCAGGAAATATGAGAGGATATGTTCTTTCAATTTGGAGTATTATCGATCCTATTTATTATTTCTTTACACGACTTACATATCTTCCTTGTGAAGGGGCACAAGGGAGTATTTTTAGGATTAGACTGACAAAATATAAAGGAAGGAATATTATCCTTTCCGATGGAACACAAATAAACAAAAACGACATATTAGTAAAGATTCATCTTCATAATGCCAAATTGCTAAAAGAATTAAAGGACATTAGGAGTGAGCTTAAAAAAGCGAAGATCATATACCGTCACGTCCAAAAATCCTTGCCCGAGTTAGAACATTACATTCGGAATAACAGCCATTCTTCTAAAATAAAGGGGATTATCGGCATAACCATGTTAAATAAAGGTTGTGACCGTCTTGGCTTTGAGATTGTTGCTATAAACAATCCGATATACAAATGGTTTAAATGGTTTGCCTTCTTGCCGATAGAGATACTATCCAGCCAAAATCATTCCTGGACTGGCCTTAGAAATAGAAAGCCAAATTATTTATTTATGTCTAGCAATAAATTATCAAGAATGTACAAAGGTTAATGGTGTAATAAACAAAAAAGCTGTTAAAACTAACAGCTTTAAATAATTATATCGCTCTAACTACTCTATTATCAGCAGCTGCCAGTGATAATTCATGAATTGTAATTTCCGGGCGGCTGCCGACACGGATATTGACTCCTGTTTGACCAAGCCCTTCGCTAATATAGAAAGGTTTCCCATCTTGTAGATGAAATCCTTTAATGATATTCATTCTTGCGAGCTTACCCATTTTCACAAGGTGATAAGCTTTTGGATAGCAGATTTGACCTCCGTGAAAGTGACCGGCAAGTAAATAATCAAAATGATATTTCTTCATGTGGAGGACAATATTTGGATCATGTGTCAATACTAAGTTCGTACCATGTTTAATCCCTTTGTAAGAAGCGTCCAAGTTGCTTCTTTTCGTACTAAAGTCATCGATACCAATAATATTAACCGGATAGCCATCAACCATAATGACGTCATGATCATTTTGCATAACCTTGCAGTTATATTTTTCGAGAGTTTCTATTAATGTTTGTAGGTTTTGGTCACGCAGAACATAGTCATGGTTTCCGAGCACAGCATAAATGCCATACTTTGCTTGTAATTGATTTAGTATTTTTAAATATGGAATCAGCTTAGGAATCGTACGTTTACGGTCGAGGAAATCTCCTGTAAGAGCAATTAGATCAATGGGTTCGTCTTTGAGCTTTTGATAAAGTTCGGCAGGGGAAATGGAAATATTTTCGAGATGTAAATCAGATAAGTGAAGTATATTTAATTTTGGAATATTTGATGATTCATTAATTTTGATTTTATTAATCACAATATCCTTTGTGTTTCTATTTGCCTTTTTCAGAATATAAAAAAGCACCAAGGCTAATGCAGCAAAAAGTAATATTTTCAAATTCAATCACTCCTTCCATAACAAAGATTATACATGAAAAACTTCACCATTTTTACAAGTAATTGATGGTATCTGTCCCATGGTGAAAAGTCCCAAGTATCTGTTAGGAAGATAAAAACGATGGAGAACTGAACGAGGTGTCAAATGAAAAAAACTGTATTATTCCTACCCTTTTTGCAGATCCCGTCTGGTCATCATCAGGTCGCAAATGCATTAATAGAAAGAATTATGCAAACTCACCCACAGATAAAGTGTGAAAAGGTTGATATTCTAGCATACAGTTATGGAAAAATGGAGTCTCTTGTTTCTAAGACGTATCTCTACTGGATAAAGAAGTTTCCTAAAATTTATAATTCTATTTACCAATTTTCAGTCTATAAAAATATTGAAGAAAAAAAACGCTATCGTTTGTATGAACTATTATTTATTTCTTTTATGAAAAGGCTCATTCAGGAAAAGAAACCCGATCTCATTGTGTGCACACATGCTCTTCCTGCCTATATGTTAAATTGCTTAAAAGAGAGAAGTGAATTAAGGGTTCCAGTTATTAACGTATACACAGATTTCTTTATCCATCGTTTTTGGGGAGTGGAGCATATCGACTATCATTTTGCTCCCTCTCAAACAATGAAAAAATTCTTGAACGAAAAAGGCATCAGTGATGAACGAATATTTGTAACAGGAATACCGATCCATTCAAACATTAAAAAACAGAAACAAACACCAGAAACACCCAATGGGACTGTATTGTCGGTGTTAATTTCTGGTGGAAATCTAGGGGTGGGGGCAATCGAGGATTTAATCCAAATGGTTAGAGATGATAAATCTACCCAACAGATTCAGTTTTATGTGTTATGTGGTAAAAACAAGAAATTATATAAAAAACTTAATGATAGGCAAATAGATAATCTTATTCCTTACCCATATATCGACTGTAAGATAAAAATGAACGAGCTTTATGATCAAATGGATGCCATTATAACAAAGCCTGGAGGTGTGACAGTAAGTGAAAGCCTTTTTAAGCGTAAACCTATTTTTATCTATCATGCACTACCAGGTCAAGAAGAAATTAACCTGCACCATTTAAATGAATTAGGTTTGGTCTTTCATCTAAACAAGGGGGAAATTCGTAAGCAAATCCTTACAGTTTTTCAAAACAGAACGGCTCTAATTCATTATCAAAATCAAGTAGCACATTTCCACACATATATTCATTCTAAGGATCCATCTGAAATAATAATGGACATATTAATGTGACTAAAACCTAGTTTAATTTAGAGCTCTGCATAAACCAAAATTTGTATACTAAAAAGATGGAGAGCAGAAATAATAGATAAACAAATATTCCTATTGATAGATGAAGGATGGAAGAGAAAATTTGCTCTCCGCTGAATGCAATCATAAACATAGGCGGTACTAGACCAAATGCTGTTGCAATTAAGTAAGTCCCGAAGGAAATTTTACTGACCCCTGTATAAATATTAATGACAGGAGGAGGGAAAATGGCTATTAACCTCGCGAGCAGGATGGCAATAAATGCATTCTTTTCAAGCATATGTTGAAATCTTTGTATCCCTTTCATGCGCTTTATATAATCGCTAAAAAAGCTCCGAAAGAAAATACGTGCTAAAAGAAAGTAAAGAATCGCAGCTGTAGTTCCACCAAACCAATTAATCAGCGTTCCGATCAATACGCCATATTTAGCGCCCATTACTCCTGCAAATAAAGTAAAGGGAATGAACGGGATTGCAGCTAAAAATACGGATAGAAAAAACATTATGGGAAGGTCATTAGAATCACTCTTTTGTATCCAGGCAAAAATCAAATCTTTATTTAAAATACCGATAATTAAGATCACTAAATAAAACGAAAGAACCCACCATTTTTTCATTATTTAGCTCCGTCCCTATGTATTTACATTTTATTTTCCTCATAATGGACGATGAAATTCCTAAGAATTTTAATGTGAAAAAATTGGCATAAAGAAAGCCGGCATCTGCTTTCAGCTGTAGATACCGGCTGTGAAAAAATTAATTAGCCTTACTTTTACTTGCTTTTTCTTTTTCAAATAAAACAATTAATCCAGGCAGCAATATACCTCTGATTAAAAACGTATCTAATAAAATGCCAACAGCAACAATAAATCCAAAGACAAATAATAATTCAACCGGCTGAGTCATTAGGACCGCAAAGGTTGCCGCTAGAATGATACCTGCTGAAGATATGACGCCCCCAGTATTTGCAACGGCAATTTCAACTGCTTCCTTCACTGAATGTTTTCGTCTCTCCTCCTGATACCTTGAGATTAAAATAATATTGTAATCGATTCCGAGCGCGACTAAGAAAACAAAGGAGTAAAGTGGAACACGGTCACTTATTGTATTGATATCAAAGAAAAGATTGGTTAGAAACATTCCTAAACCTAAAGCAGCCAGGAAGGAGATTAAGATGGTCCCCATCATATAAATGGGCATTTTAACTGATTTTGTTAAAAGGATTAGTAAGCCAAAGATGAGTATTGTTTCTAATACTACAATAACAATCAAATCGCGATCATTAATCGCACGCTCATCAACCTTTGAAGCCGTTTCCCCAGCAAAATAAAGGTTTCCTGTCAGCTGGCTATTCGCCACAATTTCCATAGCGTCATCTCTAATTTTCTCTAAGGCGTCCATTGTCTCAATAGCATACGGGCTTTCATCGAAAGTTAGGCTATAATTAATTACCTTCTGGTCATCTGACATTCCATTTAAGCGAACATTATTTACTAACGGCTGATCTTCTAACGCTTTTTTCAATGCCTCCTGCTGCTCATCGGCCACGATGTCAGGTGACTCAAATAATACAGTGGTAGGCGCGAGATCCCCTTTATGGAAATTTTCCTCAAGAATGTCATAGCCTACCCGTGATGGCATATCATCTGGGAAGGATTTCATTGTGTCAAATTCGTATTGCATATTGAACATATTGCTAGCTGAAACGAGAAGGAAAATTCCTATAACTGCAACAGAAAGCCCCGGCTTTTTAACAACAAATCGGCCAACACGGCTCCAGAAAGAATGCTTCTGAACGATGGTTTCCCCAACGCGAGGAACTTTTGGCCAGAAGGATTTTCTTCCAAAAAGTGTGAAGAGGGCGGGGACAAGGGTAACTGACGCTAGCATTATGATCACCATTGTCGTTCCAAAGGTTGGAGCAAAGTTTTTATAATCTCCGAATTGTGCAAAGAATAGTACGAGCATTGCTGCTAATACCGTCCCACCTGAAAAGAAGACAGGCATTCCAGTTTCACGCATTGCCGCTTGCATCGCATTATACTTACTTTCGTAGTTCTTTAGCTCTTCACGGTATCTAGAAAATACGAATAGGGAATAATCAATAACCGCTGCGAATAAAAGGATGGTCATAATAGAAAGTGTTTGGTTACTCATAATGAGCCCGGCTGCACCCATTAATCCAAGCGTTTGCATAACCACTTCATAGACGAAGGCGGCTGCAAGAAGCGGAATGAGAGCCAGTAATGGAGAACGATAAATAATAACCAAAAGCACTAATATCAATCCCACTGTTGATAAAATTAGCACGACATCGGCCCTTGAGAATAAATCAAGCGTATCAATTCCAATACCAGCAGGGCCTGTTACATATAAAGTTAAATCCGAATGATCTTTAACAATCTTCTCGATTTGTTCCTTCGATTGTTTAATTTCTTTAATTTCAAACGAAGAATCGAATATTAACGGAACAACAGCTGTTTGTTTATCATCCGAGAAAAATCCGGCAGCTGCTTGAGGGGGAATGGAGGATAAAGGAATAACTTGCTGTATACCTTTAATATTTTCCCCAGCAATCCTGTCAAAAAGATCGGCAAGCTGCTGATATTCAACTTCCCCTTCATTAGATTGAAAGACTAATATAGCAGGCAGGCCATCATTGTTTTTAAAATAAGTATCCAATTTATTCTGGGCAATAACCGATTGTGCATCCTTTGGCAGTGTATCAAGTGAGGAAACTTGATAATCCTTTGCGCTTGGAGCAAATACAGCTAAACCTATAGTCAATACTAACCATATGGCAAGGGTAATCCACATGCCCCTTTTCGTTGTTACACGGTCTGTAATGAATTGCAGGAAGGCTTTCATTTTTTCAACCCTTTCTTTTTGATTAAGTGACACATGTGTCACTTTGATGAAAAATAAAAGATACTATTGTCATCAATATTATCTTTTAAAGGTGACAGAAGTGTCAATTATTTTTTGTAAACATTCCGTGACAAATAATCTCTTTAATTGAGCTGTTCCATTCTTCCTCTGGAACTCTTGTGTGATTCGGAATTGCGATAGTCTGGAAAATAAAGCCGAGAATAAGGCCGTCCGGAATTTGGGACTTTAATATATTTTCCGATCTCCCTAAAGCAATAAAATTTTGTAAATGTTTATACATATCAAGGTGCTGGACATCCAGTTTTGCTTTATTTAATGTTACCTTTTTAGAGATCTTCGCAGGAATTTGCAGTGCAATGGTAATAATCTGGTAGATTTCCGAATGCTCAAAAATAAGCTCAAACAGCGCATTAAATTGAGATTCGAAGCCATCGAACTCGTTAATCTTCTGCAGCTTCAAAAGAAACCTTTCCAATTCATCGAGCATGTAATCGGTAATTAGTTCTTCTTTATTTTCGTAGTATTTATATAAAGTGCCTCTAGAAATGTCTAGGCGATCTGCTAAAAGACTAATGGTAAAACCCTCATATCCATGAAGGAGAAGCAACTCCTTCGTTGTTCTATACAGTTCATCAATAGAAAATTTACGCTCCCGTGCCAAGCTGTTCACCTCTCTGTTATTATAAAACAAAAAGCTAAATACACAACATAACATCACCACGGTTAAAGGACATAGAATCAAGAATATGCTCGTTGTATGTCCTTTAAATCGCTGTTAAAGGACATAGAATCAAGAATATGCTCGTTGTATGTCCTTTAAATCACGGTTAAAGGACATAGAATCAAGAATATGCTCGTTGTATGTCCTTTAAATCACGGTTAAAGGACATAGAATCAAGAATATGCTCGTTGTATGTCCTTTAAATCGCTGTTAAAGGACATAGAATCAAGAATATGCTCGTTGTATGTCCTTTAAATCACGGTTAAAGGACATAGAATCATGAAATCCCTCGCTGCATGTCCTTTAAAAAAATTTATTATGCTATTTTCGTATTCTCTTTAATGATTTCTAGGAAAACCTTCAATGCTTTTGTCTCAAATGGGGAACTTAAAACAGTTGAAAATTCACGTGTAATGGAAATGTCCTTCACCTTTAGTACTTTTAATGTCCCGAGTGAAACTTCCTTTCGAATTGTCCAATCAGATAATAAGCTAATACCTAAACCGGCTTCAACCGATTCCTTGATTATTTGTGTACTGCCAAACACTAAAAGTTTTTTAGGAGTTATTTCATAGTTAGAAAACATTTTTTCTGCCGCTTCTCTTGTCCCAGAACCATTTTCCCGACAAATCCACGTTTCATTTTCTAAATCAGCAAGGGACACTTCTTCTTTTAATTGGGCAAGCCTATTATGTGAAGAAGCGACAATACTCATCGTATCTACAGCAAATGGTTCAATCACTAGGCTGTTATTTTTGTATTCCCCTTCAACAATCCCAATATCTAATTGGTGTCCGAGAACCAATTCAGCAATTTCCTTTGTGTTCCCAATCGTAATGGAAGGGTTGATCAAAGGGTATTTTTTTTGCATTTTGGCTATCAAATGCGGCAAGATATACTCACCGAATGAGTAGCTTGCTCCGATTGAAAGTGAGCCACTAGGTTTATTTGTCAAATCATCAATAAGAAAGTTCATTTTTGAATAGAGCCCGATAATTTCCTTTGCATGATGGTAAACAATTTCCCCCGCTTTATTTAATCGGACATATTTATTGCTTCGTTCTAATAAAATAGTTCCCATTGTTCGCTCTAATGCTTGAATATATTGGCTTACTGCCGGCTGTGTCATATGCAATTCTTCTGCTGCCCGAGAGAAATTCTGCTTTTCCGCGACCATCACAAAAACCGCTAACTGCTGGTCCATCTTCACACCACCCTTTTACTATAAGAGTTTACTTATCATTACCATTATAAATTATTATTTCTCTTATTGTATAAAAAGTATTATGCTGAATGAACATATTATATTTGGTGGTGAAATTATGGGAGCACACGCAAGAGCCCTTACAACTAGTAAGGAGCCAATTCAGCCTGAAAAAAAAACGGCTTCATTGGGAAATTGGGCAGGCGGAATCGCTTTTACATTTCTAATTGCCTTATTAGGTTTCATATTGGCAAAAGCACCTGGGTTTGATCATGTTGGACAGCTAGCATCTGCCATTGTAATTGCGGTTTTGTACAGAAATATTTTAGGTTATCCGGAGATACTTCGTGCAGGAATAACATTTTCTTCAAAAAAATTATTGCGCTTTGCCATCATTTTATATGGGCTCAAGCTAAATATTGGAACGGTGCTGAGTGATGGCTTAGGCTTGCTCATTCGTGATGCAGGTGTCATTGTTTTTGCTATTCTCTTAACCGTTTGGCTTGCCCGTTTAATGAAAGCAGATAAGAACATTTCCCTTCTAGTTGGGGTAGGGACGGGGGTATGTGGAGCCGCTGCTATTGCTGCTATTGCTCCGATTATTAAATCGAAAGATGAAGAAACTGCTATTGGCGTAGGAATAATTGCTTTAGTCGGTACAATCTTTGCAATTATCTATACGATTTTGCGTCCCATTTTGCCTATAACAGATGTTGAGTATGGCATTTGGTCAGGCATTAGTCTACATGAAATTGCTCATGTTGCATTAGCCGCTGCACCTGGTGGTCAGGACGCGCTTGCCATCGGATTATTAGCGAAACTGGGTAGGGTATTCCTCCTAGTTCCACTCTGCTTTATTTTCATGTATTTGATGAAAAATAAAAACACTGGAGAAAACAATGCGAAAATTGAATTTCCATGGTTCTTAATCGGTTTTATCATCATGAGTGTAATCGGGAGCTATGTGCTCGGTCCGAAAATTCTTGTCTCAGAGGGCTTTATGAACGGAGTCGCCAATTTAACTACATGGTGTCTAACAGCAGCCATGGTCGGATTAGGGTTGAATGTCAGCCTGCGTGATCTCCGAACGAAAGCATTGAAACCGCTGATAGCGATGGGGATTACCTCTATAGTTCTTTCGGTTATTGCTTATTTTATCGTTTAATTTGATGAGTCCATGATATCATGGACTTTTTCTAATTCTAAAATAGCTCAGTTGACATCTCTTTTTTTAAGTATTATTATACCCATAGGGGTAATGGTAAGGTGTTATGAAAAACATGAAATTAGTATTTTATAATAATGGGAGTGATTACAATGACAAAGAAGATAATTATAGTTGGCGGAGTTGCTGGGGGAGCAACTGCTGCTGCGAGATTAAGAAGAATTAGTGAAGATATAGAGATTATTCTAGTTGAGCGTGGAGAGCATATTTCTTTTGCCAATTGTGGTTTGCCGTATTATATCGGCGAAACTATCAAGGATCGAAGCAAGCTATTAGTTCAGACGGTAAAAGGAATGGCAGAACGTTTTAACATGGATATCCGAAATTTAAGCGAAGTATTGAGTATAAATCCTGAAAACAAAACAGTAATGATAAAAGACCTGCAATCAAACAAGGTATATAAAGAAACATATGATAAATTATTATTGTCTCCAGGGGCCAGACCGATTGTACCGCCAATCCCAGGAATCAAGGAAAACGAAACACTTTTTACATTAAGAAATATACCTGATACGGATAAAATAAAAAACTATGTTGATCATCAACATCCAAAAAAAGCGGTTGTCATTGGCGGCGGATTTATTGGAATAGAAATGGCTGAAAACTTAGTGGATAGAGGAATTGAAGTAACCATAATCGAAATGGCCAATCAAATAATGGCACCTATTGATTTCGAAATGGCTAGCATTTTACACACTCACTTAAAAGATAAGGGTGTTCAGCTAATATTAGAAAATGGTGTTCAATCCTTTTCTGAAAAAGGCCGTAAAGTAATTTTATCAGATGGACAAGAAATCGAAACAGATATGACGATTCTATCTATCGGTGTCAGACCTGAAAATGAATTAGCCAAAACAGCTGGACTCGACTTGGGCGAGCGTGGAGGCATCATTGTAAATGAGTTCCTGCAAACATCCGATGAGCATATTTATGCAGTCGGAGATGCTGTAGAGGTTGTCGATTATATTAGCGGTATAAAAGCAATGATTCCGCTTGCAGGACCTGCGAACAGACAAGGGCGTATAGCAGCAAATAATATGATGGGGAAAAGAGAAAAATATCACGGCACTCTTGGAACTTCCATTGCAAAAGTATTTGACTTCACTGTTGCTGCAACTGGAAATAATGAAAAAACATTAAAACGTTTGGGCGCTCCGTATGAAGTCGTTCATATACACCCAAGTTCACACGCAGGCTATTATCCAGGCGCGTCTCCCATCGCATTAAAGCTAATTTTCGATAAAGAATCAGGAAAAATATTTGGAGCACAGGCTATTGGAATGGATGGCGTTGATAAGCGAATGGATGTGATTGCAACTGCTATTAAAGGCGGGTTAACGGTTGAAGATTTAACCCATCTAGAATTGTCTTACGCCCCTCCATATTCTTCTGCAAAGGATCCTGTGAATATGGCAGGCTATGTGGCTGCCAATATTATGGATGGAGAATTAGAACATATTCAGTGGCATGAAGTGAATGAAATTATTGCAGATGGCGGACTATTAATTGATGTTCGAGAACCAATGGAGCGTGAATTTGGTTATATTGAAGGCTCTAGAAATATTTCATTAAATGAACTTAGAAATAAACTAGATGAACTTCCGAAGGATCAGACGATCTACGTTAGCTGTCAAGTAGGGTTAAGGGGTTATTTAGCAAGCCGGATTTTAAAGAACAATGGATTTAACGTTAAAAATGTCGATGGCGGCTGGAAAACATATTCTTCTGTCTATGGGAGCAATATTAACAAAGATGTTGAAACGGCGGCAAACGATCTTGGCGAAACAGTTGTCATCAAAGAAGTCAAGACAGATTCAGTCGTTGATGTTACTGGACTTACATGCCCAATGCCGATTATTAAATTAAAAAAAGGCATCGATTTATTAGAAAGCGAGCAAATATTAGAGTTGCATGCGACAGACAAAGGTGTATTAAATGACCTCCCAGCTTGGGCAAAAAATGCGGGGCACACAGTCATAAAAACAGAGCAAAATGGCAGCTTAATTAAATTTTGGGTTAAAAAGAAATAATTAAGGATAGGTCCCCTGCTATTTACTGGGGGATCTCTCTTTATGTATGGCCCGTGGAAAAATGAAGAAGCTGTTTGTGGTTGACTAAATACCCATATGGGTATAAAATCAACCGTATTAGTACAGTAAATATATTAAGGAAGGTAGATATATGCTTTTTTTATACATCTTGATTCTTAGCATCATTTTAGGATTCATGTATATAAGATACTGTCCAGTAGGAAATGTTAAGTGTACCAAAACAGTTAATCATCCAATAGATTCAATAGAAATTGTTGATGTAAGAGATTATAATCAATCATATAGAGATCCGATTCCAGGAGCAATTAATATTCCCTTTGCCTATATGAAAAGACGTTATACTGATATATCTGGAAATGACATCCATGTCATCGCTTCTGATTATTTAGAAAAAAATATGAGCATTCGTTTTTTAAGAAAAAGAGGCTATAAGATCATAGGCTATACATTAACTGATTGTGAGTGCAAAGAGAAAACAGTTTTTTAGAAAGGAGAATTTCAGTGGAATATAATGATCAAATGAAAAACAGAGTCAAGCGCATTGAGGGACAGCTACGCGGAATATTAAAGATGATGGAAGAAGAAAAGGATTGTAAGGATGTAATTACACAGCTTTCTGCAGCCAGATCTGCGATCGATCGTACAATCGGAGTCATTGTTAGTTCAAATTTAGTGGAATGTGTTAAAAATGCAGAAGAAAATGGAGAAAAAAATACTGAAGAATTAGTAAAGGAAGCAGTAAATCTGCTTGTAAAAAGCAGATAGATAAAAAAGGGTTGACACTCTTTTTTATTTTTAATAGTATTATACCCATAGGGGTAACCGTAATATAAAAAGAGGAGGATTTTAATGATGAAGAAGACAACAAATATCATCCTATTCAGTGGAGAGTATGATAAAGCAATGGCAGCTTATATTATCGCAAATGGTGCAGCGGCATATGATCATGAGGTAACCATCTTCCATACCTTCTGGGGATTAAATGCGTTACGAAAAGATGAGAATATGGTGGTTAACAAGGGTTTTATCGAAAAGATGTTTGCTAAGATGATGCCAAGAGGGGCAGATAAAATGGGATTATCTAATATGAACTTTGCCGGCTTTGGACCCAAAATGATAAAGGGTGTGATCAAAAAGCATAATGCCATGACATTGCCGCAGCTTATTGAAATGGCTCAAGAATTAGATGTAAAGCTTGTTGCCTGCACGATGACAATGGATTTACTCGGATTAAAGGAAGAAGAATTACTGGGCAATGTTGAATATGCAGGTGTTGCAGCCTACCTGGCTGATGCAGAGAATGGAAATGTGAACCTGTTTATCTAATGAAAAAGGAGTTTTATAGATGGAATATGTAAATTATATAATTATAGGGCTTCTAATCATCCTTTTAATTAATCGTATGATGCCGACCAAGGGCGTTAGACAGATTACAACTAGTGAATTGAAAAATTATTTACAGGATAAGTCGAAGCAATTTGTTGATGTCCGCACACCAGGCGAATTTAAAGGGAATCATATAAGGGGGTTTAAAAACATTCCTTTAAACCAGCTTGTTCAAAAAGCGAATGAACTTTCCAAAGAAAAAGAGGTAGTAGTCATTTGCCAAAGCGGAATGAGAAGCCAACAGGCCAGCAAGCAATTAAAAAAAATAGGATTTACAAACATTACAAATGTTAAAGGCGGCATGAGTGCCTGGAGATAGAAGGAGTGAATGAGATGAAACAGCTATCTGCAAATGAAGTGAAGGATTTACTAGTGAATGGTCAATCATTGAATCTTATTGATGTTCGAGAAGTTGATGAGGTTGCAATGGGGAAAATTCCTGGAGCTCAGCATATTCCATTAGGGTTACTGGAATTCCGTATGCATGAGCTCGATAAATCGAAAGAATATATTATGGTCTGCCGTTCTGGTGGAAGAAGCGGACGTGCGTGCCAGCACCTTGAAAGTTATGGGTTTAACGTAATTAATATGTCTGGCGGCATGCTTGAGTGGGAAGGCGAAACGGAATAATTTTTTTACACAAAATGATACCCGTATGGGTAAAGTGCAGGAGGTTTAATGATGAATTCAGTTAAAGCAGACATGGTATTAGATGCTAAAGGCCTTGCTTGCCCAATGCCGATTGTGAAAACAAAGAAGGCAATGACAAATCTTGAGGCAGGTCAGGTGCTTGAGGTCCAAGCAACAGACAAAGGTTCGAAAGCGGATATTCAAGCTTGGGCTAAAAGCTCGGGTCATCAATATTTAGGAACTTTAGAAGATGGGGATGTACTAAATCATTACTTAAGAAAATCGGCAGGAGAGGAAGCGGCTGATAGAAAACATCCAAATGTTGTGTCTAATGAGGAACTTGATCAAAATCTTGGGGGAGATGGTAGCATTGTGGTACTAGATGTAAGAGAATCAGAGGAATTTGTCTTTAACCATATTCCTGATGCAATTTCCATTCCCTTAGGCGAACTGGATGAACGAATGGGAGAGCTGCCGCTGGAAAAAGAAATTTATGTTGTGTGCCGTACTGGAAACCGCAGTGACTTCGCTGCACAAAAGCTAGCTGAAAAGGGATTTTCAAAAGTATTTAATGTTGTACCAGGGATGAGTGAATGGTCTGGGAGGGTTGCGGGTATTCAAAAATAAAGCTAGGGGCCTACGCAGCTATTAAGTCATGGCATTGAATAAGAAGGAATCAAGGTGAAAAGCGGTTCATAGTGATCGTTTTACACAAACTCAAGGCAAAACGCTTACTATGAGTTGTTCAAAGTGATCGTTTTACACAAACTCAAGGCAAAACGCTTACTATGAGTTGTTCATAGTGATCGCTTTACACAAACTCAAGACAAAACGCTTACTATGAGTTGTTCAAAGTGATCGTTTTACACAAACTCAAGTCAAAACGCTTACTATGAGGTGTTTATAGTGATCGCTTTACACAAACTCAAAGCAAAACACTTACTATGAGTTGTTCAAAGTGATCCTTTTTCAAAATCTCAAAGCAAAACGCTTACTATGAGGTGTTTATAGTGATCGTTTTACACAAACTCAAAGCAAAACTCTTACTATGAGTTGTTCATAGTGATCGTTTTTCAAAATCTCAAGGCAAAACGCTTACTATGAGTTGTTCATAGTGACCGTTTTACACAAACTCAAGTCAAAACGCTTACTATGAGCGGTTCATAGTGATCGTTTTACACAAACTCAAGTCAAAACGCTTACTATGAGTTGTTCATAGTGATCGTTTTACACAAACTCAAGACAAAACGCTTACTATGAGTTGTTCATAGTGATCGTTTTACACAAACTCAAAGCAAAACGCTTACTATGAGTTGTTCATAGTGATCTTTTTTCAAAATCTCAAGGCAAAATGTTCACTATGAAGCGTTAGAAAATTTTTTAACTAAAATAATACCATAGGGGGTAACTAGGATGGCTGTAAATGCAATGACTGCAAAAGAGGTCACAAAGAAAGTTATAAACAAAGAAGAATTATTTATCTTGGATGTCCGCAATGCTGATGCTTATCAAGATTGGAAAATTGAAGGGGAAAAGTTCGAATACTTAAACATCCCATATTTTGATTTGCTTGATGGGGTGGAGGGGATCCTTGATAAAATTCCAGCTGAGAAAAATATTTTAGTAGTTTGTGCAAAAGAAGGCTCCTCCATTTTTGTAGCAGAAATGCTTTCTGAAGCCGGCAAAAAAGTATCTTATCTAAAAGGAGGAATGAAGGCATGGAGCGAATATTTAGAACCCGTCAAAATCGGGAATTTAAATGACGGAGGGGAGATTTATCAGTTTGTCCGCATTGGGAAGGGATGCTTATCTTACATGGTTATTTCAAACGGTGAAGCGATCATCATTGACGCAACACGGATGACAGATGTGTTCTTGGACTTTGCAAAAAGCAAGAACGCTAAAATCACCCATGTTTTCGATACACACTTGCATGCGGACCATATCTCAGGAGGACGCATGATTGCTGAAAAATCAAACGCGACTTACTGGCTGCCTCCTAAAGATGCAACAGAAGTTACTTTTAAGTACATGCCATTAGAAGACGGCAATGTTGTGACAATTGGAAATACAGCAATTCATGTTCACGCTCTATATACACCAGGTCACACAATCGGCTCAACATCATTTGTAATTGATGAAAAATATTTGCTTTCAGGGGATATTTTATTCATTGACTCTATCGGAAGACCAGATCTAGCTGGGCTTGCGGAAAATTGGGTAGGTGATTTGCGTGAAAGCTTATATAAACGCTATCGGGAACTATCAAAAGAGCTAATCGTTCTTCCAGCACACTTTATGATCATTGACGAATTAAATGAGGACGGCAGTGTTGCAGAAAAACTTGGTACATTATTCGCGAAAAACCACGGACTTAATATTAAAGATGAAAAAGAATTTAGAAAGCTTGTAACGGAAAACTTACCGCCTCAGCCGAATGCTTATCAAGAAATTCGTAAAACTAACATGGGGAAAATCAGCCCTTCTGAAGAAGAGCAGCGTGAAATGGAAATTGGACCAAACCGCTGTGCAGTGAGATAACAAGTAGAAGTGCCTTGATGCTGCGGCTAGACAATAAAAATATCAGGAGGAATGACTATATGGAAACAGCAAAAATTTTAGATGCAAAAGGATTAGCATGCCCAATGCCAATTGTTAGAACGAAAAAGGCGATGAATGATCTCAAGGCTGGAGAAGTTCTTGAGGTTCATACAACAGATAAAGGCTCTGTCAATGACATATCGGCATGGTCAAAATCAGGTGGGCATGAATTGGTGAAAAATGAAGAAGAAAACGGAGTGTTTAAGTTCTGGATTAGAAAAGGAGAGTAAAAAACGAAAAGGGAGCCAAAATGGTTCCCTTTATTTAAGGGGTGTTAGACATGGACTTATCTTTTATAATAACCATCTTTCTCATTGGATTTATCGGCTCCTATATTTCTGGGATGCTTGGAATAGGAGGTTCGATTATTAAATATCCAATGCTGCTATACATCCCGCCTTTTTTTGGGCTTGCTGCATTTAGTGCTCACGAAGTTTCGGGGATCAGTGCTGTACAGGTTTTCTTCGCAACAATCGTCGGTGTTTGGGCCTATCGTAAGGGTGGCTACTTAAATAAAACCTTAATTGGATATATGGGTATTAGTATATTAATAGGAAGCTTTGTGGGTGGATTCGGTTCAAAGCATATGTCAGAGGGCAGCATTAATGTGATCTATGGGATATTAGCATTAATTGCAGCTATTATGATGTTTATTCCTAAGAAGGGAATTGATGAAATCCCTTTGGAGCAAGTTGAATTTAATAAATGGTTAGCCGCCATACTTGCATTAATTGTGGGTCTGGGAGCGGGAATTGTAGGTGCTGCTGGTGCATTTTTATTAGTGCCCATTATGCTGGTTGTACTAAAAATTCCTACTCGAATGACTATTGCTTCTTCATTAGCGATTACATTTATTTCTTCAATCGGAGCAACAGTTGGAAAAATTACAACTGGCCAAGTGGATTATGGCCCGGCACTCATTATGGTGGCCGCAAGTTTAATTGCCTCCCCACTAGGCGCCATAGCTGGTAAAAAAGTAAATACTAAAATATTACAAATCATGCTAGCGTTATTAATCGCGGCAACTGCGTTAAAAATATGGGTTGATATATTATAATATTGTGATAAAAAGCGCAGGAATCCGAGAAATCGTCAAAACCTGTCCAGAAAAGTGGTTATTTGGGCAGGAATTTGTGAAATCGCTCCAACCTGTCCAATAATCGAACTAATAATATCTAGCTCCGTAAAGTTTAACCGTATACAGAATAACTTGCACCAAATACCGGTCAAAGTTTTCCGGTATTTTTTTCATATAATCTTATTGTTCGAGTCTTATTGACAATGATTATCATTTTCTCTACAATAAAAATAAGTTAATTCACTCTTGGGGGGAACAACATGAGTATGCTGCATGGCTTGAAGGATATTGAAACGGTTATCTCTAATAAGCGTAAAATTGGTGGAGCAGCGGAAGCCGCAATGCTGAAGTTAACTTCAGGTGAAGTATTCCATCATCCAGTATTTACGAATATCGACAAGTCAAAAGGGCAGTATGTCTCCCTTTGTTTCATTGATGTAGAAGGAATGAATGTTTGTATTCATGTAGACCAAATAGCCATTATGAAGGGCTTAAAATATAAATTAATCTGCCAATTAAACAACGAGCGTGTAAAGCAGCTTATGCTAACTGATACATTACAATACTTGCAAAGATTATGTGAGCTAAACGATGGTTTTGTTACACCAACATTCAAAAAAGAAGCATTGGTTCTAGTTCGGGATATTAGTGTGAAAGAGCTTGAAAAGGAAAATGTCATATTACCTTTTTCAATTGATGATAATCTGATTCAATTCAATAGAAAATTTGCCTAAATGCGAAAAAAAACGAGGTCAGTCACCTCGTTTTTTCTATAGCCTGAATTCTACTTGGCAAGCAAGTCGAAATCCTTCGCTCAAGGAACTCTTTAATTTCTTAAGCTCCAGTTCATTCGGCGACTGCAAAAAGGAGGAGCCAGCATCAATTTTCACCAAACATTGACCACAGGTTCCTTTGCGGCATTTATATTGGATAGCTTGTCCTTGCTCTAGGGCAGCATCCAAAAGGAGCCTTCCTTTCACTGAACGAATAGGAAAACTTTGTCCATTTTGTAAGACAAAAACCTTTGGCGTTAAGTCCGCACTTAGTATTTTCCTTTCACTAAAGTCTAAGCATTTCGTTTGAACGACAGAGTCCGTTACCGCTTCTTTCAGAATAAGTGAGCCAACCGTCAGCATCCTTCTATTCAAAAACCTTACTCCTTATTTCTCCGGATTATCTAGAGTGCAAATTGCGGATGGCTGTTTAATTCTTAGAACGGCTGTTTCATAAACTCGGAACGGATGGTTCATGCCTTCATCACCAAGGTACGCAATATCAAAATCCTCAGAGACTGCTAAATCTAAATTATTTCTGCCAGTGTTTACAAGTACGCCTGTTTTTCCTTTTAAGACTGGAGATTGAAAAACACCATCCGTGACAAGCTCTCGTACATGCTCAATTTCCAATACATTTGTATCCTTATGAACACGGTGCAAAAGTGAATAAAGCTCTGGGGACAAGACAAGTGCATAAGGTCCATTATGGTTCATATCAAGCAATTTATTTCTTGCATCCACGACATCCTGAAAGGCACTTCCTGACTCATACCAATTTCTTATCAAATGGGTGAGCCGTCCTCTCGCATTCATCAATCCCGGAATATCAAATTCCTTTGACCCGTGGAAGATCATCTGATCCTCTAAAATCGCCACATCACGTGAGGCATTGGCCGCACTGGAAAAATCTATGGGAATATCCAACACCTTTGCCTGCTCAATATCACGCCAATAAAGGACAAAATCCTTATAGAGCATAGGGATCGTATAATTAACGCGTTTGCTTGATTCTATAATTGTGTCAAATGATCCTTGGAAATCAATTTTCGCTTCATGGCTTTCTGTGTAAATATCGTTAAAAATGCTTTGCACGCCTCTGCCAAGCGGTCCATATAATTCGATAAATCGGCGCCCAACTAACTGTCTTCGAGCAGCATCAATCACAATCCCCTGAAGATGACTATACTCTGAACTAGAAAAAGGCAAATCTGGTGAATAACTCATTTCTTTCCCTCACTTTATACATTATCGCAAACTTCCAACGGTAAACCCTTTTTTCCCTGAGCTGATTTTCTTCTCTTGTACGGTAACAGGTGGGGCAAGATGATCATGATGTTCATCATGGTGGGCATGAGGGTCCACATAATCATGATCAAACCGCTTATTAATTCCCAACAGCATTTCTTTTACCTGCTGGTAATCAGCATAGGCATCCGTTCGTAATTTTTTTAGCAATGTACTTCGTTCTTCATCGGTAAATTGAAAGAGTGCTAAATCCAGGTGCTCAACAAAATTATGTAAACCAAACTTTTCAAGGTTTAATTCCTGTAGAAGTCGATTAAATTCATTATTCACCGGTGAAAATGCATGTTCGTCCTTCGAGTCTTCGAACTTAGCAATAAGGGGAATTAGTACTTCCAGCCGAGAAAGTCTTTGTTCTTCTTCCTCATATATATGATGGTAATAAAGCCGCTCATGATCATCCTTGGCAAACTCTATGACAGGATCCAGCATACTCATAAATTTTTCAATCGCTTCCTTTGTTGTTGAAAAAATCCGATAGAATATCGTTAACTCATCTCTCAAAACCTTAACACCTCCCGAGCTTTGTACTGTTACTCATTATGGTCCATGACGGAAGGAATTCATACATACGGAAGTAAAGATTAAATGAATGTTTCAGGGAATTTCCTTATAGGCATTTTTTTCTGTCCGTGCTATTATTTTAATATTCAAATTTATTTCCCTCCTACCTTTTTCCCATTTATTTGGAGTCGGTTCCAACTCTAAATAAATGGGGAAATGTAAGTCGCTGCAGGAAATTGAGTTGGAATTCAAACTTTATTGGAGGAGGAATTAGCGTAATGATTGATGGAAGCAGCAATTTACTCTTAAACTTATTAGTCATTATTATTACACTGACTGTTCATCAATTTTGGGTAGAAAGTAAACCAAACAGTACCATTGTCCAAAAATATGCCATCCTATTTACATCCGCTGCAGCTATTCTTCTATGTATGGTCTTTTCCTTCTATGTAGAAGGGGGCATCCAATTTGATCTGAGAAGAGTACCCCTTTGGTTCGGAACTATTTATGGTGGTCCAATGGTAGGGATTATACTTACAGTGGAAACGATTCTCGTACGTCTTTTTACCGGAGGAACTAATGGAGCCACAGGTTTGATTATTACTTTAATCACTTCAATTCTTTTTACCGCGATTACGATCTTAATTCGGCCCTTTTATTTTCGTTTGAGAACTTTTAATAAAGTACTGATCGCATCAGCGATGATTACGATGTTTTCCATTATCATTTTAGCAACGGTTTCAATTAATAATAATGAATTGTTTTCATTTAAACTTTGGTCGGGCTTCTTGCTTACCAATCTGATAGGAATTATTTTTGTCCATCTATCATTGGAGGCAATTAGAAGAAACTATTTACTGCGTATGAAGATTCTCCATTCCGCTAAGCTAGATGTTTTGGGGCATTTGGCGGCAGCTGTTAATCATGAGGTGAAGAATCCTTTGACGACAGTTCGCGGTATGATGCATTTACTGAAAGAGGACCAGTCCCTTCCGAATGAAAAAAGAGAAGCTTTTTTCCAGATTGCCGCCGATGAGATTGATAAAATTGACAAAATAGTTTCAGACTATTTGACGTTTGCTAGGCCATATCCAGATAAGATTGAACAGATATCAATCGAAAAGGTTTTATCTGAGTCTATTGATATCATAAAGCCTCTGGCAGAACAGGCGAAAATTCAACTTGATATATCCAGCTTTTGCCCTTGTCATGTTTCTGGAGATCACTCCAAATTTGTACAAGCTTTAGTAAATATATTAAAAAACAGCATAGATGCCTCGACAATTGGAGGGCAAATAAAAGTAAGCACTGAAATAAAAGAAGATTTATGCATAATTTCAATAATAGATAATGGTGCTGGAATGAGTGAAACCACCCTTGGCAAATTAGGAGAACCTTACTTTACGATGACAGGCAATGGTACTGGTCTCGGTATGATGGTCGTTTTTAGAATTATTGAAAGCATGAACGGAAAAATAAATATAAAAAGTAAACTAGGGATAGGAACGGAGGTCATCCTGGAGTTCCAAACACCCTCGTATGAAAAAATGAAGATAATAGCCCCAAATGTTGGTTAATCCCATTCAATGAAAGTGAGTTCGCAAATGATTTTACAATTGCGAGCTCACTTTTTGCATTTAATGGAAATTACATAGTGTATGGAAAAAATATTGACTCATCAGTCAATTGGGATTAAAATGAAATTGACTAGTTAGTCAATGAATGTTTACACCCAAAAGGAGGGGTTAAACTTGTCTATTGTAGAGCTGAAGAATTTAACGAAGTCCTACAAAAAAAATCGGGGGATTATGGATATTTCATTCTCCATTGAAGAAGGAGAGATATTTGGATTTATTGGTCCGAATGGTGCAGGGAAAAGTACAACAATAAGAACTCTATTGAATCTTATCTATCCAACGAGCGGGAGTGCTACGATTTTTGGGAAGGATACCATTAAACATACACACGAAATTAGGCAGAACGTTGGTTATTTGCCATCTGAGGTTCACTATTATGATGATATGAAGGTCATTGACTTATTAAAATACTCAGCTCAGTTTCATAAAAAGCTTAACAGTACAAGAATGATGGATTTGGCTGCTAGACTTGATCTTGATATTAATCGAAAAATTGAAGACCTATCCTTTGGAAATCGCAAAAAGGTGGGAATTGTTCAAGCTTTGCTCCATGAACCAAAGCTGATTATTCTGGATGAGCCAACGAGCGGGCTCGATCCATTAATTCAAAATCACTTCTTCGATCTCATTACTGAAGAAAGGGATAAGGGGGCAACGATCTTTTTCTCCTCCCATATATTAAGTGAGGTTCAGAAAATGTGTGATCGAGTGGCTATTATTAAAGAAGGAAAGCTTGTGACAGTTGAAACCATTGAACAACTGACGAAAAATAAAGTGAAAAATATTAAGATTACATTTGAACAGCCTGAACAGTTTTCATTAGAACTTGAAGGAGTTATTAAAAAAGAAGTAAATGGAAATACAGTGGCCTTGCTTTATAACGGGGACATTAAATCACTGCTTCAGCATCTAATTGATTTGCCAGTTCAAGATGTGCTGATTGAGGAGCCGACTCTTGAGGAAGTGTTCATGCACTATTACGAATAGCAGGGAGGGAGATCCATGATATTTAAAAGAGAGTTTAGACGGGGACAAAAGTCACTAATCATTTGGAGCTTGGTTCTTGCTGGATTAATTATCTGGCTTTTAAGCATTTTTCCTCAGTTTGCCGAGGGGCAGAAATCAATGGAGTCTTTGTTCGATGCCTATCCAGAATCCATGAAGCAAATGTTTAGGATGGATCAGCTTAATTTGGGAACATTAATTGGTTTTTACGGCATTGAGGTCTACATGATGACAACCCTTTTAGGAAGTATTTATGCGGCCTTGCTCGCCTCAAACATTCTTGCTAAAGAAGAAAATGAAAAAACAATTGAATTCTTACTATCAAAGCCTGTATCAAGAAGCCAGGTTGTAGCGGAAAAGCTTATGGCTGTGATTGTCAATTTATTCATCTTAAATATCGTTTCCACACTCTCGAGTATCATTGGTTTTCAGTTTGCCAAGGATGAAGCGATCCCTTGGGACACTTTTACATTGCTAACAATAGCAACCTTGTTATTGCATGTAACCTTTGCAGCGATTGCCTTTATGTTCTCTTCGATTATGAGAAAGACAAGGAATGTTCTCTCGGTATCACTAGCGGTTGTGATTGTATCTTACTTTATCAATATCATGTCGGGATTATCCGAGGAATTGGATATCCTTAAATATTTCAGCCCGTTTAAATTTGTTGACGCTGCTAACATTATTAATGACCAGATGATTGAACCGATTTACTTGATCCTAATCGGAGCGATTATTCTTATTAGTGTCTCCGTCTCATTTATGATATATAAAAAGAAGGACATTTCAGTCTGAAAAAGTAGGTGTTCATTCTTGTATTCAGCTTTTGAAAAACAGCCACAGGAGAAAAAGGATTTAATTTTGAAAGTGGCAATTGAGGAATTTGTGAAAAATAGCTACGAAAAAACGTCTACCGACACAATTACGAGCAGAGCAGGCATATCTAAGGGGATTCTGTTTCATTATTTTAAAAGCAAGAAAAATTTATATGTTTATCTAGTAAGTTATTGTGTCGATCTACTCACAGAAATAACAATGGACGCATTAAAAAAGGTGAAATCAGATGATTTTTTCGAGAGGGTAAAAGAAATTTTTCTATTGAAGCATGAAATCCTTGCGTCCTATATGCAGGAAACGCTGCTTATCACAGATGCCTTATTAAATCCGCCTGTGGCAGTGAGTAAGGAAATGCAGGAGATTTTAAATAAACATTTAGAAGCCTATCAAAAGGAATTCATGCTTGAACATATTTATCTTAAAGAGCTTATTCAAACAAATAGGTTAAGGGAAGGTATTTCTGTTGATACCGTTATTAATATGACAATGTTTATTGGAGAACAATTAGGAAATAAATATCAAACCCTCTATAAAAATAAGCATTATGATTTTTTCACTGAGCCCGATCCCCTTGCTCAGGAGTTAAATGACTATCTAGAAATTGTGAAAAATGGGGTATATAAATAAATAATAGAGACTCTGCAGCAATATAGTGCAGGGTTTTTCTTTTTCAAAAAAATATATGAATAAAAGCTATTGACCTTAACGTTGCGTCAAGGTGTAGAGTGGAATTATGGAGGTGAGCGAATGGAGTACACAGTGCAGGGATTGGCCAAATTAGCTGGGGTCAGTACCCGGACCTTACGATATTATGACGAAATTGGCATTCTTAAGCCGGCAAGAATGAATTCATCTGGATATCGGATATACGGGAAGGCGGAAGTTGATAGATTGCAGCAGATTCTTTTTTACAGGGAATTAGATGTAAGTTTGTACAGCATAAAAAAGATTATGACTTCTCCAGCCTTTGATGGAGCTAGTGCGCTAAAGGAGCATCGCGAAAAACTCCTAGAAAGAAGAAATCAGCTTGATTTGCTAATTGCCAATGTGGATAAAACGATTAAACAAACGGAAGGGAGAATTCAAATGGCGGATAAAGAGAAATTCAACGGATTTAAGAAGAAGATGATAGACGATAACGAGAAGAAATACGGCAAGGAAATACGTGAAAAGTATGGGGAAGATACAGTAGACCAATCCAATGCAAAGCTGATGAATATGACAGAAGAGGACTATGAAAAGGTCACCAATCTGGCAAAAGAGGTTACTGATACTTTAGCCGAAGCGTTCGCAATAGGAGATCCAGCAGGTGACCTAGCCCAAAAAGCAGCAGATTTGCATAAACAATGGCTATGCTATTATTGGAAAGAATACAGTAAGGAAGCGCATGCAGGTCTTGCCCAAATGTATGTGGATGATGAGAGGTTTACTGCATATTACGATAAGGAGCAGCCAGGCACAGCGGAGTTTTTGAGAGATGCAATTCTTATTTACACGGGGATGAAAAAGTCTTAAATAGGTAAAAACCCGCTAGATTTAAAAGCGGGTTTTTAACCATATATATCAGCGACTATCGAGTTATATCAGCGACTATCGAGTTATATCAGCGACTATCGAGTTATATCAGCGACTATCGAGTTATATCGGCGACTATCGAGTTATATCAGCGACTTTCCGATGTGTCAGAATTTTCCACAACATGCTTCAGAATCGAAAGCTTATTATCCCAGAACTGATCGAAATAGGCAAGCCATTGTTTTAGCTCTGTGAACGATTCAGGCTGCAGGAGATACCGCCTTTCTCTGCCTACCTTTCGTCCACTGACTAATTCAGCTTCTGACAACACGTGAAGATGCTTGGCAATAGCCGTTCGGCTCATCGAGAAATGAGCAGTAATTTCGGAAATCGGCCGTTCTTTTTCAGCCAATAATTTAAGCACTTCTCTGCGAGTTGGATCAGCAATCGCCTGGAAAACGTCATACTTTTGTAAAGCTGACATTACCCTTCCACAACTTTGCGCAGTTTTTGTTTAACAAGCGCTTCCCAGCCGCCGTTCATCGTATCGCGGATTTCGGAAGCACTTCTTCCGGCTTTAGGAACAATTTCATCTGTCTGTTTCCAACCGCCATGAATCATTGTAAATTCAGTTTTATCTCCTAAATCCTTTAAATCGAAAGAAACAAACCAGCCATCTGTGTCCCAAGAAAAAGATAAATGATTCGGAGCATCTATTTCTAATACTTTGCACGGAGATGGGCCAAAAGGAGATTGGATATGGAATTCATGACCCACTTCTAGCTGAAAGTCATTTGGCATGAACCAAGAGGCAATGCCTTCTGCTGTTGATACAGCATTCCATACTTTTTGAATAGGCGCATCAAATACAATTGTCTTCTTAATATCTGCTACTTTAGTTTCCATAGTTATAATCCTTCTTTCTAGTTTATATAAAACCATTTGGTTTCTCTTTTGGATTATATAAAACCATTTAGTTTCATGTCAAGGCAAGCCCCATCGTAAACATTTTAACCTTTTTCTGTAAAAAAGTTAAAATAGTGCTTGAAACCTAGTATGAAATTGTGTACGATATTAACACATTACACGAGAGGGTGACCATAGGGCGATGATCTGCTAATCCTGTTTTCTAACGTACATTCGTAAATTTGCGAAGTCATATTGGAATGGGATTAGTCTATACTTTTTTAGAAACAGATGATCGTTGCAGTAGTACAGCCGTACTATGTCTTTTTCTATGGTTTTAGATGAACTCCTATCCAAAAATGACGGATGGGAGTTTTTGTGTCTTTAAGTAAATGTTGAAAAAGAGGTTTCAATCAAGAAATCGGTGCTTTCGCCGTTTTCCTCCTATCCTACCTCTCACTTCTAGAAATGAGGAATGTTATGTCGCAATTATTTAAAAATCGTTTTGTTCAGGCTATATTCCTTTCGTCCTTGTTCCTTCAAATCGGAATTTGGGTTCGGAATTTTGCTGTCCTTCTATTCGTTATGGAAAAAACAAATGGAGATGCATTTGCTGTTTCGATGATATCGGTCGCTGAGTTTGCACCAATCTTTATCTTCTCCTTCATTGGAGGAACATTCGCAGATCGCTGGCGTCCAAAAAGAACAATGATTTGGTGTGATATCTTAAGTGCGGTATCCGTATTTGCAGTATTAGTTACCCTTGTAATCGGCTCATGGAAAATCATCTTTTTCGCTACATTGATTTCTGCCATTTTATCACAATTTTCTCAGCCTTCAGGGATGAAATTATTTAAAATGCATTTGGATGAAAAATTGATTCAATCTGCCATGTCCATTTATCAAACAATTTTTGCCGTTTTCATGGTCTTTGGACCCGTGCTTGGAACATTTGTATTCCAGCAATTTGGAATAGATGTGTCCATTGCCATTACTGGCGTTGCGTTCCTGCTTTCGGCAGTAATGCTAGCCTTTATTCCTGCTGATCATTCGATGGAAAGCGAAAAGAAAGAGTCGTCTTTGCTGGAAGAAATGAAAAGCGGAATTCGCTATGTTCTTGGAAAAAAAGAGCTAAAGCTCCTTGGTCTATGCTTTATGGCTGCAGGGCTTGCTATTGGGCTGATCCATCCTTTATCCATTTTCCTCGTGACAGAACGATTGGAATTAGCAAAGGAAAGCTTACAATGGCTGCTAATGGCAAACGGAATCGGAATGATAGTAGGTGGAGCGATCTCAGTTATGTTCTCTAAGTCAGTTCCGCCGCAAAAGCTATTAGTTATTGGTATGCTTGCAAATGCAGTCGGGATGAGCGTCATTGGTTTTTCAACTAATTTGCCGCTCACGCTTGGGGCAGAATTTGTCAACGGATTATTCTTTCCATGCATCCAAATTGGGATTAATACACTAATCCTTCAAAATACACAATCGGAATTCATTGGAAGAGTTAATGGAACGTTAAGTCCACTTTTCAGTGGGGCTATGGTAGTAACAATGAGTTTGGCAGGTATCCTAAAAGAAATGACATCGATTGTTACAATGTTCGAGATTGCAGCGGTCTTATTCGTAATTGGTTTAGTTGTGATATTGCCGATTTACAACATGAAAGCACCAAACCAAGGCGAAGGAATGTTGGCAAAAGAATAAAAAAATATTAAAGGGCAGACACAAACTAATATAGTGTCTGCCTTATTTAATATCATTTAATAATGTAAAGTTACTGACCTTTTATTCTAATTACCAATCATCCATTTAAAAGATAGGAATATATAATGTAAAATATTGAAGGAGGAACAATCTTAGAAAATGTAATTGAGGATATTGAAACCAAAAGGAGAAGCGTATGTGCCGAAACATTAAAACATTATATAATTTCGACCCGCCAGCTTCCGAAGAGGAAATTCAAGCAGCGGCTCTACAGTATGTAAGGAAAATTACAGGTTTTAACAAGCCTTCAAAGGTGAACGAAGAAGCGTTTAATCATGCAGTCCAAGAAGTAGCAATGGTTTCAAGAAATTTATTTAACTCACTTGAAACAAGTGCCGAGCCACGCAATCGTGAAATCGAGGCTGAGCGAGCTCGTGCCAGGGCAGCAAAAAGGTTTGGAACAAATTAATCTTCTTTTAAAGTTGCCCAAAAGGATTTGTTTATTGGACAGGTTTCGGGGAAAAGAGCTAACCCTGTCCAATTAATAAAGACCGTCCCAAAAACATGGTCGGTCTCTACTATTATTTTCTTCTACGATTGATTTACTTTATATTCCACTTTCTCACTTACCATCAATGTACTTTTTTCCTTCTTAACCGACAGCAGCGCAATCGTACTTAAAATACAAATGGTTCCGAGCCATTCAGCAAAGCCAAATGTAACATGAAGCCAAACAATAGCTAAGAATGCCGCTGTTAATGGCTCTGCACAGGCAAGTAAACTCGTATCAGAAGCACTTATATACTTTAAGCTTTCTAAATAGCAATAAAACGCAATGATTGTTCCGAAAGCCACAATAAATATAACAGCAAAAACAGACGGAAGAGTCCACTCTCCAACAAAATCCCATGGAGGATGAATAAAGCTAAAGAAAATGCCGCCAATTAACATTCCCCAGCCTACCACTATGGTGGATCCCCAATTAGCAAGAAGCTTAAGAGGCTGGAGCGTATAATAGGCTAAAGCAACAGCAGAGGTCAGACCCCAAAAAAGGGCTAGGCCGGATATAGAAAGTGTGTGGAGACTCCCTCGCGTTACAAGCAAAAACGTGCCGGAAATGGCGAAAATTAATGCAATTCCTTCTATTAGAGTAGGCATTCGTTTCGCACGAAAGGCCGAATAGCACATAATCAGAACTGGAGCTAAATACTGAAGAACCGTAGCGGTCGCTGCATTCCCGTGATGGATGGCCGCAAAAAATGTGTACTGAACAGCAAGCATTCCAAGGATCCCAAAGAGGATAATACTGAATGCGTCATGCTTGACCCTCCATATACCCCAAATTCTATGTTTTTCTCTTTTATAGGCGATGCCTAGTAAAAGAGTTCCAGATATTAATAGCCTAATAACTACCAGCCACTCTGGACTAAAACCTTGATGCTGAAATAGGAATTGGGCAACGGTTCCGGAAACTCCCCAAAGGATTGCCCCGATCAGCACAAGGATAATCCCCTTTTTTCGTGAATTTATTAATACAGCACTACTGGAACTCATAAAATTTCCTCGCATTCATGTAATTGGTCATTATTCTACTAGATTATCAGTTAAATTAGATTGAATTTTAAGATGTATCTTACAGTGTGCTTCTAATTTAGTCAATAAGGAATAAAGGAACCAGTATTTCGGATTAGATTAATTAAATTTTGACCTTTTAAATGATTTTGGAGGATCATGGTTCCGTTATTTGTCACAAAAGGTAGTTTTTCTAGGGGTAATGGACTCTGATTCCGCTATTGCATGTAAAAGAAGCTATTTTCTCATATTTTTCAAAATTAACGGATTCTGTGTCCTTTCCATTCGATGAAATTGCAAATTTCAAGGAAATAAAGGATTCTCTGTCCGACAAATACGTTCTTGAAAAATTAATAAGATATGGGGGCAGGATCTAATCCATGCCCCTTAGCCAAATGCAAATCATTTAATCTCGAGAGGTTATTGGTCCTGATGCTCAAAGTGTTTCATTATCAATTACTAGTCTTGCAATTTCAAAGCTTACAATATTGGTTTATTAGTGTAACGGCCCTTGTTTGACTTATATTTAAGTCCTTTGCGACTTTTCTGGAGCTTTTATGCTTTTGATAGGATTTTGTAACTAACGTTTGTTTTACATAATTGACAGCCTCGTCTAAGTCTGAAGGTAGAATCGATTGGTCTTGTATGCTGACATTTTCTGATATTAACTCCGGCAGATCAGCGAGTTGAATAACAGAATCACTAGTAACGACTAGCCTTTCAATTAAGTTTTCCAACTGACGGATATTGCCTGGCCAAGAATAACGGCTAAATATTTCTAGACATTCCTGAGATATCAATTTATTCATTTCATATTCTTTGTTAAATTTATATAAATAATGGTAGGTTAACGGAATAATATCTTCCCTTCTTTCGCGAAGGGAGGGAATTTTCACATCAATGATGTTTAATCGATAGTAGAGATCCTCTCTAAATTCACCGTTTTTGACCATCTCAACTAAATTCCGATTAGTTGCAGCAATAATACGAATATCAACTTTTTTCGTTATATGGCTGCCAATGGGAATAAATCGTTTTTCTTGAATGACTTGAAGGAGTTTGGCTTGTACGGATAATGGCACCTCTCCTATTTCGTCCAGAAATAATGTGCCCCCATCTGAAGCTTCTATTAATCCGATCTTGCCAGCTTTTCTAGCTCCTGTAAAAGCTCCATCTAAATACCCGAAAAGTTCCGATTCCAGCAAATCTTCCGGAAGAGCGGCACAATTAATTTTCATAAATGTGTTATTTTTTCTATTACTAATTTGGTGAATATATTGGGCAAGCACCCCTTTACCAGTTCCAGATTCCCCATGAATTAAAATGGTTGAATCCACTTTGGCGATTTTTCGGCACATTTTCAAAATATCTTTCATTTTTTTGCAGTTCGTAATTAAACTCCACTCAGCATCATTCTGACCTTGACCTTCAATATCTTTATCATATTTTACACTTTTGTAATTTTGTAATTCTTGAGAAGTAATCACAACAAGTTCAATATCATTTTGAGCATTTAAAATGGGAACGGCTGTCGTTAAAAGTTCTGCACCGATATAAGTAGTCTGCTTAATGGTTACGGGCTTTTTCTCCTTAAAGACAATAGGAACAATCGATGGTTTCCAGTAGCCTTTTTCGAATAATTCCACATTATACTTCCCCATTACCTCATGTGGTTTAAGTCCATAATGCTTTTCACACACACTATTGACAAATATAATTCGCATTTCACTGTCCAGAACAAAAATTTCATCAGATGAATAATCTAAAATCTTCTTTAGGGTTTCCCCTGTGATTTCAAAAGGATCAGACATTTCGGATAACTTTAACAAAGGTAACCCCTCCTTATAACTAAAAAATGAGTTGATATCAACTCAGTTGAACTGAGACCTGTTCACTTTTCCTTAGCTATTGTACTAAGTATGATATAAATCACTTATATTCTGAACGTTTCCACTATTGGCACGGTAATTGCATTAGATAAATAAATAATTGAAATATAGTGAATCTTTATAATTCTGAAAAGGAAGTGATTAAGCCTATTTAACAATAGAAAGTATTCTATGTAAACCGGTTAATTACTGTAAATGCTTAAGTCTTGAAATCATTCAAGGCTTAGTAGATTTAAAGAGTAGAAAATATTAGCTTGGATAAAAGGATTATTCAAGTCCAAAAAATAAAATTTTTATTAGGGGGAATTACAAATGGCTTATAGACCAGTCCTAAACGAAGCGAGCAGAACTTACGAAAGAACGTTAACTTATGATTTATATACAGATCCTAAAGTGTTTGAATTAGAAAAGGAGCAAATTTTCTCAAAATCATGGCAGCTAGTGGGCCATATTAGTCAAGTACAAAACGTGGGTCAATTCTTCACGACCGAAGTAAATGGAGAACCGATTATTGTGACGAAAGGAAAAGACGAAGTAATCCGCGCGTTCTATAATGTTTGTCCTCACCGTGCAACAGTCCTTGAAAAAAGCGAAGCAGGTCAGAAGAAAATTTTCCAATGTGGGTATCATGGATGGACATTCCATTTAGATGGCCAGTTAAACAAAGCGCCGAACTTTAAAGGCGAAGATGCTCATTGTGTAAGCGACCGTTGTTTAAGGGCGGTAAGAATGGAAATCATGGAATCTTTCATTTTCGTAAATTTAGATGATAATTGTAAGCCTCTAAATGAATCTTACGGTGATTTTGCAGAGAGATTGAAGAAGTTCCCTTTCCTAAAAGAATTAAAAAGAATCAATTCCAAAACACGTGTAATTAAAGCGAACTGGAAAGCGTTCATTGATAATTATTTAGAGTGTGACCACTGCTATGTCGCTCACCCTAGCTTTGTAGGAACTCTAGATATGGAGAATTACCAAATCATCACATGTGAAAATTACTCCCTGCAATTTAGTGATATAAAGCCAGATAAGATGATGGGTGAAACGGATTTAAATCAAGCTGAAGTCAAAGGTGGAGAATTCTATTGGTTGTGGCCTAACCTTATGATGACCATCTACCCAGGCCCAGGAAATATTGCAACCATACAAATGATTCCGATTGACCATGAAACAACTCTAGGCGTCTATACTTACTATTTTAGAGATGAAAATTTATCACAGGAAGAAAAAGATCTTGTTACTTTTGCTGAACAGGTTCGTCAAGAGGATGTCGAGTTAGTTGAACTAGAGCAAATTGGTTTCCGCTCACGTGCATTTAATAAAGGCGTATACTCTTCATCTGAAAAGGCCATTGTTCAATTCCATGATTTAGTATTGGAGGCTCTAGATAAATAATGAATAAAATAATTGAAACATCTAAGAAGTATTTATTAATCAATGGGAAAAAAGTGGAAACAGCTAACTATTCTCCTCTGTATTCTCCATATTCAGGAGAAATGATAGCTGAAATTGCTCTAGCAGATGAAAAGCTTACGAAAGATGCGATCTCTTCCGCTGTGGAAGCCTTTAAAGTGATTTCTGTTATGCCTGCTTATCAACGGGCAGAAATTTTGGAAAAAGTAGTGGAGCTCTTGAAAGAAAGAGCTGAAGAAGCGGCTGAAGTGATTTCATTGGAGTCTGCTAAGCCTATTACATTTGCGAAAGCAGAAGTAGCTAGAACCATTGAAACCTATAAATTCGCTGCTGAAGAAGCAAAAAGAATTCATGGTGAAACGATTCCATTTGATGCTGCTGTCGGCGGTGTCGGAAGAATTGGCTTTACAGTACGCAAACCAATTGGCGTAATCGGGGCTATTACTCCTTTTAACTTTCCAATGAATCTAGTTGCTCATAAAGTAGGGCCTGCGATTGCTTCAGGCAATTCCATTGTGCTAAAACCAGCTTCTCAAACACCACTATCTGCTTTATATATTGCCGATCTATTTCAAGAAGCCGGTTTACCTGACGGTGTATTAAATGTAGTGACAGGACCTGGGGGCGTTGTTGGAGAGGCCATTATTCAAGATGATCGTGTCAAAATGATTACCTTTACTGGTAGCCCAGCTGTTGGAATTGGTATCCGTAACCGTGCAGGATTAAAGAAAACAACGTTAGAGCTTGGTTCAAATGCAGCTGTCATCATCGATAAAGGAATCGAGATCGATAAAATTGTTGATCGTCTCGTGATGGGGGCTTTCTCAAATCAAGGCCAAGTATGTATTTCATTGCAGAGGGTTTATGCCCATAAAAACGTTTATGATGAGCTTGTAGAAAAGCTGACAACAGCGGCACAAAAATTAAAAATCGGTGATCCATTAGATCCTGAAACATATATTTCTTCCTTAATATCAAAAAGTGAAACAGATCGTGCATTAGGCTGGATTGAGGAATCTAAGCAAAATAACGCTAAGATTCTAGCAGGAGGAAAAACTGAAAACGGCATTCTGGCGCCTACCGTTATTGTAGATGTGGATCCAAAACAAAAGGTTTCCTGTCAAGAGGTCTTTGCACCGGTTGTTATCGTAAACAAGATTGAGTCTATTGAAGAAGCGATTACTTATGTGAATGATTCACAGTTCGGGCTTCAAGCAGGAATTTACACTGAAAATATCCATGAAGCTTTTAAAGCGGCTGACCATCTCGAGGTCGGGGCTGTCATGATTAACGATGTTCCAACGTTCCGTGTTGACCAAATGCCATATGGCGGGATTAAAAACAGCGGTACAGGCAGAGAAGGACTTAAGTACGCTGTAGAAGAAATGACTGAAATGAAACTAATAGTAGTGAATCAAGGCTAAGAATGCGAGGAGATTAAGAATGAAACATTATAAAATTGCTGTTATTCCAGGTGATGGAATCGGGCCTGAGGTCATTCAAGAAGGGGTCAAAATTCTTAATACGATCGCTGAACATGATTCATCCTTTCATTTCGAATTCTCCTATTTTCCATGGGGATGCGAGTATTATGCGAAGCATGGTGTCATGATGGACAAAGACGGAATGGAAATTTTAAAAGAATTCGATGCAATTTTCCTAGGGGCAGTCGGTTATCCTGGTGTCCCAGATCATATTTCACTCTGGGATTTATTGCTGAAAATTCGCAAAGGCTTTGATCAATATGTAAATATTAGACCGATTAAGCTGTTAAAAGGAGCCCCACATATTCTAATAGGTGTGAATCGAGAAGATATTGATATGCTTTTCATTCGTGAAAATACAGAGGGAGAATATGCTGGAGCTGGAGATTGGCTGTTTGAAGGTCAAGAAAATGAAGTTGTTCTCCAAAACGCTGTATTTTCTAGAAAAGGAACAGAACGAATTATCAGGTATGCCTTTGAGGTAGCCAAAAAAGAAGGGAAAACCTTAACGAGTATTAGCAAAGCCAATGCTTTAAATTATTCGATGGTGTTCTGGGATCAAGTTTTTGAGCAAGTAAGTAAGGATTATCCTGAGGTGAAGACTGCATCCTATCTTGTTGATGCTGCCGCGATGCTCATGGTTAAAGATCCAAAGCGATTTGAAGTAGTGGTTACTTCAAATTTATTTGGAGATATTTTGACAGATTTAGGAGCTGCCCTAGCTGGCGGAATTGGCTTGGCTGCTGGTGCAAACGTAAATCCAGAAAGAAAATATCCGTCTATGTTTGAACCTATTCACGGTTCTGCCCCTGATATTGCAGGTAAAGGTCTAGCTAATCCGTTGGCAACCATTTGGTCTGCTAGCCAAATAATGGATTTTCTTGGACACGAAAATTATGGTAGCTTAATAATAGAAGCCATTGAACGAATCTTGGTTGAAGGAAAAAGCCTGACTCCTGATATGGGCGGAACGGCTACTACGGAGGAAGTTGGAACTCTAGTTGCTGAACAGATTAAAGCTTTAATTGGGTCTAGGCTAACGTCATGAAAAGATAACACATAAGCAAAAAGCTTATGTGTTATTATTGAAATTATTAACTGAAAATTACTAATATTTAGTCCTGAGTAGACTTAAATATAGGAGATGAAATTATGCAAGGAGAGACTATTGTTAAAGAAAGTATTGTAAAAAAACCTAAAATCTTCACTATTATTTTCATTATTTCTGCTTTAATTACCGCATTTTTTTCTATCTTTTCGTTAATTAACCCAAGTGCACTTGCAAAAATTATGACGTTTATTCAGACCTTATTTGCAACGCAGTACGGGTGGATGGCTATGCTGATTCCTGTTATATGCATGGGATTTTTAGTTGTATTAGGAATTTCTAAATACGGGAAGATCGTCATAGGCGGCAAAGATGCCAAGCCGGATTATAATCTTTTTTCTTGGCTAGCGATGCTATTTACATCTTCCATTGGTATAGGAATCATTTACTTTGGTGTAAATGAACCACTTTATGCTTATTATTTAGCACCGAGCAGCACAGAGGCTCCCAATGTAATGGAAGCAGCTAGAGAAGCAATGGGCACCGCCCTTTATCATTGGGGTGTATCTGTATGGGCAATTTTTAGTGTTGTCGGTTTAGTTATGGCTTACTTTGTTTCAAAACACAACATTCGCTATTTACCTGGTGATGTCATTGAAAAAAGTTTTGGCAGGAGAAAGTGGGTACCTTTAACAAAAAACATGATGAATGTTTTAGCTATTGTATGCTCTGCTATGACAATAGCAGCCACAATGGGATTAGGAAGTGTGCAAATATCTACTGGGATTAATCAAGTGATTAATACAGGTTCTTCTTTGAAGGGAATTCTCCCGTATTTTGTGCTATTCCTTTTACTTATTGTATGTTTTTTTGCATCAACTACGAAGAAAGTCGGCAAAGGGATGCAAGTTTTAGGGGATTGGAATGTCTATTTAGCCATCGCCATTTTGGTTTTTGCTATGTTATTTGGACCGACACGCTATATATTAAACCAAGTTGTGCAATTACTAGGAACATATATTGATCAACTGATCCCAAGAAATTTTGACATGTTTTTATTTAGTAATGATCTTACCTATTCGACGACATGGGATGTTGCCAATAATATGTGGTGGATTTCATGGACACCTTTTATGGGGGTATTCATTGCATCTATTTCAAAAGGCAGAACGATTCGCCAATTCGCTTTTGCCACTATGACAATACCGGTAATATTTATGTTATTTTGGCATGCTGCTTTTGGCGGAATTGCTCTTTTAGATGCTGTTTTAGGAACTGGAAATATCGCTAAAAACGCTTTAGAAAGTCCAGAAGTTACATTCTTTGCAATTCTTGAGACTATGCCTTGGTCTAAATTAACCTCCATTGCAACAATCGTGCTATTGATTATGTTTATTTCAACGACAGTGACAAGTGCAGCCTTATCATTAGCAAGAATGACAGATATAGAAGGGAAAGAAGCTGCCCCTGTTAGAAGTGCAGTATGGGTTATACTCATGACCATAATCGCGTTAACGGGTATTTTCTCTACTACTTTAGGTGGAAATGATGCATTAAATGCGGTGAAATCTTTGGCCACTACTCTATCGTATCCTTATCTATTTTTCTTCATATTAATGATAACTGCATTTATTAAACAGTTAATGAAAGATAAACATCAAATATAACTTTTTATGTTGAGGAGGGTATGAATAAAGATGGAATATTATTATTTGCATGGCTGGGAACTTATTGCTGAAAAGGTTTTACAAGTTGGAATGTTACTTTTTATTATATGGAACGTAAAGCTATTGCTTTTCGAAAAAAATAACAATATAGAAGGAGATAACAAAGATAAAAATGAACAAATTTAATGCATACAAAATGATGACTCCTAAAATGCTTGAAACATTAGCAAAACAAAATGAACTTGTTCAGGATGCATTTTCAACGGATGTAACCTTTGAGGAAATGCGTGAAAGTTATATTAAGGAAAGAAAGTATTGGAATGAAGGTGGTCCTGAACCGAAAAAAACGATTGATTTAAAGTTAGAAGGACCACATGGACTATTTGATGTTCGCTTCCATTACCCCGTACAGAGGTCAGGAAAGGGTGCAATAGTTTATATTCATGGAGGTGGATTTGTAGTAGGAAATCTTGACACACATAGTAAAATTATGCGCTTATTATCGGAAGAAACAGGTTCAGTTGTCATCGGAATTGACTATCACTTAGCTCCTGAATATAAATACCCAGTACAAGTAGAAGAATGTACTTTCTTAATAGAGTGGTTAAAAAATCATTCGGAAGAATATGATATCGATAAGAATGATATTGCGCTTGCTGGGGATTCAGGTGGAGCCAACTTATCATTAGCTACGGCTTTATATTTAAGAGATCAAAAGAAAGATGTTTCTTATATACGTTGTTTATTGCTTTATTACGGTGGTTATGGACTAACTGATTCGAAATCCATGCGTTTATTTGGCGGAGATTACGATGGATTAAGTCGTAAAGATTTAATGACATATACAAAAATGTATATAGGTGAGGAAAATACAAATTTACGTTATTTTGACTGTTTCTCAAATGATTTAACGAAAGAAGTGCCACCTTGTTATATTGCTTATGGAAATTTAGATCCACTTATGGATGACAGTAAATTATTATATGATATTTTGACATATAATAATATAAAAGCAGAATTAGAAGAGTTTAATGGTGTAATCCATGCTTTCTTACACCATTCTCGGATTCTTCCAGAATCCTTAAAGGCAATTCAACATGGTGCAAATTTCTATAAATCATTAGCTGAATTTTAGTAACTTATCTAGTTTCTTCACAAATCTTTTTTTAGGTACCACCCTACTAGTAAAGAAAATAAATATTGATAAAGAAGCGCGAATTAAATAATGCGAAGCAGCCTGTGTGATAAAGGGCTGCTTTTTTTTCACTAATTGTACATAATTTTTTTAAAAAATAAAAAAATAGTGTTGACTGGGAAGGGGAGGGCTAGTAAAATTAAAACCGTACAAGTGATAATAATTATCATTATCAAAATGGCAGAAATTGAAAAAGGTGGACCGACAAATGAAACTATCTAAAGTATTTAAGCCCGTCCTTGCAAGTGTATTACTAACGGTTGGTTTAGCTGGCTGTGGAGCAAATAACAATAGCTCAGAGGGAGATAAGGCAGCCCAGGAACCTAAAAAAGAAGAGAATCAAGTCGTTAATATTTACACAGCTAGACACTATGAGGCTGACGAAGCAGTATATAAAAACTTCACAGAAGAAACTGGTATCCAAGTGAATGTGGTTAAAGGGGAAGCGGAAGAACTAATTGAGCGCTTAAAGCGTGAGGGCGAAAGCACCCAGGCCGATTTATTCATTACAGTTGATGGCGGAGTTCTAGCGAATGCGAAGAATAATGATGTTCTTCAGCCTGTTCAATCTGACATTATTAATAAAAATGTCCCTGAGAACCTTCGTGATACAGATAACAACTGGATCGGCATGTCAACTAGAGCACGTGTCATTGTCTACTCTAAAGACCGCGTATCTCCAGATGAGCTTTCTACATATGAAGCTTTAACGGAAGATAAATGGAATGGGAAAGTATTGGCTCGTTCTTCAACAAGTTTATACAATCAGTCTTTACTAGCTTCTTTCATTGAGTTAAACGGCGAAGAAAAGGCTGAACAATGGGCGCAAGGAATTGTGAATAACTTTGCTCGCCAGCCTGATGGCGGTGACCGTGACCAAGCTAAAGCGATTGCAGCTGGAACTGGTGATGTTGCGATCATGAACACTTACTATGTTGGATTGCTTGTGAATTCTGCAGATCCTGAAGAAAAGAAAGTTGGAGAAAGCATCGGCGTATTTTTCCCGAATCAAGAAACAAATGGAACACATGTAAATATTAGTGGAATTGGTTTAACAAAGCATAGCAAAAATCCTGAGAATGCGACAAAACTAATCGAATACATGACAGGTGTTGAAGCACAGGAATACTTATCTGCAAATAACTTCGAATTCCCAGTGAATCCGGAAGCAAAAAAACCAGAGATTCTTCAAACTTGGGGCGACTTTAAAATGCAGGAGCTAAATTTTGATACTTTAGGGCAACATAATCATAAAGCCATTGAAATCTTTAATAAAACAGGTTGGAAGTAAAAATGGGTATAAACCAAATCAAACAATTCTTTAAAAAAGATTTTAATAGCTGGTGGGTCATCAGCATGATGGGGGCGGCGGTTATTCTGCTGCCCATCCTGTTTATCTTTTTCTCTCTATTTCACGAGCCTAATGATAACTGGTTTCAAATTCGCCAATATTTATTAAAAACATATGTAGCAAACACGGTAATCCTTGTCGTATTAACAGGGATTTTTACTGCGTTATTGGGGGTTACCCTCGCATGGCTCACCTCAGCATATGATTTTCCGCTTAAGCGTTTCTTTCGCTGGGGCTTATTATTGCCGTTAGCCATCCCGCCTTATATCGCTGCTTATACGTATCGGACGATGTTCAGCTATACGGGTGTGATCCAATCAACCTTCCGGAACCATTTTGATTATCAAATTGATCCAGAGCTCATTTCGATTTCATCCATGCGCGGAGCGATCTTTATATTTACATTATTTCTTTTTCCCTATGTATATATTATGACGAGGGCTTTTCTAGAGAGCCAAAGTTCTTCCTTTTTCGAGAATGCGAGATTGCTTGGAAGAAAACCGCTCGCAATTTTTATTCAGGTTGTGCTGCCGCTCTCAAGACCGGCCATTGTGGCGGGCGCCGTTTTGGTCATTTATGAAGTGCTAAGTGATTATGGGGTCACTAGCTATTTTGGCATCCACACGATATCAACAGCGATTTTTCAGACATGGTTTGGGATGTATGATATTGATTCAGCGATGAGGCTTGCGGCATGGCTAATGGTCGTTATTGTTGGATTGTTTTTCTTAGAAAGACTGTTGAGGCAAAGACGCCGTTATAATCTAAATAATAAATCAAGACCGCTTGTGCCAATGAAGCTGAGGGGAATAAAGGCTGCTGCTGCTTTTGCCTATTGCGGAATCGTGTTTTTACTAGGATTTCTCATTCCATTGATACAGTTAATAGCATGGGCAAAGCTGACATTTAGTAAGGTTTGGAACGATACTTTTTATACATTATTTTTGCAAACGGTTTATGTGGCGGCTATTTCAACCTTTATTATTCTTATTCTTTCAGTGATCGTTGCTAATGTATGCCGAAAACACACAACAGGTTCCTATGTATTAGCAAAATTAACAACAACAGGATACTCCATTCCGGGTGCGATTATCGCGATAGGCGTCCTTGCGATGTTTATTACACTTGATAAATGGCTTGCTCCTGTTTACTCATTAATAGGTTTAGGACGGGCACCATTGATCTTGAGTCTCTCGTTAGTGATGCTGATTGTCGGCTATGCAATTCGTTTTATGGCGACAGGATTTAATGCGGTTGAAGTAGGCTTTGAAAAAATCGGTACAAAGTATTCTGAAGCATCGAGAATGCTTGGTCTTAGTATGACGAAAACGTTTTTTAAAGTAGATCTGCCATTAATTAAGGGAGCTTTAGTCAGCGGATTTATTTTAACATTTGTTGAAATTTGCAAGGAGCTTCCGTTAGCATTATTGTTAAGACCGTTTAATTTTGATACGCTGGCAACGAAGACTTTTCAGTATGCAAAGGATGAACAAATCTATGAGGCATCGATTTCATCCTTGATGATTATAGGCATAAGTGTTTTGTCGGTTGTAGTATTTCAAATGATTGATAAGAAGGTGCAGCGATGAAGGTAGTAGAGATAAAGAATCTTGAATTTGGCTATACGCGAACAGGAACACCGATTATTGATGATTTTTCCTTTACGATGGATACGGGGGAAATTGTTGGTATATTAGGTCAGAGTGGAAGCGGAAAAAGTACATTACTGCGCTTAATATCGGGTTTAGAGATGCCTGCAAAAGGGACTATAACCGTTGGAGGTAAAACGGTTGTCGATGATCGTATATTTGTTCAGCCTGAGGACAGAGGGGTTGGGATGGTTTTTCAAGATTATGCCTTATTTCCTCATATGACTGTAAAAGAAAATATCCTATTCGGCTTATCGCGAATGGCTCGAAAGGATCGGAAGCCGCGTGTACAGGAAATGCTCGAACTTGTCTATTTAGAGGATTTCGGAGATCGTTATCCTCATGAACTGAGCGGCGGCCAGCAGCAGAGGGTGGCATTGGCGAGGGCGCTTGCCCCAAAACCAAAAGTATTATTAATGGATGAACCATTTAGTAATTTAGATGCCGATTTGAAAGAATCTATCCGTGAAGACTTACTCTTAATCTTGAAAAAAGCAAATATGACCTGTATGATAGTAACCCATGACCGCCAAGATGTTGAGGCCATTTGCAACTACAGCATCACCATGTGCCCGCTCGTAGTCGAACAAGGAGCAGCAGGTGAGAAATTTCAAACATTATAGAATGTAAATCTATATTCGGACTTGCTTGTGTGCAAGTTCGTTTTCTGTTTTAAAAATAAAAAACTGGATATGGTTAATCCAGTTTTTTAGAGTTTCTATTAATAAATATTCACAAGCCCGCTTGAAACAGAGACATTTAATTGATATTTTCCATTACCTGATTTGCCGCTGATTTTATTTTTATCTTGAATTTTATCCTGAAGAGGAATATCGGACTTAATGATTCCGCTGCTCACTTTGCCATTTAGCGTAAAATCAGCATCCTCTGGAAGATCAAGCTTTAAGTGTCCAGAGCTAACCTCGACATCAATATGATCTGTCACTTTGTCCATTTGGATATCTAACTGTCCTGATGAAACATCGGCAGCTAGCATTCCTTCATATTGGCGGATTTTAACGATTCCCGAGTTAACGTCAACCGAGCCTTCCTTGGTTATTAAGGAATCGATTGTAATCATACCCGAGGAAACATCATTGCGGAATTCCTCTACATTCAAATGTTTAAGATCTATTTTTCCTGAACCAAGATTGATATCAAGTTCTTCAAGTTTCATTGGCTGATTTTTCGACTTTCCTTCAAAGACTAAATATCCAGAGCCTACATTAATATCCATGCTGCGATCATAACTTTCCGGAATATAGATATTTAGAACGGACTTATTATTAAAAAAGGTAAAGCTGCTAAACCAACTCCTTTTATATTCAACTTGAATACTGTTCCCGCTTTTCTTAATGGACACTTCCCCTTTTCCATCAAGCTCCGCTTTAATATCGTTTCTTTTCTCAGGTATGATGACCGTTTTTATAGAAGAAGCATCAATGTCTATCGAATCAATATTCTTTGTCACTTTAGCTTCGGCTTCCCCTTTTCCAAAAGGAAAAAGGCTGGCCACATTCGATGTCACCAATAAATATAGTCCAATCAAAATCAAGAAAATGATTAATATTCTTTTCAAAGTAATCCCTGCTTTCAGTTTTTATCCTTCTCATACACTCATTTTATGTAATGTTTAGAAAGAAATCATTGAGCCCTAGAATTAATTATATCTAAGACTTGAGTCTGATTGTTAGAAAAAACAGGGAAAACAGATAGCTTAGATTACTTAGGATAGTATATTCTAAAAAAATATAAAGCTCCCCTTTATGAAAATGATAAAGGAGAGCTTTTGGCTATTCTGTCTTATTGCTCTGGTCCTTATTTCTCTTATTCCCCTTGCTATTATCTCCACTCACAATATCTGCCTGATTAGCGGTAGGCGAGTTTTGATTTTTACTGCCTTTGTTGTACTTTTTAGTCATCTTAAAGCTCCTTTATGAATTGATATGTAGTTGGGATACCCTAAAGAGGGTCCATTCTATTATTTGTCATAAGGCTCTAATTTATGTAACTCATATATTTTAAGAGCAAAAAAAATGCCTCCAACTGGAAGCACTAAATAAGGGGGAAATACACTTTGTAATACATATTGTTCCCATTATGAAAACTTTTATACATTTATATTAAATCATTTACGCGATAAATCTTCCCGCTATCTATTTGATCCTCCAAAAGCAAGTTGACTAACGCATCCGCGACTACTTTAGCTGGACGAAGCATCCCTTTTTCCTTATACTCCTTGAATTTTTCAAGATCCTTGAATGCCTCTTTGGCGGAGGCGCGGATGGTTCCCTGCATATCCGTGTCCATAATACCTGGACTGAAGGCGATGATTTCATGAGGTGCCCCGGCTGTTTTTTGTTCGGCTGCGGCCGTTTCTGTAAACATATTCAGACCTGCTTTTGTACCGCAGTAGGCACTCCAGCCTTGAATAGGCCTTTCAGCGGCACCTGATGATACATTGACGATTTTAAGCGGAGCAATTGCATTTTTTAATACAATATTTGTGATCATTATTGGTGCAATTAAGTTAATCTGGACATTTGCAATCAATGCTTGATGATCAAGTGCGCCTGCTGTTGCGATCGGCTCAATCACACCAGCATTATTAATCACATAAATGACCTCAGCTTTTTTTGATTCTAGCAGTGAGAGAATTTCATGGACGCTTTTTTCTACTTCTTCAGGAAAAGCAAGATTACATGAGAAATGCTGATAGAAAACTTCGTTTACGGAAGCCTTCTCTTTTAGCTCTGAACTATCGGTTCTTGAAACAGCAATAACCCCAATCTTTTCATTGATCATTCTTTCTGCAATCGAGGCGCCAAGACCTTTAGATGCCCCAGTAATAATTGCGAACTTCATCAAATCACTCCAATAAAGGTTTCTATAATCTATTAAAGCAGAATGAAGGGCCCGAATACCACTTATTCGCCATTTTTCCGCTCATATTTTTTCATTTCGTCCTCGACAAAATTTATGATAGACAGGATAATGCCCGCACTAAAACAGACCACGGTGAGAATTGAAAGCCCGAATAACCAGTAACATATAAAAGTCGATACAAAGGTCCAAAGCAGACAGTAGAAAGAAGCATTAAGAACCTTCGCCATGTACCATCTCTGCCTCCCAGTAAAATTCGCTGAAAACGTCTGAAAAAGCATCTATTGAATGATAGAGCTCAATTAAATCATTGTCAACGCCGCCAAATTCAATTAAGAGTGCCCGCTCTGATAAATCTTGATTATAAATTCCGTTTCCTTCGCTCTTTCCTTTCTTAAATACACCTCTGCTTATTCCTGGAAACTTAGCTTCAAGGCGATGATGAAGCTCTGTAGCTAACTGTAAATTCTTCTGATAATTTTTATGTTCCTTTCCAACAACAAAAAACATCCGCGCATATTTCTTGCCATTTATCTCTTTTGTTGTCAACTCTCGCCTTTGCGAATCCCGATGAATATCTATTAGGAAATTGAGGTTCTTATTGGAAGCCATAGCCGTTTTGGCGACCTCACGGGATAGAAGATAGGATTGGTTATAGTTCCAATCTTTTTGATTAAGGAGTGAGGCCATATTTGTTTTGTCATGCTCCACTCCAATCCCTTTTAATGCTAATTTTTCACTGAGCCTTTTGCCAACCGCAATTACATTGACTCGTTCATTGGAGCTTACGGCCTCATCAGGATGATTGACTCCTTTTAACAACGGAGTGAAGGACTCCCAGCTGTGAGAATGATAGATAAACACACTCTTTTTTCCATCTAAGGGAGGAGGTGCTGCTGTATTATCGGATGTATCCTCGCCAGCTAGATTTTCACTGGCAATCTCTTTTTCTTTTAAAAGAAAGTCAATCGGAGGCGCAGATTCGAAAGGCAAATTCGTATAATCCGTTCCTTCACCAGCTACCTCAATCCCCGTATCGAAGATCGAATACCCTGGAAGTTCTCGCCCCAGAAAGGTGCGAATATCTGTCGGCTTAATATTGGTGGCAAGCCTGAAAGTACTTTCTGATAAATTGGAAAAGCTTAAACCTGGATCATTAGGATAGAAATAATGATTCTCGGACTTTAGAAGATAAATAAAAAGCTGGTCAGCCTTTATATTTTTTAATAATGAATTCATATGCTCAGAGGTAAAGGCAGCGGGGGGTGAAGTTAAAACTCCTGCTAAAATAAAGACGGAAAGAATGCTCAAAAGCCACCCGTGAAAATAGACAATTAAAGTATGTGCCGCTGATTTAGTTCTCATCACGATCCCTCCTATCTGTCATATGTATGCCCGTACCAAAAAGAATAGAAGAAGATTTCGTTTAGGAAATGTCATGAAGGGAAAACTAATGAAGGCTCTTAATCATTTTTTTGCTATGATAACAATAGTCTTGCTAAATGAGAGTTCCTTTTAAATACTAGAAAACTTCATTTTTTTATCACAATTAACATCTATAGTTCTATTTAGATGATATTCATTAAATGAAAGAGGGAAAATACGTGAAAAAGTGGATAGCCATTATTTGTACTAGTTTCTTATTATTAGCTGGCTGCGGGACAACCGGAGAAAAAGATAAACAGGAAGAGGCGGCATTGCCTGAAATCATTGAAGCGGATTTAGCCGTTCCAGAAAAAGCGGAAACAGGGGAAGAGGTAAATTTAACTGTTACAGTTACGCAGGGTAACGAGACAGTTGAAGATGCAAATGAGGTAAAATTTGAAATCTGGAAGGAAGGAGAAAAGGATTCCAGTGAGCTCGTAGTAGCTGAGCATACGGAAAAAGGGAAGTATGAGGCTGCCTATACCTTCTCTGAAAATGGTTTATTTAATGTTCAATCCCATGTAACAGCAAGGGATATGCATACAATGCCAACAAAAACGATTCAAGTTGGTGAAGTAGAAGCTGTGCATCATGAACATCAAGAAGAAAGCGATGCTGATCACGATCATCATAATAGTGACGTTTCCATAGAACTGCAGAAACCAGATCAATTGAAAGCAGCAGAGCAAACATCCCTAGCTGTTCATTTGCAAAAATCCAATGAGCCCCTATTAAAAGCAAAAGTAAGACTTGAAATTTTTCAAAAGGGTCAAAACCCATCTTGGGTGAATATGACAGAAGGCACCAATGGAGAATATAAAACGGATTATAGTTTTCCTGCAAGTGGTGATTATATCGTCAGAGTCCATGTGGAAAATGATGAAGGACTCCATGAACATACAGAGGTGGAGGTAACAGTTGAATAAAAGATAAGCGCGCAGCCCGTCAGCTGCGCTTTTTTTTGAAAAAATTTCATAAGAGCTTCCTCTCGCTAAAAAGGAGAAAAATTAATAAAATAGAGAGTAGACAGATAGAAAAGCAGGTGCACACAAAATGAGAGATACTCATCTATTTTTTAACACAGGAATCGGAAGGCAAAAGCCTAATAGCATCCGGAATAAAGAGCAGAGCTGTCCGTTTTGTGAAAGGGAGAAGCTGACAGATATTCTAGCGACAGACGGTTCAATTATCTTATTGAAAAATAAATTTCCTGTTCTAGAACATACTTATCAAACGGTCTTAATTGAAACGGATGATTGTCATAGTGAACTTTCCGTCTATCCAGAGGAGCATCTAATCAAGCTTATACGATTTGGTTTGACACATTGGCTGGAAATGATTGGGGCGGAAAAGTATAAGTCTGTAATCTTTTTTAAGAATCATGGACCATTATCGGGCGGAACGATTGCCCATCCGCATATGCAGATTATTGGGTTAGAGGATATTGATTATGGCGAAAAGGTGCGGGCGAGCGATTTCGAAGGCATACCTATTCATGAGGAAAATGGGACGATTTTTTCCATTTCAACTGCTCCAAGAGTAGGTTTTTATGAGTTCAATGTGAAGCTGGGGGATATTCAGGATATTACGGCATTTGCGAAATATATCCAGAAAGCAGCCCACTATATACTGAATCATTTTCCGTTCCCTTGTACGAGCTATAATTTATTCTTTTACGAGTTTAAGGGAAGCATTTATGCAAAGGTAGTGCCGCGTTCAGTGACAACACCGTTATTTATAGGGTATTTTATTCCTCAAGTTCCAAACAATATAGAGTGGATGAAGAATGATGTACGGGAGCGTTATTTTGGATAAAGGGAAATAAACCCATTCGGCCTACTAAAGTTGTTATTTAGCTGATAAAAAAATATAATGAAGTGTTGTTATTTTTGGGTGCTTTTTAATAAGGAGATTGCCATTGTTATGTCTACAAATAAAACTACAACCCCTCCTAAAATAGATTTAAACTTAGTGTTAATTTTGTTTTTATTGTTTTTAGTGAGTTGTGTTTCGATTTATAGCGCCCAGACGACAGGGCAATATAAAGAGAACTTTCTTTTAAAGCAAATTATTTGGTATATGGTTGGAACGGGTATTATTGCTGCAGTAATTTCGCTTGATTCGGAGCAGTTGAGAAAGATTTCTTGGTATGCCTTTGGCTTTGGTTTATTTTTGCTGGGCTTTCTAATCGTAGCTCCGAGCAGCATTGCACCTGTTATTAATGGAGCAAAAGCTTGGTACAGAGTGCCAGGAATGGGTTCATTACAGCCCTCTGAGCTTGTTAAGGTTTTTCTCATTCTTGTTCTAGCAAGAGTGATTGATGAGCATCATCAAAAGAACCCGATCAAAACGATCCAAACTGACTTCAAGTTGCTGATAAAGCTCGGCGGATTGACTGGAGTCCCATTACTGCTTGTGATGCAGCAGCCCGATCTTGGGACAGGCCTTGTTTTTATTTCCATTCTTCTAGGAATGATTTTTATTTCGGGGATTACGTGGAAGCTGCTTGCGCCCATTTTTGGAACAGGGATTACGTTGATTTCAGTCATCTTTTACTTTGTTCTGTGGCATCCTGAGATTTTAGAGAAATATTTAGGGGTGAAGGAATATCAATTTGGCCGGATCTATTCTTGGCTTGATCCATATAATTACCAGAGCTCTGCAGGCTTCCAATTAACAAGGTCCCTCCTTGCCATTGGATCAGGGGAAACGAGTGGGAAAGGGTATGGAACGAGAGAAGTCTATTTGCCTGAAAGTCACACAGACTTCATTTTTAGTATAGTGGGTGAAGAGTTTGGTTTTATCGGCGCAAGTGTATTAGTTAGCTTATTCTTCCTGCTGATATACCAGATCACCAAGATTGGAATGGAAACGAAAAATGACTTTTATTCGTATATTTGTGTAGGGGTCATTAGTATGATCACCTTCCATGTCTTTCAGAATATTGGCATGACCATTGGTCTTCTTCCGATTACAGGAATCCCGCTGCCGTTTATAAGCTACGGAGGCAGTTCATTAATGGGGAATATGCTTGGGCTTAGCTTAATTTTCTCCATTCGATACCATTATAAAAAGTACATGTTTTCAAATAATGACTAAAAAAGCGGGGCATTCTCCTCCTCGCTTTTTTTAGTCAATTACCCCTGTTTCAGCAATCCGCACCTTGCAGTTAATTTTAACCGTTAATTTTTGATAATCATCTTTCCAATTTTTAAAATCATATCCGCGAATATACTTTCGATGCAAGAATCCAAATCCGACAGGGTCTGTGTTTTCTTTTTTAAAGGTCTCAATTAACTTTAAACATTCTTCTTTAATTTCTTCTTCAAGCTTTTTTTCAATCTTCTTTACCGCTTTTGGTGTTAGTCTAGATCCTGTATATTCCTTAATGACCCCAACTAATTTAAGTTCGATGGTGACATGACCGGGATTTTCTTTTGATAGTTTATATTTATGTTTGGATGATATGCTTTTGACATCTGCATCAATTCCTTTGCTTAAATGGACTCTATAGCTCCCCTCTGTATGATTGTCGACCATCATCTTAAAATAGAACATTTTCTTTTTTGGCAGGATATATACCTCTTTGTCCCCATTAAACATACTCATTCCGCTTATTTCTACTTTATTTGGCGCTAATTGTCTTATCTCTGGAAGATAGGGATCCTTTCCCTTCATATAATAGTCGCGTAAAAAAATGTGTAAATTTGTAACAGGTACATCTCCACGCTCTATATTATGCTCGATCAGATCATTTAAATAGGATGAATTTCCCTGTGGCCCATAATCCCCTTTCAATATTTCTAAAGCACTGCCGTGTGAAGTGGCTAAGAAATTTCTTGCCCCGATGCCTGGATCTCGTTGGTAAGTATCGACAAATTCAATAATTCCGTCATCTACAAGTTTATCTCCAAAGATAGACACTAATACACCACCTGTGACAATTGGTTTAGATGATTCCTTTTGGAGATTCAACATAAGATCCCGTCTTAATGAAGCTTTGGAAGTAAATGTATTATTTTTAATTGATTTGTCGGGAAGATATTCTTGGGTAAGTAAGGTACCGATAAATTTGTCTTCTGCGAGTTTATCAAATGCAGCTGCAGATTCAATATTAATATTATCAATGATTTTCTTGGGAACACAGCCTGTTAATAAAATAGAGAGGATCAAAAGAATAGAAAGCTTTCCCAAAAATTTCATGACTTCTTCACCTTCTTTGCAATCAAGATACAAATGAATAGAATAGGAATATAAATAAAATTAAAAGCAAATGCTGCTTTTCCAGTTAGATCATTTAGAAGCTCTACTTTTTCACGCGTATCAAAAAAGGGGCTGACGACTAAAATAATGAACGCAATGAATAAAACTCCTTTTCTTTGTTGAATATTTATCACCCGTTTTAACAGTCGTGACGCAGCCCAAAGAGCGATACAAACATTTGGGAGAATGACTAAATTCCAATTAGCAATTCCGATATATTCAAACCGCTCGACAAACGGCAATTTCACAATTTTCCACATCGTTAATGATGCCCATATCGATTTTTTAAGCTGTTCTTCAGAAAAATAAACAATCGTCACAATCATAAAGCTTGTGTAAATAAAAGTAGTAAATAAAAGGGCGAAATGGGCCCATTTTTTCGATTTTTGCGGTTCCTTTATAAATGGATAGCAAAATAGAATAATTTCAAAACCGAGATAAGTAAGAGACATGTGATAGGAACCTAAAAGGATTTCTTTTAGAGAATGATCCCAAACTGGAAAAAGGTGCATGTAATTGGAAAACTTCAAATTAAAGCCAAAAGTAAAATGAACATAAGCAGGCAGGAGCACTGAGAAAAAGGAAATGCCCACAACCGTTCGAAAACCACCAAAAATGACATACGTACAAAGCAGCAAAAACGGCAAGGAAAACCAGAAAGTACTGAGATTGGGAAACATCCAAACTTGAACAACCTCGACATATGTGCGTACAACTGTTAATGCGTTTAGGGAAAAATAAATGATAAAAATGGAACTAAGCATCTTGCCGACAATGTTTCCGAAAATATATTTATGTGCTGTGACAATGTCTCCATTAACAGTTTCCGTGATTTTATAAATCATCCACATGATGATATGGAGGGAAAGTCCTGCAAACAAAACAGAAATCCAAGAATCATTCCCTGAATAGCCGACGACTACGCGCTGAAATCCGAGAATCCCAATCCCGATTTGCATAGAAATGATTAAATAAAAAACGAAAAAAGGGGATATTTTTGCTCCTTCAGATATAGTTTGTTCCTGCATACTATTCCCCCCTGTTACTCATCGATGTCTTTTTTGACATTCGCTTTTTCCTTATTAAAACGAACTGAATTTTCGGTTCTCAATAGATATGGCCTTCTTGTATCCTTTGAAAATGGCAGGCGAACAATTGTATCTTTCAAGTCTTTCACCCTTAATGGATAAATAGGCTCTAAAAAGGGCCGTCCGAGTGAGGTTAGCCGAATTAAATGTGTTAATAAAATACTGAAGCAGAAAACAATCCCGAGCAATCCCCAAAGCTCGGCAAAAAGCAAAAACGGAAACCGCAGCAAGCGGATTGTATTGCCCATTTTGTATACGGGTGTCGTAAAGGATCCAAGAGCAGCCAAGGCAACAAGTATAAGCAGTACATTACTTGTAAGACCAGCTTCAACGGAAGCAGTCCCAATTACAATTCCACCTACGATACCTATCGTTTGCCCGACCTTTGTCGGCAGCCTTGCTCCCGCCTCTCTTAAAAGTTCAATTGTTAATTCAAGAAATATGGCTTCAAGAATGGGCGGGAAGGGTACAATTCTTCTTGATGTAATTAATGTTCCCACTAAGTCTTGCGGAATAAGTTCATAATGATACGTCAGGACAGCGACATAAATCGGTGTAATAAGGATTGAAAACAAGACAGCAAAAACCCGAATAAGCCTAAAAAACGAGGCCAAGAGCCAATTCAAGAAATAATCCTCAAACGAGCCGAAAAACTCGACAAGCGTTGTTGGGGTAATAAGGACGTGCGGTGATCCATCAACGATAATTGCAATTTTCCCTTCTGCTAATATCCCAACTACACGGTCTGGCCTTTCCGTATCCAGTAATTGCGGAAATGGCGAGTTTGAATTATCACTTATAAGCTGAACGATGTAGGAGCTGTCCGTAATTGCGTCAAACTCAACATCTTTAATCCGCTGTCTTACCGTGTTTACATTTTCATCATCTGTAATGCCTTCCATAAATAAAATCGCAATTCTTGTTTTAGATAACTTCCCTAACGTATATTCTTCAATAATTAATTCTTTCGTTGGTAATCTTTTTCTAATTAAATTTATGTTTTGCCCTAAAGATTCAACAAAGGCCTCTTTTGGCCCGATAACAGAGAATTCGATTTCAGGAGGAGTGATTCCCCGGACAATTTCCTTTTGTACGGCAATAAAAGCAAACTGCTCTTCATTATTTCCAATAGTCAGAATCAAATAGCCATTAAATAATTTTTGCTCAATTTGAGTGGGATCACTTGATATTTCCATATCTGCAATGGGTATCAGCTTCTTAATATCTTCGATTGTATGAATATCATCTTCAAGTAAATGAGGAAGAATACTTTGTTGAATAATTTTGTCATCTACTAAAGTTGACATAAAGGTTATGCAAAATTGAATATTTGTCTTTTGACTTGTATGATAGGATTGCGTGAAATCATGTGATTTTTTGAGCTCTTTCTCCCAGTTGCTTTGTTTTTGTTGACTTTTCTTTGTGCTAATCCATTTTTTCATAAAATCACCATTATTTTTTGGCATTAACATTATTGTTACCGGAAATGGTGTGTTTATGAATCTTTGGGTCAAATTTACTAATGAGCTCTCTTTCCCTCGGAGCAAGAATTCTTGAACTTCTTTTATAGGAGAAGCTTGAGCGAAGGAAGGCATAACCAAATCCTAAAAATGGTTAATTCGAAATGAAAAAACCCGCAAAAATTTGCGGGTTTTTTGAGTGAAAACGATCTTATTTCACAATATACTTCTCAATATCATCAAGCATTAAATTTGCAGCGATTACTCCGCCGGCAGTATTCCAGATTACATCATCTACTTTATGAATATTGCCTGCTTTTGCAACACTTAGATTTTGGAATAATGGGTCTTCAATCCATTCTTTTTCAAGACTGCTTGCCTCGCCATCTCCAGTTTCATAAGTAAAGTAGAACAAAATATCCCCATCCATGGCAGGAATTCTTTCTTTCGTTGCATTCCTTTCTGCAAAATCATCTACGTTCTGACTTTCAGGTCTTTTTAATCCAATTTGCTCTAGAATAACACCTGAGAATGAATCCTTATGATAGATTCGTACATCTCCAGCCATAAAACGGACGATGGAAACCTCTTGATTGACTTTATCTCCAAGCTTTTCTTGTATATCTTTAATGCGCTGTTCATAATCAGCAATCACTTTTTGGCCATTTTCTTCTTTATTCAATGCTTGTGCATAAAGTTTAAAGTTTTCTTGCCAGTTTCCGCGTAAAGTTTCAGCAAAAACAGTAGGGGCAATCGCATTCAGTTGGTCATAGATTTTTTCCTGGCGCATTTTGTTTCCGATAATTAAATCAGGCTGTAATGCTGCAATCGCTTCAACGTTTACTTCACTTTCCGTTCCTACGACTTTAACATCAGCCAATTTATCTGCGATATGTGAATACCAAGGATCCCCTGTCCAAGATTGAACAGCTCCAACTGGTGTTACTCCCATTGAAAGAAGGGCCTCTGTTCCTTCATTTGTTAAGATTACAACCTTCTTAGGTGTTTCCTTAATTGGAGTTTCTCCCATTGCATGCTGAACGGTATAACCTGCATCATCTGAGGCGTTATCGGTTCCTTTTTCCTTGTCAGCCTGCTCGTCATTGTTATTTCCGCATGCAGCTAAAACGAAAAGGGACATCATACAAATAATCGTAAGTGCTAATTTAAAAGCTTTCATTCCTTATGTAACCTCCTAATTGCTACTGATAATCATTTTCATTTCTAATATCATAATAAGATGGTTTAAAAGGGTTGTCAATAGATAAATGAAAATGATTATCAGAATCATTGACATGGTCTTTTTCATCCAATAGACTGAATATGAATGAACTTTTATTGATGAAAGGTTTAAGGGTTATGCTGTTAAAAAATAATTCCTTAAGATGGATGGGTTTTATTTTATCGTTGCTTCTTTTGCTTTTTCTTATGTGCCTAAGTATTGTATATGGTTATACGAATACGACTTGGAACATGGCGATTGATGCCTTTTTGGATTTTGACGGGTCGAACGAGCATCTTATTATAAAGTCAGTTAGGCTTCCAAGAGCGATGATAGCTGCTGCAGTTGGTGCGAGTCTCGCTGTCGCAGGTGTTTTGCTTCAGACCTTAACGAAAAACCCATTGGCCGCACCTGAAATATTCGGTATAAATGCGGGTGCTGGGTTTGCGGTGGTCATTGTAGTGACACTGTTTTCCCTTAGTAATTTACAGATCTTTACGTGGGTGTCTTTTTTAGGGGCTACCATTGCCTTTGTTTGTGTATATGCGATTGGTTCAATAGGAAGAGAAGGATTAACTCCAATGAAGCTAACTCTTGCTGGCGCCGCCATAAGTGCGATGTTTGCTTCTATGACACAAGGATTTCTTGTTATTAACGAAACGGCTTTGGAGCAGGTTCTCTTTTGGCTGGCTGGATCTGTATCCGGGAGAAAGCTAGACACTTTACTAGCCGTACTGCCTTATCTAGTTGTTGGCTGGATACTGGCCTTGTCCATTTCCAACAAGATGAATATTCTATCAATGGGAGAAGATGTGGCTAAAGGATTAGGGTTGAAAACAGGGCTCCTTAAACTAGGAGCAGGAATAGCTATCATTCTTTTATCTGGTGGAGCAGTTGCGGTTGCAGGCCCAATTGGCTTTATTGGGATTGTGATCCCTCATATTACACGTGCTGTTGTTGGAATTGATCACAGATGGGTCATCCCGTTTTCGGCACTTTTCGGAGGCATGCTGCTTCTTTTGGCTGACATCGCTTCAAGGTATATCATCATGCCGCAGGAAGTGCCTGTAGGTGTAATGACAGCTGTGATTGGAACTCCTTTTTTCATCTATATCGCGAGAAAGGGGTTCAATAAATAATGCGTCAATATCAAAGTTTTCGTGTATTTAAAGATAAGGTATCTTTTTTAATTGACCGAAAGGCTTTATTTTTAATTCTTATTCTATTAGGTACTGCAGCAGGAGTATTTATCATTAGTACCGGAACTGGAGAGATGAAGATTAGCCCATTAAATGTGGTGAAGGTGTTTTTCGGCGGCGGTACAGACATGGAACGACTTGTCGTTCAATCTTTCCGGCTGCCGAGAATCATTGTGTCCTTATTGGTAGGAATTGGACTCGCCGTTGCGGGAGGGATTCTTCAGGGGATTATTCGCAATCCTCTTGCCTCTCCAGATATTTTAGGGATTACCGGGGGTGCATCTGTTGCGGTTGTTGGTTTTCTCGCTCTTTTTAGTGATGAAAGCAATGCTTTGACTGTCAGCATTGAATGGCTCCCTGTCGCTGCTTTTATCGGTGCAACGGTTGTTGCTTTTTTAGTCTATTTCTTAGCCTGGAAAGATGGGGTTTCATCGATTCGCTTAGTTTTAATCGGGATTGGATTATATAGTCTTATGAAAGCCCTCACTACTTTAATGATGCTTCTCGGTCCCATATATCAGGCGAGTCAAGCAAATATCTGGATTACAGGAACGGTTTATGGTTCTAACTGGAGCCATGTGACCATCCTTGTTCCTTGGATACTGATTCTATGTATAGCTGCCTTTATTTCAGCCCGAAATGTGAATATTCAAGAGCTTGGAGATGATATTGCTACTGGAGTAGGAAGCCATGTTCAGAGGTACCGCTTTCTATTGCTAATGATTAGCACAGCATTGATTGGCGGTTCCGTTGCATTTGCTGGCGGCATCGGCTTTGTAGGCTTAATGGCACCGCATATGGCAAGAAGATTAGTAGGGTCTGCCTTCGGGGCGCTGCTTCCCGTTTCGGCATTAATCGGAGGCATACTCGTGATGGCAGCTGATTTAATTGGCAGGACGCTGTTTTCGCCGCTTGAGATCCCGGCAGGTGTGTTCACGGCCAGTATTGGAGCCCCGTATTTCATATATTTACTTTTTAAAACAAGGAACTCATAGAGTTTTCAATATTATTAAGGAGGAGCGGTATATGGTAAGTGCACAGGCGATTGCCACGAATCAACTGACTTTATCCTATGGGGATACGATTATCATCAATGAGCTTGATTTAAAGATTCCCAAAGGGGAAGTGACGGTCTTTATTGGGGGAAATGGCTGCGGTAAATCAACTCTGCTCAGATCAATTGCCCGGTTGCTTAAGCCTAAATCAGGTTCGATTCTACTAGAAGGTGAGGCAATTGCTAAATTGTCAACAAAGGAAGTTGCCAGAAAGATGGCGATCCTTCCCCAATCCCCATCGGCACCTGAGGGATTAACGGTTCTACAGCTTGTCAAGCAGGGGCGCTACCCTTACCAAACGTGGCTAAAGCAATGGTCAGACGAAGACGAGAAAAAAGTGAATGCTGCGTTAAAGGCGACAAGCCTTGAGTCATTAAAGGATAGGAATGTGGATTCACTCTCTGGGGGGCAGAGGCAGCGTGCGTGGATTGCGATGACGCTTGCACAGGACACGGATACGATTCTGCTTGATGAACCGACTACTTATTTAGATATGACACATCAAATTGAAATCCTTGATTTGTTGTTTGAATTAAATGAAAAAGAGCAGAGAACCATTGTAATGGTTTTGCATGATTTGAATTTAGCCTGCCGTTATGCCCACAATATCGTGGCTATTAAAGATCAAAAAATATTTGCACAAGGGAAGCCGGAGTATGTCATTAACTGCAGTTTAGTAAAAAACGTGTTTGGGATGGACTGTGAAGTAACAATAGACCCTTTGTTTGGAACTCCATTATGCATTCCTTATGGAAAGGGCAGATGTATACTAAAAAAGGATGGGACTGATAATGGTTCAAAAGCTCTCAGAATCGCAGATTAATGAGCTTCTTTCATTTCGTTTTACAACGAAACAGTCCCCATCACCATTGTCCATTTCTATGAATTTGCTGCAGGATGAACAAGCGTTGCGCGATTACTTAGAGGAGCTTGGCAAGCATATAGGGGCCGCAAATGAGAAGGTTACGGCTTCGATTTTTATGAAAAGATATGCTTTTTTAGCAGTCATTTACCTGTATGCGATGACAGCTTGGAATAGACGACTCGATATTTCAATTGAGAATGTGTCATTGGAAAGCAATTCTCAAGATGAATTATGGCTTCCGCGTTTTTATTTTAACGAAGTTTGTTTGGAAAGGGTTGAGGGTGATCGAGAAAAATGGCGTGAAAAGGGTGTGAAGATTCTTTTTCACGATCACTTATATCCGCTAATCAAAAGCCTGACGAAGATTACTAAAGTATCGAAGCTGATTCTTTGGGAAAATATTGCTGTTTATATTTACTGGTTGTACGAGACGGTTTTAAGTAAAGAAGATGTGATGGAGGGCGTGGCTGGGCGTTCACAAGAGGATTTTCATTATCTTATTTTTCAAGCACCCGGTTCCTTATTTGGCAGCTATAATGAAAATCCGCTAAAAAGGTATTATAATCAGCAAATTTATTTAGAAGAACTAAAAAGAGAGGTAAGACCAAGAAGTACATGCTGCTATTCTTATTTAACAAAGGCAAAGAAGCGTTGTGTCACCTGTCCGCATACGTGTGCGCCATGCCCGCTTATTAGCGAAATGACTAGACAGGAGGAACAAGCTCTTGACTCAGGAATTAAAGGACAAGCTTGAAGCTTGCTTGAGAAATATACGGACCTGTTGATTGGTGATTCAAACGAGAAGTTAAAGGAAAGTTCCACCCTAGTATCGGAAGGTCCATTTGAAGGGTCTGTCCAGTAAGTCAGGAAAATCTAACTTTCTGGACAGGCGACTTATTTTTTTATTGATAGGGCAGCTGGTTTGTGTAGCCTTGAAATTGCTGATATGTTTGCTGCATCTTTTGCTGGTCAGCAGCTTCAAGCTTGTACCAGCCGTTTCTAAACATAAGATTATACAATTCACGCTGCTGGTTTTGGGTCTCTGTGAAGATGTTTAATACATCCTGATAAAGGGACTGATGACTTGCTTCATTAAGATACGTGCAATAAGAAGCGGTCATATATTTTTCAGTAGATAATAAATCATTGGCAAAATCGCGTTCATTCATTTTCGGAGTTTTGGAAATTTGAGTTTCTGGGTTTTGAATTGAGTTTTGATTCTGATTGCTATTCATATAATAAATATGCCTCCTTAAAAAGCATTTTCCAGTTCATGTGATGTTTCCAAAACTTACTGCAATCCGGTAAAAGATTGATTTTGAGGCTGTAAATGGGTAAGTATTTGCTCATAATGGCGCTGATGCATTTGCCCGCATTTTTCAAACGCCATTTTCAATTCCTCATTCTGACAATGCTGTGCATAAAAATGGGCCTTCTTTACAGCTAATAAATTCCATGAAAGCATATCAGATAGGTACAAGGAGTCTTTCGTTGAAATGATAGGTGGCGGCTGCTGCATCAATCCTTGCTGATTTTGCATATTAATATTCATGTTTTGTTGTTGCATGAATGATACCTCCGATCCTTTGTCCTGGATTTATTTTGGCGATGGTTAGATAGATTAGCTCTTTTTAAACTGATTATTTTGGCTGTTCACTTTCCCTCCGCCGTCTGCCTCAACTGTTGGTCCTGCATTCCCCTTTATACTTGCAGCACTAACCCCAGCCTTTGAAGGGTTCCTTTTTCTTTTTGCCATTTACTCATCACCTCCATTAGTAGCGTACCCAATATCAATTTTTTTACTAGCAAAAATTAGCCGCCAAGGAAAATGTTGAATGTTTACACAGGGTTGGGGGAAACATAGCTATATTTATGAAAAAAACTGTAAAATAAATAGATATGAGCACTCAAGTAGGTGAATAATCTAGATTATATTAGCTTTTCTTAGTCTTGATGGGAACGATTTAAGAAAATATGAAAACAAAAATTTTCTTTAATTGCTTGAAAAATATTGATTAAATATTTCAAATATTTTATAGTTATAAATAATAAGACTCATTCAAGAGATATTTTTTTGGCGCAAAAATGAATGAGTGTTCATTCAAAGTGTATAAGAGGGGGAAATAAACTTGATCCAACAAATCAAAAAAGCAGCAGTTCTTGGTTCTGGAGTAATGGGCTCTGGTATTGCAGCTCACTTAGCGAATATTGGAATCCCAACGCTATTGCTGGACATTGTACCTCGGGAATTATATGAAGCAGAAAAAGCGAAAGGGCTATCCCTTGATGATAAGGCAGTTCGAAATCGTATTAGTGAGGCAGGTCGCCAAAAGCTGTTAAAGCAAAAGCCGGCTCCACTTACGTCTAAAAAGAATTTGGCATTAATAGAAGCTGGTAATTTTGATGATGACATGGAACGTTTAAAGGATGTCGATTGGATCATTGAGGTTGTGGTAGAAAACCTCGATATTAAAAAACAAGTCTTCGAAAAGGTAGATCGCTATAGAAAGCCTGGCAGTATCGTAAGTTCAAATACATCCGGAATTTCAGTTGAAGCGATGTCAGAAGGACGCTCAGAGGATTTTCAAAAGCATTTCCTTGGGACCCACTTTTTTAACCCACCACGGTATTTAAAGCTGTTAGAAGTAATTCCTACAAAAAACACGGACGCCAAAGTTTTAGCCTTTATGAAGCAATTTGGCGAAGATAAGCTGGGCAAGGGTGTCGTTGAAGGGAAGGATACGCCAAACTTTATTGCAAACCGCATCGGTACGTACGGGCTGTTAGTCACTTTACAGGAAATGCTCAAGGGCGGATATAGTGTTGGAGAAGTGGATTCTATTACAGGCCCATTAATAGGCCGGCCAAAAAGCGCAACCTTCAGAACACTTGATGTTGTCGGTTTAGATACATTTGTCCATGTTGCTAATAATGTTTACGAGCAAGTGGATGGCAAGGAAAAGGAAGTATTCGCAGTGCCAGATTTTATGAAAGAAATGCTTAATAAGGGCTGGCTAGGAAGCAAATCAGGCCAAGGATTCTTTTTAAAACAAGGGAAAGAGATTTTGGAGCTTGATCCCAAAACCCTTGAATATGGGCCCCGCAAGAAACTGAAAACAGCGGCAACAGAGTTAAGCAAGCAGGAAAAAGGCATAGCCAACAAAATGAAAGCGCTAATATATGCTGATGACCGTGCAGGCCAGCTACTATGGAATATATTAAGTCCGGCTCTGCTTTATTCAGCAGAATTATTAGGAAACATTGCTGATGATGTTGTTGCAATTGACCAAGCAATGAAATGGGGCTTCGGCTGGGAATTAGGTCCTTTTGAAGTTTGGGATGCTATTGGTGTAGAAAAATCCGTGAAGAAAATGGAAGAGGCTAGTTTAGAGGTTCCGGCATGGGTAAAGGAAATGCTCAATAACGGTCATTCTTCTTTCTATAAAGAAGCTGAGGATGGAAATCTCTTTTTCTATCAAAATGGTGAATATAAGCCAGTAGTTGAAAATCCGAAGAATATAAATATAAAAAGACTAAAAAAGCAAAAAGGAGTTATTAAAAAGAACAGCGGTGCAAGCCTAATTGATCTAGGCGATGGTGTTGCTTTGCTTGAGTTTCATTCGAAGAGCAATGCGCTTGGTTTGGACAGTATCCAAATGATTAACTATTCCATCGATGAAGTAGAAAAGAATTTCAAAGGTCTTGTCATCGGTAACCATGGCAAGAATTTCAGCGTTGGTGCTAACCTTGCCATGATTCTAATGGAAGCTCAGGACGATAATATTTTCGAGCTTGATATGGTTGTCCGTCACTTCCAGCAGGCGATGATGAAAATTAAATACAGTTCTAAGCCAGTTGTTGCTGCTCCCTTTGGCATGACCCTTGGCGGCGGATCAGAGGTTTGTCTCCCAACTGCACATATTCAGGCTTCAAGCGAAACGTATATGGGGCTTGTGGAAGTTGGGGTAGGGCTAATTCCTGGCGGAGGCGGTAATAAAGAGCTTTATTTAAAGCATCTCAATAGCCTGCCTAATGGGGTAGAATTTGATCTTCAAAAGGTTGCCAACAAGGTATTTGAATCGATAGCGATGGCAAAGGTTTCTACATCAGCGGAAGAAGCACGTGAAAACAATTTCCTTAATGCTGCTGATGGTATTAGTGTGAATGGGGATCACTTACTTTATGATGCGAAACAGGCAGTACTTGCCCTCCATGAAAAAGGCTATAAGGCGCCAATCCTCAAAAAGGTGCCAGTTGTCGGGGAAACGGGCTATGCAACTTTACTTTTAGGAGCACAGGCCATGCTTTATTCCGGCTATATTTCTGAACATGATCTGAAAATCGCGAAGAAATTAGCTTATGTCATTGCAGGTGGAAAAGTGCCTTTTGGAACAGAAGTGGATGAACAATATTTACTAGATTTAGAGAGAGAGGCATTCCTTAGCCTGCTTGCTGAGCCAAAGACGCTGCAGCGCATGCAGCATATGCTTCTGAAGGGAAAACCACTGCGTAATTAATATAGTAAAAAATTAATAGGTTTGATTTTTAATAAAAGGAAAGAGAGGGAATACAATGAAAGAAGCGGTTATCGTTGCAGGAGCCCGTACTCCGGTTGGCAAGGCAAAGAAAGGGACGCTCGCCAATGTAAGACCGGATGATTTAGGTGCCCTCGTTGTGCAGGAAACGTTAAAGCGAGCAGGAAATTATGAAGAAAATATCGATGACTTAATTATTGGATGTGCCATGCCCGAAGCAGAGCAGGGCTTAAATATGGCTCGAAATATTGGGGCATTGGCTGGCCTTCCTCATACAGTTCCGGCGATTACAATTAATCGCTACTGTTCATCAGGCTTACAATCCATTGCTTATGCAGCTGAGAAAATTATGATCGGACATGCGGATACAATCATTGCCGGTGGAGCTGAGTCCATGAGCCTTGTCCCGATGATGGGCCATGTGACTCGTCCGAACATTAAGTTAGCAGAAACAGCCCCTGAGTATTATATGGGGATGGGGCACACAGCTGAAGAGGTTGCGAAAAAATACGGTATCTCCCGCGAAGACCAGGATGCTTTTGCTGTTCGAAGCCATCAAAGAGCAGCCATAGCGATTCAAGAAGGAAAGTTTATAGATGAAATCGTTCCTGTTGACGTAACTTTGCGATCAGTTGGTAAAGACAATAAATTGATCGAAAAAATGATTACGTTCAGTCAAGATGAAGGTGTAAGAGCGGATTCTACGCTTGAAACCTTGGCTAAGCTTCGTCCAGCTTTTTCTGTTACAGGAACAGTAACTGCAGGGAATTCATCCCAAACTAGTGATGGGGCAGCAGCAGTCATGGTTATGGATCGTGAAAAAGCAGAATCAATTGGCTTAAAGCCAATGGCGAAATTCAGATCATTCGCAGTTGGCGGAGTGCCTCCTGAAATTATGGGAATTGGCCCAATTGTCGCTATTCCTAAAGCGTTAAAACTAGCGGGACTTGAACTTTCAGATATAGGGTTATTTGAACTAAATGAAGCATTTGCATCTCAGTCCATTCAGATTATTCGTGAGCTGGGATTAGATGAAGAAAAGGTTAACGTAAACGGCGGCGCAATTGCTCTAGGTCATCCGCTAGGCTGTACAGGAGCAAAACTAACTCTTTCACTCATCCATGAAATGAAACGCCGCAATCAGCAATTCGGCATCGTTACCATGTGCATCGGCGGAGGAATGGGCGCAGCAGGAGTATTCGAACTCCTATAGGAACATAACATCATTCATAGTGATTTTCATTGTCTGGAGGCCGTGTAAAGTGTTCTAAATCCCCTTCAGTCCGATTCTTAGAATCAAAGGCCATTATATAACAAAACAGTCAATTGATAATTGAATGGAGGAAGATAATCATGTCGAACCAAACAGATAAACTAATTAAGGGTGGAAGCTTTTTAATCGAGGATATTTCCGCTGATCGCGTATTCACACCTGAGGATTACACAGATGAGCATAAAATGATTGCTAAAACGACAGAGGAATTCGTAATAAATGAAGTTCTTCCAGAAGTAGAGCATTTAGAAAATCATGAATTTGATCGTTCAGTCAAATTATTAAAGCAAGCGGGAGATCTTGGTCTTCTAGGTGCTGACGTTCCTGAAGAATACGGCGGTTTAGCGTTAGATAAAGTAAGCTCGGCGCTCATCGCTGAAAAAATGGCTCGTGCGGGCGGTTTCTCTATCTCCCACGGGGCACATGTAGGAATTGGATCCCTTCCAATCGTTCTTTTCGGTACTGAAGAGCAAAAGCAGCAATATTTACCGTCCTTAGCTACCGGTGAAAAGTTAGCGGCCTACGCTTTAACAGAACCTGGCTCAGGTTCAGATGCACTTGGTGCACGAACAACAGCTAAATTAAATGCGGAAGGCACCCATTATGTTCTAAACGGTGAAAAGCAATGGATTACGAATTCTGCATTTGCTGACGTATTTGTTGTTTATGCAAAAGTGGACGGGGAGCATTTCTCAGCCTTTATCGTAGAAAGAAAATTTCCAGGGGTATCTGTCGGTCCGGAAGAAAAGAAAATGGGAATTAAGAGCTCGTCTACTCGCACTTTAATTCTTGAAGATGCACTTGTGCCGAAGGAAAACTTACTAGGTGAGCTAGGCAGAGGCCATATTATCGCTTTTAACATTTTAAACATCGGCCGTTATAAATTAGGGGTTGGGGCTGTTGGAGGCTCGAAACGAGCATTTGAAATTACAGTTCAGTATGCAAATCAGCGCCAGCAGTTCAAAACGCCAATTTCTCAATTTAATTTGACAAAGGAAAAGTTCGGGACAATGGCTTCCCAGATTTATGCTGCAGAAAGCTCTGTTTACCGTACGGTTGGCCTGTTTGAGGACCGCATGAGCAAGTTATCAGAAGAGGAAGTTAAGGATGGCAAGGAAGTAGCGAAATCCATTGCGGAATATGCAATCGAATGCTCATTAAATAAATTCTTCTCTACAGAAGTCCTTGATTATGTAGTGGATGAAGGCGTTCAAATTCATGGCGGCTACGGATTCATGGCTGAATACGAAATTGAAAGAGCATACCGTGATTCCCGTATTAACCGCATTTTCGAAGGAACAAATGAAATTAACCGTCTATTAGTTCCTGGCACCTATATCCGTAAAGCTTTCAAGGGCGAACTGCCATTATTTGAAAAAGCTATGGCTCTGCAAGAAGAGCTCATGATGCTTATGCCTGAAGAACCGGGTGATGAGCCACTAGCTCAAGAGAAATATTTAGTGAAAAATGCGAAGAAAATTGGCTTGCTTGCTGCAGGATTAGCGGCTCAAAAATATGGCAAGGCTTTAGAAAAAGAACAAGAGGTACTAGTTAATATCGCAGACATTATTTCAAATGCTTATGCTATGGAATCAGCTGTTCTTCGTACAGAGAAAGCCATTGAAAAAGCAGGCTTAGAGAAGAGCAAGCAAAAGCTTCTTTATACGCAAATCTTCTGTCAGGAAGCCTTTAATAAAATTGAACAGGATGCAAAAGAAACCCTTGTGGCTGTTGAAACTGGTGATGCTTTAAGAATGATGATTTCAGCTCTGCGTAAATTTACCCGCCACACACCAATTAATGTGATCGCGAAGAAACGTGAAGCAGCTGAAAAATTAATTGAAGCCGAGCGTTTTGTATCATAGGAAAAAAATATTAATGGGTTTGGCGCAATCGCTTCTAGCGATAGTGTCAGACCCTATGCTAGTTGGTAATAAATCAACATATTAAATAGTTTAAAAATAATTCTCTATTAAAGAAGGACTATGGAGGAAACTGTCGAATTAACCATTTCGTAGCCAAAGTTATGATTACTAAAAAAAATATGGTAGTATTTGATTAACGTGTGAAAATATTGGAATGATAATTTTGGTGGTGAAAAAATGGCTTTAACATTTTATTTGTATCCGAAATGTGGTACTTGCCGAAAAGCTAAGAAGTGGTTAGATGATCACCAATTACCCTATGAGGCTGTACATATTGCTGATAATCCTCCTTCCCGCAGCGATCTTGAGGACCTTTACCAAAAGAGCGGTTTGGACATAAAAAAATTCTTTAACACGAGCGGCATGAAATACCGTGAACTCGGTTTAAAGGATAAGGTCAAAACTTTGTCTGATGATGAGTTGCTTGATTTGCTGGCTACCGATGGAATGCTTATTAAGCGTCCAATTCTTTCTGATGGCCAAAAGGTTACCGTTGGTTTTAAGGAAGAGGATTATGAAAAAGCATGGCTTGTTTAAAAAAGGATTGAAAAACGTCCTTGTTTTTGTCATGATGAAGGAAGAGATCGATTTTACGATCAATTAAGAATAATAATGGAGGGGTTAAAATGAACACACCAAAAGAATTACGTTATTCAGAAGAGCATGAGTGGGTAAAAACAGAAGGCGAGCAAGTACGTATTGGAATTACTGACTTTGCTCAATCAGAGCTTGGAGATATCGTTTTCGTTGAGCTTCCAGAAGTTGGAGACGAAGTAACTGCGGACGAGCCTTTCGGAAGCGTAGAGTCTGTTAAAACAGTATCTGAGCTTTACTCACCAGTAAGCGGAAAGGTTGTCGCTGTAAATGAAGATTTAAGCGATAATCCTGAGTTCGTAAACGAATCTCCATACGAAAAAGCATGGATGATTGTTGTTGAGCTTTCAAATACTAGCGAACTTGATAACTTAATGACAGCTGAACAATATGAAGAAATGGTTAAAGAAGACTAATTAATATTTAGTTTGCATTTAGACAGTTTACATAGGTCTGTTTGCATAGAAATGAGAGGGGTTTCCGTATTATGGAAGCTCTCTTTTCATTTTTAGCTCTGTAAATAATAACCCGTTGAGTATAAAAAGCATAAAGACATGTGCCAAACTCATAATAAATATAAAAAGCAGGAGTCCAACACCAACATCAAGAATATTGAATATGGTATGGTATATAAAACCTCCTTGTTAAGGAGATTTATTAGCCCTATGGGTAAAACTACAACTCAGCTCAGGTGATTATAATGGATGAGGCGGTAACGGAAAAGGTTATTATTGTAGAGGGTACGACAGATAAAAGAAAGGTACAGGCGATAGTAAGTGAGCCTGTTGAGATTATTTGCACGAACGGAACGATCGGCGTCACAAAACTGGATGAATTGATCGATATGCTTTATGATAAAGATGTTTTTATATTGGTTGATGCAGATGCAGCAGGAGAAAAGCTTCGGAAACAATTTAAACGAGAATTTCCCGAGGCTGAGCACCTTTATATCGATCGTATGTATCGCGAAGTTGCTACGGCTCCAGAACATCATTTGGCCACCGTGTTATTATCTGCCAATATAGACGTATACACAGAGTTTTTGGATAAAGGATGAGAATCATTGCAAGAACTTTCGCGGGAGGAAATTGAACAGCTTTTCAATAAAAATAAATCAGGCTTCCTATATCTGTACACCCCATTATGCGGAACGTGTCAGCTAGCGAGTAAAATGCTTTCGGTAATAGAAGAACTTATGCCCGAACAGCCAATTGGGAAAGCCGATTTAAATTATTTGTCTGCTTTTTCCGAGGTGCTTGGGATAGAAAGTGTGCCTTGCCTCATTATCGTAAAAGATGGAAATATCCAAGAAAAAATATACGCTTTCCACTCAGTTCCCTACCTACTAGATAAAATGAAAAGTTTCCTTTAAAATGTCAGGTTAATAACACCTGGCATTTTATTATTTAGTTTTTCATAAACCATAATAAGACAAAAAAAGAAGTATCCACCATAAAAACGGTTTAATATATGAAAATAAAAGTTGTATTTCTCGGGAAATGAAAGACAATGCTGAAAATAGTCGAGGCATTGTCTTTTTTTTGCTTTTATCTTGTCGAACAGTAATAAGAGGGATGTCCTTGCTTATGTTGAATGTAGATACTGAAGAAAAATAATCTGTTCGTTTTTAGAGGTGAAGGAAATGGAAAATATGGCAGTTGTTTTTATTGAAGAAGTTAAGAGTAAGTCGCATTTACAGACATTGCTGGCAGACTCCTCTTTTTCAATTTGTATAAAATCCGGAGATTTAGAGATTCCATTAATATTTCGGGAAGGCCATATTTCCATTAATTCTGACGATCAGAAACAACAATTTGATGCAATCATTTCAGGATCTAAAGAAAGTATTCATGCCATTTTAACGGGAAGAGAAAAGTTGAGAGAGGCGATAAGGTGGAAGAAGGTATCCGTTGACTCGACATTCCGTAGGCTATTACTGTTAGAATCTCTTTTCTTTCTCTGTAAAAAATAATTATTTAAATCTGAAATTTCTAAAATATACCTTGACTGCATAAAATCTATATGATAGTATCACTTTAATAACTTGATCATTACAATTAAATATTCTTATCAAGAGAGGTGGAGGGACTGGCCCTACGAAGCCCGGCAACCGGTATTTACGCGGTGCCAATTCCAGCAGAGCATTTGCTCTGATAGATAAGAAGAGATGATATCAACCCTCTTCTTGCGAAGAGGGTTTTTTAAATTCTTCTTTTAAGCAAAAGGAATCAGCAAATCAAAAAAATGCAAACTATTGCAGATTAAAAAGGAGAGAAGAAACATGTCAGAAAAACAAAAAAACTATCGATTTGAAACATTAGGTGTACATGGGGGATTACAGCCGGATCCTGTAACAGGAGCAAGAGCTGTGCCAATTTACCAAAACAATGCTTACCAATTTAAAGACACGGAACATGCAGCTAATTTATTTGGCTTGAAGGAATCTGGGTACATTTATACTCGTATTCACAACCCAACTACTACAGTCTTTGAAGAAAGAGTTGCCCTGTTAGAAGGGGGAGTTGGTGCCTTAGCGGTTGCTAGCGGAATGGCCGCCATTACACTAGCGATTCTGAATATTGCTGAATCTGGGGATGAAATTGTTTCAGCCTCTAACCTATACGGGGGAACTTATAATCTGTTTGCTGTGACATTGCCGAAATACGGCATTAAAGTGAAATTTGTAGATCCCGAAGATCCTGAAAACTTCCGAAATGCCATTACGGAAAAAACGAAGGCTGTCTTTGCTGAAACGATTGGAAACCCAAGCTTAAAGGTGTTAGATATCGAAAAGGTAGCGGAAATCTCACATGAGAATGGGGTTCCACTAATTATTGATAATACATTCGCGACTCCATATTTATGCAGACCGATAGAATACGGAGCAGATATTGTCGTCCACTCCGCTACAAAATGGCTGCTGGGAAATGGAACAACAACTGGAGGAATCATTGTAGACGGCGGAAAGTTCGATTGGAATTCTCCTAAGTTCCCTGGATTCACTCAGCCAGACCCAAGCTACAATAACCTTGTGTATAGTGAGGCATTAGGTGCGGTTGCCTATATTATTAAAGCTAGAGTTCAACTTCTTAGAGACTTTGGTCCTGCATTAAGCCCGCAAAATGCCTTCCAATTTACACTTGGACTTGAAACACTTCATGTGCGGATGAAGGAGCATATTGCCAATACTAAGAAAGTAGTAGAGTACTTAGAAGCTCATCCAGCTATTAATTGGGTCCTGTATCCTGGAAGTGACAATCATCCGGATAAAGTATTAGCGGATAAGTATTTGCCGAAGGGCGCAGGTTCTGTAGTCGTATTTGGAATCGAAGGCGGAAGAGAAGCAGGAGCGGCTTTCATTAATAATCTTGAGCTGTGGGCACATGTTGCAAACGTTGGCGATGCGAAAAGCTTAGTTATTCACCCGGCAAGTACAACGCATCAGCAGCTTGATACAGAAGGGCTGAAGGCTGCAGGTGTTCCTGAGGATCTAGTTCGTCTATCAATCGGAATTGAAAATGCTGAGGACCTTATTGAAGATTTAGAGCAAGCAATTGAGGCAGCAACAGGGATTGCCTCGCTATTAGTAAAAGAATAATTAATTAAGGTTTTTTCATGAGTAAAAAGATATATAATTCCAAATTTTTACCGTTGACGCTATCTTTATCCCATGATACGATATCAATCGTGAATATAAGAATGCTTAATTAAAGTAAAGTGTTAATTGAATATAGATGTAATGCTCTTATCAAGAGAGGTGGAGGGATGTGCCCGATGAAACCCGGCAACCGTCATTTTATGAAATGGTGCCAATTCACACAAAGCAGATTTGCTTTGGAAGATGAGGGGAAGGATAAATTCATTATGCCTTTCTGCTCATAACAGAAAGGCATTTTTCTTTTTTATAGCATTACTATTTCTCTTTATTCATCTATTATGATATTGTAAATGGGATTTAGAGAGGGTGAGCAATTATGATCTCAATCAAAAATGTACAAAAGATATATGCTTCTAAGCAGGGTCAAGTCACCGCAGTAGACAACGTTAATTTAGAAGTTAACGAGGGAGAAATCTTTGGTGTTATTGGCTATAGCGGTGCTGGGAAAAGTACATTAATCCGCATGCTAAATGGACTTGAAATACCATCAAGCGGAAATGTTGTTGTAGCTAATAATGAAGTTTCACATATAAAAGGCAAGAACTTAAGGAAAGCTAGACAGGATATCAGTATGATATTCCAGCATTTCAACCTGCTTTGGTCTAGAACTGTTCGGCAAAATATTGCATTTCCACTTGAAATTGCGGGTGTTGCCAAAGAGGAACGATTAAAACGTGTGGATGAACTCATTAAGCTTGTTGGTCTCGATGGAAGAGAGGATGCTTATCCCTCTCAGCTGAGCGGAGGGCAAAAACAGCGTGTCGGAATTGCCAGAGCATTGGCAAACAACCCGAAAGTGTTGTTATGTGACGAAGCCACATCTGCATTAGATCCAGAAACAACTAATTCCATCCTAGAATTATTAGTGGATATTAATGAGCGTCTAGGTTTAACGATTGTGCTCATCACACATGAAATGCAGGTTATCCGTAAAATCTGTCATCGCGTGGCTGTAATGGAAGAGGGAAGAATTGTCGAGCTGGGACCAGTTATCGATGTGTTCAAAAATCCGCAGCAGCAAATTACAAAGCGCTTCGTTCATCAAATAACAGAGTCTGATCCAGATGAAACGAAGGAAACGATTGAACAAATTACTCAATTATATCCACACGGGCAAATTGTCCAATTAAGCTTTGTTGGTAAGTCCGTTGAGCAGCCGTTAATAACGAATCTAATTCGTGATTTTAATATAACCGTTAATATTCTTCACGGGAAAATATCACAAACGCAAAACGGTTCTTATGGAACACTTTTTATCCATTTAGATGGGGAGAAGCCTGAAATTTTAAAAGCAATTGATTTCATCAAGGCCAAGCAGGTCGGGGTGGAGGTGATTTCGAATGCTTAGTGAATGGTTTCCGAATGTTAAATGGGATAAGATGTGGGAAGCAACTGTAGAAACATTATATATGACGAGCATTTCGGTCATTGCTACTTTCATTCTTGGCATTATTCTAGGTCTATTACTTTTTCTAACTTCGAAGGGCAATATTTGGGAGAATAATTTTATTAATAAAATTATCAGTGCTATTGTTAACATTTTTAGATCCATTCCCTTCCTAATCTTAATTGTGCTATTAATTCCATTTACTATTTTCTTAATTGGGTCGATGATAGGTGAAAATGCGGCACTACCTGCACTAATCATTGGGGCAGCGCCATTTTATGCAAGAATGGTAGAAATTGGGTTAAGGGAAATTGATAAAGGTGTTATTGAAGCAGCCAAATCAATGGGTGCCAAAACAAGCACAATTATCTTTAAGGTCCTATTACCAGAATCGATGCCTGCACTCGTTTCAGGGATTACCGTTACGGCAATTGCTTTAGTAGGTTATACCGCGATGGCTGGTGTTATCGGTGCTGGCGGTCTTGGGAACTTGGCTTATCTGGAAGGTTTCCAAAGAACGAGAAATGACGTAACGCTTATGGCAACAATCATTATTTTGATCATTGTATTTATCATCCAATTTATTGGTGATTTAATAACAAATAAATTAGACAAACGATAAGGGGAGATTAAAATGAAAAAAACATGGTTATCACTTTTACTAACATTTGCTTTAGTACTTGTGCTTGCTGCATGTGGTACAAAAAATGAAGAAAAAGACAGCGGCAATGCAAGTGATGCAGGGAAAGACGAGAAAACAGAAGAAGTAAAAACATTAAAAGTTGGAGCTTCCAATGTTCCGCATGCTGAAATTCTTGAAGAAGCAAAGCCTCTTTTAAAAGAAAAAGGGTTTGATTTAGAAATTATCCCATTCCAGGATTATGTTCTACCTAACAAAGCTTTAGAATCAAAAGAAATTGATGCAAACTACTTCCAGCATATTCCGTATCTTGAGCTGCAAATTAAAGAAAATAACTATGATTTTGTTAATGCAGGCGGAGTTCATATTGAGCCAATGGGTGTTTATTCTAAAAAATATAAAGATCTAAGTGAACTTCCTGAAAATGCACATATTATTATTAGTAACTCAGTAGCTGACCACGGCCGTGTCCTTGCTATTCTTGAAGCTGAAGGTCTTTTAAAGTTAAAAGAAGGCGTTGATAAATCTGCAGCTACAATCGAAGACATTGTTGAAAATCCAAAGAATGTTCAATTTGATACAGATTATGAGCCTTCATTATTACCGCAAATTTTCAACAACAATGAAGGTGATGCTGTTGTCATTAACTCAAACTTCGCGATTGACGCAGGCTTAAATCCATTAGAGGATTCAATTGCTATCGAAGGCAGTGAGTCCCCATATGTAAATATTATTACTGTACGTAATGGTGATGAAAATACTGATGCTATTAAAGCTCTTTTAGAAGTCCTTCACTCTGAGGATATTAAAAACTTTATTCTTGAGAAATATGAGGGTGCAGTTGTTCCTGCATTCTAATAATAAATGTAATTGGAAAAAACTCGCTGATAGGCGAGTTTTTTTATTGCTTATTTTTGAAAAAATGAACGGATAATAAAATTAAAGCGTATGACCACAATATTTTAAGTATGAAAAGGATGTAAGCGTTTTAATCGCCGCCTATCAACTATTTTCGATAAAAATTTCTTGATTTTGCCTTTTGTATTTCGGGAAATATCGGTGTAAAATCTTAACGTGAATTATAAATCCGTGAAAGATGAAAGGATTGGTTTTTATTAACCAGCTGCATTTAAATTATACGAGCTGTATGGAGAAAGCAATGCGCGGTGCCCATGGAGTCGGATATGCATTGTATAGCCAAAAACACGATGTAAGACTGAAGGTTGAAAAAAAGCGTCAGGAAGAATATGTAAAGAGTCAGCGCATGCTCGCAGATTTTGAAAGAAAGATTCATTCTTAGATTAAAACATATATTAATGAAGAAAAGGGGGGTCAGTATTTGTTGCTGATCCTCTTTTTTTACAAATAAGTGCGAAAAAGCATGGCAATTTCATTTGTACATGAACATAATGGTTAAGGGTAACATTAATAAGTGGAATCGAAAAATAGTAGTTCTTTCACCTTAAAAAATAGTATTAGGTTTACACCATCTAGAGAGTGTTAACTGATTGAAAGAGTTGCTAATACTTTTCATTTGTTATAAGATTGTAATGAGAATAAAATGAGAATAGAGGGTTGCGGCACTTTGCCGTAAGATAAAATCTTCTTTTATTGATGGAGGTATTGTAATGGCAGGTTCTAAATTAACAATTAATGATCTTCATGTTGAGATTGAAGGCAAAGAAATATTAAAAGGGGTAAACCTTGAAATTAAGGGCGGAGAAATCCACGCTGTCATGGGACCTAACGGAACGGGTAAATCTACACTTTCCTCTGCAATTATGGGTCATCCAAAATATGAAGTAACAAAAGGAAGCGTTACTTTAGATGATGAAGATGTTCTTGAAATGGAAGTAGATGAGCGTGCACGTGCAGGCCTATTCTTAGCTATGCAATATCCTAGTGAGATTAATGGTGTGACGAATGCAGACTTTTTACGTTCAGCTATTAATAGCCGTCAAGAAGAGGGAAATGAAATTTCTTTAATGAAGTTCATTCGTAAAATGGACAGCCAAATGGAATTCCTTGAAATGGATCCGGATATGGCACAGCGTTATTTAAATGAAGGATTCTCTGGCGGAGAAAAGAAACGTAATGAAATTCTTCAGCTTATGATGCTAGAGCCTAAGATTGCTATCTTAGACGAAATCGATTCAGGTCTTGATATTGACGCATTAAAGGTTGTTTCTAATGGAATCAATAAAATGCGTGGAGAAGATTTCGGCTGCTTAATTATTACACACTACCAACGTCTTCTGAACTACATCACTCCAGACTTTGTACATGTTATGATGCAAGGACGCATTGTAAAATCAGGAGGTCCTGAGCTAGCACAGCGCCTTGAGGCAGAAGGTTATGACTGGATTAAGCAAGAGCTAGGTATTGAAGATGAAACGGTTGGCCAAGAAGCGTAATTGTTAGGAGGATCCTTTATGTCGACAGAAACAAAATTATTTGGTAAGGAGTATGTAAGCTCCTTCTCAAAAGATATGGGTGAACCAGCATGGCTGACAGAGTTTCGCTTGCAAGCCCTTGAAAACTCTGAAAATCTGCCAATGCCAAAACCTGATAAAACGAGTATAAAAAACTGGAACTTAACACAGTTTGAGCAGCATATTGTAGGCAGTGAAGACTACACTTCTTTAAATGAGCTTCCGGAAGATGTGAAAACATTAATTGAGCTTGAAGCTGCTGAACAAAATTTATATATTCAGCGTAACAATAGACCAACATATATTTCTGTTTCAAAAGAACTGCAGGATAAGGGTGTTATTTTCACTGACATCTTTACAGCAGCGAGAGAGCATAGTGATTTACTCCAAAAATATTTTATGACTGAAGGCGTTAAAGCAGATGAGCATAAGTTGACTGCTTTACATGCAGCTTTAGTGAATGGCGGAGTTTTCCTATACGTGCCAAAAAATGTCGAGGTTGCCAAACCAATTCAGGCAGTTTTTGTTCATGATAATGAAAAGGCAACTCTTTTCAATCACGTGATTGTTGTTGCTGAGGATAATAGCTCTGTTACTTATGTTGAAAACTATGTATCCACTATGGAAGCAGCTAGCGGGGTATTTAATATCGTAACGGAGGTTCTAGCTAAATCTGGTGCCAAGGTTCAATATGGTGCAGTTGATACACTAGCTAAAGGATTAACTGGATATGTAAACCGCCGTGGTGTTGCTGGAAGAGATGCTCGTATTGATTGGGCTCTTGGATTAATGAATGATAGCAATACGATCTATGAAAATGTAACAAACTTAATGGGCGATGGTTCATTCGGAGATACGAAAACAGTTGTAGTTGGTCGAGGAGATCAAACGCAAAACTTTACAACAAGCATTGTTCATTTTGGAAAAAATACAGAAGGCTTTATCTTAAAGCATGGTGTGATGAAGGACTCTGCTACATCCATCTTTAACGGAATTGGAAAAATTGAGCACGGTGCATCTAAATCTAATGCAGTACAAGAATCTCGCGTTCTTATGCTGAATGAAAAGGCTCGCGGAGATGCGAACCCAATTTTATTAATCGATGAAGATGATGTAACAGCTGGACACGCAGCATCTGTCGGACGTGTAGATCCGCTTCAACTCTATTATTTAATGAGCCGCGGAATTCCAAAGGCTGAAGCAGAGCGTCTTGTCATTCATGGATTCCTTGCACCGGTTGTAAATGCACTTCCGATTGAGGGAGTTAGCAAGCAACTTGTGGAAGTAATCGAAAGGAAAGTAAGATAATGAATATCCAGGATATTCGCAAACAATTTCCAATATTACATCAGGAAGTCAATGGGAACCCGCTTGTTTATCTGGACAGTGCTGCTACATCACAGAAGCCTGTTCAGGTTATTGAAGCGGTAGATAAATATTATCGTGAATATAACTCTAATGTACACAGAGGCGTTCATACGCTTGGAACGAGAGCAACTGACGGCTTTGAAGGTGCTAGAGAAAAGGTACGTAAATTTATCAATGCGAAATCAACGGAAGAAATTATTTTTACTAGAGGAACAACAACAGCCCTTAACTTAGTTGCTTCAAGCTATGCTAGAGCAAACCTTAAAGAGGGCGATGAAATTGTTATCTCCTATATGGAGCATCATAGTAATATCATTCCTTGGCAGCAAGTAGCGAAACATACAGGTGCCATTTTGAAGTATATACCTCTTCAGGAGGATGAAACGATTTCTCTAGAAGATGTGAGAGAGCTCGTTACAAGTAATACGAAGATTGTATCGATTATGCATGTTTCCAATGTACTTGGTGTTGTGAATCCAGTTAAGGAAATTGCGAAAATTGCTCATGAAAATGGGGCAGTCATGGTTGTGGATGGCGCACAAAGTGCACCACATTTAAAAGTGGATGTGCAAGATTTAGATTGTGATTTCTTTGCATTATCAGGACATAAAATGTGTGGCCCTACAGGTATTGGCGTCCTTTATGGCAAAAAACAATTTCTTGAGAACATGGAACCGATTGAATTTGGCGGGGAAATGATTGATTTTGTCGGATTATACGAATCAACTTGGAAGGAACTCCCTTGGAAGTTCGAAGGCGGTACGCCGATTATCGCTGGAGCAATTGGATTAGGGGCTGCCATTGATTTTCTGCAAGAGATTGGTTTAGATCATATTGAGGCTCATGAGCATAAGCTTGCAGCTTATGCATTGGAAAAAATGTCACAGGTTGAAGGCATCACGATTTACGGTCCGAAAGAAGTATCGAAGCGTACGGGTGTTGTAACTTTTAACCTTGATGATGTTCATCCACATGACGTTGCCACTGTATTGGATGCTGAAGGAATTGCTGTCCGTGCTGGCCATCATTGTGCACAGCCGCTAATGAAATGGCTGAAAGCTTCGGCGACAGCGCGAGCAAGCTTCTATCTGTACAATACAGAAGAAGAGATTGATAAGCTTGTTAAAGGGCTTGTCAAAACAAAGGAGTATTTCAGCGATGTCTTCTAATAATTTAGATACTCTATACAGACAAGTAATCATGGACCATTACAAAAATCCCCGTAATAGAGGGATCCTAGAAGATGATAGCCTAACGATTAATATGAATAACCCGACATGCGGGGACCGAATTCAGTTAACGTTAAAGTTAGATGAGGGAAAAGTAGTGGATGCAAAATTTGAAGGGGAAGGCTGCTCGATTTCCATGTCTTCTGCTTCCATGATGACTCAAGCAATAAAAGGCTTAAATATTGATGATGCATTGAAGCTTTCAGAGGTTTTCTCACATATTATGCAGGGAAAAGAATATGATGTTGATTTAGACCTCGGGGATATCGAAGCGTTGCAGGGTGTTGCCAAATTTCCGGCACGAATTAAATGTGCAACCTTAGCGTGGAAGGCCATGGAAAAAGGCCTAAAAGAGAATTGAAATAGCTATTAAACAAGATGTCTTGGGCTTAAAATATATTTGTAATAGGGGAATCTACCTCTCCTATTGCAATGAATGGAGGAATACGACGATGGCAAAAAAGATGCCTGAAATCGGCGATTATAAATATGGTTTTGCCGACAAAGACGTTTCCATTTTCCGATCAAAACGCGGTTTGACGAAAGAAATTGTTGAAGAAATTTCAAAAATGAAGGAAGAGCCACAATGGATGCTTGACTTCCGTTTGAAATCATTAGAGCATTTCTACAACATGCCTATGCCGCAATGGGGCGGAGATTTAGCGTCATTAAACTTTGATGAAATTACGTATTATGTTAAACCATCTGAAAAAACTGAGCGTTCTTGGGATGAAGTTCCTGAAGAAATCAAGCAAACGTTTGATAAGCTTGGAATTCCAGAAGCGGAACAAAAGTATTTAGCAGGGGTTTCTGCTCAATACGAATCAGAGGTTGTTTACCATAACATGCAGGAAGATCTTGTAGCACAAGGGATCGTATTTAAAGATACGGATTCCGCTTTACGTGAAAATGAAGACATCTTCCGTGAGCATTGGGCGAAGGTTATTCCTCCAACAGACAATAAGTTTGCGGCTCTAAACTCTGCTGTTTGGTCAGGCGGATCTTTCATCTACGTTCCTAAAGGAATTAAGGTTGAAACGCCATTACAGGCTTATTTCCGTATCAACTCTGAAAACATGGGTCAGTTTGAGCGTACTTTAATCATTGTGGATGAAGGCGCACATGTTCACTATGTAGAGGGCTGTACAGCTCCTGTTTATACAACAAACTCTCTTCACAGTGCTGTTGTAGAAATCATCATTAAGAAGGATGCGTATTGCCGCTATACAACGATCCAGAACTGGGCAAACAACGTGTATAACCTTGTGACAAAGCGTGCTGTTTGTGAAGCGAATGCCACAATGGAATGGATTGATGGAAATATCGGTTCCAAATTAACGATGAAATACCCAGCAGTTATTTTAAAAGGAGAAGGCGCTCGTGGAATGACACTTTCCATCGCATTAGCAGGCAAAGGTCAGCACCAAGACGCAGGAGCAAAAATGATTCACCTTGCTCCAAACACTTCTTCAACAATCGTATCGAAATCGATCTCTAAACAGGGCGGTAAAGTAACATACCGCGGAATCGTTCAATTCGGCCGTAAAGCTGATGGCGCACGTGCCAATATCGAGTGTGATACGTTAATTATGGATAATCAATCAACTTCTGATACAATTCCATACAATGAAATCATGAACGATAACATCTCTTTAGAGCACGAAGCAAAGGTTTCTAAAGTGTCTGAAGAACAATTATTCTATCTCATGAGCCGCGGTATTTCCGAGGAAGAAGCAACTGAAATGATCGTAATGGGCTTCATCGAGCCATTTACGAAAGAGCTTCCAATGGAATATGCGGTTGAAATGAACAGATTGATTAAGTTCGAAATGGAAGGTTCAATTGGTTAATATATGAATAGGAAAATCCGCTTGCCAATTTGGTGAGCGGATTTTTTAAAACTAAATTGTCTTAGCTCAAAATATGCTAATATGTTTCTGAAGGAGGTGTTCCCTATGATTCTAATCGGAGTAGCAGGATGGGGAGATCATGACAGCTTATATACTCAAAATATTTCTCCACGGGATAAATTAAAGGAATATAGCGGCTATTTTCCTGCGGTTGAGGTGGATGCGTCATTCTATGCTGTACAGCCAAAAAGAAACTCAGAAAGATGGGTGAGAGACACTCCTGAATCCTTTCAATTTATCGTAAAAGCCTACCAAGGTATGACGGGGCATGAAAGAGGCGAAATTCCTTTTAAAGATAAGGAAGAAATGTTCGCTGCTTTTAAAGGCTCTTTACAGCCTTATATTGAAGGAAATAAATTAGCTATGGTCCTATTTCAATTTCCGCCATGGTTCGACTGTAAGAAGCAGAATGTAGATTATTTACGCTGGTGCAAAGAAAAGATGGGGGACCTTCCATGTGCACTAGAATTCAGGCATCAATCATGGTTTAAACCTGAGTATAAGGAAAAAACGATTCAATTTATGAAAGAAGAAAATTGGATTCATTCTATTTGTGATGAACCACAGGCTGGAGAGGGATCTATACCAACTGTGTTAGAAACAGTAAATAATGAGAAAGTGCTCATTCGCTTTCATGGAAGAAATGTTCATGGATGGCAAAAGAAAAACGCAGAAAACTGGCGAGAAGTCAGATACTTATATCGCTATAATCATCAAGAGCTTTCCGAATGGGCTAAGCATCTTAAGAAATTAAAAGACGCCTGCAAAACGCTATATGTTGTATTTAATAATAATTCTGGTGGAGACGCAGCGGACAATGCCTTACAGCTTATTGATTTATTGAATATAGAATACAAGGAATTAGCCCCGCGGCAATTAAATCTTTTTTAGCTGACAGTTATAAATAATTCCGCAAACTAGTCTAGTAAGTAATACACGCTTTCCCTTAGCCATGCATATTTTGATATGGGAAGGGAAAGGAGTGTTTATTCATTGATTGATTTAAAGCCGATTGACATTCAGGGACACTCGTTTCTATGTGTCTCGGTGCAATTGCCAAAAACAAATCTACTTGTTGTGACAAACGATAAAGGATATATTATGTGCGGTGCTCTTGATGTGGCATTATTAAATGAGAAGCTTAAAGACCGGAAAGTCATCGCTGGAAGAGCAGTAGGCGTGAAAACGATTGATCAGCTTCTCGATGCACCACTTGAATCAGTCACTTACGAAGCTGAGGCTCTAGGAATCCATAAAGGGATGGCTGGAAGAGAAGCGCTGCTAAAAATGGTTTAGGCATGCCGGTATTAGGCTGCCTTTTTTCTGTGAAAATAATCTTTTATCTGTTAGTAGGTATAGATCATTACTTGAGTGGTCATCCTAAATTTGACAATAAGAAAGCTGAGCTACCTTGTGGAGAGGTATCTCGTATATATTATTGTGGACTTGGCTATACTAACTAGTTTGTAGCGGTTCTTTATATAGCTCTTTGTTGATTAACATAGAGTAAATCGTACGAAGCATTCGATGGCCTGTGGCTACGAGTGCTTTTTTCTTTCCTCTTCTTGCTGCAGTAGACCAATATTTTAGTGCGAACCATTTATTTCTACTTCTCGATGCAGCCCAAGCAGCTTCACATAAAGCAGATTTAATATGAGGATTCCCTTTAGTTGTACGTGTACTCTTTCTCTTTCCTGCACTCTCGTGATTTCCTGGGGATAATCCTGCCCAAGAAGCAAGGTGCTCAGATGAAGGAAACTGGCGCATATCTACCCCGATTTCTGCGATAATTACCGAAGCGGTATTTTTACTTATACCTGGTATAGACGTTAGGATAGCTACTTCCTCTTGGTAGCTTTTAAGTATCTGGTCAATTTTTTGGTCAATTTCATCGGTCAGAGACTCCAAGTATTCAATATGCTTCCAAGACTGTCTGATTAAAAAAAGTTGATGATTGTTAATCGTTCCAAATAAGGAATCGGAAATACTTTGTTTTTTGTGTTGCATCCGTCCATGAATAGAGGATTCTACTTCTTCCTCATCTATATAGCCTTTTTCTAGAAGACGTGCAAGCAACTTTCGGCCAGACACTCCAAAGACATCGGAGATGACGGAACTTAGCTTAATATTCGAACTCTCAAAAGTTTTTTGAATACGGTTCTTTTCAGAAGTGATATGTCCTATCCACTTTTTTCGAAGTCGAGTAAGATCCCGAAGCTCACGTATGTCTGAGGGTGGAATAAAACTTTTTTCTATCAAACCTACCCTTAACAACTTGGCTATCCATTCTGCATCACTTACATCGGTCTTACGACCAGGGACGTTCTTAATCCTTTGGGCGTTAGCTAAGGTGATATCAAAAAAGTCTTCCAGAATATTAAACACTGGCTTCCAATAAACACCTGTACTTTCCATCGCAAGGTGTGTAACTTGTTTTTCTTCTAGCCATTTTAAGAGACGAAATAAATCTTTTGTAAAGGTAGGGAAAGTCTCAATCTCAGTTGTTAACTCGTTATCATCGTTCCCTTTAAGTACACAAACAACAATACTTTCCGCATGAACATCTAAACCTGCACAACGTTCCAACAATACTTCCATCATAACCACCTATTCTTAAACAAGATCATAAACAGGGAACGAGTTTGACAATAAGTATTTTTCTGTCCGTAGTCACCCGATTGCAGGTGCTCACAAAGGGTTGAACTCCAAACTCATTCAAGCAGTTTTTGTTACAGGATCGAGGTCACCAAAAAAAGACACGCACTGAACCTGCTTATGTCATCTATCAGTATGGACGGGGTTTAAACATTTTCATGCCTGGGTTGGGAGTAAAATTTAATCATGTTAGTTTTTGTTGTATAAGAGCTACAGTCACGATTTTCGAAATTAGTGTCCAATTTTCTTCATTAATAATTACAAAAGAAATTTTAGGACTTATGTCAGTTGAAATTTCCCTCGATAAAAGGTTAATGTAGAAATAATAGGAAAAATGTCGCAAAAACAAGAATAATATTCTAGATAAATTCATGATTTTGCAAAATCTCAACCCAGAATGTAAATGTCATTGGCTTCATTTCTCTGCGCTGGTGATTACTCCGTACATCAAGGCTTGTTCAATGAATCCAACGACAATTTAGTTTAACATAGAAAAAATAGTACATAAATTTCCAACAAAAATATGATAGTAAATTATGCAACGAAAAGGTGTATTACATGAGACTAGTCGGGACAGCATCAGTTGACGCCGGAACAATTCTTGCAAAAGCGATATACAATGAAAAAGGTCAAATATTGCTAAATAAAGGAATTATCTTAAAAGATTCAATGATACAGCGTCTTCAAGATTTGGGAATAACTTATATTTTTATTAAAGACAGTGAAACTGAGGATATAGAGTACGAGGGCACACTTTCGGATTCCATGCGCAGGGAAGCAATACAAACGATATGCTCTACATTTCAGGAAATACAAAATGATCTTGATATAACCAATTCGTTTGTGGTAGAACAGGCTTCCAAGCGATTTTCTGAAATAATTCGGTATCTTTTAACTGAAATAAAAGAGAAATCGGAATTATTGAATTTAATAGCAGATGCATATACATACGATAATTATATTTTTACCCATTCTCTGAATGTAACACTTTATTCATTGGCAATCGGTATGGAGTTAAGACTTTCAACGAAAGAACTTGAGATACTAGGGCTTGGCGCTATTTTTCATGATATAGGCAAACTAAAAGTATCATTAGATATTTTGCTTAAGCCCGAAAAGCTGACGGATATTGAGTATGAGGCAATCAAACAGCATGCAGATGAGGGATTCCAAATTTTGAGGAAAGTGCATACGATTCCCCTCTTAGTAGCCCATTGTGCCTATCAGCATCATGAACGCCTGAATGGAACAGGCTATCCTAGAGGTTTGCTAGGACCTGACATTCATTATTTTGGAAAAATAATTGCTGTAGCAGATGTGTTTGATGCAATCACCTCTAATCGAGTTTATAGAAAAGCGATGCTCCCAAGTGAAGCACTCGAAGTTCTTTATGCTGGTTCGGGATCATTATTTGATCAAAAAGTGGTAGAAGCTTTTCGACTGGCGGTTGCTATTTATCCAGTTGGTTTGTCGGTTGTTTTAAATGATGGAAGAAAAGGAATTGTTTCAGGACAAAATACTGGCTTAGGAGACCGGCCCCATATTCGAATCATGGAGCATCATGGAGAAAAAGTAATTCCTTATGATATTGATTTAAAGCAGGAGTTAAACGTCATTATTATTAGCTGTGATACTGCTTTTAAATGATCAGCTTGAAACAGAGTTACTATTTTGATATATTTGTAGAGACATTCAAATAAACCTTATCAAGTCCGGTGAGGTAGAGGTGCCAAATTCAAGAGTAGACTGTATGAGGATGACAACGATGACTACAGTTAAAAGGGAATTTTGCCGAAGTAAAATAAATGGTGTCAACCATTATTTTGCTGGGGTTACTTTGAACAAGAGTAACACTGTCATTATGAGGGAAAAGTATTCGTAAACTGAAACAGCCTTCATATTGGGGAGCTACAGATCGTGATGGAGAAACTAATTGCTTATGATGAGTAATGGTAGACTTTTCTCTATCGTTACTCTTTTTTATTTGGCTCTATCACCTTTCATGATTCCCTCCCACAAAAAATAAGGAGGAAAAACATTGTGGAGAACACAGTTTTTTCACTGATACCCCCGCTGCTGGCTATCGTTATGGTTATTATGACTAGACGGGTATTGCTTTCATTAGGAGTGGGGATAGTATCAGCAGCTTTTATATTAGGTGAGTTTCGCATTACAAACACCTTAGCAATTATTTATGATTCTGTTAAGGGGATTTTCGTTGCAGATGGAAAGCTAAATACATGGAATGTATATATCATTATGTTCCTGCTCATTTTGGGAATGATCACAGCTTTTATTTCTATAACTGGCGGAAGCCGTGCATTTGGAGAATGGGCTATGAAACGGGTGAAAACTCGTGCAGGTGCGCAAATTGTCGGGGCAGTTTTAGGTATTATTATTTTTATTGATGATTATTTTAACGCACTGGCTGTTGGGCAAATATCCCGGCCTATTACAGATAGGCAACAAGTATCCCGGGCAAAGCTTGCCTATTTAATTGACTCAACCTCTGCCCCTGTTTGTGTCGTTTCACCAGTTTCGAGCTGGGGGGCTTATATTATTACGCTAATCGGAACTATTTTAACAGCGAATCATGTAACAGAGTACTCAGCCTTTTCGGCTTTTCTGCAAATGATTCCAATGAATCTCTATGTTTGGACCACGTTAGCAATGGTATTCATTGTAGCCTTAAGAAATTTCGAAATTGGTCCAATGAGAATTCATGAGATTCGCGCCGTGAAAGAGGGTTTAGTCTATGACCCGGATAAACCGCTTGCTGGAGAATTAAAAGATGATCTCCCAACAAGCACAAAGGGAACTGTCGGTGATTTACTATGGCCAATTATAACGTTAATATTGGGCACTGTTGGAATGATGTTTTGGACGGGGTATGAAGCTACAGAAGGGACAGCAACTATTATCAAGATTTTTGAAAACACAGATGTTTCGAAGTCCCTTATGATCGGCGGGCTTTTAGGTTTATTTGTAACTATGGCGATGTTTTTCCGCCAAGCCTTTGTTTTAAAAGGGGTAGATGGCGGCATTTTAGGCAAAGGACTTCTATCTGGCATGAAATCGATGCTGCCGGCGGTTTATATTCTATTGTTTGCCTGGACCATATCAGATTTAATCGGACGATTGGAAACAGGACTATATATGGCTAACATCGTTGAAAACTCCAACATGAATATTGCCTTATTGCCGTTTATTTTATTTATATTAGCAGGCATTATGGCATTCAGTACTGGAACATCATGGGGCTCTTTTGGTATATTGCTCCCGATTGCTGGCCATATTGCTGCAGCAACAGACATCAATCTTTTATTGCCAGCTATGGCAGCCGTTTTAGCTGGAGCTGTTTTTGGCGACCATTGTTCACCTATTTCCGATACAACAATACTCTCTTCAACTGGTGCTGGCTGCAATCACATTGATCACGTCATGACACAGCTGCCTTATGCTCTAATTAGCGCAGCTATCTCAGCTGTAGGCTATTTAATATTAGGTTTTACAGGCAGCTCTTTACTTGCTCTATTGGCAGTAGCTTTCATGCTATTAATAGTGATAATAGTTGCTGGGAAAAAACAGAAAAACCTTGCGTTGTAATTTGAATAATATTTATTTTGACCTTTCCGAATACGGGAAGGTCTTTTTTTCACTAATAAAATTTTCATGTAAGTTCCTTTTTAAACGTGAAAATACTCTTATATTAAGAAGTGTACTAGATTATTCCTAAAAAAATACTATTTCAAAAATATTGTTTTGACAGACTAATCGAAAAATAATATACTATCAATATATTAAATAAATAGTCAGAAATATTTTAATTCCTAATCTATTTGCTTAAATTAGGAAAATAGACTGACTAGTAATAGAAGGTTGCAGATAGATTATTCTATACTAATTAATCTAGCTCAAAAATACCTTTCTATGTTTTAAAATATTTGAACAAACAGAAATAGAAAAAAGGGGGAAAACTAAATGGTTTTCAAGAAAAAAATCACATCAGTCTTAATGGCTACAACATTAATGGCTGGTATCCTTGCTGGATGTAGTGGCAGTAAGGAAGCAGGTTCAGGCGGTTCTAGTTCTAAAGAGGGGGATACAATTAAAATCGGTGCTAACTTAGAACTTTCAGGTCAAGTAGCATCATATGGATCAGGAATTGCTTCTGGAGTGGAACTTGCTGTTGAAGAAATCAACGCAGCTGGCGGTGTAGATGGAAAGAAAATTGAACTTGTCAAAGTTGATAATAAATCAGATGCAGCTGAAGCAACAAATGCTGCCATTAAATTAACAAGCCAAGATAAAGTTACAGCAATCATCGGTGCTGCTACAAGTGGTAACACAGTAGCACAAGCGCAAATTGCTAACGACAATAAGACTGTTCTTATCTCACCATCTGGTACAAGCCCAACTGTAACTGTACGTGAAGATGGATCTGTAAATGAGTTCGTTTTCCGTACTGCGTTTATCGACCCATTCCAAGGAACAGTTGCAGCGAACTTTGCTCTAAACGATGCTAACGTCAAAAATGCAGCAATCTTTGCTGACAATGCTAGTGATTACGCAAAAGGTCTTGCCGCTTCATTTAAATCAACTTTTGAAGCAGCTGGCGGTACAATTGTTTCAGAAGAATCATATGTTGCTAAGGATACAGACTTCCGTTCAACATTAACTCGTATTAAAGCTTCTAATCCAGAATTCATTTTCATTCCTGGATATTATGAAGAAGTAGGTCTTATCGTTAAACAAGCTAGAGAAATGGGAATTACAGTTCCTTTAATGGGAGCAGACGGCTGGGATTCTCCTAAACTAGTTGAATTAGCTGGTGCAGATGCATTAAACAATACTTTCATTATCAACCACTATTCTGCTGAAGATCCAGATGAAACAATTCAAAAGTTTGTTAAAGCTTACGGGGATAAAAATAGCGGCAAATCACCAGATGCCTTCAACGCACTTGGTTATGACACAGTTTACCTTCTTGTAGACGCAATGAAGCGTGCTGGCACTACATCTGATTCAGAAAAAATTAAAGATGCTCTTGCTGCTACTAAAGATTTAGCTTTAATCACAGGAACAATTACAGTTGATGAGAATCACCACTTAATTAAATCTGCATCCGTTCTAGAATATGTAGATGGTAAGCAAAAATTCAAAACAAAAGTTAATCCTTAAGATTAACCACAGGAAATGGGGGGATTATCCTATCCTCCCATTTTCCATTCCTAATGGTAAAAATTTTGTCGAAAAGCAGTCATAGCGCTTAAGCTTTTTTTAAATGTCCAGCCTTAGCGCATACGCTTTTCTAAAATTGTCTAGCTTCAGCGCCTAGGGGCTCTTGGGTCTAAGCCAATCCGCGAAGAAGGTTAAACTACAACCTTCCCGATGGCTTGTCTTGTGCTTGAGGCCAGCAGGATCCGGGGCATGCAGACGTTGCCACAGGACGTGGCGCTTTTAGTCTGCGTTCCTTCAAGGATCAAGGCGCATACGCTTTTCTAATAAGGGAGTGAGTATTCATGGAATGGTTACAGCAATTAATAAACGGTATTTCACTCGGCAGTATTTATGCATTAATTGCATTAGGCTATACGATGGTTTATGGAATTATTAAATTAATAAACTTTGCACATGGCGATGTTTTTATGATCGGTGCGTTTATTGGGTTTTATGCCATCGCTGGATGGGGATTAGGATTTTTCCCAGCATTATTACTCGCGATGACAGTTTGTGCAATTTTTGGGGTTCTCATTGAAAGAATTGCCTATAAGCGCCTCCGCAATGCAACTCGAATAGCCGCTTTAATTACGGCAATCGGGGTTTCCCTTCTTATCGAATATGGAGTAATTTACATTCGAGGTGCGCAGCCAGAAGCTTATCCAAATGTTTTTACAAATAAATCCTTTGATGTATTTGGTGCTCAAATCAGCAGTCAATCTCTATTAATTCTCTCCGTTTCAATTATTCTAATGATTATTTTGCAATTCATTGTTCATAAAACAAAAATTGGTAAGGCGATGCGTGCGGTATCACACGATATGGACGCAGCTCGTTTGATGGGGATTAATGTAAACAATACGATATCTGCTACATTTGCAATTGGTTCAGCGATGGCAGGAGCTGCAGGTGTTATTTTTGGTGTCTATTATACAAAAATTGAACCGCTAATGGGAATTATTCCTGGATTAAAAGCATTCGTTGCCGCCGTTCTAGGGGGAATAGGGATTATACCAGGAGCGATGGTTGGAGGACTTGTGCTTGGAGTCGTTGAAACTGTTGTTAGCGCTTTCGGTTTCTCTTTATGGAGAGATGCAGCAGCATTTATTATTCTCATTTTAATCCTATTATTTAGACCATCGGGCATCTTCGGTAAGAATGCTAGAGAGAAAGTGTAGGTGAAAGAATCTATGAAAAAGGCAAAAGGATTTTGGCTATTTTTAATTTTATCGGTCATCGTCTACGGAGTTGCGCAATTTCTGATTAGTGCTGGAATCTTAAACGCGTTTTATTCAAATACACTCATCTTTATAGGCATTAACATCATCTTGGCAGTCAGCCTGCACTTAGTGATCGGGGTTACAGGGCAGTTTTCGATTGGACATGCCGGATTTTTAGCTGTTGGTGCTTATATTTCAGCAATATTTACGATGAAGCTTCATCTTCCACTTCCAATTGCTTTAATTGCTGGCGGAATCATGGCAGCAGTAGCGGGACTTATCGTTGGGATTCCGAGCCTTCGTTTAAAAGGTGACTATTTGGCCATTGCAACTTTAGGTTTTGCAGAAATTATCAGGATTGTATTCCTGAATATTGATTATGTAGGTGGAGCTGCTGGTATGCAGGTTTCCCATTTAACAACTTGGACCTATACGTTCATCTGTCTGTTTGTAACGATTTTGGTCATTATGAACTTTACAAATTCAAGACATGGACGTGCGTGTATTTCTGTTCGTGAGAATGAAATTGCTGCGGATGCGATGGGGATCAACACGACCTATTATAAGGTTATCGCGTTTGCGCTCGGCTCGTTCTTTGCCGGCATTGCGGGCGGCTTGTATTCTCATAACTTCTATATTATTCAGCCAACGAACTTCGGATTCTTAAAATCCTTTGATATTTTAATATTTGTTGTACTTGGCGGGCTAGGAAGCTTATCAGGGGCGGTTATTTCAGCGATATTATTAACATTAGTTTCTACATTCTTGCAGGATTATCCGGAAACTCGAATGATTATGTACAGTCTTGTCTTAGTTATCGTGATGTTATACCGTCCTCAAGGACTAATGGGTACTCGTGAAATCACTGATTTATTCAAGTGGAAAAGCGCGAAAGGAGGTAGCTAGAATGGCCCATACACCCTTACTTCAGGTTAAAGAAGCAGGCATTCAATTTGGCGGATTAAAAGCTGTTCAAGGATTTAGCATGGAAATCAATCAAGGTGAGCTAGTTGGGCTAATTGGACCGAACGGTGCAGGAAAAACAACAAGCTTTAACTTACTGACTGGTGTTTATGTGCCAACAGAAGGAGACATTCTGTTAGAGGGAAAACGTCTAAATGGGCTGCCTCCATATAAGGTAACACGTCTTGGGATTAGCCGTACCTTCCAAAATATCCGTCTTTTCAATGAGCTTTCTGTTCTGGATAATGTTAAAGTTGCTTATCATTCTTTAGCAAAGCACTCAATTGTAAGCTCCATTTTCCGTCTTCCTTCTCACTTCTCGGGAGAAAAGGAAATGGAAGAAAAGTCAATTGAGTTCCTTAAAATTTTCCAATTAGAAAATTTTAAGGACGAAATGGCAAAAAACCTTCCTTATGGTCAGCAAAGGAGATTGGAAATTGCGAGAGCACTAGCTGCAGGACCAAAGCTTCTATTGCTTGACGAGCCAGCAGCTGGAATGAATCCGCAAGAGACGCATGAGCTCATGGAGTTAATTGCGTTTATCCGTAATGAATTTGATCTGACGATTTTATTAATTGAGCATGATATGAACTTAGTTATGGGTATCTGTGAAAGAATTTATGTGCTGGACCATGGACAGCTAATTGCCGCAGGCACACCAGAAGAAATTCGTAATCATCCGAAAGTCATCGAGGCTTACTTAGGTGAGGAGGTTACTGTCGACAATGCTTAAAGTAGATAAAATTGACGTATTTTATGGGAATATACAAGCCCTTAAAGGGGTTTCTTTAGAAGTAAATGAGGGAGAAATTGTTACCCTTATTGGTGCGAACGGAGCTGGGAAAAGTACGCTGCTGAAAACTTTATCCGGACTTCTTAGGCCGAAAAATGGAACCATCCAATATTTAGGTGATTCTATTGGCGGAAAGGCTGCTCAAGGCATAGTGAAGGCGGGGATCTCACATGTACCAGAGGGACGGCGTGTATTTGCAAACATGACCGTTGAGGAAAACCTAGAACTAGGAGCCTTTTTAAGAAAAGATTCAAAAGAAATTCATAAGGATATCGAAAAAGTTTATGAAACTTTTCCACGATTGCTAGAGCGCCGAAAACAGTTGTCAGGAACACTATCTGGCGGGGAGCAGCAAATGTTAGCCATGGGAAGAGCGATTATGGCAAGACCAAAGCTTCTTTTACTTGACGAGCCTTCCATGGGTCTTGCTCCATTAATGGTTAAAACAATTTTCCAAATTATTGAGGATATTAACCGTGAAGGTACAACAGTTCTGCTAGTAGAACAAAACGCGCATATGGCTTTATCTATTGCTAACCGTGCTTACGTAATTGAAACAGGCCGTGTAACGGTTTCTGGTACTGCAGCTGAACTGCAGGCAAGCGAAGATATCAAGAAAGCCTACTTGGGTGGACATTAGAAATAAAGCTTTTTAGAAGGGGAACGACTCCAAGAGTCAGTCCCCTTCTTTTATTTTTTTTTGTTTCGTTCCTGTCTTTCCCATAATCGTAAGTGAGGATACGGATCAAATGACCATTCTGTAAAGCCATTGTCTTTGTAGATACCATAATGCAAATGAGGCGGGAATTTTCCTGAGGTGCCAGGCGGTCCATAACCAGAACTTCCAACCCCACCGATTAACATCCCGGGCTCGACAATTTGTCCTATTTTCAAGTCCTTCGCAAAACCGCTTAAATGGGCAAAATAATGGTAATTATTATTAATATCCCGAATCCCAATTCTCCAGCCGCCGAAGCGATTCCAGCCCTTCATTTCGATAATTCCATATGCGGTTGCCCTAACAGGGACACCATAGCCAGCAAAAATATCCGTTCCTTCATGGATTCTTCTTCCACCCCAGCCACGGGCAGCACCCCATGTGTTTTTATAAGTATAGTGGCTTCTTAATGGAAGCGGAAATACACGATCATCTAGATCCAATCTTCCAAAATGCTTATAAAGTCTAGCTTTTCCAACAATGATGCTAACCGTTTTATCCCGTTTATAATAATCCCATAAGCCTATTTTGATATTATCATGATCCCTTCCGTACGAAAGAAGATGATGGGCAAACGTATAGAGAACATCTACATCATTTGTTAAACTTGCTTTTCCATCCCCATCGCCATCCATGCCCTTTCCGTTAAAAAGCTGTAAGGATAATAGGTTATCGTCAGTCGGATCAAGATTTAAAGGTCCTGCCCATTCTTCAGGCTTGAAATAAATTCCAGTTAGCCCCTCAGCTTTTGGGATGTCTCTTCTAGCCTGCCTTACATTACGTTCATATTGGTCAATTCCGGCAAGATAATACCAAGGAATGTGAGTGACAGCTTCAATCCTTTTATATAATTCCATACGGCTTTTGTATACTTCATTCATATCAGTTTGGGCATTTCCATTCCAAGGGTAAAATAAAGAAAGAAGCAATGTTAGAATAACAATTAATTTAATCCTCAAAGTAATCCTCCCTTCCTCACTCATATGCTTGTTTAGTTTGTGATTTTTGAAAAAATAAATCTATATCAATTATTGGTAATCGAAATATTGCAACTTGTCCTTTTGTAACCCCATGTGTTAAAGTTGCATCATATGAGTGTAATTTAGGTATTCAGGCACCTTGCCTTTTCAAAAAGGAGTGGAGAGTTTTGAGCAAAAAAGAGGAATACATACGTAAGCCGGAGTGGCTAAAAATAAAGCTTAACACGAATGAAAACTATACCGGTTTAAAGAAAATGATGAGGGAAAATGGTCTTCATACAGTATGTGAAGAAGCGAAATGTCCAAATATTCATGAATGCTGGGCAGAAAGAAGAACGGCTACTTTTATGATTCTAGGGGATACTTGTACACGTGCCTGCCGTTTCTGTGCGGTCAAAACAGGATTGCCTACTGAATTGGACTGGCAGGAGCCGGAAAGAGTCGCAGACTCCGTTGTGCTGATGAACTTAAAGCATGTTGTTGTGACAGCAGTGGCAAGGGATGATCTAAAAGATGGCGGAGCAGCTGTTTTTGCAGAAACCGTAAGAGCAATTAGAAGAAAGAACCCATTCACAAGTATTGAAGTATTGCCGTCAGATATGGGCGGAGTATATGAAAATTTAAAGACATTGATGGATGCACGTCCTGATATATTAAACCATAATATTGAGACGGTTGAGCGCCTTACTCCAAGAGTGAGAGCACGGGCTCAATATCACCGTTCGTTAGAATTTTTGCGCAGGGCGAAAGAACTGCAGCCAGATATTCCGACAAAATCCAGCTTAATGGTAGGTCTGGGAGAAACAAAAGAGGAAATCATTGAAACAATGGACGCTTTAAGAGCGCATAATGTTGATATTATGACGATTGGCCAATATTTACAGCCATCGAAAAAGCATCTGAAGGTAGAAAAATATTACCACCCGGATGAGTTCCAAGAGCTAAAGGAAATTGCCTTAAGCAAGGGCTTTAATCATTGTGAGGCAGGTCCGCTTGTTCGTTCATCCTACCACGCTGATGAACAAGTTAATGCTGCGGCTAAGCGTCAGCAGGAGCTTGGAGAAATCGAGCTTAAAGAAGCATAATAAAAAGAAGGGTTCAGCAGCCGATACTGAACCCTTTGTTTTCATCGATTTCGATTGTTGTTATTATTCCTCTCGCCCTGTAATTCTCCATTTTCATTTTCGCCATTCCCCATCTTTTTCCCCTGTGGAGATTTTAGCATTTCTTTTATTACTTTGTTAAGGCCAGTATTTACATTTTCTGTGTTCGGGCTGTTCGTAGCAAAGTTTTCAATATATGGGCGCAGAGCCGTATTATCACTTACATAAACATGGTACCATCTAGGGACGACAGACATGGCTGTTTTCTTCACCTGGTCTGCAATCATGTTGCGGTCATTTGAATCCGTGTGATAAATAATCAGCACTTCTTCATCTGTCACAAGTGTGGATATATCGTCTACATTTGGAATATCCGTACAATAGCCGGAAATCATATCAGCCACTTGCTCCCGATTAATGGTTCCATTATTAACATTTGAAACCCTTTCGCCTGCAATGGGGCTCTTTTGGTGGCGGACATAACCAAAGTTATTTTCTGTTCCATTATTATTCGTGTTCATGAAACCCCTGTTATTGGCGTTGTTGCCATTATTATTTTGATTATTTAACTCAGGGCGCTGAGTATTTACATTCAGGGTGTTACCGCTTCTTTCGTAAACTCCATCGCTTTCATTTGCCATATTATTGTTTTGACAGGCTGTTAAGGCTGTGAGGCCGCATATTCCTAAGATGATCAATGATTTTCTAATGTGAAGCACCTCCTTGTTTATAGAATAACCAGCCGATTATTTTTTTCTCTTAGAAATTGATGGGCTATCAGTTATAATTTAAATAAAGTAAGAAATACTTTCAGAATACAAACATTTCCAATATAATGGGGATGAGGACGCTGTTTTTAAACTGAGGTGATTGATTTGATTTGTGTTAATAACGTTTGCTATGAGGTAATAGAAGATATAAGAAATGGTTTTAATGAAGATGCATTCCGGGGCAGGTATAGTGATATTTTAACCCGGTATGATTATATTGTTGGGGATTGGGGCTACGGTCAGCTTAGGCTCCGCGGCTTCTTTGACGACCAAAATCAGAAAGCTACCTTTGATACGAAAATCAGTACATTATCGGAATACTTATATGAATTCTGCAATTTTGGCTGTGCATATTTTGTGGCGAAAAAAATAAATAAGTAAAGAAGAAAAAAAGCGAAGTATCTCGGTCTTCCAAAAGGTGACAGAAGATTCCTCGCTTTTTTGCTTTAAAAAATCTGCTTGCTATCGTTGATTTTCATATTTAGACCTTTGAAAATTAAATAAATTTGCATTGTTGACGATCTCAGATATATAGTCCATCGTAATTTTTACAGCCTCTTGAAACTCGTAGCTTTTACGATTATTTAAGATGTTGGTGAACATTCCCTGCCATATTAAAATCGTTAATTCATTAATTGAATCAACGTTTTCCTCTTTAATAAATCCCTCTTTTAGGGCAATTTCCAAAAAGGATCTTCCTCTTTTTGACACATTACGTTCAAATAGGATTGTCTTTAGTTCCTCCGGGATATTAATTAAATCAGAAGGGTAGATTTTATAATAGTCTTCAAGCAGTTTTTCTGGCTGATCTCCTAAGTCCATAATAAATACCGCATGAAAAATTTGTGGTTGTTTAAACGAGTGATTACAAAAACATTCCCATGCTAATAAATATTTTTCGAGCGGATCCTTCCCTTTTTCAATATAAAGAGATACCTCATCTGTGTAGTTTTTCATAAATTTCATTGAAGCGAAAAAAATTAAATGGGATATCTCAGAAAAGTAGTTATAAATCGTTGCACTATTATAGCCTGCTTTATCTGCCACTTTCCTTATTGTTACATTTTCTAAACCTTCTTCTTCGATAATTTCGGCAGTTGCGTCCACAAAGTATTTCCACATACGTCCCATTTGAATTTCCTTTTTATTCAAATCAATTCTCCCCCTCAATTTATAAGCTCTTATTTCAAATAATCCTCAAATTACGATAGTTGGATTTTTCCAATACTTACAAATTTAATCATGATTATATTATAACAATATTATTTCCATAGTAAAATACTTGCCAATCATTTAATTTTGGAGTTTTTTGAAGATTTTAAGTTGATAAACATATTTTCGAATGCTATACTAAACGCACATAAATTTATAATCGTGATTATAAAATAATTATGACTGTTTTTTAACTTTAGTTGAAAGCGCTTAAAGTGGTGAAAAAAAGGCCGCTTTGTTCTAAAGCTATGCAAATGATAGAGGAGGAGGATGCAACAATGTCAACAGAATACAAAGAAAAAGAAATTATTACTCAGTTTCCTTTTAAGTATCAAGCAATTGAAAATACTTGGATTACTTTAGAAGACGGTACTAAACTATCCAGTCGAATTTGGCTGCCGGAAGTTGAGGAAGGGGAAAAGGTACCGGCTATTTTAGAGTATATTCCTTATCGCAAAACAGATGGCACAAGGGCTAGAGATGAACCTATGCACGGTTATTTTGCTGGAAACGGATACGCAGTTGTTAGAGTTGATATGAGAGGGTCAGGGGAATCAGATGGTCTGCTAAAAGATGAGTACTTAAAGCAAGAACAGGATGATGCACTAGAAGTGATTGATTGGATCGCGAATCAAAGCTGGTGTGATGGAAATATCGGGATGATGGGCAAATCTTGGGGTGGCTTTAATTCTCTTCAAGTTGCAGCTAGAAAACCAAAACATTTAAAAGCAATTATTGCAATTGGTTTTACAGATGATCGATATAACAACGACATTCACTATAAAGGTGGCTGCCTGCTAAATGATAATTTCTGGTGGGGCAACATTATGTTAGCTTATCAGGCACGTCCGCTTGATCCAAATATTGTTGGAGATGTTTGGCGAGAAAAATGGCTAGAAAGATTAGAAAATATGCCTTTATGGATGACTCTATGGATGGAGCACCAAACAAGGGATGAGTATTGGAAGCATGGTTCTGTTTGTGAAAACTATGATGATATTGAAGTGCCTGTTCTAGCAATTGACGGCTGGGAAGATTCTTATCAGAATACAGTGCTAAGTTTATTAAAGGGACTATCTGTACCAAGAAAAGGAATTCTTGGACCATGGGCTCACGTTTATCCTCATGATGGCGTTCCAGGACCTGCGATGGGCTTTTTACAAGAAGCTGTTAAATGGTGGGATCATTGGCTTAAAGGAATAGAAAATGACGTAATGGATGGACCAATGGTAAATGTGTGGGTGGAAGAAAGCATGCCACCATCTGTCTTCAAACCAGTAAGTAAAGGATATTGGGTAGGTCTCCAATCATGGCCAACAGATGAAGTTGTTCCAAAAGCATATCAAATAACTAAGGGTCAATTAGTAGAAGAACGAGATGAGAAGGAAGAGCAAGTACTCTTAAAAACTCCATTAAATCATGGCCTATTAGCAGGTGAATGGATGGGTGCTGGCGTACCTGGCGAAAGCCCTGCAGACCAACGAATGGATGATGGAATGGCGATGGTTTTTGAAGGAGAAGTGTTAGAAAGTCCACTAGAAATCGTTGGGTACCCTAGATTTGAAGTAGAATTAGCAAGTGATAAACCACATGCCATGCTTTTTGCACAGCTATCAGATGTGGCACCTGATGGATCTGTAACTCGTGTTTCCTATGGAGTCATGAATTTAACTCATTTAAACGGACATGATCAAGTAAATGAGCTAATCCCCGGCGAAAAGGTTAAAGCATTTGTAGATTTAGACTGTTGCGGACATCAGTTTAAGGCTGGACACAGAGTTCGTTTATCGATAGCGACTTCTTTCTGGCCAATGTTTTGGCCAATGCCTGAGGATGCAACTCTTACGCTGAATCTGGAGACTGCTAAGTTCTTCTTGCCGATCTTTAAGGGAAGTAAGGCAGCTGGACCAAACATGAATCCTCAAAGTGCGCCATTAACGCCGACAACTATCCTGGCTCCTGGAAAGGTAGACCGTTCTATTTCATACGATATTTTAACAGATACTTGGACTAGTATAACTGATGGTGTTGGTGGAGTTTTTGGCGAAGGCGTTTATCGTTTTGATGACATTGATGTGACGGTTGAACACAATTTAAAACGTGAATTAACATTAAGTAATGCGGATCCGCTCTCAGCCAAATATACGATTACACAGAAAATGAAAATGGGCCGCGAAGGCTGGTGGATTGAAGCTGATATTATCGTAACGCAAACTTCCGATAAGGAAAACTTTATGATTATTGGAGAAATGGATGTTAAAGAAAACGATCAACCAGTATTTAACAAAAAGTGGGATAAAAAGATTGAACGTTTTGGTCTGTAAAGCTGAAGTGAATTTACTTTAAGGGGCAGCTGGCCCCATGAAGTCAGTTTCGTGACTCCATGGGGCCCAATTCGTTTATTTATGTAATTAACTTATTCAGCATTACTTTTTTGGCAATCCATGTATACAATTCAATAATTTTTACGGTTTTTTAAAGTATTCCAACGTTATTCTAAGTTGTTTTTTTCTCTTATATTAAACTGATTTTATATTATTAATTATTAGAATATTTATTGTTCTCTTATTTTGATTGTGTTAATATAATCATACAGAAAAAAATAATCTTTCTAAAAAATATAGTCATATTATAAAAAATAATCATGATAATTTTCTGTTAATTATCAAATGTCTATCTTTTTAGAATTTGGGGAGGAAAAAAATGGGGAAAGTACGAATTGATCCAATGGTATTTTGGACATCGCTCGTTGTCATTTTCGGAGCAACCGTTATGCTTGTTTTAAACCGTAAAGTGGCGGAGCCTTATTTAGATAGCTTAATGAGCTCAATCACATATAAAATGGATTGGTCATTCCAGTTTTTAACTATAGGCTTATTTATTCTACTTATCTGGCTTGCTTTTAGCCGATACGGAAAAATAAAATTAGGCGAAGGGAAACCGGAGTTTTCTAATTTTAGCTGGGGAGCGATGTTATTCACAGCTGGAATGGGAACAAGTATCATGTACTGGTCCATGATGGAACCTGTTTATTACTTTATGGGACCTCCGTTTGGAATTGAGCCTGAAAGTAGTGAAGCTGCTGAATGGGCAGTGACGTATGGTTTATTCCATTGGGGAATTTCAGCCTGGGCATTATATGCGTTTCCTACTGTTGTAATCGCTTACTCGTATTTTGTGAAAAAGACTCCTTCATTGAAAATGAGTGTTGCACTTAGCGGGGCGCTTGGCAAGTATGCAAATGGGTGGCTAGCAAAGTTAATCGATGTTCTTGTGATTTGGAGTCTTGTCGGTGGACTTGGAACATCTTTAGGTTTAGGGGTTCCGATGATGTCTAGTGTAGTTGGAGAAATATTCGGTATTCAAGAATCCCTTGGACTTAACATTGTTATTGTAATCTGTATTACAATTATTTATTCTGCTAGTGCCTATCTGGGGCTTCATAAAGGAATAAAAAGATTAGCTGACATCAATGTTTATATGGCGCTTGCCTTAGCGATATTTGTATTCCTTGTTGGACCGACCTTGTTTATTTTATCGTATTTTTCGAACAGCTTTGGATTAATGCTGCAAAACTTCCTATTTATGAGCTTTCATACAGATCCGATTAATAAGAGCGGTTTCCCTCAAGGCTGGACTGTTTTCTATTGGGCCTGGTTTGCAGCGACAGCACCATTTTTAGGCTTGTTTGTAGCAAAAATTTCAAAAGGCCGGACAATCCGCGAATTGATTACACACGTATTATTATGGGGATCGATTGGAGGATGGATCTACTTCATGGTGTTTGGCGGCTATACCATGAATCTGCAATTAAATGATATTTTACCTGTCAAAGATATTCTTAATGAAAAGGGCGGACCTGCGGCAGTTGTTGAAATTCTAAAATCACTTCCGTTAAGTGCAATTGTTCTCCCATTCTTCCTTGTACTGGGGATTATTTTCTTATCAACTTCTTTAGATTCAGCTACGTATATTATTGCGGCAATTGCGACTAAAGAGCTTAGAGATGATCAGGACCCGGCAAGATGGCATCGCATGGTTTGGGGAGCGATGTTGGCAGTTATCGCTGTATCTTTAATGCTGATCGGAGGACTGCGGGTCATTCAAACTTCGGCAGTCATCGTTTCTGTTCCAATCTTTATCATTTATTTATTGCTTATTGTATCGTTACTAAGATGGCTGAAGAAAGACTTTCCCAAAACTGAGAATTAAGAAATCAAAAAAATAAACGTCATTGAATGGCTAAGGAAGAAATCATGTTATCAATATTACTCACTATAATTACTATTAATATCGTGTATGTATCTCTTTTTACATTGCGAGTGATCCTAGTTATTAAAGGCTACCGTCTCGTAGCGTCAATTCTTTCGATGGGTGAAGTATTTGTTTACTTAATGGGATTGACAATCGTTCTTGATAATTTGGACAAGCCGATTAATATCGCAGCCTATTGCTTTGGATGGGGGATAGGCGTATTTCTTGGTAGCAAAATTGAATCTTATTTAGCACTCGGTTATATCGTTTTTGAAGTAATCGTTGATTCAATTGAGTGTGACCTTCCAATGAAAGTCAGAGAAAAAGGTTATGGTGTAACGTCTTGGGTGGCTGACGGAAAGGATGGAAAACGCCTTGTTATGAAAGTTTTGGCGAAACGTAATTCTGAGCATCGCCTTAGAAGCCTTATTCTTTCATTCGCTCCAAAAGCATTCATCATTTCCTATGAGCCTAATCAGTTCAACGGTGGATTCTTACTAAAGGGTCTTCATTCCATGCGAAAATAGAAAGCGGCAGAAGAGAATTTTCTTCTGCTGCTTTTTTTAGGAGTTTTATTTAGTCTTGATAATCATCATAAGGCGGTTCCATGCTTCTTTCGGGATCATCGTGGGTAGGATGTGCTCCTTCCATTTGCCGAGGCATGTCTTCATGTAAGGTTTTATTTTCGTAATTAAAGGCACTATACCTGCGCTGTTCTTCACGGAAAGGAGTACTTTTTAGCTCTACAGGCTCATGCTTTCGAAAAGGCGACCCATATGCTCCATCCGGAAAGTCCTCTGCCGTCACATAGTTTCTTCGCTTTTCAACATTCGCAAAATCCGTATATTCACGCTCTTCCTTATTATCCAATGAATATCACCTCTTTATAAAAAATTGCAAAGAAAAAAGAGAGCCTTACTAAGGTTCTCCTTTATTATTTGTGATTATGGTGATAATAAACGAAAGAATATTAATGCTAAATTAATTCATATAGAAAGGAGCGCAATTCCTCTGCGTCTTCTTCAGAAAGATTAAAGGCATACTCTAAATAGCCTTCTTCCTTTAAATCATCGGGTCCAATGATTGCAAAACGGCTTCCCTGTATGTCAAGAACTATATGCTTTCCGTAATAGCGATCGGATTGAACGATAGCCAAATCAAAGCGTTGATTATCACCCATAAAGCTGACGAAGCGTGTTTTTGTATCTACCAAATCATCATATAAAAAAAATCGTTCTGTCATATTATTTAATACTCCTTTATTTGCATTACTTTCAGTAAACCATGTTAATTCTATCATAACAGAAATAATCATAATTCTCACCGTTTCTCTAGCGGTTTATCAGTTATTTTGACCGATTAATCTTTCAAATATTGGAGGAAATGGTCGGATTTTGTGATAAAATGGTGTCATATGTAATTTCTGACGCTGCATCTGAGAGGAATGAGACCATGGCCCGCCATAACATAAAAAGGTTCAATCATTTGAACAAATGGATAAAAATCTTACTGCCAGAAGACAAGCTTAAATTTTATCCTCCGCAATTTATTATTCGTGATCCGATTAAGAAAGCAGTAAGTAAAGCATTTGATGGTGGCTATGAAGTGGCTGTAATTGTATTTAACATAAAAAATTTGCGGGAATTGCCGGAACAGCTTGGAGAACAGGGGTATACAAGTTTTATTCAATTACTAAAGCTGACTTTTCAAGATGTGATCGAAGAAGAAGTTAAGTCGGAAGAGATTATGGCTCTTCATGATTATTCAAGCGATGGATTAACACTGTTTATGAAAGTTAACCATGATAGTCATTCAGTTACAGATATAGATAAAAAAATGAAAAAAATATTAAGATTTTCTGAAAAAAGGCTAGCTGAACAGGTTCCTCTTGCGAAACCAGTATTTGAAACCGGCTATATGTTTATTGAGAAAAGGCATTATTCGATCCAAGAAGCCATATTAAAAGCAAATCAGCATGCACTTTCTATGGCAGAGAAGCGAGTTCAATCAGAGTATAATGAAATGCTGTATATGGTTAGTCGAATAGTGGCACAAAAAGATATATATCTGCTTGCTCAGCCGATTATAGATATTGCTACTGGTGAGGTGAGAGCATGGGAAATGCTGACCCGCGGTCCGAAGGGGTCGGTATTGGAAAGTCCGCTTCATCTCTTCTCTATAGCAAGGCAGACGGGGATGCTATATGACCTTGAGATGATCGTTTTCGAGAAAACCCTTCAACAAATTTATAAAACGGGATGTAAACAGGATATCTTTATTAATTTTACACCTATTACGCTAGGACATGAACGATTTATTCGTGATATTAAGAATATGCTTGCAAAGTATAAAAATATCTCTCCAAGACAAATTACTCTTGAAATTACCGAACGTGATGCGATTGAAGGGATGGAGAACTTTTTATACAATATAAAGGTGCTGAGAATGCTTGGCTTCCGAGTGGCCATTGATGATACAGGCGCGGGATATGCAAGCTTACACTCCATAAGTGAAATTATGCCTGATATTATAAAGATTGATCGCTCTGTTATCCAGGATATAGATAAAAATTCAGTAAAAGAGTCCATGTTAAAAGGATTGCTCATTATTGCGAAGGAGGCAGGCTCATTAGTAGTAGCAGAAGGAATCGAAAATAAAGAAGAAGCCTCAGTCCTTTCTCGAAATAAAGTTGATTTAGCACAAGGCTATTATTATGCTCGTCCAGATTTTCTAGACAAAGGATTAAAGCTATCGTAATGGAAGAAAGGTGAGAAATATGTATTTTGTTGATCGGGAAAAAATCGAAACAACTCTTGTTTTTTTAGAGCAGCAATTTGCATTTTTTGAAGAAATTAAGGAACTACAATCACAGCTTGAAAAAGCAGCGATGGAACGGACATGTCAGTTAATTATTGAAGCAATTCTTGATGTTGGGAATGCCATGATTGATGGTTTTATTATGCGTGATCCAGGTAGCTACGATGATATTGTGGACATATTGGATGATGAAAAGGTCATTCATGATGAGTTAACCAAAAGCTGCAAACATATTATTAAGTACCGGAAAATGCTTGTACAAAACTATACTGAGGTAAATCATGAAGAAGTGAAGGCGGAATTTAGCAACCATTTATCCGTTTTGAAGCAATTTCCTGAGAAGGTCAGGTTATACTTACTTCATGAGCTTGGCCCAGTATCAGCGTTTCGGAACTAAGAACTAAGATGCATTGTCTAGCTACAGTGCCTAGCCCCTCGAGGTCATAAGCCAATCCGTCAAGAAGGTTAAAGAACAACCTTCCTGCCGGCTTGTCTTATGCTTGTCGGGGCTAAACGAGGCACTTCCGCATTTCTAATAGGAGTGACGAACTATGGTTAAATATAAAGGCTACTTAATTGACCTGGATGGGACAATGTATCGTGGAACGGAATTAATTAAGGAAGCGGCAGAGTTTGTTCACCAGCTTCGTGAGCGTGGCCTTCCTTATCTTTTTGTCACGAACAATTCCTCGAGAACGCCTGCACAGGTGGCAGAGAAGCTACGCCAATTCAAGATACCGGCTCAGGACGAGCAGGTTTTTACTACTAGTATGGCAACGGCTAATTACATTTATGAGCAGAAGCAGGATGCCACGGTCTATTGTATAGGAGAAGAAGGCATAAGACATGCCCTGCAAGACAGGGGATTGGCACTTGTGGAAGAGAATGCAGATTATGTTGTCGTTGGGATTGACCGCTCCATTAGTTATGAGAAGCTAGCCACTGCTTGTTTAGCAGTCAGAAACGGCGCCACCTTTATATCGACAAATGGGGATATAGCGATCCCAACAGAGCGAGGACTGCTGCCAGGCAATGGTTCGTTAACATCGGTTATTACTGTCTCAACACAAACACAGCCGATTTTTATTGGCAAACCAGAGTCCATTATTATGGAACAGGCGCTGCAAGTTTTGGGAACGACTAAGGAAGAAACACTAATGGTCGGGGATAATTATGATACCGATATTTTAGCAGGGATGAATGCCGGACTTGACACATTGCTCGTCCACACTGGGGTAACGACAAAGAAATTGCTTGCAGGATATGAGAAGAGGCCGACGTATGTTTTGGACTCATTAGATTTTTGGGAGTTTTTATAAGTATAAATATTACTAAAGTTTCGATCATTTCTTTATTTATGTAAACGAAGCCTCCAATAAAAAGGATTTGCTCATGCATCCTTTTTATTGGAGGCTTCTCTGTTTTTATAAATAAAAGTACCTTTTGGATATTCAATGCATATTTTAATATGATGAAAGATGCTTTTTTATACTTAGAGGTACTTCATGTTATTCAATCTTGGAGTGGAGGTACAATTTGATGCAAGAGAACATACAGATACAAGATATAATAAATATTATCAAGAAGCGGGTATTTCTAATTGTGTGTATCACATCTCTGTCAGTTCTTATCAGTGGAGTTGTCAGTTACTTTTGGTTAACTCCTATTTACGAATCTTCCACTCAGTTGTTAATTAACCAAAAAAAGACCGATCAACAATCCGGCAACTCGATCAATGTTCAAGAAAATCTGGAATTAATAAATACGTATAGAGTTATCATTAAAAGTCCCGTCATTTTAGATTTAGTAAGAGCAGAAATGAATTTAGATAGATCAGTAAAAGAACTCAGTGAACAAGTCAGTATATCTAGTGAGCAAAATTCACAAGTTGTAACGATTACAGTAGAAGATCCGGAACCAAAGGTTGCTGTGGAGATTGCCAATTCGATAGCAAGTGTATTTATGAACGAAATACAAAACATTATGAATATAGACAATGTTACAATCCTATCACTGGCAAATGAGGAGAGCAGCAGCGAACCTGTTAAGCCACGTTTAATTTTAAATATGTTAATAACTTTTACATTGAGTTTATTAATGGTAATTGGACTCATATTTCTCTTTGAATATTTAGACGACACAATAAAGTCAGAACAGGATATTAAATTAATTTTAGAGTTGCCAGTATTAGGATCGATCCCGAAACAAACAGTTCGTGACTTTGAAAAAGAAAACAAAAAAAAGTCTGATAAGATGGGGAGGAAGAACCTGTGGGGTTTCTGGCATTCTTTAGGAAGAAAGAAAAAATAAATATAAGACAACTAATTACGCTTACTAATCCAAATTCTCCAATTTCCGAGCAATATAGAACGATCCGAACTAATATTGAATACTCTAATATTGATCGGGAAAACCGTTTGATCATGATTACTTCTTCAAACCCAGGTGAAGGTAAAACCATTACTTCCGCAAATCTAGCAGTTGTGTTTGCCCAACAAGGAAAAAAAGTACTATTAATAGATGCCGATTTTCGTAAGCCAAGGGTTCATGAAGTATTTCGGAAAAGGAATATTACAGGCCTAACATCGGTTTTATATAAACAAAAGCCTTTAAAGGAAGCTATAGATAATACAAGAATTAATAATCTCTATGTATTGACTAGCGGACCAATCACTCCTAATCCCTCAGAGTTACTTAGTTCTAAATCAATGAGTGAATTATTAAAAAACATTCGGAACCAATTTGATTTTATCATTATTGATACACCACCAGTCCTTCCTGTAACTGATGCACAAATACTCGCTAATCAGTGTGATGGTGTGGTATTGGCCATAAATTACGGAAAGACAAAGAAACAAGAGGCAGAAAAGGCAAAGTCCTTATTATTAAATGCAAAAGCCAAGATTATTGGGGCAGTTCTAAATAATACTAAGGATCATTTTCAGGATTACTATTACAGTGATTATTACTAATACTCACGAATAAACTTAAATACTATGAAAATTTTCCTATGGGAGGGGAGGAAGATGATTGATATTCATTGTCATATTCTCCCTGGAGTTGATGATGGGGCAAAAGAATATATCGAAAGTATAGGTATGGCAAAACATGCAGCTAGTAAAGGAATACGGACTATTTTTGCAACACCTCATCACAAAAATGGCTGGCATAATAATAAGGCAAAAGGAATTCTTGCAAGAGTCAATAAACTTAACAAAAAATTAAAGAGGAGAAAAATTCCTATTGAAATTCTGCCTGGTCAAGAACCACGTATTTATGGAGAGCTTGTTGAAGATTATAAAGCCGGAAAAATACTAACTCTTAATAATCAGCATAAATATTTACTAATCGAATTACCAGATTCACATGTACCTGCTTATGCGGGGGAATTATTATTTAATTTACAATTAGAAGGAATCACTCCCATTATTGTACATCCAGAAAGAAATGTTCAGATAAGGAAAAATCCTGATATTTTGTATCGATTCGTGATGAATGGGTCAGCTACTCAAATTACCGCTTCAAGCCTATTAGGTGAAAAAGGCAGGACTTTTAAAAGGTTTTCTAAACAATTAATTAAGCATCACTTAACACATTTTATTGCATCCGACTCACACCGCTTATCTAGGAATGCATTTAAATTGCCTGAAGCATACGAGTTCATAAATCGGGAGTTTGGAAAGGATTATGTCCATATCTTTCAAGAGAATGCTAGATCAATTTTGAATGGAAATGAAATCATTAGAGAAAATCCTAGTGAAATAAAAACAAGAAGATGGTTTGGTTTTTAAATCAAAAAAACGATCCACAGTATATAATTATACATTTAAATAACATTATCCCATATTTGTTTGAACAGAATTGGGGGATACCATGAAAGTATGGGTGAATAAGAATCAAAGCAGAATCCATATATTAGAAGATGAAAAAATAAGCTGGGTACTGGTGGCTCCTTGTATTGTTCTTACGGCACAGTACTTTTTTTTACTTATTAATGACCTATTAGGGATCATAAATAGCTTAACTATACAGACTGCTTCAAAAGTGCTGGTAGCAATTATGTTCATTTATGTGATGCCTGTTGCTTTAAAAAGGAGAAAAGTTACCTTTATTTGCACCTATTTAATAGCAACAGCTATTCTCTTAAGCCATTTCGTCCTTTTTCCAGATAATGAGCCATATATAATTGGAATTCTATTTCTGTTTTTTTTTATGTGCTTGCCAGCGTTTGTCTATAGTTTAAGCCTGAATGACTGGGACGTTTTTAGAAAGATTCTGAGAAAAGCTGGACTCATAGTCTTTATTTTTGGTACAGCCAGCGGGGTTCTAGTGCTTATAGGGCTGGCGAATATAGGTGATTATAGCATGGCATTATCCTACTATATGCTGCTGCCAGCCATCATATATTTAGACAAACTCATGGATCAACCGGCTTTTATACCAACGGTAGGTACGCTGGTCTCCTTATTTATAATACTCGCTCTAGGTTCAAGGGGAGCAATCATTTGTATCATCACTTTTGTTGTACTTAAGATCATTAGACCCCATTCAACAATGAATTTTAAGAGGGTTTTTTTTTACACCATGACAATATGTATTGGAATATTGTCTATCTTTAATTTGAATCAAATTTTTATTTTTATCTATAACTTCTTTATAGGCTTTGGTATAAGAAGCAGAACATTAGAATTATTTCTTATAGATATAAACCATCTAAGCGGGAGAGATCATATTTACCAAAATATAGTGGGGGAAATATTAGATAGTCCCATTTTAGGAATTGGGATAGGCGGGGATCGAAGAGTTAATGGAGAAGATGGTTTGTATGCTCATAACTTCTTCCTAGAGGTATTTTCTAATTTTGGGCTATTTTTCGGGAGTTTAATATTATTTATTTTAATATTATTGATTTTAAATATATTATTTGCGAAAGATAAAGGAAAATATAATATGGCTATTATCTGGATAAGCTTAGGTTTCGTTCATCTAATGGTAAGTGGTTCATATTTAACAGATATCAATTTCTGGATTTTTACGGGTCTTATTACAAATTATTGTTTTGGATCTAAGAATAGAAATAATTAATGAAAAACGCTGATTTCAGCGTTTTTTTTGTGCTTTATGACGAATTAATGTTCATTGTAAATAAAAAAGTGGGTACAGAGTCATTTTATGAGAATTTATTGATTTTATATATACTTAGGCTTAATTTTCAATTTGTAAATAAACAAAATGTAATGGAACGTTTTTTTTCTAAAGCCATACTTTGTAAAAGATAGAAAAAATTTACCATTGGTGATGCCTCCTTACCAATATCAATGGAGGCACTCGGTCATGCTGTGGGTATAAAGACCTTAGGTGCTAGTCATCAGAAGTGTGATGTGAGGACGGGTTTGATGCCCATTACTTAAGTTCCCCATGTGAAATGGTAAATTTATTCATAACAAAGAACCATTAAATGAGATTACTAATCGTACGTTTAACATCTATATGAAGGATTCCCTAGAATTATCTAACTGGTAAATAGCCGAAGCAAGACAATATGGCTATGGCTGCCTCCTATTATTGAATAGGGTATCGAATCATAAAGGAAGGTATCTCAACATGAATTTTGGAATAGTAGGTTGCGGATTTATTGCCAAGAAGCACGCAGATGCTATAGAGAAATTAGAAAATGCTAAATTAATAGCTGTTTGTGACATGGTGGAATCGACAATGGAACCTTATGTAAAACAATTTCAAGCAAAGCCGTTTACAGATTTAGCTGAAATGCTTAATGATTCATCGATTGATATAATCTGTGTTTGTACGCCAAGTGGTCTTCATGCAATGATTGCTGAATCAGCTGCTGCTGCAAAAAAACATGTTGTATTAGAAAAACCAATGGCCATGACGCTTGAAGAAGCAAATAGAATCATTCAAAAGGCTGAAACGAACAATGTCAAACTAACAGTGGTTCACCCAATCCGTTTCCGGCCAGCCGTACAGGAATTAAAAAAAATAATCGATCAAGGACTTCTTGGAAAAATAAGTCACGCTAGTGTAAAGGTAAACTGGAATCGTAATCAAGATTACTACAATCAATCACCTTGGCGCGGTACAAAACATCAAGATGGTGGAGTCTTAATGAATCAAGCAATCCATATGCTAGATTTATTAATTTGGATTATGGGTCAGCCAAAACAAGTTTTCAGTATGGAAACGACAAGATTACGTAACATTGAGGCAGAGGATGTTTCTATTGGTGTTATTCGCTTTGAGTCGGGTGCACTCGGTACAGTCGAAGCCTCAACCACTGTGTATGCATCCAACTTTGAAGAATCCATAACGATTTTTGGAGAAAAAGGAACGATAAAAATCGGCGGAAAGAATGCAATCCGTTTTGAACATATACAATTGGAAGGAATGTCTAATGAGGAAGCGGAACAATTGAAGAAGAAAATTAACCTTAACCCGTGGGGAGTACCCGGTCATCAGATGATAATGGAAGACTTGATAAACGCGATTAGGGAGAATAAATCACCATCGATAACAGGTGAAGAGGGAAAAAAAGCACTCGAATTAGTTCTAGCCTTTTATGAATCAGCACAGAAGAATAGCCCCATTACAATAGGAGAAATGCCATGACAGGAAAATCGGTAGAAAATCCAGTAGCTCTTCGACTCATTGAAATGTTTAAGAATAAAACTGCCACAGTCGGAGTAGTTGGACTAGGCTATGTAGGTCTGCCACTTGCCGTTGAAAAAGCAAAAGCAGGATATAAAGTAATCGGTTTCGATGTACAGGAAGAAAAAGTAAGAAAAGTTAACAAAGGTGAGAATTATATAGGCGATGTAATTCCAACAGATTTACAAGACTTAGTGCATAATGGGAAATTGGTAGCTACATCAGATTATTCATTTGTTAAAAATGTAGATGCTGTAGCCATTTGTGTACCGACTCCAGTGGATATTTACAAACAGCCAAACATGGAATATATAGAAAACTCGACAAAAGCGATTGCAAATTATCTTAAAAAAGGAGTATTAGTAGTTCTGGAAAGTACCACATATCCGGGAACAACAGAAGAATTAATTAAGCCCATTTTAGAGGAATCAGGATTAGTATGCGGTAAAGATTTTTTTCTTGCCTATTCTCCAGAGCGTGTGGATCCGGGAAATAAAGTCTATAATACAAAAAACACTCCAAAAGTAGTTGGAGGCATGACATCGGTATGTACAGAAGTAGCTGCTGCTTTATATGAAAATGTTTTAGAAGGAACTGTTTACAAAGTTTCAAGCCCTGCAGTTGCTGAAATGGAAAAAATTCTTGAAAACACATTTAGAAATATTAACATTGCCTTAGCGAACGAAATGGCTATTCTTTGTAATAAGATGGGCATTGATGTATGGGAAGTGATCGATGCAGCAGCAACAAAACCATATGGATTTATGCCGTTTTATCCAGGGCCGGGTTTAGGTGGTCATTGCATTCCGATTGACCCATGGTACTTAACATGGAAAGCACGGGAATACAATTATCATACTCGTTTAATTGAAACAGCCGGTGAAATAAATGATGGCATGCCTGACTTCGTAGTGAAGCGTTGCATCGAAATATTAAATGATCAAGGAAAAGCACTAAAAGGCGCAAATATTCTTGTACTGGGTGTTGCGTATAAAAAAGATATTGATGATTACAGGGAATCACCAGTGCTGCCGATCTTGCAAAGGTTTACGGAATACGGGGCTAAATGGGTCGTTGTAGATCCTCATATAAAGGATTTTAAGGTAAACGAGGTCATTTATACAACTGAAGTGCTGACTAAGGAGCTTGTTGAGCAAGCAGATATAACGGTCATTGCTACAAATCATAGCGCGTTTAATTATGAGCTGGTTATAAACAACTCAAGAATTATTTTTGACACAAGAAATACGAACTTAGGTAACCTTCAAATAAAAAGCTATATTAAGCTTTAAATTTTTTGAAAGAAGATATGTATGTTAAAAAAACGAATTCAAAATGACTTTATTAAAAATATATTAACCTTATTTACAGGTACAGCGATTGCACAATTTTTGCCTGTTGCCATCACTCCCATTTTGACTAGAATGTACGGGCCAAACGAGTTTGGAATATTGGCTTTATATATGGCAATAATATCTATCCTGTCTGTTATTTCAACAGGCAGATATGAATTAGCCATTATGATTCCAAAGAAGGATTATGAAGCTATTAATATTGCAGGTGTAGCCGCTTATATAAATGTAACGATTTCCATTCTTCTCTTTTTATTACTATTAGTCTTCGGAGAAAAGCTTTCAAGTTTTTTTGGTGTAAAAGCATTGGGATTTTGGGTATATTTTATCCCCCTTTCCTTAGTCATATTGGGATTTTATGAAATAATCTACTATTGGTTAAATAGAAGGAAAATGTATAAAGATATGTCCGTCAATAAAGTAATTCAGCAGGCAGGCATAGGTACCGCTAATATTTCAATAGGATATGTAAACAATGGAATCGGACTCATATTAGGAACACTAATTGGACAGCTTTTTGCTCTATTGTTAATTGTAAAGAAGCTGTTCATAAAAGAAAAAGACTTTATTAATAAAATTTCAAAAAAGGACATGGTCCACCAAGCAAAAAGATTTATTAATTTTCCAAAGTTCTTTATGTTTGCACACACATTAAATGTATCCTCAAGAAATCTGGCCCAAATTTTATTTTCAAGTTTTTTCAATTCTGTAACAGTGGGATATTTCACACTGACCCAAAGAGTATTAGGGCTTCCTGTTTCATTGATCGGCAGTGCGATTTCCGATGTTTTCAGGCAAGAGGCATCTGTAGATTTACTAACAAAAGGTAATTGTAAAGAGCTATACATTAAAACGTTTAAACTATTATTTTTACTGGCCATTATTCCGTTCACAGTCTTATATTTTATTAGCCCGTGGCTTTTTTCATTTGTTTTTGGTGCTGAATGGCGTGTTGCAGGAGAATATGCCCGTTTAATGATGCCGATGTTATTTTTTCAATTTATAACAAGCCCATTAAGTACGTTATCTGTCATTTTAGAGAAGAATAAATACGAGGTCATTTGGCAAACAGCTCTCTTCCTTTCAACAACCAGCAGCCTAGTAATTGGGTATAAAATTTTCAGTTCTATTAAGATAAGTATTATTCTATTCACGTTTGCATACAGCGTTATGTATATAATCGACGGATTAATGACTTATCGATTCGCTGTTACCGGAAGATCTGAAAACATACGTGATAAGTAAAGATGGTGACTTTTTTTTGAATAACAAAGATAAGTATAGAGAATTATGCAAAGTGGAGCCAATGATCCCCATTTTCTCAAAGGACTGGTGGCTGGATGCTGTTGCCGGGGAAGAGAACTGGGATGTTGTTCTAATTGAAAAAGGTGATGATATTGTCGCAAGTCTTCCTTACGTGATCAAGAAAAAATTCTTTCTTCGATATATTTCCATGCCAAAATTAACACAAACAGCCGGTATATGGATGAAATATCCTGATGGGCAAAAATACGCGAATAAAATTTCCTTTGAACGGGAAGTTTGCAAGGAAATTATAGAAAAATTACCATCTGTAGATGCTTTCTCTCAAAATTTCCATTACTCATTTACGAATTGGCTTCCTTTTTATTGGGAAGGATTTAATCAAACTACTTTCTATACGTATATATTAGAAAATCTTAAAGATCATCAGAAGTTGTTCACTCAGTTCAAGGAAAATATAAGACGGGAAATTAGAAAGGCTGAAAAGAAAGTCAAGGTTTATAACAGTGATTCAATTGAGGATTTTTTTCTAATGGTTAAGAAGACTTTTGACCGGCAAAATCAGCCGATCCCTTACGATTTAGAGTTATTAAGAAAAATTGATGCTGCTTGTACAAAAGAGAAATGCCGTAAAATTTTTTTTGCTGCGGATGAAGGAAATCAGGTTCATAGTGCCATTTTTATTATTTGGGATTCACAATCTGCCTATTACCTTATGGGCGGAGGAGATCCGGAACTTCGAAACAGCGGTGCAACCTCACTGCTGATGTGGGAAGCGATTAAGTTTTCATCTACTGTTACCGCTAATTTCAATTTTGAAGGGAGTATGATTCAGTCCATTGAGCGATTTTTCAGTGCATTTGGCGCTATTCAGAAGCCTTATTTCCATATATCTAAAACAAATTCGGCAGTAATAAAAATCCACACTGCTTGGAAAGAGTTATTAAAATGATAACCATATATTATCCTAGAAGCTTTATGTCGGAGAGAGCTTATATCATTGAAGTTCTGTTTGGTGAATTTCTCGGATTAGTTTATAAAACAGCAGATTATGAAGGAAATGATTACAAAATTGTGTTAGAAAATCACTCAATCCTAGTTATTCGAGATTCGTTTTTTAACCGCCAGAAGGAAGAAAGTTATTTAAATCCAGAAAACATTCCTACTCAAATAAGCTATGGAGTCAATCAATTTATCGTTGAAGACAACATCCCAATTCTTTATGGAAATGATGAGATAGAAATAAATCAAAAAGGTATTACCTGTGGAATCGATCTATTCGCTTCCGCTTTTTTTATGCTCACCCGCTGGGAAGAATATGTAATCAAAGAAAGAGACGTGCACAATCGTTTTCCTGCCTCAGCCAGCTTGGCTTTTCAAAATAATTTTTTAGACCGGCCTATAGTCAATGAATATGTGGAAATGCTCTGGAATATGCTTGTCCATATTGGGATTGAACAGAAGCGAAAAGAACGGAAATTTGAAATCATATTAACACACGATGTAGATCATCTTTCCTATTGGAAGGGAGCCATTCGCTCACTCCAAGTACTGGGAGCGGATTTATTAAAAAGAAGAAATTTTCCTATGTTCCTAAGAAATATTGCAGGTTTGACCCGTGTCAGATTAGGAAAGCAACATGACCCATATGATACGTTTGACTATATTATGAATCTATCTGAAGAAGCTAACATAAAATCCCGATTTTATTATATGAGCGGGGGCGTCACTAAGTTTGATAATGATTACCGTATTAATGAACCGGCCGCGTTAAATAGTATTAAGAAAGTAAAGGAAAGAGGACATATTATTGGTTTTCATCCAAGCTATAATGCTTACAATGATCGAGTGCAGTGGCAGAAAGAAAAAGAGCTGTTAGAAGAAGTACTGGGCTCTAGTGTAAAAGAAGGGCGCCAGCATTACTTAAGATTTGAAGCGCCTATTACATGGAATATTTGGAATGATAATGGGATGGAAATGGATTGCACGGTGGGCTATGCCGATCGGGAAGGGTTTCGTTGTGGAACATGTTATGATTATACAGTTTATGATTTTTTAAAGAAAAAGGCGCTGGGATTAAAAGAGTTCCCGCTCATTGTGATGGAAGGGAGCCTATATGGGTATCAGCATTTCTCACCGCAGAAAATGGAAGAGAAGATTATGAGCTTAGTAGACATGACGAAAAAGTATAAAGGGAATTTCGTTTATTTATGGCATAACTCCAGTTTTAATACGGAGTATTGGAAAAACATAGATGTCGTTTATGAAAATACGTTAAAAAACTTTAAGAGTCTTAATCTCTAAACATGAAGGAGTTCTAATGAAAATCTGTCATTTAACGTCAGTACACACCCATACTGATATTAGAGTTTTTTATAAAGAATGCCGTTCATTGGCCCAGGCAGGTTATGAAGTGCATTACGTTGTACCGGGGACAGAGGATGCATTAATTGATGGTATTCATTTGCATGGGGTAACGGAAGAAAAGGGCAGCCGTTTTAGGCGAATGACAAAAACAGTTGACCGTGTTTATAAAAAAGCCATTCAGATTGATGCACAAATCTATCACTTTCATGATCCAGAGCTGATTCCAATTGGGTTGAAGTTAAAGAAACTTGGGAAAAAAGTCATTTATGATATTCATGAAGATATGCCTCGAGCCATTATGTCTAAATATTGGATTCCTGTTATTATTCGTAAACCAGTAGCTGCTGTATTTGAAGCTTATGAAAACTATAGCGCTAAAAAGTTTGACTTTCTCATTACAGCGACACCATATATCACCAAACGGTTCAACAACATAAATCCTAATACCATTAATGTGAACAACTTTCCCTTATTAAATGAATTTGCGGGTTCCCGGGCTGATGTAGAACTCACCAAAACAAATTCAGTCTGTTACATTGGTGTCATTAGTCATATCAGGGGAGTAAAACAAGTATTAGAAGCAGCCAATTATATTAAAGGCACAATAGAGTTTGCGGGCCGTGTTGGTTCAGAAGATATATTGGAAATATTACATTCCCAAAAAAATGTTCAATATCATGGAACCTTAAATAGAGGGGAAGTGAAAAGCGTTCTTTCTAGGTCAGTTGCAGGCATCGTTACATTTTTGCCAGAACCTAATCATATTCATTCTCAGCCTAACAAAATGTTTGAATACATGTCAGCTGGAATACCAGTTATTTGCTCTAATTTTCCTAAATGGAAGGAAATAATAGAGAAACATAAATGTGGTATTTGTGTCGATCCTAATGATTCGCAAGCAATTGCCGATGCTATTAATTATTTTCTTACAAATCCGGAAACTGCAGCCTTGCTGGGGAAAAATGGACAAAAAGCAATTAAGGCTGAATATAATTGGGAAGCTGAAAGCCGCCATTTAATCTCTATCTATGAAAAGCTTTCCGCTGATTAAACCGATAAGGAGTTCAAGATGAAAATTCGAATGTTGGATTTATCAGAACAATATCAATTGATAAAGGAAGAAGTCATAAAAAAGCTTGATGAAGTGATGACCTCTTCTTTTTTTATTTTAGGGGATAATGTAAGGAAGCTTGAAGCAGATTTAGCTGCATATAGTCATGTGGCACATGGGATTGGAGTTGGAAATGGCAGTGATGCCATCCATATTGCTCTTCAAGCTGCAAATGTTGGTGAAGGAGATGAAGTAATTACGACTGCCTTTACTTTTTTTGCAACGAGCGGGGCTGTCATGCGTGCTGGAGCTACACCTGTTTATGTGGATATCGATCCCATCACATTTAATATTGACGCAACGAAAATAGAAGCGGCGATTACTGAAAGAACAAAGGCTATTATTCCGGTCCATTTATATGGACAGATGGCTGATATGGAGACCATTAAAGCAATCGCTGACAAATACCAATTAGTCATAATTGAGGATGCAGCTCAAGCAATAGGCGCTATGTATAAAGGAAAAAAAGCAGGGGAATTAGGAAAGGCAGCCACATACAGTTTTTTTCCCACAAAAAATCTTGGCGCCTATGGGGATGCGGGTATGATTGTGACAAATCATTTAGACTTGGCTGAAAAAGCTAGAATAATTAGGGTTCATGGAAGCAAGCCGAAATATGTCCATCATGTGTTAGGGTATAACAGCCGGCTTGATGAGTTACAGGCAGCAATATTAAATGTGAAATTTCCTTATCTCGATAAGTGGACAGAAGCACGCCGAGAAAGGGCGTTTTACTATACACAAAATATACATGAAAAGCTTGATCATATTGTCCAGACGCCTGTTCAAGTAAATGGCTATTATCATGTTTTTCACCAATATACTTTACGTGTGCCGAACAGAGATGAATTAAAGGTATACTTAGAGAAACGTGGTATTGAAACAATGATCTATTATCCAATTCCTTTGCATTTACAGCCTGTATTTATAGGATTGGGGTATAAGGAAGGGGATCTTCCTGAAACAGAAAAAGCGGCGAAAGAAGTGATTTCATTACCGATGTATCCTGAACTAAAATTTGAGGAGCAGGATTATATCATAGAGAGGATGATCGAGTTTTACAAAAGGTAAGGGAGAGAATAGCAATTGAAAATTTTAACGGTAGTTGGCACTCGGCCACAGCTTGTCAAAGTGGCGCCTGTTTCTCGTATGCTTCGTCAGCTTGTGACGGAAGTATTAATCAACACTGGCCAGCACTATGATTACAATATGGCAGGAGTATTCTTCGATGAATTGAACATCCCTAAGCCTGATTATGATTTAGGTTGTGGTTCAGCCTCACATGGCAAGCAAACCGCCGCCATGTTACAGAAAATTGAAGAAGTGATGATGGATGAACGTCCAGACGCCGTCCTTGTTTATGGCGATACGAATTCCACTCTTGCCGGGGCACTTGCGGCAAGTAAACTTCATATCCCGACTATTCATATTGAAGCGGGATTAAGAAGCTTTGATAAAAAAATGCCGGAAGAAATTAATCGGGTACTAACCGATCATATTTCCAGTTTGTTATTTGCACCAACTGAGGCAGCGGTAGAAAATTTGAAACGTGAAGGCATTACCAACAACGTCATAAACGCAGGCGATGTTATGTATGATGCTGTCCTATATAACACCGCGATAGCTGAAGAAAAATATACTTTAAAGCCATTTAGGGTCACCGAAAAAAACTATATACTAGCCACAATTCATAGGCCATATAATACGGATTCTCCAGATAAACTAACAGCTATAGTTCACGCATTTGAAAAAATGCAGGAAACGGTGATTTTTCCCGTTCATCCGCGTACAAAGCAACGGCTGGAAGAATTCGGCTTGTACGACCGGCTGTATCAATCCAGTCATATTCAGTTGATTTCCCCTATTTCATATTTAGAAATGTTATTGCTAGAAAAGAAGGCTAAAGCCATTATTACGGATTCAGGCGGTGTTCAAAAAGAAGCATACTTTGCCAAAGTTCCTTGCATCACACTGCGCTCTGAAACCGAATGGGTAGAAACCGTTGAAGCCGGATGCAACCACCTTGTCAATGTATTAAACGAAGATTTATCAGCTGTTATTCAAGAGATTATTCCTAATGGGGACTATTCTAAAAAGCTGTTTGGTGACGGAAAGGCATCTGAGAAAATAGTAAAAGAAATCTTGAAATATTTTCAATAAGGATGAAAAGCCGCCTGGAGTAACAGGTGGCTATACTTTTTTAGGGGGATAAGTATGGTAGAAAAAGGTCAAAATGTCGTGATTGGCAATAATGTTTCTTTCGGGGAAAATGTGATCATTGGCAACAATGTGGTCATTTACGGCGGAACTCAAATTGGCAATAACGTGATTATTCAGGACAATGCCGTTATAGGTAAACAACCAACTCGTGCCAAAGCCTCAATTCTGCCAGAAACTAAACAGCTTCCCCCGGCAAAAATCGGTTCAGGTGTAACAATCGGCACATCATCGATTATTTATGCGCAGGCAGAAATAGAAGATGATGTATATATAGCTGATTTAGCAACCATTCGAGAGCGGGTGACAATCGGAGAAAGAACCATTGTCGGCCGCGGGGCAGCCATTGAGAATGACTGTAAAGTCGGAAAGAACTGTAAGCTCGAGACGAACTGCTATATTACAGCCTACTCTGAATTAGGAGATTATGTCTTTGTTGCACCATGTGTCGTGACAACAAATGATAATTATATGGCAAGGGGCAAGGAGAGATTTGGAAAGTTTAAAGGAGTCACAATTAAGGATGGCGGCCGAATTGGAGCCAATGCCACGATTCTTCCGGGGAAAACGATCAATGAGGATGGGACAGTGGCAGCCGGAAGTGTAGTGACAAAGGATGTTTTGCAAGAAGAAATCGTCGTAGGTTCACCAGCAAAAAAGATCAGAAGTGTACCAGAAGATCAATTGTTAAAAAATCAAGAATAATAATTATTTGTCTGATTACTAGGATAAGGATGATTGATTTTGAAATACAAAAAGATTTTAGTTCTGGCTCCACATACGGATGATGCAGAGTTAGGCTGCGGGGGCACGATAGCTAAATTTTTGGAAGATGGTTCAAAGGTTTTTGTAGCTGTCTTTTCGACAGCAGAGGAATCAGTTCCAGAGGGCTCGCCACTAGATATATTAGAAAAAGAGTTCTATCGGGCGATGGAAACGATGAAAATTCCTAAAAAGAATTTGTTTGTTTATAAATATAAAGTTAGAAAACTGTCCTATTATCGACAGGATATTTTAGAAGAAATGGTTAAGCTTAGAAGTTTAATACAACCAGATTTAGTGCTGTTGCCTTCAGGGCAAGATGTTCATCAGGACCATCAAGTCATCCATTCAGAAGGAGTTAGGGCCTTCAAAAATTTATCGATATTAGGCTACGAGCTTCCGTGGAATCATATTACCTTTTCAACCCATTCATTTATGGAGCTTGAATACAGGCATATTGAGGCTAAATGGAAGGCTCTCGAGTCATATTCATCGCAAATTAAATTACAAAAGCCTTATTTTACTAAGGAATTTATAGAGGGACTTGCTAAGGTAAGAGGGACCCAGATTAATAAAGAGTGGGCAGAGGCGTTTGAAGTTCTGCGTGTTCATTTATAAATTAAAGGATGTGAATTAAATTGATCGTAACGGTTCATCAGCCAAACCTATTTCCTTGGCTAGGTTTTTTCGACAAGATGGCTAAAGCCGATTTGTTCATTTTCCTGGATAATGTTCAATTTACGAAGCGCGGGTATCAAAATAGAGTAAAGGTGAAAAGCCCGCATGGCGGTCAGTGGCTAACTGTGCCTGTTATCTCGAAGGGGAGGGCTTATCAGATTACGAACGAAGTGGAAATTGACAATAGTAGAGAATGGAAAAAGGATCATCTGGTGACATTGGAATTATTATACCGGGGAACAAAAAACTTTGATGATGTATTCAAACAGTTACATGATTTATATCAAGACGATGCCGATAGGCTAATAGACTTTACGACAAAGGGCATTCATCTGATTCAAGAGAATCTTAGTATAAAAACGAAGACGATTTATGGATCTTCCTTAAACGCAGAGGGAAGCAACTCCCAGCTCATCACGAATCTTGTAAAAGAAGTCGGTGGGACCGTTTATTTATCTGGTCCGAGCGGAAGAAATTACTTAGATGAGCAAATCTTTCAGAACGAAAATGTCAAAGTAGAATATCATGAATTTCAAGAAGAAATATATCCTCAAAAATATAATGATTTTGTAGGGGGTCTATCTACTCTTGACTATATGTTTAATGTATAAGTGAGGTAGCTATATGAATATATGGATATTCAATCATTACGCCATTACCCCTAAATCAAGCGGGGGTACCCGTCACTATGATCTGGCAAGTGAACTTGTGAAGCGAAACTATCAAGTTACGATATTTGCCTCTTCATTTGAGCACCAATCCAGAACGGATCCTAATATTACAGGTCCTAAGGAAAAAGTGAAAACGGAATCCATTGACGGGATCACCTACAAATGGATTAAGACAGTCAAGTATAAGAAGAATGATATAAAAAGGATTTGGAATATGATTGGCTACACATGGAGATCATTTTTTGCAGCTATAAAAACAAAGGAGAATCCGGATGTAGTAGTAGGTTCCCTCGTACACCCGCTTGCTGCTTTCTTAGGCTATATTATTTCTCGAATGAAAGGGAGCCTGTTTTATTTTGAAGAGCGTGATTTATGGCCGCAAACATTAATAGATTTAGGCCTAGTCTCCAAAAGACATCCAGCTGTAAAACTATTAAGCTGGCTTGAGCTTTTTTTATATAAAAAGGCAGATCGCATTATTATCTTGTTCAAGGAAGCTGAGGACTATATAGAGAGCAGGGGAATCAGCAAAGAAAAGGTACTTGTCATACCAAATGGTGTAGATCTGAAGAGGTATAATCGTCCAAAAGAATTGCCCCCTTTATTAAATGAATTATTTAATACTCAGTTAAAAGATCATTTTAAAGCTATTTATATTGGATCTCATGGGGTCACAGATCATTTGGAGCCCGTCCTATTATCAGCCAAAAGGCTGATGGAAAAGGAAAGCAACGTTTGTATGCTATTTTTTGGAGATGGACCCGAGAAAGAGAAATTAATAAAAATGAAGGAAGCGGAAAAACTCGATAATGTTTTATTTTTTCCTCCTGTGCCGAAAGAATATATTCCGAAACTATTGGAAAACTGTGATGCAGGACTTCTATCAATGCATGATTCAGAGCTTTATAAATGGGGCATGAGCTTTAATAAACTATATGACTATACGGCGGCAAAACTTCCTATTGTTTTAAACAGCAAAAGGGTTTTGCCTGAATTAGCTAAATTCGGCAATATCGAATGGGCAAAAAGCCATAATGAGTTTGCCGATACATTAGAAACCCTTAGTAATGACAAAGACCAATGTGAACAATTAGGAATGATAGGGAGAGATTTCTTAGAAAGAAACTATACATGGGAAATACTATCCACAAGGCTTATAGACGCACTAGAGAAGGATGTTAAGTAAGGACCTGAATTCCTGTTAGTATTAAATTACTCTATAACACTATATCCCGCACAATTCCCCGCCATACACCTAATAGCTTATCCAACATAAAGCCTTCAGAATTTAGAGTTATCGATTGGAGGATTACACCATTGTCATACAGGCAACGACTGTCATTTTTTATTCTAGCGGACCTTTTCTTAATCTTCGCCTCATTTGCTTTAAGTGTTTGGCTGATAATGGCACAGCCGCTTTCCTTAATGCTGATTGGGAAAGAAGAATCTATAGCCATCGTGCTATTCACATTTATATATTTTGTATTCTTATACTTGTTTAAGCTTCATCGAAAAGCGTGGGAGCATGTCAATATAAAAGATGCTTCACTCCTATTTCTTGTAACTGCTTTAACGATGGTCAGCATAATGTTCATCCAATTATTTGCAAATTCATTGATTAGTTTTCGTTTGCTTTTCATATTTTCAATTGTGTTTTCATTGTTCAATAGCGGAGTTCGATTTCTTTGGAAAGTATCGTTAACCCCAATTGATTGGGATCATTTAAATTATAAAAGAACGCTCATTATCGGTGCTGGTTCAGCTGGGACGATGTTAGTTAGACATTTAATTACAACAAGTTCCATCAGATTTCACCCTGTTGCTTTTATTGATGATGATCCTGATAAACAAAAGCTTGATATTTATGGCGTCCCGGTAGTAGGGACAACGAATGATATTGAAACAGTCGTGTCTAAGTTCAATATAGATCGGATTGTTATTGCGATTCCTTCTTTAAAGAAACATCAGTTAAATGAAATTCTTACTAAATGTGTAAAAACAAATATCAAAACACAAAAAATGCCTATGCTTGAAGATATCATTGAAGGAAAACGGTCATTTAATGATGTCCATGATATCCAGTTCGAAGATTTATTAGGAAGAGACCCTGTTATTCTAGATGATTTGAGTATTAGTGATTCAATATTTGGGAAAGTGATTTTAGTAACGGGTGCAGGGGGGTCTATTGGATCAGAAATTTGCAGGCAAGTTGCAAAGTTTAAACCAGGAAAAATGATTCTGTTAGGGCACGGGGAGAATAGCATTTATAACATTGACTTAGAAATGAAGGAAAAGTTTGGGGACCAGTTAACTTGTATTGCTGAAATAGCTGATATTCAGAACCGCGAAAAGATATTTGAAATTATTGGTAAATATCACCCTGATATTATTTACCATGCTGCAGCACATAAACATGTCCACCTAATGGAAAGGAATCCTGATGAAGCTTTGAAAAATAACGTGATTGGTACAAAGAATGTAGCTGAAGCCTCTCATGTTCATAAGGTTGGTATTTTCGTTATGATCTCAACAGATAAAGCGGTGAATCCAACAGGAGTAATGGGCGCCTCAAAGAGGCTGGCGGAAATGATTGTTCAAGATTTTAATGCAAAAAGCGAGACGAAATTTGTGGCAGTGAGATTTGGCAATGTTTTAGGAAGCAGAGGAAGTGCGATTCCGCTTTTTATCAAGCAAATCAAAAATGGCGGTCCAATAACCGTGACTCATCCCGATATGGTGCGGTATTTCATGACTATCCCAGAAGCTGCAAGATTAGTCATTCAAGCAGGTGCGATAGCAAAGGGCGGAGAAATTTTTATTCTTGATATGGGCCATCCGGTGAAAATTGTTGACCTTGTTCACAATTTAATCCGGTTATCAGGCTATAAGACAGAAGATATCGAAATTACTTTTACAGGGATACGCCCGGGTGAAAAATTATTTGAGGAACTTCTCGCATCAGATGAAATAATTGATAGACAGGTACATTCGAATATTTATATTGGCAAAGGCAGTTTCTTCAATGTTAAACCGATTGAAAAGCTAATATTAGAATATAAACATATGACAAAAGAGGAAATTAGAAAGCAATTATTAAGAATCGTTAGGCAGAAATCAAGTAAAGGCTAAGGCCTGAGCTCTGCCCATTGAATTTTAATTATAATGGAGATTGAAATTATGAAAAGATGTATAGATCTTCTAATGGCTGTCTTCTTATTCATCATCCTTTCCCCCATATTAATGATTCTATCTATGATGGTTTATGTTAAATTAGGGTCTCCGATCATCTTTAAACAGCTTCGGCCGGGTTATCTGGAAAAGCCATTTTATTTATATAAATTTCGATCCATGACAGACTTGAAGGATGAAAATGGCAACTTATTGCCTGATGAAGAGCGGATAACCCCTTTTGGCCAATGGATAAGGAAATATAGTTTGGACGAATTGCCACAGCTCATTAACGTCATAAAGGGAGACCTTAGTTTAGTTGGTCCAAGACCTTTACTAATGGAATACCTCCCACTCTATAATTCCGAACAGGCAAAAAGGCATCTAGTCCGTCCAGGCATTACTGGGTGGGCACAAGTAAATGGCAGAAATAATGTACCATGGGACGAAAGGTTTAAACTAGATGTATGGTATGTGGAAAATCAAAGTCTTTTGTTAGATTTAAAGATTCTATTTCTTACCTTAAAGAAAGTCCTAAAGAAAGAGGGCATTAACTATGAAGGCCATGCGACTATGTACTATTTTACAGGAACAGAGACTCCAGACGTGAGCAAATTTAGAATTTTAGAGTCGGAGGCAGAATGGAAGGAAGCAATAGCCAAGTTTAATGATTTAGATATATTTTATTCTCCAAAGTACGCTCAAGCTTTTGCCAAGATTGAAAAAGGAAAAGCGAAAGCTGCATTTTACGAGAGTCATCATACAAAAATGTTATACCCGTTCATTTTGCGAGATATTCCGTTTTTAGATAATCAATATAAAGATATAGTTACTCCATATGGGTACGGAGGTCCTATTATGGAAGGAGATATTCAGGAGATTGATGACTTTTACTCTTTATTCTCTCAATATTGCAATAAATATCATATTGTTACAGAGACAATCCGGCTACATCCTTTAAACGACAATCAGGAATATGTTAAAAACGTGGCAAACATTCGGTTCCTTATGAATACTGCTGCCGTTGATCTTCAAAAACCATATTGGGATATATGGAAAGCATATTCTACTAATAATCAGCGAAATATTAAAAGAGCACAAAAAATGGGGATGAGTGCAAATTCAGTTCCTAAAACACCAGATAATATGGCTATCTTTCATCAATTATATGAACAAACGATGAAGAGAAATAATGCAAATGCAAACTACTATTTTTCTAGAGACTTTTTTAGTGAATTGTTAGCAGAAGATCCATTATATAAGTCATATCTTTTATTCGTACACTATCAAGAACGAGTAATTGCAGCAGTGGTTTTATTAATTGGTAAGGAATTTGCCCACTATCAATTTGGAGCTTCTGATAGCGATTATTTGCACTTAAGACCGAATAATTACCTATTTGATTTTATGATTAAATTTTCTCAGGAAAGAGGAGCAAAACTGCTTCATCTCGGTGGAGGATACGGAGGAGATGACGGGTTATTTCGATTTAAATCATCCTTTTCTAATATCCCATACTATTCTTACTATTTAGGAACAAAAATATATAATGAGAATATTTTCCAACAATTAAATGAGCTGGCCAAGAAACAAGATTCCTATAATCCTAATTACTTTCCGCCTTATCGAAGTGTGATATGAATTTATAGATATAAGAGGTGTAAATAGATGAAAAAAATCTATCTTTCCACTCCGCATATGACTGGGAAGGAGAAAGAGTATATTAATCAATCTTTTGAATCTAATTGGGTAGCTCCACTCGGACCAAATGTTGATCACTTTGAAAAGGAAATCACTCAGTATGTTGGTTCTAAGGACGCAGTAGCATTAAGTTCTGGCACAGCTGCCATACATTTGGCACTTAATTTACTCGGGGTAGGTAAAGGGGATACCGTCTTTTGTTCGACTCTAACTTTTATTGCAAGTGCCAATCCAATTGTATATCAAGGTGCTACTCCTATTTTTATAGATTCCGAACCAGATACATGGAATATTTCTCCTGCAGCGTTAGAAAAAGCTTTGGATGATGCAAAGAAAAATAATAAATTACCTAAAGCGGTAATTGTTGTTCATTTATTTGGCCAGCCTGCTAAATTAGACGAAATCCTAAATATATGCGGCTATTATAGCATTCCGATCATTGAAGATGCTGCAGAATCAATGGGAAGTTTATATAAAGGAAAGCAAACTGGAACCTTTGGTGAATTTGGAATTTATTCTTTTAATGGCAATAAAATCATTACCACATCAGGTGGAGGGGCACTCGTTTCAGACAATCTCGATGAATTAAAAAGAGCAAGGTTTTTAGCGGCACAGGCAAGAGAACCGGAAATTCATTATGAACATAAATATGTTGGTTATAATTATCGAATGAGTAATTTATTAGCAGGGGTAGGCAGAGCACAGCTTGAAGGGCTGGAAGAGCGAATACATTTAAGAAGGAAAGTATTCGAAAGATACATGTCGGAATTAGGAAATATACCAGGTATAGAATTTATGCCTGAATTAAAGGAGACAAAGTCAAATAGATGGTTAACTGCTCTTACAATGGATAGCAAAATAATCAAAATTAGCCCAAATAAATTGATAAAATTTTTAAGTGAAAAAAATATCGAGGCTAGACCCATTTGGAAACCATTACATCTGCAGCCAGTATTCAAGGATTATCATTGCTATAATCATTTTGAAAATAAAAACTTTTCTATCGACTTATTTAATCGTGGGATTTGCATTCCTTCAGGATCGAATCTAACTTTAGAGGATCAGTATCGAGTGATTGAAAATTTTAAAATAGCCCTAGAATTAGGTTTATGAATGGGGCCCATCATCATAAAAGCAGGTGATGACAATAAAGAAGGCAGCATTTATTGGGACGGTTATGTCTAGCTATGAAGCTTTGGAAGAATTATTGGAGAATCAGGTAGGTATAACAGGTGTTTTTACGCTGGATAAGGCCTATTCGAAAGGTGTTTCAGATTATGCAGATTTAAAGCCTCTTTGTGAAAGGTTCTTCGTGCCATATTACACCTTCAGAAATGTAAACGATGAGCATGTCATTCATAAACTAAGAATAATGGCTCCAGATTATATTTTTGTTATTGGCCTCTCTCAACTAGTAAAGCGAGAAATCTTGGACCTTCCACCTTTAGGGTGTATTGGCGCTCATCCATCATTACTTCCAAAAGGCCGCGGAAGAGCCTCGTTACCGTGGGCAATCATAAATGAAGATAAAATAAGTGGCATGAGTGTTTTCTACTTGGAGGAAGGTGCAGACTCAGGAGCCATTATATCTCAAAGGCAATTTACTATACATCCTAATGAAACATCCAAGACTCTCTATAATAAGGCTGTTTGCAGTCTTAGAGACATATTAAAAGAAATTGCCCCACATGTAAAAAAAGGAACAGTCAGTGCCACTCCTCAAAGTGAGAATCTGGCGACTTACACGACAAAACGTATTCCGACTGACGGCTTTATTAATTGGGAGACAATGAGTACACATGAAATTGACAGGCTAATCCGAGCGACAACATACCCGTATCCGGGAGCTTATACTTATTATAAGAAGAAAAAGCTTATCATTTGGGAAGCATCTATAGTGAAATCAACTGAATTTATTGCCATTCCAGGACAAATTCTAAAAGTTACAGAGAGTCAGACAGTGTGGATAAAGACAATTGATGGCGTCCTTGAACTTAAGGAAGTATCATATGAAGGCAATAATGGAATAAGTGGTGATTTCATTAGTTTAATTGGATATAAGCTAGGAATTAATCTGGCAGAATTAATTGAGGAGTTGTTATCATGAGAGTCTTAGTGATTGCGGCACATCCGGATGATGAAATACTCGGTCTCGGCGGAACGATTGCCAAGCATACAAGCCAAGGCGATGAAGTGCACATTTTAATGGTAACAGAAGGCTCTTCTACTCAATATAAAGATCGGCCAGAAATGATTAAACAAAAGAAAAAGGAAATGTCAAAGGTTAAAGATATTTTGAATATTGGGAACATACATTTCGTCAATTTCCCTGACATGAGGCTGGATACACTGGCACATATTGAAGTCAATAATCCAATAACAAAAGCGATTCATAAGCTTCAGCCCGAAGTGGTATACACACACTTCTATGGTGATGTTAACAAAGACCATCGAGTCATTTTTGACTCTACAATGGTTGCTGTTCGCCCATCAGCAGATTTTGCCGTTAAGAAAGTAATCTGCTATAATACTCCTTCTTCAACAGAATGGAATGTTCAGCAGGGACATACGGCTTTTATGCCTAATATGTATGTAGATATTACTAGTTTCTTAGAAAAAAAGCTGAAGGCACTTAATGAATACAAGAGTGAAATGAGAAAGTACCCACATCCAAGATCCCTTGAAGCTATTAAAATTCATGCTAATTATTGGGGAAGCCATATTGGTGTGGAAGCAGCAGAAGCGTTTATGCTCGTTAGAGAGATTAGATAAAGTGAAAAAAACAAATGAATCAGTAAAAAAGATGGAGAGCTTGCTCTCCATCTTTTTTACTTTGCCCCATGCGCCCTATGTGCCAACCGGCTAGATGCAGCCGCTGCAATCGCTCCAACAATATCATCTAAAAAGGTATGGACTTTTCCAGAGGATTTATCATTCAGATCTTTTAATATTCCGGGTTTTAACTTATCAATATAGCCAAAATTAGTAAAGCCAATCGATCCATATACATTCACAATAGATAAGGCTAGTACCTCGTCCACACCATACAGACCTTCATCAATTTCAACTACATGCTGAAGCGGTTCTGACAGTTGTTTCTTTTCAGCAAGGACATCTAGCTGGATGCCAGTTAAGACTGCGTTTTGGACTTCCCTTTTGGATAGGACACGTTCCACATTTTCAATGCAAACTGACATTTGTAAATCTGGGTGATATTTTTCTTGGAGGAAAAAGACTAATTCTGCAATATCCTGAATTGATACTCCCCGTTCCTGCAGCCATTTGCGCGCTGTTTGCTCAATCAAATCTACACTTTTTTCTTCGTTCATCGGCTCCACCTTTTTCCTGTTAGTTTCAATATATATATAACCTATTTATAGAAATTATTCCATCGTCCTTATGTTTAGGAGTCGAAAAATGGACATCCTTCTCATTTTTGCCTTCATACAACTAGTTATTCAAGAAAAGCACAAGTTCTGCTATTTCTATACATATATTTCGTTAAGGAGTTCATTACCTTTATAAGGCGGTGTGAAATGTTAAAACTGCTTAAATCGCAATACGGACTACAGGCTGATGATGAAGTCAGAATTGGAAAGTACAAAGCATACAGGAGTCAGGAACAAATTTATATTCTTGTCCCAATTGGCGGTATGACGGAAGACGAGCTTAGTGAATTAAATATGCTCACAGATCATCTAGTTAAGAGCGGTGAAAAATATTGCGGTACTATCATTAAGACAAAGGAAGGAAAACAATTTAGTGAATGGGAAAACGGAAGATATTGTGTTCTTATGAATAAACAGGTGCAAAATCGAAAATTACAGCGAAGCGGAAGAAAGCTAGCGAAGTTTCATTTCAGGGGCAGGTCGGTTTCGTTTCCAGTAAAAAAGGTTAGCAGGATTGGTCAGTGGAAGCAATTGTGGGAAACAAGATTAGATCAAATGGAAAAAGTATGGAATGAAATGCTCTTTCAACAGCCAGAACATGAATTTGACCAGATGTTTTTAGAATCATTTCCTTATTATAGGGGGATTGCTGAAAATGCCATTCAATATATTGTGGACACAGAAATTGATGATAACCCGGGCGCAACGGATAGTGGCACGATTTGCCATATACGATTCACGGAAAAAATATGGGACCACACTTATTATATGAAAAATCCATTTGATTGGGTCTTTGATCATTCGTCAAGAGATCTTGCAGAATGGACGAGAGAGAAATATTTCCGCAATATTAAAACGTACGAGCCAGTGCTCCGGCAGTTTATGAAGGATTATCAAAGTATCGTTCCATTAACCCCTTTCTCTTGGAGACTATATTTTGCCCGTCTTTTGTTTCCGCTTCATTATTTTTATTGCATTGAAACGTATTATGGATCTAGCTCAGAGCAAGAGAAAAACACACTCGAAGAAAGACTGCATAAGTTTCTCCAGCAATCCGATGAGCATGAGCGCTTTTTAGGAAGCTTCTATGATTTTGCCGAAGTGCCTGTACAAAAGTTTAGAATACCCCTGATCGGCTGGCTGAAAAAATAATGTGATAAGGGAACTGTTCATTGTCCCAATGCCAATTTTCTAAGCGACTTCATTTGAGTCGCTTTTTTTTTATAAAAAATTTTTTCTGTAAATCCGCAGTAGTAAGCGATTACATCCATATTAGTCTGAAAATAACTATTGTAAAAATGGATATTTCCCTCTATAATGTCTACTATACAAATACAAATGTACATACAGAAAGAACAACTTGAGAGGGGAATGAAAGTGAACGCAATCTCGATCGGATTATTAGGGTTAGGAACAGTTGGTTCAGGTGTCGTCACGATTATTGAAAATCATCAGGATAAGCTTATGCACCAAATAGGCTGTCCCGTAAAAGTGAAGAAGATCCTTGTTAAGGATTTAAATAAAGCAAGATCAGTAGAAATATCTGCAGAAAAGTTAACGATAGATCCGGAAGATATCATTAATGATCCTGAAATTGATGTCGTTATTGAAGTAATGGGCGGCGTTGGTGAAACGAAGGATTATATTATGAAGGCTTTGAAAAATCGAAAGCATGTCGTAACGGCAAACAAGGATTTAATGGCTGTACATGGCTCAGAGCTTTTAAAGATTGCTTCAGAGCATGACTGTGATCTATTTTACGAGGCGAGTGTTGGCGGGGGAATCCCGATTTTAAGAAGCCTTGTGGATGGTTTGGCTTCAGATAGAATTACGAAAATGATGGGAATTGTAAACGGAACAACGAACTTTATTTTAACAAAGATGAGCAAGAACGGCAGTGCCTACGAAGATGTTCTAAAAGAAGCACAAGAGCTTGGCTATGCAGAGGCTGACCCGACTTCTGATGTTGAGGGACTAGATGCCGCAAGAAAAATGGCTATACTGGCAACGCTTGGTTTTTCCATGGAAATAGATTTAGATGATGTTAAGGCTGAGGGGATTTCTAACGTCACAGAGGAAGACTTGCAGTATGGCCGCCAGCTTGGCTATACGATGAAGCTTATCGGGATGGCTGAAAGAGATGGGGATAAAGTGGCGGTAAGTGTTCAGCCGACTTTGTTAGCTGACACACATCCACTTGCATCTGTTCATGATGAATTCAATGCTGTTTATGTTCATGGAGAAGCTGTAGGCGAAACAATGTTTTATGGACCAGGAGCTGGAAGCTTGCCAACAGCTACAGCTGTAGTTTCAGATTTAGTTGCTGTGATGAAAAATATGCGTTTAGGTGTAACTGGAAAAAGCGCTGTTACTCCGCAATTCGAAAAGCAGCTGATGGGTCCAAATGAAATTTTCTCGAAGTATTTCTTACGCTTGCATGTAAAAGATGAAGTAGGCGTTTTCGCGAATATTACTTCGATTTTCTCAGAACACCATGTGAGCTTTGAAAAAATCCTTCAAATGCCGCTGAAAAATAAAGAGCTTGCAGAGATCGTTCTGGTTACTCATCAGGCTTCATTACAAGATTATCAAGATATTTTAGTTAAATTAAGAGATTTACAGGCTGTACAAACAATCGAAAGCTCGTATCGAGTTGAGGGGAGCGCAAGTGTATGAGATGGGAAGGATTACTAAAAGCATATAAAGAGTATTTGCCAATTAACGAAAACACACCACTACTAACATTGAATGAAGGTAATACACCATTAATTAGACTTGATAAGCTTTCTGATGAATGGGGAATTGACCTATATGTGAAAACAGAAGGCACAAATCCGACTGGTTCCTTTAAAGACCGTGGGATGGTTATGGCTGTAGCAAAAGCGAAGGAAGAGGGGAGTGAAACCGTCATTTGTGCTTCCACAGGGAATACATCGGCAGCTGCAGCAGCATATGCGGCACGAGCTGGGCTTCGTTGCATTGTTGTTATTCCAGAGGGGAAAATTGCGATGGGCAAGCTAGCGCAGGCTGTTATGTATGGTGCAGAGATTATCTCAATTGAAGGAAACTTCGACCAAGCATTGGCGATGGTTAGAAAAATCAGTGAAACAGAGCCTATTACTCTCGTAAACTCTGTGAACCCATACCGCCTTGAAGGCCAGAAAACAGGCGCCTTTGAAATTTGTGATCAGCTTGGCGGCAAAGCACCGGATATTCTTGCACTTCCTGTCGGAAATGCAGGCAACATTAGTGCGTACTGGAAGGGCTTTAAGGAATACAATGAAGCGAAGCAAACAGGGCTGCCAAAAATGCATGGATTTGAAGCAGAAGGTGCAGCTGCGATCGTTCATAATAAAGTATTTGAAGATCCTGAAACCATTGCGACTGCAATTCGAATCGGCAATCCTGCAAGCTGGAGCTTAGCTAATGCAGCTTTAGAAGAATCCAATGGAAAGATTGATGAAGTAAGTGATGAAGAAATTCTCTATATGTATAGAAAGCTTGCTTCTACTGAAGGAATTTTTGCTGAGCCGGCATCATGTGCCTCATTAGCGGGTATTTATAAACAGCTGCGAAATGGAGAAATTCCGCAGCATTCTAGAGTGGTTGCCATTCTTACAGGAAATGGCCTGAAGGATCCGAATGTGGCGATCGAATGCAGCCCTATTAAGCCTATTGTGCTTCCAAATGATGAGGTTGCGGTGGCTGAACATATTAAGGGAGTTGTCCATGTATGAGCGAAGGGGAAATGCTCATCATTAAAGTCCCGGGAAGCTCCGCAAACTTAGGACCTGGATTTGATTCAATTGGGCTTGCACTAAATGTATATTTAACTCTTGAGGTTGAAGGAGCAGATCATTGGGAGGTTGTCCCTTTATCTGAGCACTTGAATGTATTTCCAAATGATGAAACAAATTATATAATTCAAATTGCTATGAAGACAGCAGAAACATATAATCAAAAGCTGCCTAGCTGTAAAATTAGCGTAAGCAGCGATATTCCTCTCGCAAGAGGTTTAGGCTCTAGTGCTGCAGCTATTGTCGCTGGAATTGAATTAGCGGATGCCCTCTGCAATCTTCATTTATCAGAGCAGGAGAAATTGGAATTGGCTTCTCGAATCGAAGGTCATCCTGATAATGTCGGCGCCTCCCTTTTAGGGGGATTAGTAGTCGGCTGTCAAAGAGGAGAAGATGTAAGTGCTGAAGTCTTTAATCATTTAGCACTTGATGTAATTGCCGTTGTTCCTAAAGATGAGCTTTTAACGAAGGAGTCCCGGGGCGTTTTGCCTAGCAGCCTTTCCTATAGTGAAGCGGTACAAGCAGGGGCCATCGGGAATGTTCTCATTGCAGCTCTATTCAGCAGCAATTTTGAGCTTGCTGGAAAAATGATGAAGGCAGATTTATATCATCATCCTTACCGGAAAGAGCTAGTTCCTCATATGGCCATTATTGAGGAAAATGCAATTGAACTTGGCGCTTTTGGGGTAGCTTTGAGTGGTGCGGGTCCAACCGTGCTATGTTTGGCGGAGGAAGGCAAAGGGAAAGCTGTTGCAGAAGGATTATCTAAGCTGTTTCCAGAAATGGATTGCCGCAGCTTGAAAATTGATCAGGTCGGCAGTCAGGTCTATACTGAATCACGAAACGGTCTTCTATGTAAATAATAAAAAAGCGATGTCAGACGAGACATCGCTTTTACCATATCAAGCATCAGAATACTTGTTCAACCTCTACAACACCAGGTACTTCTTCTAATAATGCACGTTCGATACCTGCTTTTAGTGTGATCGTTGAACTTGGGCAAGTACCGCATGCGCCCAGTAAGCGCAGCTTTACGATTCCATCCTCTACATCAACTAGTTCGCAGTCTCCTCCATCGCGTAGAAGGAATGGACGCAATTTATCTAATACTTCTTGAACTTGCTCAATCATTGTTGTTTGTTCAGCCATTTAAATCTACTCCTTTCTTTATATTTATTATAATCATTATGAGTTGAAAAATCTATTTAAAGAAATGGATTTCCGCTCAAATCGAAATTTAGTAAGGTTTCTAACGTCATTATCATGTAAAATGAATATAAGATTCATTTAAAGGGGGAAAAGGGAATGCAAAGAGAAGTGGAATTAACTGTTTATGGAGCAGAGGTATTATGTCCAAGCTGTGTAAACCTTCCTTCCTCAAAGGAAACATATGAGTGGCTTCAAGCTGCGCTAAGCCGAAAGTATCCAGACCAGCCTTTCAAAATTACGTATGTGGACATCCACAATCCACCTGAAGAAGCTGAGAAACAGGAATTTGCTCAAAGGGTAATTGAAGAGGATATGTTTTACCCGGTCGTCCTAATTGAAGATGAGGTAGTTGGGGAAGGCAATCCAAAGCTAAAAACCATTTATTCAGTAATGGAAAAACACGGATATAAAGCAGAGTAGAAAAAAAGAGCATTTCCCGAGGGAGATGCTCATTTTTTTCAAGGCGTATCCACCTTTTTTTTTAAAAAAAGTATCAATTATACAAGATATCCCGAATGTGATTCTATGGTCTTATCCCCGGTGAAATTTATACATCCAAAGAATTCCTGATTTCAGAAGTCTTGCTACTCGGCCTGTAATGGCTCGATCGGCTACGACTCCGAATCCGTGCTTACTGCCAAGGGAGCCAAGTACCCCTTTTAGCTTTATCGTTGGCAGTGATTCTGGAAGTTCTTCACTTTTCCATCGTTTCAATAGGACTTGAACAATTTGCTCAGCCTGTCCTTCAGCCAGCTGGGCGCTTGGTGCATGTGGAAGGCTTGCACAGTCCCCAACAACATACACATGTTCATCTGAGGGGAGGTTATGATACTTAGTAAGCACAACCCGCCCTTGTGGATCTTTTTCCACATCCATATCACGAACGATCTTATTAGGCTGAATGCCAGCGGTCCAAACGATTGCATTACATGGAATCGGCTCATCATGATTAAAAAGAACATTTTCTTCTACACGGGTAATATTTGAATGACTAATAATTTCTATCCCATTGCTGTTAAACCAGTTTTCAACATACATGCTTAATCTTTCAGGGAAGGCAGAAAGGATATGATTCCCTCTATCAAATAATTTAATGTTTAAATCCGGACGGCTTTCGTAAAGTTCTGATGCAATCTCAACCCCGCTTAATCCAGCACCGACAATACCAACAACGGACCCTGGAGATAAGTTATTTAAAGCTTGGTATGTTGCACGAGACTTTTCAATGGTTTGAATACTTAGTGTGAATTCATTTGCACCAGGTACATTATGATATTTATCTTCACAGCCTAAACCGATAATTAAATCATCATAACGAACCGATGTGTTGTCAAGCAAGGTAACCTTTTTGTTTTCAAGATCAATGCCGGTGATTTCGCCAAATTTTATTTCGAGTCTTGGGTGCTCGGGATAGGCCACCCGTACTTGTTGATCAGAGATGGTCCCAGCTGCTAATGCGTAATACTCTGTTTTTAAACAATGATAAGGAACCCGATCGATTAAAGTAATGGAAACATCATCTGGCAGCTGATTAGGAAGAAGACGTTCAAGTGCCCTCATTCCCCCATAGCCACCGCCAAGTATTACAAGTTTTTTCATATTGTATCCCCTTTTATGTCCGCTCTGTAAAAAAAACTGTGCTGAAATAGTATATATAAATCGCTTATCCCATAGAAAGTATATCTAAAATGTCATAAAATCACAACCTTAATAACATTGTAGCTTGACAATAATAGCCATATGATGTATTGATGAAAATCTTTATATTGTTCCTTCTTTATTAAAGGCTATATCAGCAATACTATTGATTTCTAGCCCTATACATACATGGGAACGGATTTTATTCGGGACAAAAACATTCTAGAATATGTGAGCAGATGGCGGTTAACCATTATTAAAGTGAAAATATTGCAGAAATCGATGAAAAAAGGTAGCATGGAAAAGGGTTCATGATTAAAAAGAAGTATTCGAATTGATAGCTTCAGACTGAGGTGATCGTAGTGATAAAGCCCATCATTGAGTTTTGTGTCAGCAATTTAGCAAGTGGATCTCAAAAGGCGCTGGAAATACTAGAGAAGGATTATGACCTTGATGTTATTGAATATGGATGTTTAGGCTACTGCGGGAAATGTGCATCTACTTTATTTGCTCTCGTAAATGGCGAGGTCGTTACAGGAGAGACTCCTGATGAGCTAGTTCAAAATATCTATCAATATTTAGAGGGAAATCCAATGTTTTAATATATTAAACAAATAGGGAGAAAAGAAGATTTTGCCTTTTCATTATGTCATGAAAAGGTTGGCATTTCTTCTTATCCCCCTTTTTTTATGCTTGGTTCGCTGTCTTCTGGCTGTCACGCATTTCATACCATCTTTCTCTAGCCATTTCGATAATACCCGATTCGATGGACCGGTTTTGCTGCTCAATCACCTTGGAAAAGAATTTAACAGCCTGATCATTTTGATGGGTGCGTCTAGAAAGCTCGCCTATTAAATACATAAGCTTAACTTCAGATACTTGTGTTCCTCTAAAATCATCTGCCATATAAGAGTCTACATATGTTTTTGAAGCCAGCTTCAAAAATCTTTGCTCCTGTTCCTCATTCTGCAGGCTCCGATAAATCCACGCTAACCTCATGTACATGCCAGCAATAGTGATATACTTCTCTTTTTTCAGCAAGCCGCAATAGACGGCTAATTTATATGTTTTGATAGCATCTCCTAATTTTCGCTTCTGTCCAAGATCATGGGGATTCCATTGGTCGCAGACCTTAGCTTGTATGACTTCAATGGTTCCGGGTGGAAAATAAGGAGAAAAATCGCTTGTTGAAGAATATCCGCAATGAGGGCATACCTCAACGTGATAAAGAATCGGATTTGCTTCCTCAGAGGTATAATTAGGGCAGAAATCAGTATCATAGTCCTTTACCTTTGTAAACCTGGAACGCAGCTTTTTACTAGTAAACGATTTTTTGCACATTCTACATTCGCACTTTTTGTCGAAGATGGGTTCAATTTCAGTCATCATGATCGCTCCTAGGAAAAATGAATTAGGTGTGCTGCAAGATATATATACCATTATAACTAAAAATATCCTCCGTTGCATGATAAAAGCACTAATTCATCTAACCTTGGTACATCAATTGAAATGAAATTTGAATAAAACTGATTAGTTGAGGTCACGAACTGTAGTGTATATACTATTATAGAAAGAGGGAGTTTTCATAGTTTATACCGTGAAAAAGTTTAAAATAAGATTTCAACAATAAATGAATTAAGGAAGTGAAGATAAATGAGTGATGTTGTTATTTTGACAGATGCTGCTGCTTCGCAAATTAAGGAAATGATGAAGGCTAATGAAGAGGAAAATGCCTTATTAAGGGTTTCTGTAAAAGGCGGGGGATGCAGCGGATTATCTTATGGAATGGGTTTTGCCCATGAAGTAGAAGAAAATGATAGCCAATTTGAGCAGCATGGGATCAAGATTGTTGTTAGCAAAGAGGACGCACCGATCCTGAATGGAACGAAAATTGATTATAAGCAATCGATGATGGGTGGCGGGTTCACGATTGATAACCCGAATGCGATTGCATCATGCGGGTGCGGGTCATCATTCCGTACGGCAACAGCAGCTGGTACGCCAGAGGAATGTTAATAAAATAGGGTGCCTTATAAGCACCCTTGCCTTATAAGCACCCTTGTATGATTTAATCAAACATGGAGCTGCTATGCATTGGCTGGATTTTTGCTTTTGGATCAATATATGCCTTTGCATTGTTGACCGCTGTTGGTGCTTCACCAAAGCCGCATGCGATTAGCTTTACTTTCCCCTCATATGTGCAAATATCTCCTGCTGCATAAATGCCTGGAATATTTGTTTCCATTTTGGAATTGACAACGATGGAGTTCTTTTCAATGTCAAGGCCCCATTCTTTAATTGGACCAAGGGAAGAAACAAAACCGTAGTTACAGATGACCGCGTCTACATCAATCGTTTCTTTTGACTTATCATTAACACCTTCTAGCACAACTTGCTTAATACCCTTGTCATCTCCGATTAATTCTGCTGGGACAAATGGTGTTTTTATATCAACTTTAGAATTATGAAGATTTTCAACGCTATGCTCATGGGCACGGAATTTATCCCGACGGTGAACGATGGTTACCTTTTCAGCAATCGGCTCTAGCATAAGCGCCCAGTCAACTGCAGAGTCCCCTCCGCCAAATACAACAACCTTTTGACCAGCAAATTGCTTTAGGTCATCAATAAAATAGTGAAGGTTTTTCCCTTCATATTGTGCAGCACTTTCTAATTCCAGGCGTCGCGGTTGGAAGGCACCGTTTCCTGCCGTAATAATTACTGTTTTAGTATAATGAATTTCTTTATTCGTTGTTAGCTTAAAAATTCCGTCTTCCTGCTTCTCAAGCTTCTCTACAGATTGTTCAAGTGCTGTTGCCGGTTCGAATTTGGCCATTTGCTCTTTCAAATTATTAATTAATTCTTGGGCGCGAACTTTAGGAAATCCTGCTACATCATATATGTACTTCTCTGGATATAGGGCTGATAATTGGCCGCCAAGCTGTGGCAAGCTTTCTATAATTTTAACAGAAGCCTGTCTCATTCCGCCATAGAAAGCAGTAAATAAACCAGCAGGACCTCCGCCAATAATCGTTATATCATACACTTTTTTATCTTCTTTCACTTTATCTCCCCCCATCTATAATAGTGCAATTTCACAGTATATAATAACATATTATATTACAAAGCTCACTTCCTTGTTAAAAATATTATGAATAAACAAATATTTTACCATTATCACAATACATTTTGTTAATTATGAACTGAATTTTCCGAATATTTCCCCCTGCCGTTTTTAGGCTTGAAATCCAAATAAAAAACGAATAATATGATGGTAGATAGAATGTTAATTTTTTGTGACAAATTTCTTAATTTTTTTTGACATCTTTAGTGAATTACATCACAAACTCTTGATATTCTTAATGTATTAAGAGTAATTGAAAACAGATAATAATAAATAAAATTTTCTAAAAGGTGGAAGATATACATTGAGAAAGCAAAAGATTGTTATATTAGGTGCAGGTTATGGTGGTTTAATGACTGCGACTCGGTTGCAAAAGGCAATAGGAGTCAATGAAGCTGATATCGTTTTAGTTAACAAAAATGATTATCATTATGAAACAACGTGGCTGCACGAGGCATCTGCAGGTACTCTTCACCATGATCGAGTGAGATATGATATTAAAACGGTTATTGATCAAAACAAAGTTGATTTTATTATAGATACCGCAGTGGAAGTGAAAACGGAAGAGAAAAAGGTCATTCTTGCAAATGGCGAGATTGATTATGATTATTTAGTCGTTGCTCTTGGCGGTGAATCTGAAACATTTGGCATAAAGGGCTTGAAAGAGTATGCCTTTTCAATTGTGAACGTGAACTCGGCACGACAAATCCGTGAGCATATCGAATATCAATTTGCTACTTATAATACGGAAGCTGAGAAGAAGGATGAGCGTCTAACGATTGTTGTTGGGGGAGCTGGCTTCACTGGAATCGAATTTCTTGGTGAATTAGGAAACCGCCTTCCGGAGCTTTGCAGTGAGTATGACGTTAATTTTCAGAAGGTAAAGGTCATCTGTGTTGAAGCAGCACCAATGGTTCTGCCTGGGTTTGACCCAGAGCTAGTGGAGTATGCTGTGGCACATTTGGAGAAAAAGGGCGTAGAATTCCGCATTGGCACAGCGATTAAGGAATGTACACCTGAAGGAATATTCGTAAGCAAAGGCGAGGATGAGTTAGAAGAAATTAAAGCAGGTACGGTGATCTGGGCAGCGGGTGTTCGCGGAAACTCTTTAATTGAGAAATCAGGCTTTGAGGCTATGCGAGGCCGTGTAAAAGTCCAGCCAGATTTAAGAGCACCTGGTCATGAAAATGTATTCATTATTGGGGATTGCTCCCTTATCATTAACGAAGAAATTAACCGTCCTTACCCTCCAACTGCACAAATTGCCATGCAGCAGGGAGAGGTTTGTGCTAGAAACATTACAGCTCTTATTCGCAATAAAACCGAGCTTGAATCGTTCAAGCCAGACATTAAAGGAACTGTATGTTCACTAGGGGAAGACGATGCAATTGGTGTTGCGTTCGGGAAGAAAATGTTTGGGGCGAAAGCTTCATTTATGAAGAAAATGGTCGACAACCGTGCCCTATATATGATTGGCGGCCCATCACTAGTAATGAAAAAAGGAAAATTTAATCTATTATAAAATCGATAAAATAAAAAGCCTGAGGAAACATTTCTTAGGCTTTTTATTTTTTTATAAAAGTAAACCTGCAAATAAAAAGATTTAACGTGCATATAATCAAAAAAATTTATGGTACTATCAATTTAGAATCAAAAAGGGGGATTGAATATGAGCCAAAAAAGGGGAAAGGTTTGGCTGGCGGTTTCCGGGCTTGTCATTTCACCAGATAGTAAATGGCTTGTAGTCAAAAAGAAATATGGAGGGCTAAAGGGAAGCTGGTCCTTGCCAGCTGGCTTTGTGGACCCAGGCGAAACTGCTGATGAAGCAGTCATTCGGGAAGTAGAAGAGGAAACGGGAATTAAGTGCACTGTTAAAGGGATGATTGGTCTAAGGACGGGAGTTATTAAAGATGAGATTAGCGATAATATGATAATTTTCGTGCTTGAAGCCTTGCCTGAGCAGACAATTCAAGTGCAGGATGGAGAGCTTTATGATGTTCAGTTTATCGATCCGCTAGAATTAGCTGAAGATGAAAATGCGTCCATACTACTCAAATATTTAGCTAATCGTTCGGATTCGTCGGCAAAGCCATTAATGGATGGAATGAACCCTGGAGATCAGTTTGGCTATACAGCATATCGGTTATTTTTATAATCTAATAGGGCAATTTAACTAAATATAATAATTGACTCCCAAATCTACATTCAGTAAACTATTTATTGATGTGCTGAGGGAGGAACGGAATCAATGCAGATGACTATTTTCGTATTGCCAATTTCCATGCTGCTGTTCTTTGTGTTATTTTTTGGAATTGGATTTATTTTAAATATGCTGCTAAGAATGTCATGGATCATGGCAATTATTTATCCAATTGTTGCAATACTAATAATTGATAAGGTGCGTTTTATCGAGTATTTTCAAAATGCTAAAGAATCGTTTTCTAGTCTGGGAAGTGAACTATCCCAGCTTGCCACAGCGGATGTACTGATTTTGAGCAGTGGGATGGCAGGTGCCATTGTTGCCGGCATTACGATTAAAGTTCTTCGTAAAAAAGGGTATCAAATGTTTTAGACTAATTTCTATGAGTAGGAAATCTCTGTATTGAGCAGGGATTTTTTTATTTGAAAAAAATCAAGAAAAACCTATATAATTCAGGCTTTTTGGATCATAAAAGTCTTTTTTCAGATAATTTAATTTATTTTTTTGGCTCTTCTGTGAATATTCTCATGAAAGTTGGAAATGAATATTCTTGGGAGGAGTGAAAATTTAAATGAATAGAATTAAAACTTGGACAAGACGTTTAGTAATGTCAACTTTGTTTTTAGCAGCATTATTAACAACCTTTCAATCCATATCTGGAGTACAGGCTAAATCTATTGTCAATTATTTTAATAGTGATGATTTTCGTCAAAGTAAGAATTCGGATGACCATCCTTTTAGTCATACATTTAAGAGTGTGGGAATCGCCTATAAATATTTAAAGCAGATTGTAAATGTAGATTTAAAAATATCCTCTAGCCGAGCGGTATCTGGAACGCCGCCAAAATTAGAGGAAGCTATTGATTGGTCACAATATCCGGTGAAAAAGGTAATAGCTACGGGCTATACCGCTTTCTATGAATCAACAGGAAAAAATCCTGGTCATCCTGGATTCGGTATTACATATTCAGGCGTGAAGGTGAAAAGAGATTTGTATTCAACAGTGGCAGCCGATTTGAATGTATTCCCAATTGGAACGATTATTTTTGTTCCTGATTATGGGTATGGAGTCGTTGCTGACAAAGGTGGAGCGATAAAAGGAAATAAGGTTGACCTATATTTTGAAACAGTTGATGATGTTTATAATGAATGGGGAAAAAAGACAATTGATGTTTATGTTGTTGAGATGGGTGACGGAACTCTTACAGAAGAAGAATTACATGCTTTAAATGAAAATGAATCCATGCAGGTTTTTCGTCAACAATATATTAAATCAGAGCGAAAATAAAAAGTACAGGCAAATTCATTAAAAACGAATTTGCCTGTTTTTTATAACTGCCTTTTTTGCGGTCTATTGAATAGATGCATAAGCTTCAGGATGAATTTTTTTCGCAAGCCTAATCGCTCCTTCAATCAAACGGGGAGATGGCCTGCAGTATAGTTCTTCCTCCAAAACGAGTATATGCTGATTTCGAACAGCGTCCAACTGATCCCATTTCGGTCTTTTCCTAACTATATCAGGATTGACTTTTTCCTTCCGAACACCAACCCATGCAAGGCAAATATAATCGGGGTTTCGGCGATATACATCATCCCAATCTGTTTGAACACTCGCCAATTCTACATCTTTAAATAAGTTAACTGCTCCAGCAAGTTGACTAATTTCTGTTAGCCAATTGACTTGACCTGGGGTAAAGACAGGCTTCGGCCACCATTCCCAATAAAGAGAAGGCTTTTTCTCTATATTCGCTGCTATCTTTATTAATTCTTCGATTTGTGATTGGAATACCGAAGAAGCTTTTTCGCCGGCCTCAGGCTGAGCTAATGCTTTTGCGGTAATAATTAAATCATTTTCAATATCTTTTAGGCTTTGTGGATTTAGAATGATATGGGGGATGTTTCTTTTCTCTAATTCTTCAATGTTTTTTTCCATCCCAGGCACACTCAAAGATGCCAGAACTAAATCTGGCTGCAACTCTTCCACTTTATCCATATGAATCGATAAATCTGGCCCTAGCCGGGGCAAATGCTTAATTTGTTCTGGCCAGTCAGAAAAATCATCAACCCCTACAAGAAGATGAGTTAAACCTAAATATTCCACTAGCTCTGTATTACTTGGACATATAGAAACGATTCTCAATGAATTCACACCTTTTGATTAACATTAAGCAGATATTTATTAAGAAATAATATAATGTAGAAAAAGTGTTAACAGAATGCCGGTTAAGCCGCCAAAAAAAACTTCTATTGGTTTATGGCCAAGCAATTCCTTTAATTCCTTCCTTTTCTCTTGTTCACCTTTTTTTTGCCAAACCTTTGCTTCTTCCACAAAATGGTTAAAATCTGACATTAATTGATTTAATACAATGGCTTGTTCTCCTGCTTGTCTACGAACTCCTGTCGCATCAAACATTGTGATTATGGCAAATACAGCAGAAATTGCAAACACTGGTGAGTCTAAACCCGTTTCTAGCGCAACACCAGTTGAAAGTGCGGTTACGGCTGCAGAGTGAGAGCTTGGCATCCCGCCTGTGCTCGTAAGCAATGCCCAATTAACCTTCCTTGTAGCAATAAAGTGAATCGGGACTTTAACAAATTGAGCAAAGAAGATAGCCGCAATGGCTGACCAAAGAGGAAAATTCAATAATAAATCCATTTATTAACCACCTTTTAAACAAAGGAAACATATTTAACTCTACAGATTTTTTAGAAAAATTTCGACAACTTTGCGCAGAATTAAATCCTTTTGTTAAAATGATAATAATAATTTTCTGATAGTGCAATGGTTTTAGAAGGAAAAGCGGAGGGGAAATGTATAGTTTATGTAAATCTCTTACAAGGGAGTGATTCGAATGCAGGATTACCCACTAGAATATTATGAGTTTTTTATCAAGTTTAACGAAGGGGATTACTATACTTGCCATGATCTTCTTGAAGAAATGTGGATGACTGATAAGGGAAATTTATTTTTTAAAGGGCTGCTGCAAATGAGTGTAGCGATTTATCATTATGAATACGGCAATATTAAAGGTGCAAGGCTTATGATGAAGGCCGCACATGATTATTTACAGGATTATCGCCCAATGCATTGGGGGATTGATCTTGAACAGGTCTATTCATTTATTGAGAAATGTCTTGCACTTTTTCCACAGGATATTGATAGAGTTCCCTTTGAAGAAGTTGGTACTCTTCCCAAATTACCACAATTAATACTGTTATTAAATGATTAGATAGTCGAAATAATTTCCTTTTTTCGCTATAATGAGAGCATCAAATATGGAGGTGGAAATATGTTTACAGTATTAAAGGAATTAAATTATGCAAAAGAACATGAATGCCTCATCCTTGGAATTTTCGAAAAGCCCAATAAATTCGATGGAGTTCTTTCGAGTCTGGACAATGAATTTGGCGGCCAATTAACAGATCTTGTCAGAAACGGTGATTTATCTGCTAAGAAGAAGGCTGTTTCAAAAGTACATACATTTGGGAAAATCGGGGCAAAAAGATTATATGTGGTCGGTCTTGGCCGCGAAACTGATTATAGCTTTGAAAGTTTGCGTGAGGCGCTTGGGAAAACGTTTAAAGCTGTAAAAGCAGATAAGCTTCTGGATGCAGCAGTGCTTCTCCCATCATTAGTAAACGAGAATGTAGATGCATTAGATGCAGCACACGCTGTAGGTGAAGCACTTACATTATCAACGTATTCCTTCGCAGGCTATAAACAAAAATCGAATGAGCCTGAAAAAGCCATTGAGCACGTTACTGTATATAGCGATTCTTTAGAGGAAGAGGAAATTAAAGCAGCTTTAACGGTCGGCTATACATATGGTAAAGCAACGAATTCAGCCCGGACTCTTGTTAATCTGCCGGGCAATATGCTGACTGCTACAGATATGGCCAACTATGCTTTAGAATTAGCGGCTAAATATGACTTTGAAGCAGAAATCCTTGAAAAGGAAGATATGCTTAAGCTCGGCATGGGAGCTTTATTAGCAGTTAACCAAGGCTCTGTTGAACCTCCTAAAATGATTGTCCTCAAATATCAAGGGAAAGAAGAATGGAAGGACGTCATTGGTTTAGTCGGAAAAGGTATTACATTCGATACAGGAGGCTATTCAATTAAGCCTAAAGATGGAATTGTTGGCATGAAATCGGATATGGGCGGTGCCGCTGCTGTTCTTGGAGCTATGGAAATTATAGGTGAGCTTAGGCCAGAACAGAATGTTGTCGCGGTTATCCCTTCAACTGACAACATGATTAGCGGAAATGCGCTTAAGCCTGATGATGTCATCACCTCTATGAGCGGCAAAACGATTGAAGTGCTAAATACAGATGCTGAAGGCCGCCTTGCTTTAGCAGACGCGGTAACGTATGCGAAGTTTCATGGGGCTAACTATTTAGTGGATGTTGCGACATTAACGGGAGGAGTCATTGTTGCTCTCGGAAATGAAACGACAGGTGCCTTAACTAATAATGAAGCACTATGGGAACAAGTACTTGAAGCATCATATGAAGCAGGAGAGCCTATCTGGAGACTCCCGTTGTTTGAAAAGGATAAACAAAGAATAAGAAGCAGCAAGATTGCTGATTTAAATAACTCTCCAGGACGAGAAGGACATGCAATTATGGGAGGAGGGTTTGTGGGAGAATTTGCTGAAGGTACACCTTGGGTGCACCTTGACATCGCTGGAACAGCAACGACTCGCAAAGAACATAATCTTGGCCCATCCGGTGCAACAGGCGTAATGGTACGTACACTGGCTCTGCTTGTTGAAAGATTTGAAGTATAGGACACTTCTCCAGTCTGAATGGAAATGGGTCAAGGAATGTTCCCTTGACCCGAGTCTCCTTTTTTAATGAATAGGTTAAGCGATTCTTTCGCTTAACCTAAAATCCAAAAAGGGATGTAATAATATTTTTTCTTTTTAATTTTTCTTTGGGCTTTTCTTTATCAAATATTAATAGACTTTCTGGGGGCAGCCCTTTTTTTAGACTGCTCTGCTTATTTTCAAGTGTTTCGATCCGTTCAGTTAAATTCTTAATAATGCCTTGGAGATCCTCAATCTCACGGCGGTGCTGCAGCAGCTGATAGGTTACCACATCATCCGCTTTCCCGTTTAATCTTTGTTCCAGCAGCTCGACTTTCTCCAGTAGCTTTTCAGTAGATTTGTCACTGATATTCACGGTTGTTTTTATACTTCCTTTCCTTGGCTTCCCTTCGCTTACAGTTACATTCTGCAGAATAATCCCTTTATTAAGCTGATCTTGAACGTGTTTAAGCATTTGAATATCTTCTTCCTTGAACAAATAATGACCAAGCTCGTTCCGTTCCATTTGGAGCCCCAGCTGTCTTACCCAACGCTGTACTGTGCTTGGCGAAACCCCTAACAACTTTGCAACAGCACTTGTATTCACACTGATCCCCTCCTTCATTAATTTATGAATTCTTCCAATAAAAATAAACTCCTTCCCATATGACAAAACTAGTTTATATTCGGCAAAGAAAGTGGAGATGCTACATCATTTTTATCATTATCTATTAATGGATAAAGGGTGATTTAAAGTAAGTAGTTATCGGAATACTGCAAAAACTAACGAATTAATTACAAGTGCTCGAATAATGTTGATTAATCTGAATTCAGTTATTATACTTAAGGTGCTTATAATTTTTTGAATGTTAGGAAAGGGGAATATTTTCTATGATTATTGGGGTACCAAAAGAAATAAAAAACAATGAAAACCGTGTGGCTGCAACACCAGCTAGTGTATATACACTTGTTAAAGCGGGTCATCAAGTATTAGTAGAATCAGATGCAGGCCTTGGAAGCGGCTTCACAAACGAAGATTATAAAGAGGTTGGAGCCGAAATCGTTCCTACAGCTGCTGAAGCATGGGCTGCAGAAATGGTTATGAAGGTTAAAGAACCGCTTGAGTCTGAATATACATATTTCCGTAAGGGATTAGTATTATTCACTTATTTACACTTAGCAGCTGAGCCTGAATTAGCTAAAGCTTTAATAGAAACAGGCGTTACTGCGATTGCATATGAAACAGTAGAAGTGAATCGTACATTGCCATTGCTTACACCAATGAGTGAAGTTGCTGGCCGTATGGCAACTCAAATTGGCGCACAATTCTTACAAAAGACAAACGGCGGAAAAGGAATCCTTCTTGCAGGAGTTCCAGGCGTATCACGCGGAAAAGTTACAATTGTCGGCGGTGGAGTAGTTGGTATTAATGCTGCGAAAATGGCAATCGGTCTTGGTGCTCAAGTTACAATTATCGACCTTAGCCCTGAGCGTCTTCGCCAATTAGATGATATTTTCGGCAACAGTATCCAAACATTAATGTCTAACCCATTCAACATTGCTCAAGCAGTTAAAGAAAGTGACCTTGTAGTTGGTGCTGTTCTAATTCCAGGTGCTAAAGCTCCTAAATTAGTAACTGAAGAAATGGTTAAGACAATGGCTCCTGGTTCAGTTGTTATTGACGTGGCTGTTGACCAAGGCGGAATCTTCGAAACAGTTGACCATATTACAACTCATGACAACCCAACATATGAAAAGCACGGCGTTGTTCACTATGCTGTTGCTAACATGCCTGGTGCTGTTCCTAGAACTTCTACAATTGCACTTACAAACGTTACAATCAACTATGCTTTACAAATTGCTAACAAAGGTGTTAAGAAAGCAGTTGAAGACAACGCATCGTTAAAGCTTGGTGTTAACGTTCTTAACGGACATGTTACTTACCAAGCAGTTGCTAAAGACCTTGGCTACGAGTATGTGTCTGTTGATCAAGCTTTCGAAAACTAAGATATATTAAGAAATGAATGTTACCCCTTTGGCCCAGTGGCTGAGGGGGTTCATCATTAAATTTGACATTAGATCGTTTTATTTATATAATTTCCAAAAATAGAGTAAATACATTGACGAGGATTAGTAAAGTGATTCTAGTTTATCTTAGAGAGGAAGCCATTTGCTGAAAGGCTTCTATAAACGGCCACTTGAACCTGCCTCTGAGTTCTGTATCGGATATTAATGAAGATACAAGCGGGCCCAAATCCGTTATCATGATTCGAGAGTAAAGCTATGCTTTAAATTAGGGTGGTACCGCCATGCATTGGTCCCTAATTTGAAGTATAGCTTTTTTTAATAAGGGATAGGGAGACGGTTCTAGTGTCTCAGCTAAATGAGACATCAGAACCGTCCCCTTGTCTCTCAAAATTAAAAAGAGGTGTAAAAAATGGCTAAAGAATTTGTTAAAGATATTACAGCAATGGATGATGATTTTGCCCAGTGGTACACAGATGTTGTAACGAAGGCAGATTTAATCGACTATTCAAGTGTGCGCGGATGTATGATTATGCGCCCTTACGGTTATGCATTATGGGAGAATATTAAGAATGAACTGGATCAGCGCATTAAAGATACAGGTCATGAAAATGTGTATATGCCGCTATTTATTCCAGAAAGCCTGCTTCAAAAGGAGAAAGACCATGTTGAAGGATTTGCTCCAGAGGTAGCTTGGGTAACGCACGGGGGATCAGAGGAGCTGACAGAACGTTTAGTTGTTCGCCCTACATCTGAAGTTCTTTTCTGTGAGCATTATAGTAATATTATCCACTCTTATCGTGATCTGCCAAAGTTATACAATCAATGGGCAAACGTTGTGAGATGGGAAAAAACAACAAGACCGTTCCTGCGTACGATGGAATTCCAGTGGCAAGAAGGTCATACTTGTCATGCAACGGATGAAGACGCACATGAAGAAACAAAGCAAATGCTCGATGTATATACGGATCTTTGCGAAAATATCCTCGCTATACCAGTGGTAAGGGGCAGAAAGACTGATAAAGAAAAGTTTGCAGGAGCTAAGTTTACGTACACAATTGAAAGCTTAATGCATGATGGAAAGGCACTGCAATCTGGAACATCTCATCATTTAGGAGATGGATTTGCGAAAGCGTTTGACATTCAATATTTAGATAAAGAAGGAAAACAGCAATATGTACATCAAACATCATGGGGATTAACGACCCGCATCATTGGAGCCATGATCATGGTCCATGGAGATGACAGAGGACTTGTGATTCCGCCAAAAGCCGCTCCAACACAAGTGATGATTGTTCCAATTGCTCAACATAAAGAAGGCGTTCTTGATTTTGCCTATGACTTAAAAGAGAAGCTTTCTAAGCTTGCACGTGTGGGCATTGATGCAAGCGATAAAAAGCCAGGCTGGAAATTTAATGAATATGAAATGAAAGGTGTTCCACTTCGTTTAGAGGTTGGCCCGAAGGATATCGAAAATAACCAAGTCGTACTTGCTCGCCGCGATACTGGGGAAAAATTGATTGTTAGCATGGATCAATTAGAGACAAAGCTAACAGAGATTTTAGATGACATTCAACAAAATCTATATAATAAAGCAAAAGAGCTTCGCGAACAAAAAACATATGTTGCTACAACTTATGATGAATTCAAAGATACATTCGCTAATAAATCAGGGTTCGTAAAAGCAATGTGGTGCGGAGAGCTTGAATGTGAAGAAAAAATTAAAGAAGAAACAAGCGTTACTTCAAGATGTATCCCATTTGAACAAGAAGTTGTTTCATCTGAGTGCGTCTGCTGTGGACGTGAAGCGAAGGAGCTAGTTTATTGGGCGAAGGCTTATTAATAAAAAAGTGCTTCATGTTGACCGTGTTTGAGAAAATTCGGCTGGGAGGGTCACCAGAAGTGGAGTTAGATGCCCGCTCCGGCATAAAATCAGTGTTCGCGGTCATCAGAAGTGAAATTGGATTCCAGCTTAAGCCACTTCCCGAGGTTACGAATAGTGTCTTACTCTTTTCAGTTTCTCCTTAACCTAATAGAAGCCCACTCAAAGTTGCAGAAATTGCATATTAAGTAGTGTAGGTAAAAAAATTAGGAGGTTACCCAATATGTATTATTATAGAGGAAGACCGTACCGCGGGGAGAGAGGATTCTTCTTCGCTGCTCCATTTATAGGCGGCTTACTTGGTGGTTTAGTCGGAAGTGCATTATTTTATCCGCGCCCGATTTATCCACCGTTCGTACCGTATGGGCCGTATGGACCTGGACCCTATGGAGCCTATGGACCATATGGACCGTATGGCGGTTCTGGATTCCCGCCATATTATTAAAATGTTTGGAATCCTGTATAATCTAAAAATCAAAGCTCTCATTAAGAGAGCTTTTCTTTATGGCCTAAAGGGACTGCTAAAAAAATGAGTAATACCCCCTGTTTTCTCCAAGTCCATGCCGCTCAATTGGGAATATTCCCTTACTTCCATCTTAACTTTAATAATAAACTACAGCAGTTTTGAAGTTGATTGGCTGATTCAAACTCTAAGACCAATCCATCTGGTGTGTATCTAACTTTTGGGATATGTTTGATTCCAGTTGATTTAATTATTGTACTAACCTTGTCCTGCTGTGATGCTTGTGCCGCACTCATTAATTGAAATGAAAAGGTTCTGGAAGAAGCCATCTTTGTTAATAATAGGCTGACGTCTCTCATAATATTCTCCATATCCTTTGCAGAGCTCATGAAGGTCGCCGGGTCTACAGTTGGATATTGCCGATTGGGCATACCGTAGAAAGGGTAATAGGAAAATTGATTAGATGTAGTACAATAAAAATTTTGTCCATAAGTAAAATAGGGAGTCATTCCAAATGGCCCCCTTTCTTTTTAATCCTATATATGCGAAGAAAGCTTTTCCTGTGTTTCTTTCAGAATGATAATGGATGAAAACTCTGTTATATTTATAATAGTAAAAGGCGTAAAGGGGAGAACATATATGAATCTGAAAAATACATTGATTGAAGCACTGGGGATAGAAATCATCTCACTTGAAAAAGGGAAGGTTGTAGCCACCATGCCTGTTGATGAGCGAACAAGACAGCCGTTTGGCGTGCTGCATGGAGGAGCCTCTGTGGCCCTTGCAGAAACTGTAGCAAGCATTGGTGCATACGAACTGGTCGATCATGAAACGGAATCAGTTGCGGGGCTAGAAATAAACGCCAACCATATAAGAGCAAAACGAGATGGAAAGGTTACTGCCATTGCTGCTGTTCTTCATCAAGGAAGAACGACAATGGTTTGGGATATTAAAATTGTCGATGAAAATGACAAACTTATTTGTGTATCAAGGTGTACAATGGCAGTTATAAAAAAGAAATAGAAAACGATAGGGCTGAATTTTCAAACACAAATAATCTATGAAATTTAAGGGGAGATATTAAAATATGAGTATCGTAAAAGCAACCTTAAATGACCTGGAATCTGTAACGGAACTTTTTGATTTGTATAGGATTTTTTATAAGCAAAACTCAGACATTGAAGGTGCGAGAGAATTCATTAAGGAAAGATTAACTAGTGAGGATTCAGTTATTTTTATAGCTTTTGAAGATGAAAATCCTGTTGGTTTTGTTCAATTATATCCGTCATTTTCATCGGTAAGCATGAAACGGTTATGGGTGCTAAATGATCTGTATGTAAAAGAAAGTGTACGCGGAAAAGGCTTAGGCGAGAATTTAATGAAGAAAGCTATTGCATTTGCAGAAGAAACAGGTGCTAAAGGTGTTCTCCTTGAGACAGCTACAGATAACTTTGGAGCACAAAAGCTATATGAAAAACTAGGCTTTATCAAAGAAACAAATTATTTTTATTATTTTTCGTTATAATACAAAGATACTCTGAAACGATACATAAAACTCAACAAAAATGGGTTATTTTCTTCAAAGTATTAAGGCTGCCGGCAAAACGCCGCCAGCCCTTCATATCCGATCATCTCCATTTTTCATGCATGTATTTTTAGTTGACAGAATATTTTAATGATTATACGATAAGCTAAAGTTTTCCATGAGCTACTACACTAGAGTCAGCCTGCCGCCTCATTATGAGGCGTAGGGCTTTTTTATTATTTTTAGGGAGAGATAGAAATGAGTGAAACTTGTTTTATCTGTAGAAAGCATAAGGGAGAACTGCAATCATCCGGAGTTCAGATTTATGAGGACGAGTATGTATATGTGGGACACATTGATAGTGATGGGAAACCCAATTATTTAGGACATCTTATGATCGATTTAAAGAGACATGTTCCTACTCTGGCAGAAATGAATCCAGATGAAGCTAAAGCTTTTGGGATGATGATGGCGAGAGTGAGTAAAGCTCTTAAAGAAACTGAAGAAGCTGAGCATATTTACGCTGTTGTTTCTGGTAATGCAGTTCCGCATTTGCATATGCATCTTGTCGCCCGTTACCCTGGCACGCCTGAAGAATATTGGGGGCCATTTGCTGTATATGATTCTCCAAATGCTCGAATGGGTGATAATAGCGAGGTAATAGCTGTATGCAATAGAATAAAGTCTTTTTTAGAGATGAATTCTTTTGAATAAGCCAGGTGTATATGAATTTAGTTGGGTTGGAAGCCAAGAGAATTTTATTGATAAAATAAATATTCATAAGCTCCAGCATATTGTCTTAGGGCGTTTTGGAGGAAATAAGGCAGCGGGTCAGATTAAGAACGAAGATGGATGTGTTATTTGGGTGGATGAAAAAAAGGATTGGGAATTTGTTATCCTCCTAGACGCCCATCAAACGGCTGAGAGTGCAGAATTTGTTATTTCCGCTTTTGAAACCCAGAAAGAAGTCATAAAGAACATTTTATCTCTGTCTATTAACGAATCCTTTGATAGAATAAGTGAACTAATATTAACTATATTCAAAAGCAAAAGGTTCAAAGAGGCTTGTCAAAATATTCAGGGAGAGACTGCTTGCTTGTTTGCCGTGAGGAAAGGGAAGTTTCTTTGGTGGCTATCTATTGGTGACTGTGTACTTTATCTCTTTCATCCAGAATTATCTGTTTTAAACGAATATCAGCAAAATCATAGAAGTTTCTATGAATGGGTTGGGCGAGTGAATACATTCGATTTACCTGTTCCCTGCTACTGTGAAGGTAGAAAAGAACTGAGGAAAGGGAAAAATCATTTGTTTCTTACAACTGACGGGCTGATTGAATGTCCAAATACTGATTTTAAAAATCCTAAAGAAATATTAAAATCATTTGAGATATATTCAAATGATGGTGGTGTAAAGCAATTGTTACAGGAAATTCAAGAAAAGAATGTTCGTGACAGTACAACAATCATATCCTGGTTTGTAGAAATTGAATCGGATGCTACCCTGCCTAGTATGTAAAAAAATAAATGAAACCGCCCATCCGCAAATTCTATTGCGAAACTGGGCGGTTTATTTGTAATACGAGATGGCTTATTTGCGAAACAGTTCAATTTGCTTGTGAAATTTGAAATTATTTCTTCTCTTTCGCCTTAGCCACCATTTTCAAATCATCCTGTACACTCTTATCCCATAGCTTGACACCTGAGTTGTATGAGGCTCGGCTTATTAAGTGACCAGCAACGGGAGATGTCATGAAGATGAACAAAATTCCAAGAATCACACTCGAGTTAAAATGACCTTCTTCAACATAAAAGTAGAGAAAGGTCCCAAGAAGAATGGACATAACGCCTAAAGTGGCCGCCTTAGATGCTGCATGGTTTCTTGTGTATACATCAGGAAACCTTAGAACTCCGAAAGCAGCAACAAGGCTTAAAAATGCTCCTATGATAATAAACAAAGCGATGAGAACTCTAATTATTTCGATCACGATCAAAGATAACCCCCTTTTCCAAATATTTGGAGAAGGCAACTGTGCCGATAAAGGAGAGGATTCCAATGAGCAAAATAATCTCCAAAAACGCATTTGTCTTCATAAAAATAGAGGCTAAAGCAACAACAGCAACAAGGTTGACGCCAATAGCATCAAGGGCAACGATTCGGTCTGGAATCGAAGGCCCTTTAATCACTCGATATAATAAGGCGAGGATAGCAACCGCTATGCAAAGAACAGCAATTTTGACGATCGTTTCAATCATTATCGGCTCACCTCCAATATCGCTTTTTCGAATGAATCCTTAATCGAGACAATCGCATCCTCAACATCGTCAATATCAACAGCATGAATATAAAGGAGCTTATTGTCCTCTGATATATCGACAACTAGTGTACCTGGTGTTAACGTAATTAAATTGGCAAGAATGGTGATTTCCCAATCTTTTTCCAAAATGATTGGCAAGGCAAAAATTCCAGGACGAATATTAAGTTTTGGTTTTAATACAAGCTTAACTACAGAGATATTGGAAAGGATTAACTCCCTAATAAAGATAAGAGTAAGCTTGATAACCGCATACACTCTTAAAAGGTAGAAGCGGGACTGGAAAAACCTTCTGAATGAGAAAATAATCACAATCCCGAATAGATAGCCTTTTAAGAAGGTAACCGGCTCGTAGGACACCGTGAAAAACATCCATAGAAACCCTAGAAACACATTTAATAATATTTGAAAGGCCATACTCACTACTCCTTTAAGACTGCTTCAATGTAGATACTTGGATTACTTAGTGTTTCAGCAGCCTGTGAGATATACGGGTATACAAATTCAGATCCCGCACCATAAAGAACCGAAAGTGCCACAAGAATGACCGGTGCAATGAGAAGCTTGCGCACTGGAACCTTCTCTTCACCCTCAAAGCTCTTAGGTGTTCCCCAAAAGCCATTAATAAAGATTTTCATGATTGAAAATAAAACGAGCAGGCTGGACATTAAAACAATGCCTGAACCCCAATAATCCTCAGCCTTAAAACCACCCTGAACGATTAAAATCTTTCCGATAAATCCGCTGAATGGCGGAATGCCGGCAAGGGCTAGGGCTGCAATAAAGAAGGTCCAGCCGAAGCCTGGATAACGTTTGATCAATCCGCTTATTTTCCTTAAATCGCTTGTCCCTGTAATGGCAATAATGATCCCGATAAGCAGGAAAAGTGCTGCTTTAATAATCATGTCATGAATGAGATAGAAAACGGAGCCTGCTAATGATTCTGGATTCATGGCTGAAACTCCGAACAGAATGACTCCTACCGCCACAATAATATTATAAATAATGATTTTCTTAATATCTGAATAGGCAATGGCACCAATCACACCGACAATAACTGTCAATATCGCAAGAATACTAAGAAGCTGATGTGTATAGCCCTGATCATCTAAAAAGAATAATGTGTAGGTTCGCATAATCGAATACACACCGACTTTCGTCAGCAGTGCACCAAAGAGTGCCATAATTGGTGCAGGCGGTGCATTATAGGCGCCTGGCAGCCAGAAAAACATTGGAAAAATGGCTCCCTTTAATCCAAACACAATTAAAAATAGAACAGCAATTACAGTAATGAGGCCAGATTGGCCAATTTCACCCAAACGGGCAGAAATATGAGCCATATTCAAAGTTCCCACAACTGAATATAAATAAGCAACAGAAATAACAAATAATGCTGATGAAATCACATTTACCAATATATATTTCAACGACTCACGCAATTGGATTTTCGATCCGCCATGGACGAGCAGCACATAGGAAGACATGAGCAATACCTCGAAAAAGACGAAAAGGTTAAAAATATCACCTGTTGTAAAGGCACCAATCACACCAACTGCCAAGAAATTCATTGCTGCATAGAAATAATATCTCTCTTGCTCTTTTTCAATAGATTTGAAAGAAAATAGCACGCAAGCAAAAAGGATAATACTAGTTGTTAATACTAGTAAGGCAGAAAGCATGTCCGAAACAAGTGTAATTCCGAATGGCGCTTTCCAGTTTGAAACATCAAGTGTCTGAATTCCATCTGTTCTGACCTTCTGAACAAGTAATGCTGAAACGACAATGGCTATGAGGCCAAAAATACCAGCAATCCAGCGCTGAAGCAGAACGTTCTTGGCAACAAAGATTAATAGGATTCCTGCAAGAAATGGAATAAGTATCGGTAATATCAAAAAGTTAATCATTTCCTTCAGTCCCTCTCAATCTTTCCATATTATCCGTTCCTAGTTCTTTATAAGCTCGGTAGGCAAGCACCAAGAAAAAGGCGGTTACCCCAAAGCTAATAACGATCGCTGTTAAAATCAAAGCCTGTGGAATCGGATCAGTATAGGAGCTTGCTTCTTCCCCAAGCAGTGGGACAGTTCCGCGCTTTAACCCGCCCATCGTAAGAATGAGAAGATGGGCACCATGACTTAATAGCCCAGTCCCTACAATAATTCTCAGCAAGCTTTTCGAAAGCATTAGATAAGTGGCGGACATAAACAAAACACCAATTACAATAGACATTACTATTTCCATTATTCATCCTCCCCTATTGTTTGAATAATGGTCATCGTTACACCGACAACTACTAAGAAAACACCAAGATCAAATAATGTTGCAGTATGAAGTGCTACCTCTCCAAGGATAGGAAGGTGGACATCTCCAAATGCATGGGTAAGAAAAGGCACATCGAAAAATAACGCTCCAGCCCCTGTAGAGCCCGCAAAAAGCAGTCCAGTTGCTGTCATAAACATATAATTAATCGGCAATATTTGCGCCACTGTTTTCATATCAAAAGCAAGCAGGAGCAGAACAATCGCTCCGGAGGTTAATAACCCTCCAACGAAGCCTCCACCAGGTGTGTAATGCCCTTTGAAAAAAATGAAAATTGAGAAAAGAATAATGATAAACAATACTACTTTTGTTGTGGTTTGCAGAATAAGGTCATTTGTTTTCATTCTTCTTTCCTCCTTTCCGCAATTTAATCATCGTTGTAATCCCGAGTGCTGCAATTGCTAAAACCGTAATTTCAAACATCGTATCAAACCCACGGAAATCGACTAAGATTACGTTAACCATATTTTTCCCAGCTGCTTCTGTATACGTGTTTTCTACATAGTATTGAGCGATTGAATCGAACACCTTATTGCTATGAGCGGACAAGGCAATTAGGGTAACAATGGCACCGACTCCAATCGAAACAATTGCATTTGTCAACTTAAACCCAATTCGTTCCTCGTTCTTGCTATTCTTCGGCAAGTGGTAGAAGCATAGAAGGAATAGAGCAACAGATATCGTTTCGATTACGAGCTGAGTCAAAGCTAAATCAGGTGCTCTAAATAAAACAAAGAATAGAGATACCGTATAACCGACTGATCCCAGCAAAATAATTGAGGTTAATCGGGACTTAGCAAATAAGATGCTAATGGCGGCAACTACAATTGCAAGAGCTAGCAATACTTCATAGAAGCCAACTGAAGAAACATTACTTGTATCCAGCTTAAAGGCATCTTTAATCGCAAGAGTACTTGCTAGGATGATAATGAAAAAAGCAAAGATATAGACGAGATACGTACGGATCGATCCGTTCATGAATGTTTTCGTTATGCTGTATGAGCCTTTTTGAGCTACCTCTAAGCTGTTGTCATAAAGACGATTTAGAGTCAGCTTTTTCGGGAAGAAATCATACATTCTTCTCCACCTTGGAAGTGTGATGAAAAGAAGTATTCCAAATGCAATCACACCTATTGTCATAAATAGTTCTGGTGTAAAACCATGCCAGAATGAAATTTCAACATCAGCTTTATTGCCAGGCATAATGGCACTAATAGCTGGTGCTATTAGACTATTCGACAAAATATTTGGGAAGAAGCCAAAGATGATTACTAATGAAGCTAGAACAATAGGAGAAATAAGCATTCCCATTGGGGCTTCATGCGGCTTTTTCTCAAGCTTCTCAGGCTGGTATTTTCCTGTGAAGGTTTTAATGACCAAAACCATGCTGTACAGGAAAGTAAAAACACTTGCAATCCAGGCAATAACCGGGAATAAAATTCCCCATGTTTCTAAATTAAAAATATCTAATTCAATTACACGAATCATACCTGTAAAGAACATCTCTTTACTTAAGAAACCGTTAAATGGAGGCAGTCCTGCCATTGAAAATGTGCCAATGATCGCTAATGTAAACGTAATCGGCATAAAATTCATAAGACCGCCCAGTTTGCGGATATCCCGGGTGCCAGTTTCGTGGTCGACAATACCGGCAACCATAAACAGACTTCCTTTAAAGGTTGCATGGTTGATTAAATGGAACACCGCTGCTGTCGTAGCTGCAGCAAAGTAATCTTTATTACTGCCATCGAAATGTAGAGCAGCTGCTCCAATTCCAAGAAGGGACATGATCATTCCTAGCTGACTGACCGTTGAGAAAGCAAGAATCGCTTTAAGATCGGTCTGTTTCACCGCATTAAAGGAACCCCAGAATAAAGTGACAATCCCAAAGCCCGCGACTAGCCATAGCCAAAGCCCTTGTTCAGCAAAAACTGGACTCATTCTCGCAACTAAATAAATCCCTGCCTTTACCATAGTTGCTGAATGTAGATAAGCACTAACCGGTGTAGGTGCTTCCATTGCGTCTGGCAGCCAGATATGAAAAGGAAATTGTGCTGACTTTGTAAATGCACCTAATAAGAAACAAAGCAAAGCAGGAATAAAGAGGGCATGACCAGAAATAGCAGGTGCCAATTCGGCGATTTCAGAAATACTAAAGGTACCAGTCATAATGTAGAGGAGAATAATTCCTCCAAGCATAGACAAACCGCCAAATACAGTGATAATCATCGATTTTTGGGCGCCATATCTAGATCTTTCTTTATGATACCAGTATCCGATTAATAAGAAGGATGAAAAGCTTGTAAATTCCCAGAACGTATACAGAACAATTAAGTTATCCGATAGAACAACTCCGAGCATCGCTCCCATGAAAAGCAATAAGTATACGTAGAAGGTATTCAGCTTCTCTTTATCCTTCTCTAAATAATAAACGGAATATAAAACGACTAATGAGCCAATCCCTGTAATAAGCAAGGCAAATAATAATCCTAGCCCATCCAGCTTCGCAACAAAGTCAACTCCAAGAGCCGGGATCCAAGGAACCGATTTTACGATAGGCTCCTGAATGGATAGAAACGAAAGGAAATAGCTGAACAAAAGGATTGGTAACGGAAGAACAAACCAACCCGTATGGACTTGCCTAAAGAACTTGTACAGAATAGGCACAAGGATGGCAAGCAGAAATGGTGATAGTATAGCCAAATGAAGCAGTGACAAAACAAAACCCCCTTATACTGTAAAAAGGTGACGTAATCCATACCATTTATCATAATGGCTAGAGGATTTCGTCACCCCATTTTAACTTTCATATTATGTTTAAAGCTTTTCCTAGCCAATAACAAGAATGACAAAAAAATAAGCTACCATTGTAATTAAACCAACAGGAACGCCAAATTGGGCCCATTCTTTACTCGTTATATTCAATTTTCCGGCAGAGATAATATTGGGGATGTTCCCAGGAATTAACATACCACCGCTAATCATAAGTCCAAGCAGAATCGCCTTAATCGTTGGTTCGTCCATGGATGGACTAATTTCTGCAGCTGCAAGTGTGGCATTATCCAGAATCGCTGAAATCATATTGATCCAATATAGGATAAGCGGGTTAAGGCCTAGTAAATATTTTTCAATAAAAGGTTCAAACCCGGCACCTAGGAGGGTCAATCCCATGACAAAAAGATAAATTTTAAGAGCACGGATGAAAATTTCTTTATAGCTCTCTTTTTCGAGGGAGCCATTTAATCCTTTTACCCCTTTTTGAGGCTTAATGATGACTGCTGTTAGCATGCCAAAGATAAGGATTGCTACAATGACATCGACACCAATAAGTTTAAATAAATAAAAAAATTCCTCATTTAATTTGCTGATGGCAATGGTTGAAAGCGGTTCACCGATTGGGGTCAAAGCAGCACCAAGGCCAATGGAGAAGCAGGCTAGTACAACGAGTCTTACCTCAGATTTTCTGTCCAGACGAATGACACTTACAATTACGACTAGAACAATCGCTGCAATGATTGCGGTAATCACACTTGAAATTAATCCTAGTATGACCGTAACTAATGCTAAAAACAAGCGAAGCGGCATCATATTGCTTAATCCGAGAATTCCTTTTTCAATAGGGCTTTGGCACCATCTAAATACTAAACCAGCTATCAGAACTGCGAAAGTAATATGAATAGGATCTTCGAGTGCTTTGATAAATAAAGCACCATCTAAAACTTGGCTAATAGCAGCTGCCGCTAAACCCATAATAAACAAAAAGGCTTCCAGATTATGTTCTACTTTTTTCACCGTGAACGGCAAAAATAATACTAATATTAAGATAATTGTTAATCCTAGTATCATAAGGTTTGTCAATCCTATTCTATTATAGTATATCCGATTAAATAGACTAAGGGACCACTTTTGAGAATACCTAAAACCAGCCGATGGACATTTTTCTTTTATATTATATCATGAATATCGACATTTTTTGCGTGGATTTTCAATATTCTATTTTTTATTAAAAAATTATTAAATAGGTAGAAACAGGTCTAAAAGAGGAAAAAAATTTAATAAAATGCTTAGCTTTTTATTAAGCAGGGGGAAATTACCTAGGGAAAATTAGCAGTATTTGGGAGTTTAAACTTGGAATTGATCTGCTGAAAATCATTCTTTCATTACTCGGAAACAAAATAAAATCAAGAGATTTCAGTGTGTTTTTTATTCATTATTTTGTTGCGTGAATAATTCTCCTAAAGAATACACATCCTAGATTTTAAGGTGGTGTGCAATTTTGACTAGAAAAATTTTCACTTCATGTTTAATCTTCATCATCCTCTTTATAAGTGCATGGTTAATAAATGGTAACGGAGAGCGGCACATCAATGATCCACTTTTATATCCAGAAGGAAATTTTAATACACTTCCAATTAGCAATCTCAATAATGGAGTGAATGAGGATAAGACCAAACCTTTTGGTCCAGGAAAGTATTTTAATAATAAGCCTTTTGGTCCAAGGGAGTATATCAGGATTAAGCCAGTAGATAAAGTAGGAGGATGAGATAGACTCATCCTCCTAGCTATTCCTCCATATACATTGAGGTGAATCTTCCTTTCTTAATGATATGATTCAATGAATCTTGTACTAAATGGATGCCTGTTAATTTAAGAATGTACGGAAATCTATTTAATTATGAATATTGTAAAATTCCTGCTATTGTCTAAATGCATGGGTTCCGTAATAATGAAGGATGAAGAATCGTTCCTTGTGCAGTCTGTTTAGAAGGAACTAAGCGAAGGTGAATACATGAGAAATACATACTTTATGAGCTATTTTCCGCTCCTTTCCATCATTTTGTTTAGTCTTTCTCTTTCGATAAGGGTTGAAAAGGTTTTAATTGAATTTCTTAAGAAATCTGGAATCTACACAGGAATGTTGGAGTTTTTTTCAGATGGCGGGATTAAGCTTTCGCTGATTATTCTTCTTTTGCTTTTATTTTTTATGGTATTTTCTGCTTTGAAGCTGATTGCGGATACAATAAACGAGCTATCTCTTTTATTCTTTTCTAAAGACTCAGAAGGGGATAGCTTGAAGCAAATTCGGAGCGGGGCAGTAATATTCTTTGTGGGAAGCTTCTTATCATTAATAAGTATGAACAGCTTTATTGGGATTGGCGTTATTTTTGCAGCTACAACGGCTCTTTACTTCTTGTATTTTGTCTACAAGGTCAGCTCATCTTTATCTTATCTGGATCTTGTCGGACTTATCTTTTTCCAGGTGCTTTTCTGGTCTAGTTTTATTTCTGGTGTTATCTACCTTATTGTTAAGGTGTATAACAGCCTTATCGCAAGCTTACCAATATAAAAGAGAAGGGCCCCATTCATGAGAAAGGAGGCCTCTTCAGTGTTCTGACATTATTTCCTTCCAAATATGCTGCTGAGGGGCAGCTGATTCCAGATAAGCAATATTTTCGGGCATATCCTTTCCAACCCATACGCCAGCAGTGTATTGATCAGTTAATCCGATAAACCAATAATCTTTATAATCATTTGTTGTTCCTGTTTTTCCACCTGAATATCCGGTAGATAAATAGGCTTTTCGTGCCGTCCCGTTTTGAACCGTTTTTCTCAGTAGCTGTCTCACCTTGTCAGTCGTATCCTTGTTCCACACCTGAATCTTTGGATCACTCCAGCTATAGAGAAGCTCGCCATTCGTATTCGTTACCTTTTTAATGGCTCTTGCAGACTGATACTGACCGTCATTGGCAAACACTGTATAAGCTGACGTAAGCTCAAGTGGAGTCATCCCGTATGAAAATCCCCCAATTGCTGCAGCTAGAGTATAATCGGATTTAGACACCATGCGGAAATGAAAGTTTGCTAGGTCTTTAAATCCATTTGAAATTCCGATAGTATCTAAGATTCTAACAGCAGGAGTATTATAAGAGTGTATAAATGCCTGTTCTAACGTGACGGTGCCATATTGGCCGCCTCCATAATTTTGCGGGCAATAACCATTTTTACAAAAGGAATTTGCATTAATTTTTTTCCCTAATGATGCATGCGTTCTTTCGAAATAAGGTGCATAGACAAGGAGTGGCTTGATCGCAGAGCCTGGCTGCCGGTAGGCTTGAAATCCTCTATTAAAATCATGTTTCTTGTATTCCTTTCCCCCTACAAGTGCAACAAGCTGATGGGTTTCATGATCTATGACTGCTGCAGCCCCCTGGATTTCAGGGTAGGGCAAGTTTCGAGTGACCGCATTTTTTGCGCGATTTTGGATAGCTGTATCCAGGGCTGTCTCAATAATAATGCCTGATGCTACAACTTCCTCCAGCCGTTTATCGAGCTTTATATCCAGTTCATTTTTCTCTTTCTCCGTTTTAGCTGATAATAATTTACTCGTAAATCCTTCCTGCAGCCCGATCAATTCCTTTAGCTCGGCCTCTGCATATGTAACGTAGTCAGGAAATAAATCAGTTCGTTCCTTCATACTTAATAGTATAGGTTCACTTTTGATTTTCTCCCCTTCCTGTGCTGTGATCACTTGGTGATTGCTGAGTTGATCGATTAATCTTTCCTGTCTCTCTTTCGTCTGCTCAAAGTTATTTACCGGATTATAAAGAGAAGGATTATTTGGGATTGCAGCCAAAAATGCAAGCTCTGCTTTCGAAAGCTCCTTCGTCTTTTTTTGAAAATAAAGCTCGGAGGCAGCTTCAATGCCATAGGCTCCATTTTGAAAATAGATGGCATTTATATATAGCTTTAGAATTTCTTCCTTTGTATATTTCCGTTCAATCTCATAAGAGTAAAGAAGCTCGCTAAGTTTGCGGTTATAGGATTTTTCATTGTTAAGAAAAAGGTTTCTTGCCAGTTGCTGCGTAATGGTGCTTGCCCCTTGTTCAATCTCATTTGACTTCATATTAATCGCCAAGGCACGTCCAATGGATGTTAAATCAAAGCCAACATGATCGTAAAAATGCTGATCCTCAGAAACGATAAATAATTGAATTAGGAAGGGAGGAATCTCCGTAAATTCCAGGTTTATTCGGTTATACGGTCGATGAATTTCCGAAATAATGGTGCCGTTCTGTGCTTTCATATAGGAGGCTTGCGACAAGGATATCTCCTTAATATTGATTTTTTCTTCTAATACGTGGTGAAAGCTTTTTACCTTGGTTATTTCAGAACCAGATGCAAAAATAAGCAAAAGGAAGCAAGGAACCAAGGCAGCTATGATCAAATATCCGGTTAATGTACGCAATGCCCATCTCCCTCCTAAAGCACTTACCGATTTTCAACTCTATTCTACAGCAGAATCACACAAATAAAAATTCTTTAAAAATGAAATTACCCAGAAAAATTAAAAAATTCCATGGTATAATAGTGGAAATGACGTGCGTTTATTTCAATTAGGAAGGTAAAAAGTTATCTCGAGTTAGAGAACTGTCTAGCTCCAGCGCCTAGCCCCTCGAGGTCATAAGCCAATCCGTCAAGAAGGTTAAAGAACAACCTTCCAGCCGGCTTGTCTTATGCTTGTCGGGGCTGATCAAGGCGCTTCCGCATTTCTTAAGAAAGAAGGTGTAAACATGGGGGAAGAGTGTCGTTATTTATTTATTGACTTTGAATTTACCATGCCTGAAAAGAATGGCAGATACAAAGGCTTCTATCCAGAAATTATTGAAGCCGGAATTGTTTCAGTAACCAATGACCAAATTCTTGATCAATTTTCTTCCTTCGTTTCTCCAGTTCGCTTTCCAAAGTTATCAGAACGGTGTAAATCATTCCTTCATATTTCACAAGAGCAGGTAGATCAAGGGATTTCCTTTATAGAACTGGTCAAAAAGATGAAGGAAATGAGTGGAAACCAGCCATGTCCTATCATTACATGGGGGAATATGGATATGAGGGTTCTTCGAAATAATTGTCAACAGGTTGGCATTCCTTTTCCTTTTAAAGGGAAGGAAGTGGATTTATCAATGGAATACAAACGTTTTTTTGGTGATCAGAATCAAACAGGATTATGGAAGGCCGTCCAGGAATATGGCAAGGAAGGCACCGGAAAACATCATCGTGCTCTCGATGATGCCATGACTACTTATAATATTTTCAGATTAGTAGAAAAAGATAAGAAATACCTTGGAAAGCCTGAACCGACTACGATCGGGGACCGGGTAGATTTTTCCAAGCTATTAAATAAATTTGCATAAAAAAGCCAAATCGCATATGAAACGATTTGGCTTTTGTTTTTTATTTAAAATAATCCTTCTCTAGCGCTTCAATATTGCTTAAGCTGCGCTCTGCCCAAGGGGAGGCATCTTCTAGAAGGTCCTGTTTCATTTTATCTAATGCTTCTCTTAAAGAAGCTGTAAATTCAGGGACTTCGCCGTCAAAAGGTTTAACCATTTGTTTAGGAACATTTGTTTGTTCCCGATACGCTAAAGCACGGCGTTCATGAAACATTTGAACATTTGCATCTTTAGGATTATGTAAATCACCCTGCATCGGGTGTTTAGCCACTGCTAGAACTCGAACAAGAAAGTGCTGCGGCCGAATGTCTGTAATTTCTCCAATATATTTTCCAGTTTTATAAATTGCTGTTACTTTATCACCAACGGTTAAATCTCCCATACAAAATTCTCCTTTCCTAATAGATCTTAGTATATTCATTATGGCTCACCTCATTGGAAAAACAAAGTAAAAAGATATAGATAAATGTCCGTCCTTCAGGTTATGACGGACAATTCAGGTGTATTCTTGAGCCAAAATGTCCGTCATCGAGGCTATAACGGACATTTCAGTTGTATTCTTGAGTCAAAATGTCCGTCATCGAAGCTATTATGGACATTTCGGGTGAATGCTTGAGTCAATTATGTAATTGGGGGGGGATTTTTCCTGAAAGTGAGAAGCTTGTTAAAAATAAGGAGATTCCTTCCTATGGCAAAAATGTTGGAACATGCCGTTAATGTTGTTATAATTAATTATTGAACCACTGCATTTTTGCAGAAAGGATAGTTGATATGTTGCAATGGTATGTTATGTCCACGTTTCTATATTTCCCTCAAGATAAATCAGAATATTTTCCTGCTGCCATCAGCTTTACGATTTTCTTTATCTTATGCGTTTTAACCTTTCGATTCATTTTACGGATTTCAAAACGTGAAGCGGTCAAGGCGAAGGAACTTGAGGATCGAATTATGAACCAAGTGAATAGCACTGACGAGAAAATTTAATAAAAGTAGGGAATAACCAAATCGACTATGATTTGGTTATTTTTTTCGATTAAATTTGAAATGGATTGACCTGCCGTTTATTTGTTTATCAAAGGGCGTATATGGTGATACTAGTGGAAGAATTTGTTTGATAGGAGTTTATTTAACATGAAAAAAGCTTGGTTATTACTCCCATTTTTTATTTTAACAGGGTGTGGAGAAGAAAATATCAGAAATTTGGATGTTGAAATGTTTAATGCTGTTGGAGACTCTTTGGGAACGATCAACTTGGAGGAGCAGGCAAAAGGGGTCAAACTAACTTTGAATTTGGAGGGCTTGCCTCCAGGTGAGCATGCTATGCATATTCATGAAAACTCGAAATGTGAACCCCCGGATTTCAAGTCCGCGGGAAATCATTTTAATCCTGAAGAAAAGGAGCACGGTCTGCTTCACCCTAAAGGGGCCCATGCTGGTGACCTTCCCAACCTTATTGTAGGGGAGGATGGAAAGGTAAAGGATGAGATTATGGCTCCACAAGTTTCACTTAAGGAAGGGAAACAATCATTATTAACGAAAGACGGAACCTCTATTGTGATTCATGATGGCAAGGATGACGGAATGACACAGCCGGCAGGTGATTCCGGTGATCGGATTGCGTGTGGGTCTATTTCTAAGGATAAGAAAAAATAGAATAAATAAGACCTTTCCGGATAATGGGAAAGGTCTTTTTCAAAAGCTAAGAATGGATAATTCGCACATTTAAATATAAAGAAATTGTCCGTCTTTAGTCTTTTTAAAAGTGGCATCAAATTTATGTAGCGGCTCTTCAATTGAACTAATTGGGGTATTGGCAATTAAGGTGCGTTAATGTTTGCAGTTTTAAAAAAGCTGTTTATTAATATAGGATCGGAGGCATTTACTCATCCTCCCTGACATAAATAAATCTATAAAAATATTACATTGCTTTTTAACAGCCTTATATAATATAAAGTAAAGAAGTTCCCTTTGACGTTTTACATTATGTTATATTCTCTGTATAAAACATGATAAACTCCGGGGAGGGGAAAATATGTCTTATTCGCTTACCGTTCAAGATTTATTTGATAGAAACCATTTCCAAAATGTCAAAGTGGTAGCTGGTCATGGCGGGATGTTGAATACTATTAAGTGGGTTCATATACTAGAAACGAAAGAGATAGGGACATTAATTAAGGGAAATGAATTAATATTAACAACGGGAATACAACTAATATCGGAAGAGAATCTATTTAAATTTGTAAAACAGCTCATCACAAAAGAAGCAGCTGCCTTATGTATTGAACTTGTTGAACATATTCAATCTGTTCCAAAGAATGTAATTGAGTTGGCTAATCGACATAATTTACCGATTATTGTGTTTAATGAAATAGTTCCATTTATTGAAATAACACAAGAAATACATAGTATGTTAATAAATCAACAGTATGAAATGATCAAACGGCTTGAAAATTATTCACAAGAAATAAACAAATTAACATTGAAAATTACACATTATGAACATATCTTAATGAAGCTTTACAAATATTTAAACATTAACGTCGCATTTATTATTAATGGGCAGCAGCCATTATTTATTCCAAATGAAAAACATGAAGTATATAAGAACTTAAGGGACAAATATGAACAGAAAGGGGAAGGAAGTCAATTTGCCAAATGTGAAGTAAATATATTAGAGGAAAGCTATGGAGAAGTTTGTATTTTCACGAATAATCGAACAATAAATGAGTTTGAATTATTAATACTGGATCGAACTGTTACTGCGTTATCGCAATATTTGCTGCGCAGTCTATATATAGAAGAGAAACAAAACATTCACTCCCGTCTATTACTGGAGTCTTGGTTAGATGGAACAGTTGAAGATTCTGTGATTACTAACTTCTTACAGGAACAGGGTTTTCATAATTTATTAAATTGCTCTTACTTTGTATTAATCGATCAAATAATGAATACAAAAAAAGAATATGATTTAAATTATTATAAATTATACTCCCGCAACATTTTTGAAAATAAAGGGTTCGTTTTATTTTTATTAGAAGAAAATCAAAGGCTGATTTATGTTATTGCAGATATATATGGACATGATACAAAACAGCGTATTATAGACTGCATTGAGAAAATCAGAAACTTTAGAAAGAATAATAATTATATAAATCTATCGGTCACTACTGCCGTTGGGCAGATTATGAATGATTATAAATTAGTCCATCAAAGCTGTGAAACTGCACGTGATACTTTATTAATCCGCAAAAACGCTCTTCAGCTATCTTATTTTTATGAAGATCTTTACATACATCAATTAGTTCTTCAAATTCAAAAAAACAAAGCAATTATGGATTTAGCTAAAAATTATTTAAAGCCCCTCTATGATTACGATGCAAAAAATAATGGACAACTAATTGTAACATTACAAGTTTATCTGCAATGTAATTGTCTGAAAAACGAGACTGCAAAGAAGCTATTTATTGTCCGCCAAACTTTATATCATCGCTTATCCAAAATTGAAAGTTTAATAGGAAGTGATTATATGCTTCCACCTAAGCGCCTTGCTGTTGAATTAATGCTGCTTGCAACTCAATCTAACTTCCAGACTACAGACTTGGAAAGTCTCAAGTAGCAGGATTTTAAATCAAAGGTTTTGAATCTTCAGTGATTATTGCTTGCGGTTTGATTCTTTATTAGATGTTCATTCCTTTTATTTCGCTAAATTCGTTTCTTTTAAAGGAGCTCTGATCCGGAGCTTTCATCAAAAAGTGTCAATATGTGAAATGGTATTTAGTAAACATTTTACATTGTGTCTGATGATAATCATGCTATTAAACGTCACAATTAAGGCAGAATTAACAAATATCTAAAGGAGTGACTCAAATGGGGAATGTTCATATTACTGAAAGTTTAGTCACAAAAGATGAGAAATATCTTTGGAATGCAATGAAGCCATATAACCCACAAGCTACGACCATTATTGAAAAAGCGAAAGGAGCTTGGCTAACGGACATTGAAGGGAATCGTTATTTAGATGCCATGTCAGGATTATGGTGTGTAAACGTTGGTTATGGAAGAGAAGAAATTGCAAAAGCCGCATATGACCAACTTCTAGAGAACAATTATACTCCCTTAAGTGTTAGTCATCCTTCGGCGATCTTACTTGCCGAAAAAATCAGTGAATTATTAGGCGGAGATTATGTCGTGTTTTTCTCAAACAGCGGCTCAGAGGCTAATGAAACAGCATTTAAAATTGCTCGCCAATATTTCCAGCAAAAAGGGCAAGGAACTCGCTATAAAATTGTTTCGCGTTATCGCGCATATCACGGTAACTCTATGGGCGCACTCGCGGCAACAGGACAAGCAGAACGGAAATACAAATACGAACCATTATCGCCTGGATTTATTCATGTTAAAGCGCCGGATCAGTACCGTTACAATGAGGATGGATATAAGAATGCCGCCGATTTGCCATCTGTTAAGGCAGTTGACGAAGTCATGACATGGGAACACTCCGAAACAATAGCTGCAATGATTTTGGAACCGATTATTACAGGCGGAGGAGTCATTATGCCTCCTGATGATTATTTAAAAGGTGTAAAAGAAGTTTGTGAGAAGCACGGCGCCTTATTAATAGTTGATGAAGTAATCTGCGGCTTCGGACGTACAGGAAAAGCCTTCGGACACCAGCATTATGGAGTACAGCCTGACATTATTACGATGGCAAAGGGGCTTACGAGCGCTTATATGCCACTTTCTGCAACAGCTGTAAAGAGAGAAATTTATGAAGAGTTCACTAAAAGTGGAAACTATGACTTTTTCCGCCATGTTAATACATTTGGGGGTTCTCCTGCGGCATGTGCAGTTGCATTGAAAAACCTGGAAATTATGGACCGTGAAAATTTATTTGAACAATCTTCAATCATGGGTGAGATTTTAGTTACTGAATTAAAAGATAAAATATCACACTGCCCTTATGTTGGAGATATTCGAGGAAAAGGATTGCTTATAGGAATCGAGCTAGTAGAGGATCGGAGCACGAAGAATCCTTTAGCTGTAGAGAAAGTCAATCAAGTAATCGCAAAATGTAAAGAACAAGGGCTGATTATTGGGAAAAACGGTGTAACAGTTGCGGGTTATAACAATATATTAGCACTTTCCCCACCATTAAACATTACCTTGGAAGAAAAGGATTTCATTCTTGAAAGATTAGTGCAAGCCATTGAAACTTTATAAGTGCTCATCCCAAAAAGTAGAAACGCGCGGATGAAGTCATGTTCTTTATATAAAACTTGCTGCTTAATTATTGAAAGGAGAATACGAAGATGACAAACATTACAGAAGTGAAAGAACTTACACATTTTATTGAGGGAAAAATGATTGCTGGTAAAAGCGGCCGTTTTTCAGAAGTGTTCAATCCTGCAACAGGAGAGGTCATTGCCAAAGTGCCATTAGCTTCCAAAGAGGAAGTGAAAGATGCAATTGAAAAAGCAGAGGCCGCTTTTCCTGCATGGCGTGATATCTCAGTAGCTAAACGCGCAGAAGTTGTAATGAAATTCCGGCACTTGCTAACGGAAAATAAAGATAAATTAGTTGAATTAATCTGTACGGAAAGCGGAAAAACAGAAGAAGACGCAATTGGTGAAATCACCCGCGGGATCGAATCTGTCGATTTAGCTATAAATGCTCCTCATTTAATGAAAGGCGAATATTCTGTAAATGTAGGCGGTCAAATCAATGCTTATTCCGCTAAATATCCGCTAGGTGTAGTTACAGCAATCTCTCCATTCAACTTTCCAATCATGGTGCCGCTAGCCCAGACATGCATGGCGGTAGCAGTTGGAAATGCTGTTATTTTAAAAGCTTCCGAGCGAGTGCCTATGACAGCCTTATTTATGAGTGAATTATGGAAAGAAGCGGGGCTTCCGGATGGTATTTGGACAGTCATCAATGGAGATAAAGAGGCGGTTAATGAACTCCTTGAAAATCCAGCAGTACAGGCAGTTTCATTTGTTGGCTCCACACCTGTAGCACATTATATTTACGAAACAAGCGCTAAATATGGAAAACGTGTCGTTGCATTAGGCGGAGGCAAAAATAATATGGTAGTCATGCCAGATGCAGATTTAGAACAAGTAGCGAATGCTTTCATCAGTGCAGGGTATGGGGCAGCATCCCAACGTTGTATGGCCATTTCTACATTAATGCCAGTAGGACAAGAAACGGCAGATCGGTTAGTAGAAATTTTAAAAGAAAAGATTGATAGCTTAAAAGTGGGGGCTTATACAGAGAATGTAGATTACGGCCCAGTAATATCTCCGCAAGCAAAAGAAAATATTTTGAAAGCCATTGACCGCAGTGAAGAAGAAGGAGCAAAAATCATTTGTGACGGACGCGATAAAGCCGTTACAAGAAATAGCAAAGGCTTCTTCCTGGCACCAACTTTGCTTGATCATGTAAAACCGGGCATGGAAATTTACGATGAAGAAGTCTTCGGGCCCGTTCGAAATATTGTACGTGTAGACACCTTAGAGGAAGCGATTAAATTAATCAATCAGCATGAATTAGGAAATGGCGTAACGATTTTTACAAACAATGGACTGGCAGCCAGAAAATTCACAACTGAAATTGATGTAGGAATGGTCGGTGTAAACGTTCCGATTCCAATTCCGGTTGGTTATCATAACTTTGCTGGTTTTAAGGGCTCAAGATTTGGTGATGGCCAAATGTTTGGTCCAGATCAAGCAAAATTTTATACAAAATCAAAGATGATTTCTGAACGCTGGCTTTCAACAAGTGAAGATAAAAGTCTATCATTTGCATTCCCAAGTAATAATTAAATAATATTTTTATTAAACAGAATCAATAACAGGGAAAGATCATGCTTGTTGTCTATGTCTGATTGGCGAGTTCGCTTCTTTGTAAGGGAGCGAACTCGCCAATAATTGTTTACTTATTAAACTAAGACAAAAAGTGTTATATCAAGGCTTATTGCTGATTTCACCTCAAAAAGGTTATCCACAAAGTATTATTTGGGGAACAGAAATTGAGCACTATCCACAGCGTTATCCACTTATTAATCAAATGCCTTTTTCAATCTCTCCAAACCATCTAACAGCATTTCACGCGGACAGGCGATATTCATGCGAACAAAGCCTTCGCCGCCAGGACCGTATTTTTTCCCTGGTTCTAACGCCAGCTTTCCTTTATATAATAACCGTTCTCTAATTTCTTCATCGCCTAAATCTAGCTCACGGCAATTTAACCATAATAAATAGGTGCCTTCAGGTTCCATGACTTTGATTGAAGGCAAGTGTTTTTCGATAAAGCTTTTTGCTGTTGCAATATTTTCATGTAAGTATTCAAGAAGCTCATTCAACCAGCTATCCCCGTGCTGATAAGCAGCTTCCATTCCGATCGCTCCAAAGGTTGGCAATGAATAGAAGCCTTGACGCTGTAAAACTTTTTGGAAATCATTCCGAAGCTCTTTGTTGGATATGATAACAGCGGAAGCCTGCAGTCCTGCTAGGTTAAATGTTTTTGTTGGCGCAATGCAAGTAATCGTAATCTCATTGAATTTGTTATTCAATGAAGCTATTGGAATATGCTTATTTGTTTTAAAAACAAGGTCAGAATGAATTTCATCGGAAAGAATAAGACAATTATATTGATAGCATAGCTCACCGATTTTTTGTAATTCTTCTTTTGTCCATACTCTGCCTCCAGGATTATGCGGATTACATAAAAGGAATAATTTAACTCCCTCTTTTAATCGATTTTCAAAATCAGTAAAATCGATCTCAAATCGATTATCTACTAATTTTAATGGAGAATTTACTACTTCCCGATTATTTTTCTTAACCATTTCGAAAAAAGGAGCATAAACAGGTGATTGGAGCATCACCTTATCTCCAGGGGCAGTATAGGCCTCAATTGCGGCAGCAATTGAAGGAACGACTCCCAAATTATATTGAATCCAGTCACTCTCAACTTTCCAGCTGTGTCTATTCTGAAGCCATTGCTTAATGCTATCAGCAGTAGAGGATGAAGGATATGTATAGCCGAAAACGCCATGTTGAACTCGATCCAGAAGAGCATTTTTCACTTCTGAAGGGGGCTCGAAGTCCATATCAGCTACCCACATTGGCAATACATCGTTCGTTCCAAACACTTCCTTTGTTAATCCCCATTTAACAGAGGAGGTGTTTTCCCGATTAATAATTTGATCAAAGTCAAATTTCTTCATTGTATCCCCGCCTTTTCAATCATATAGTCTTTCCTCTATAATAAGGGATGGAAACAAAAAGTAAAAACAATTAGGTGATTATATGCAAATTCAACAGGTAAACATACAGCTAGTCAATACAATAAATGAGTGGGATCCTTTTGGAATGGGTGACGGCAATTATGAGACGGAAATTGCTGATATTGTACAGGCGGTTCATGATATAGAGGATCAGAATAAGCTTGCCATGATGATTCAATCTATATTTGAATTTTCTTTTGAAAAACTTCTTCCACTGGAGGAGTGTGTGGAAGTGGCAGCCAAACTCCTTTCTATAAAAGATGACGGAGTGTGTACAATTTAGGGGAGGGTGAATCTATTGCAGATTCACCCTTTCTTAGTAAATTCCTTAATATAAAAAAAAACCTCCTCCGGTCTTTCCTCTGGTAGGAGGTGGCCGGTTTCTTTTAAAACAATGAGCTTCGAATTATTTAAATCCTTATGCAGCTGTTTGCCTGTTTGTAGTGGAACGATTTTATCTTGTTCTCCCCATAGTAGTAAGCAGGGCACCTGGATTTTGTTTATGATGTCCGCACTTAAATCTCCTTCACGGTCACGGATCAGTTTTGCTAGGGCTAAGAATATATCATCTTTTAAAAAAGGGGCCAAGTATCCGTCAGCCATTTCTTCATCGATTATTGATTGGTTGTATACAACAATTCGTAAATTATTTTCTAATCCTGAACGCTCCAGCCACCTCTTGACAAATAAATGAGAAAATGGAAGGTAAGATGCTAGAACAAGATGGGGCTTTGATTTTTTTAAATAGCCTGAGCTGCAAAGGAGAACCACTTTTTCAATAAGGTCTGGACGTAAATGAGCGATGTATAAGGAGATTTGTCCACCCATTGAATGGCCAAGTAATATAATCTTATTCAAGTGCATCTTTTCAACGAGCTGAATAACGGTCATCGCCAGATTTTTATATGAATATTTGTAACGGCGAGATTTTCCGCTTTGCCCAAAAGGGGGCAGGTCAATAGAAATGACATTATATTCATTTATTAAATATGGGATTAGCCGCCGGAAGCTAAAGCTTGAGGATAGAAAACCGTGTAACAGGACAATGGTTTCCTTTGAGGAAGGGTGTTGCCGAAAGCTTTCAAAGTAAATATTATTTCCATTAATATGTAAGACTTGTTTTTCAATAATTTTCTCCATGTAAATCCCCTCAATCGTTAGTATACCTTATTTTCACCGAAGGAATTGAAATCAAACAAACAAAAAAAGGACAACCCAAAGGATTGTCACTTCAAAAAGGGGGAATACTAGAAAGTCTTTAAGACTATCATGCCCAATAAACCATGCTTTCAAACATCAAACGATAAAAAAACTTACCCCAAAAAACTTGCTTTTTATATTAAATAATAATATCAATAACGAGCAAAATAGAGAATATCACCTGCGAAATAATTAATTTTGAAAAAAAGCTTAAACTGTGGTATAATTTTTAATTGCGAATAAAAACGATAAAATTAATAGAAATTAGGAGTGTTTCCATGTCTGAAAAAATCGAAGTAGGCAGTGTTATTAAAGGTAAGGTGACAGGAGTTCAGCCATATGGTGCGTTCGTTGCACTGAATGAGAATACTCAAGGGCTTGTTCATATTTCTGAGGTTACCCATGGTTTTGTAAAGGATATTAACGAACATCTTAAAGTTGGAGATGAAGTAGAAGTTAAAGTTTTATCTGTAGATGAAGCATCTGGAAAAATCGGACTATCTATCCGTGCTACACAAGAAGCGCCAGTTGAAGCAGAAGTAAAGGCGAAAAAGCCTCGTAAACCTCGCCCAGCAGCTCCAATCCATGTGGAGAACGATTCTGCACAAGGATTTAATACACTTAAGGATAAGCTTCAAGAGTGGATTGACCAATCTCAACGTGATGATCTAATTAAGAAATAAGAATGGAAACCGAGCTTAGCTCGGTTTTTTACTTTTATTGGTTATAGGGATTTGGATATTTGCATAATTTCTGTCAAATAATAACCTTTGTTTACTATTAATAAGGGGGAATTTCACATGGCGGAACAAACACTTTATGAAAAGGTCGGCGGCGAAGAGGCAATTGGAAAGGTTGTCGATTACTTTTATTCAGAATTAGTATTAAAGGATCCAACTGTTAGTCATTTTTTTGAGAATACCGATATGGAAAAGCAGCGGAGCCATCAAACGAAGTTTATTAGCTTTGCCTTGGGTGGACCAAATCAATATTCGGGAAATTCGATGGCAAAGGCTCATAAAGGGATGAATCTGCAGCCTGGGCATTTTGATGCCATTGCCACTCATCTAGGAGAGGCTCTCGCTCATTTTGGGGTTCCTGATGAAGATATCGCCAAGGCTTTAAATAAAGTAAATACACTTAAAGACGATATTCTCCATCAATAAGGAACATGGGGCTGTCCAAAAAGAAAAGGTGCCAGGAACCACAATACAATATCTAATGTCAAGGAGTATGAACTAGATATTGGTGTTATGGTGGAGCCAAGCACCTTGTAGGATAGCCTATTTAAAAATGAATATTTCCCCTTTCTATGGTTTCTTCTTTCCTAATTTGATGCTTTTTAAGCCGATATTGCAGGTTTTGCCGGCTCATGCAAAGAGATTTTGCGGCTTGAGTAATATTATATTGATGACGCTGCAGTACTTTTTCTAAGTAGTTCTTCTCTGCTTCATCCATATACTCGTCCAAGGACTTAATTTGCTTGCTTGATTCTTTTAGATGATCTGCAGGAAACTTCGGAGTAAAATCATCATTTTTAAATTGCGGCTTATTACGGAAATGGATCGGCAAATGAAGATAACCAATTTTCTCCTCATGAACAATCAAGTTCATCGCACCTTCTATGACATGCTCAAGCTCCCGTACATTTCCAGGCCAATCATATTGTTCAAATACGCTTAAAACATGATCATCGATCCCTTGAACCTTCATGCCAAAAAGGTGATTGTATTTTTCAATAAAGAAGCGGACAAGATCTTGAATGTCTTTCCTTCTATCCCGCAATGGGGGGATGAACAAAGAAACAACACTCAATCGGTAATACAAATCTTTTCGCAGCCTTCCATCGGAAATTGCATCGATAGGATCCTCATTTATAGTTGCAATGATTCGGACGTCAACCTTTCGATCCACGGTGTCTCCTATTCGTCTAACCATTCTTTCCTGTAAAACCCTTAAAAGTTTCGCCTGCAAGGCTGGATTCAAAGAATTGATTTCGTCAAGCAACAAGGTTCCGCCTTCCGCCTGCTCGAAAAGACCAGGGCGTTCAATCGCACCTGTAAAAGCACCTTTCTTTGTCCCGAAAAGCAGCCCCTCAATTAAACTGTCAGGCAAAGCGGCACAGTTTTGAGAGATGAAAGGCTTTGATGACCGATGGCTTCCATTATGAATGCTTTGTGCGAATAGCTCTTTTCCTGTTCCTGTATCCCCAACGATAAGAACAGATGAACTGGTGCGCGTCGCTCTCTTGCTTGACTCAATCACATTCTTAATTTCCTCACTGCTTCCGATAATGCTATCGAATGTATAGCGGGTGTTCCCTTTTTTATTCATATTTTCTCTAATCAGTTTTTCTAGTTTTGTCACATCGCGGGCAATTTCCATTGCGCCAATTCGAACGCCTCCATCAGAAACAGGAAAGGTGTTATTAATTGTTGTTATCTCCTGTCCTTTATTATTAAAATAGGTTTGCTTAGCATTAATGATTTTTTCTCCATGGGTTAAAGCTCTCAGAAGGGTGCTGGCCTCGTCCTTGTGAAAGGAAAATACATCTAATAGCTCTTTATCGAGTACATCTGAGTAATCCATTCCCTCCATCTCAGCCATTTTTTTATTATAAATAATCGTTTTGCCTTCGTGATCGATTACGTGAACGCCAATATCTATTTCCTTAAGTATCTGTTGAAAAAATTTATTAATTAATTGCAATTGAGAGAGGTTTTGATTATTCATTACTTTGCTCCTTCATCATTCTTCTCTTCATTTTATGAAAATAATAGGAGGGGTGCAATATATTTTTGCTCTTTAACCAGGATTAATAACTGAAAGCGCAAAATTGTTTTGCTGCTGCGAAAGAAAAATCAACATTTGACGCAGTATACATATTTGGCACATTTCTTGCAATCATAAATGGAGGAATGAAAAAGCATAAGAATGTATTAAGGGGGAAGGAATCATGGTACAAGCTTATAAACATGAGCCATTCACAAATTTTAAGTTAGATGAAAATCGCGAGGCTTATTTAACAGGTCTAAAAACGGTTGAAAGCTATTTAGGAAAAGATTACGATTTAGTCATTGGCGGAGAGCGTATTTCTACTGAAGAAAAAATTGTTTCTTATAATCCTGCTAATAAAGAAGAAGTTATTGGACGTGTATCCAAGGCAAGTCAAGAGCTAGCTGAAAAAGCAATGCAGGCTGCAGTTGAAGCGTTTAAAACATGGAAAAAAGTAAAGCCGGAAATTCGTGCAGACGTTCTTTTCAAAGCAGCTGCAATTATCCGCCGCCGCAAGCATGAATTCTCCGCTCTTCTAACAAAAGAAGCAGGAAAGCCTTGGAATGAGGCGGATGCGGATACAGCTGAAGCAATTGATTTCTTAGAGTACTATGCTCTTCAAATGCTGCGAATTAAAGATGGTGTTCCAGTGAACAGCCGTCCAAACGAATTCAACCGTTATGACTACATTCCATTAGGAGTAGGAATCATTATCTCTCCTTGGAACTTCCCGTTAGCGATTATGGCTGGTACGACAGTGGCAGCCATCGTAACAGGAAACACTGTATTATTAAAACCAGCTTCAACAACGCCAATTGTTGCAGCGAAATTCGTTGAAGTTATGGAAGAAGCAGGACTTCCAGCAGGTGTTCTTAACTTCGTTCCAGGAAGCGGTGCAGAAGTGGGCGACTACTTAGTTGACCATAAAGACACTCGTTTCATCAGCTTCACAGGTTCTCGTGATGTAGGTCTTCGTATTTTCGAACGTGCTTCAAAAATCAATGAAGGTCAAATTTGGATGAAGCGTCTCATCGCAGAAATGGGCGGAAAAGATACGATTGTTGTCGACAAAGAGGCAGACCTTGAGCTAGCTGCAACTTCTATTGTTGCTTCTGCATTCGGATTCTCAGGACAAAAATGTTCTGCATGTTCTCGTGCAGTAGTTGTGGAAGATGTTTACGATCAAGTATTAAACCGTGTTGTTGAATTAACAAATGAATTAACACAAGGTGATCCAACAGATCCAAACAACTACATGGCAACGGTTATTGACCAAAGTGCCTACAACAAAATCATGAGCTATATTGAAATCGGCAAGCAAGAAGGCAAGCTGATGACAGGCGGCGAAGGAGACGATTCGAAAGGCTACTTCATCAAACCAACTGTATTCGCTGATCTTTCACCAGAATCTCGCATCATGAAGGAAGAAATCTTTGGACCAGTGGTAGGCTTTACAAAGGCTAAAGATTTCGATGATGCAATTGACATTGCTAACAACACAGAATACGGTTTAACTGGTGCAGTTATTACTAATAACCGCATGAACCAAGAAAAAGCACGTGAAGATTTCCATGTTGGAAACCTATACTTTAACCGTGGATGTACAGGTGCTATTGTAGGCTACCAGCCATTCGGCGGATTCAATATGTCAGGAACTGACTCTAAAGCAGGCGGACCTGATTATCTGCTTCTTCACATGCAAGCAAAAACAACATCTGAAATGTTCTAACTTTATTCAGCATTAATCTTGAATTTCTAAAAGGTATATAAAATGTAAACGAAGTTCCAATTCAACAGGAATAAACCTTGCTGAATAAAGTTAAAGCCTCCGGCGGATGCCTCAGATTTTTAAAGGAATTTATCGAGCCAGCTCGATAAAAATCTGGGCGCAAATACGCCAAGGCGAATTTGATAAATAAAATTTCCCTTTCAGGGTTTAAAGTGTTACAGCTTAAATGTACAATGAAGAGGATTAATCGGAAAATAGGAGGCTTATTTAAATGACTATATCAAGTACATTAATTGAACAAACTGATAAGTACGGCGCAAAGAACTACCATCCGCTTCCAATCGTTATTTCAAAAGCAGAAGGTGTTTGGGTTGAGGATCCAGAAGGCAATAAATATATGGATATGCTGAGTGCTTATTCCGCAGTAAACCAAGGACATAGACATCCGAAAATTATTCAAGCATTAAAGGATCAAGCAGATCGTGTAACACTAACTTCACGCGCATTCCATAATGATCAGCTTGGACCATGGTATGAAATGATTTGTAAGCTAACAAATAAAGAAATGGCTCTTCCAATGAATACAGGTGCTGAAGCGGTTGAAACAGCATTTAAAGCTGCTCGCCGCTGGGCATATGATGTAAAAGGCGTTGCGGAAAATCAAGCTGAGATTATTGCATGTATTGGGAACTTCCACGGACGTACAATGACAGCTGTTTCTCTTTCTTCAGAAGCAGAATATAAGCGCGGATTTGGACCGATGCTTCCTGGCATTAAATTAATTCCTTACGGAGATCTAGAAGCATTGAAAGCGGCAATCACTGAAAATACTGCGGCATTCTTAATTGAGCCAATCCAAGGCGAAGCTGGAATCATCATTCCTGAAGAAGGCTTCATGAAAGCGGCTTATGAAACATGTAAAGAAAACAATGTATTATTCATTGCTGATGAAATTCAGGCTGGTCTTGCTCGTACTGGTAAAATGTTTGCTTGTGAGTGGGAAGATGTTAACCCAGATATGTACATTTTAGGAAAAGCTTTGGGAGGCGGAGTGTTCCCAATTTCCTGTGTCGTTGCAAACAAAGAAGTCCTAGGTGTATTCAATCCAGGTTCTCACGGCTCTACATTTGGCGGAAATCCAATGGCTTGTGCTGTATCCATTGCTGCAATGGAGGTTCTTGTTGAAGAAAACTTAGCTGAGCGTTCTTTAAAGCTTGGTGAATACTTCGCAAACAAATTAAAAGAAATCAAAAACCCAATGATTAAAGAAGTTCGTGGACGTGGCTTATTTATTGGTGTTGAATTAACGGAACCTGCCCGTAAATATTGTGAAGCGTTAAAAGAAGAAGGCTTATTATGTAAAGAGACGCATGATACAGTCATTCGCTTCGCTCCTCCACTTGTGATTACAGAGGAAGAGTTAGATTGGGCTATTGAACGTATTAACAAAATTTTGGGCTAATCTTTTATTATAAAGGAAAGCAAAAATAATGATACCATTCTAATGTTATGAAAAAATCCTTGTACGGTATGTGCAAGGATTTTTTTGCGTCAATATTTAAACCAAAAACTCGACAGATTTTTATTATAAATGAAAAAAATGTCAATATATTACGATTAATAATGTCTGATGTTTCTTGATTAAAGAAAGGCTTTTCGTTAAAGTGATAGAGAGAATAAAGCAACAGGTTTAAATAGGACGCTTTTTGGCAATAATTCCTGATTTGTATTCTTTAACAATTATCTATTTGGGAGGATCGGAGATGGCATATGTTCGTTTTGATTACTCGAAAGCACTATCTTTTTTTAGTGAACACGAGCTCACCTATTTACAGGATGCTGTAAAGGTTGCCCATCATTCTTTACATGAGCATACAGGTCAAGGAAATGAATTTTTAGGATGGCTGGATTACCCAGTTCATTATGATAAAGAAGAGTTTACACGGATCAAACAAGCAGCAGAAAAAATAAAAAGTGAATCCGATGTTTTACTTGTGATCGGAATTGGCGGTTCCTATTTAGGAGCGCGGGCGGCTATTGAAATGCTTAATCATAGCTTCTATAATTCTTTGTCAAAAGGAAAAAGAGGCACACCACAAATTATTTTTGCAGGCAATCATTTAAGCTCTACATATATGAAGGATGTAATTGATTTTCTAGAAGATAAGGATTTTTCGATTAATGTAGTTTCTAAATCAGGGACAACGACTGAGCCGGCCATTGCTTTTCGTATTTTCCGCAAGCTATTAGAGGAAAAATATGGGGTCGATGAAGCGCGCACACGCATTTATGCAACAACAGATAAAGAAAAAGGTGCATTAAAAACATTCGCCGATGAAAGGGGCTATGCGACCTTTGTTGTTCCCGATGATATAGGAGGGCGTTACTCCGTATTAACAGCTGTAGGGCTTCTGCCTATTGCTGTAAGTGGAGCCGATATTGATGAAATGATAAAAGGTGCGGCACACGCCCGTGAAGAGCAAAGCAGCTCTGAACTGTTGGATAATCAAGCTTATCAATATGCAGCTGTCCGCAATATTTTATATCACAAAGGAAAGACGACAGAAATGCTCATAAATTATGAGCCAGCGCTACAATCCTTTTCAGAGTGGTGGAAGCAGCTTTTTGGGGAAAGTGAAGGGAAAGACTTCAAAGGAATCTTCCCTGCCTCTGCCAATTTTTCAACAGATTTGCATTCTATTGGTCAATATATTCAAGATGGGCGGCGCAACCTTTTCGAGACGGTGTTAAAGGTAGAAAAACCACGCCATGAATTACTAATTGAAGAAGCAGATAATGACTTAGACGGTCTAAATTATTTGGCTGGAAAAACAATTGATTTTGTAAATGATAAAGCTTTCCAAGGTGCCATGCTTGCACATACGGATGGAGGAGTTCCAAACCTAATTTTATCCATTCCTAAATTAGATGCCTTCACCTTTGGCTACCTCGTTTATTTCTTTGAAAAAGCTTGTGCGATGAGTGGCTATTTACTAGGTGTCAACCCATTCGATCAGCCAGGTGTAGAGGCTTATAAAGTAAATATGTTTGCTCTTTTAGGAAAACCGGGGTATGAAGATAAGAAAGCAGAGCTAGAAAAGCGGCTTAAATAAGAAAAGCGGAAGCGCCTCGGTCACCCCCGACAAGCACAAGCCAATCCTCCCGGAAAGGTGTTCTTTACCTTTCTGGGAGGATTGGCTTGTGACCTCGAGGGGGTAGGCGCTGAAGCTAGACAATAGGAAAAGGAGTGTTCGTCACGGCGAACACTCCTTTTTTAATGAAAACTTTACTTTCGGGAAAACTAATGAAAAGTATGGAAAGGAGAATCATAAATGATTGAAATTCCTTCAGAATTAGAGGGTAAAAACTTTGATTTGTATAAATTAGAACAGAAGTTAAAACCGATTGGCTATTCAATTGGCGGCAATTGGGACTATGATAAAGGTTTCTTTGATTATAAGATCGATAACAAGGAGGGCTATCAGTTTTTAAGGCTTCCTTTTATGGCGATAGACGGGCAGCTTGATGCCAGAGGCTGTACTGTTGAGCTAGGGCGCCCGTTTCTGCTCTCACACCTATATGAGGATGGTTTGGACGACCATGCACATACAGCGGTCATATCCGGATCATTTAATCAATTTTCGGAGCCAACCGAAAAGGATGCTGAATTCCCGGAAAAATTCATGGATAATGGGAAAGCACTCGTCAAGGAACTGGAGGCTGTGCTCTTGAATGGTTAATTTGTAATAATAATTAACTGGTCATTAGCATGAATAATAAAGGGGTTCGGAGGATTTAATATAGTTTCCTCCCCTCTTTTTATTCCAAGCAATAAGGTTCCGTTTTTAATGAGTAATTGGCTAAGCTCCATATAGGACATGTCTAATATTTCTGAAGTGACCTGCTGGAACGTTAATTTTCGGTTATCCAGCTGCCGTAATAGATCTAAAAAGGATGTTACGAGCTCTTGAGAGAAGATGCTATTAATCATAACGAAGCTTGTTAAAATGTTTGTTTGGACTACTTCATCTGCGCCAGCTCTTTTTGCGTTGGCAACCTGCTCTAATGTTAAAATTTCAACGATGCATGGAACATGGGGATTAAGCCCCTTTACTGCAAGCAGGGTTAAAATGGATCCCATGTCAGCATGAAGCTCTCCCTTATTTGGGTCAGCGGTAATAATCACTTTACTAGCTTCTAGGATGTTTGCTTTTATTAACACATCATCAACGTTAGAACGACCTTGAATAAAATGCACATTCCTATTAGGTAATGGATTTTTTTCAAGTGATTCATCAATTAAGGTGATGGTCATATCTTTATAATTTTTGCACAGTGCCTGAAGAATTTCACGTGAACGTTCATTCCACCCAACAACGATCAGATGGTTTTTCCCTTTGAACGCAAGCTTCCCTTCAATTAAATCATTCTGTCGTGTTACTGCAACAGTAGCCAATGTGACAAAATAGGAGGCTAAAAATCCAGCTCCGACCATGATTAAGGCTATCCCAGTAAGTCTCCCGAGAACAGTCTTCGGTGCAAAATCTCCATAGCCAACTGTAGCTGCTGTCACTACAGCCCACCAAATACCTTCGAAAATAGTTGTAAATTGTTCTGGTTCTAGTAAGTGAATAATCGTTCCAAATGTAAAAATCAGCAAAAGTGAAATAATTAATACTCTAAAAATTAGCGGTAGACGCGCAAAGCTAGTAAATAAATTGTATGACAAAATATGACACCCCTAAAAAAGAATCTGTATTCAGTATGGACGAATTAGGGGGATTTCATAAATTTAACTCTTATAAAATAGAAAAAGAGCTAGATCTTCTAGCTCAATTTTAGAAAAGAATATAAGGTCAATTAACTTGCTGAATGACCAGTATGGATAGCTGGTTCACTTATTGAAAAGTGCAAAAGGTGAAGGTAGATCAAACGGTCTAGTTTCTGGCTATAATTTATCGTTTCAGCACTATTCATTCCGGTTTCATGTGCGATTTGGATCATTTCGTTTCTCATTACATTAATTCGCTTGAGGACTAATTGCTCTAGTGAATACTTGTTCATCTTCATCTTCACCTACTTATGTTTTTCAAGTATATCTTTATTATAGGAGATATTTCATATTTCGAAATAGATTCGACAAAGGTTCTAAGAAAAAGACATTTTACTTCATTTTTTACATAAATTTGGGAGTGTCACTAGAGCGAAAGTCCTAATAAGTAGTCATACCATCTATGTAGATGACATGGCTATACTATTATGGGTGACCCATTCTTTATGAATTTAGCTGCAAATTTTTATTTAATAGTCTAAAGATTTTAAGTGATAATTGAATCCTAAGTAGCTCTTCTGAATTCTTTAGATCGCTGTTCAAGATTTCCTTAATTTTTTCAATGCGATAAATGAGTGTATTCCTGTGTAAAAACATGGCTTTAGCAGTTTCGCTGATATTCTGGTTATTAATAAAGAAATTTTCTAAAGTAACAATATAGCTTGTGCCATGTAAGGAATCCTGCTCATATAATTTGCCAAGGCATTTAACGAAAAACTCTTCTAGTACCAAGTCCTTAATATTGGAGTCTAAAAAATGGTAGACAGAATGATCCTCGAAATGGGCAATTCCGTCCCGATCCTCAAACTTCTGCATAAGTCTAACCGCTTCATTTGCTTCTGAGAAACTTTTATGGAGTGAATGAATTGAGTTATACTGTCTGCCAATCCCCATTAAAAAATTCGTATTAACAATATTGCTAGTTAGTATTTCTTGAATATCACGAGTATATTGTTTAGCTTCATTAATGGTTATTGAAGGTTTTGCTTCGTTTTGACCAAATAAAATAATAATGCGGTTGTTGCGATAGAAGCATGTAATTTCCCCATTTGCATTACCCGAATTTTCGTAAACTAACTGCACACATCTTTTTAGTATACCTTCCAATCTATATTTTCTCGCGATCATGTCTTCGTACTCATTTAGTTCATTAGATTCAATATTAATCACGATGCAGTGATATTTATAGTTAGGGTTCAACCCGTGTAAGTTGCACAAAGTCTGAATGGTTTCAGAAGATGTAATCTTCCCGGTTAGTAAATCATCGAAAAAATCCTGTCTGATTTTTAATTTAACATCTTCTATCTCTTTTTCTTTAATTAATTCAAGAGCAATAATGGTTGTGGCTTGTTCTAAGGCAATGTAATCAAATTCTGTTAGCTCGCGAACTGTTTGCCAAACCACAATAAAGCCAAGAATCTCATTTGAAACGCCGATAGGCAGAATGCGGCATCTTATCTCAAAATCTTCCACATGATAAATGCGCTTAATCAACTTTTTCATTAGACTAAAATCCTGAGGAATTAAATCGGTAAACTCCTTCTTGAAAGCGGGCCGATTCTTTACTAAATCAAGGCAGTAGGCTAAAGGTACTTTGTTTTCAACATAATCTGTATAGTGGAGCAATCTCCATTCCTTGTCCATGATAAGAATGGGATTGTTTACTGTGTCCGTCAACATTGAAGAAATCTTTTCAATTCCTCCACCCTCCAACGCTATTCTAAATAAAATATTATGCATATCGAGCGTTTTACGGTTTAGTAAATCGTATCTGCCAGAAGCCTTTTCATTGATAATCGAAATGACTTTGGACAAAGTGTATTCAAGCGGCAGCTCCAACAATGGCAATCCATACTTATTTGCTTGTTTAATCATATTTTCTGGGATTTTATCGAAATAACGTTTCATTTTAATTACTAGTCCTGAGCAATTAATTTCAGATAATTCCTTAATTATTCGATTTTGCAGCTTTTCATTACCTTTGAAAATATATCCCGTTGATAAGAGGAGTTCATTTGAAGATAGCCAATCAAAGGCATCGGGATTTTCCATAATGTTTACGATAGAAATAACATTATTAATTCCCTGCTCCCCAGCAACAACCTTAATCCCATCGATCGCTTTAATTTCTAATAGATCTTTAACTGTTAGCACTTTTCTCAGCTCCTAATGACATAAATTACACACAGGTCCTTGTGCATGATGCACAAGGGAAATGTTTTTTTTTTGGATTTTATACACGATGACTCATATAGGCATTTTATATAAAATAATCTCGTAAGGCCGGTTCATTGTCAAATAGTAATCTGAGAGTAGGGGCTGATTTTGCAGATTAAAAATAGTCCAGACAGAGGTAAGATCGAAGTACATTACTCATTTTTAGAAAAATAACATATTTTTTTCGATTACTATATTTAAATTGTAGGTATTGTAGTAAAGATTTATCTTTGCATAGTTTCAAGCTTGTAGGGAAATAATCTAGACTTAAGAGGTGACTCTATTGAAATTAGCGATATCTGGAGATGGAGAATTCGTTGACTTAGTAGAAGCTTCGAGTTTTCGCGGTATTATTCATAGTGTTTTCAATAGCACTCTCAACATACAAAATCATGATTGTGATGAGCTGTTCACGATTGCGTGTAAGAAACTAGATAATGGACCAAATACAATTATTATTGATTTAGAAAACCTTCATAACACCAGCATTAATGTTAATGAACCAGTTTGTATTTCCGGCAAGTGTATGTATATTGGTAAAAAGCTCACTATCTCTTTTGAAAACATACGAAGGTGGGAAAGCAAATTACCTGAATATCCTAATACGATAGAAATCGTCAACAGGAATTTATCTTTTGTTAAGGACTATATTGAAGTTCATGGAAGAAGCGGAGGAGCCAAAATAGATATCGCTTCCGATCATTTCTTTGCTAAAGAAGTTTCAAGAATGATTGCTGAAAGATCTCAACATCTACAACAGGCATTGCTGAATGGCAGTAGCTCAAGTGCGTTAAAGTATGCGCAATCGTTAATTGGACTAGGTCCTGGCTTAACACCATCTGGAGATGATTTCCTAGTTGGTCTTTTTACTGCATTAAATGTAAGGAATAGCCCTCTATCATCATATCAATCCCTTTGCGAAGAAGTAGTGCAAAAAGCAAAGACATTAACAAACAACATAAGCTTTATGGCATTAAAAAAAGCGTCTATTGGTAAAGTTCGAGAATCCATTATTCAACTCGTCAGTTCCATGCTAAAAGGGAACCGCGATGAATTAATTCTCTCTTTAAATAAAGTATTACACATAGGATCTTCTTCCGGTACAGATATAGCCTTAGGGCTTGTCAGCGGAATGGAGGCCAATATAAAAGCTGGAGGTAAATTATGACTGTACAAGCTGTTATCAAGCCAAACACATATTTCGATTCAGTGTCACTGATGTCTTTATCAACAAAAGCCAACCAAATTGAAGGCGTTGAGCAAGCCATTATTGCAATGGGTACTGAAATGAATAAAGAAGTAATGAAAAATGTTGGACTATTAACACCTGAAATCGAAGAAGCAGGATCTAGTGATTTAATTATTGTTGTTAAAGCTGCAACTGATGAATTATGCGAAAACGCTTTCGTTGGCATTAATGATCTATTAACAAAAAAGAAGAGCCCTTCGAAAAGTGGAAATAGCGAAGTTAAATTTTCTACAATTTCTTCTGCAGCGGAAAACATTCCAGATGCGAACCTAGCCGTAATTGCCGTAAATGGTATGTATGCAGCAAGAGAAGCTAAAAAAGCACTTGAAAATGACTTAAACGTAATGCTTTTCAGTGATAATGTGAGCATTGAAGATGAATTAGCACTAAAACAACTAGCCCATGAAAAAGGCTTACTAATGATGGGGCCAGACTGCGGAACAGCTATTATTGGAAATGTTGCTCTCTGCTTTGCTAATAAAGTAAGAAAAGGCAATATCGGTATCGTAGCTGCTTCCGGAACAGGAAGCCAGGAAGTAAGTGTTCGTATTCATGAATTTGGCGGCGGTATTTCGCAATTAATCGGTACCGGCGGAAGAGACTTGAAGGAAGAAATCGGCGGAATTATGATGCTTGACGGTATTCAAGCTCTTGAAGACGATGAGGCTACAAAAGTGATCGTCCTTGTTTCAAAGCCACCTGCACCAAGTGTTCAAGAAAAGGTTCTAGCAAAAATTAAGGAATGCAAGAAACCAGTTGTCGTATGGTTCATTGGCGGCGATGAAGCAGCAGTAACAGAAGCTGGAGGACATTATGCAAAAATGTCTAAAGACGCTGCGATTAAGGCTGTTGTACTCGCTGGTGCAGACGAAAGCAAGCTAAACAAGCGTGCACTAAACATCCCGTTAATTGAAGAGGTTCGCACGAAGTTAAAGCCAGAACAAAAATATATTCGCGGATTATTCAGCGGTGGGACGCTTTGTGATGAAGCTATGCATGCGGCAAAGGAAAAGTTTGATAATGTTTACAGCAATATTGCTAAAAATCCAGAATTCCGCTTAAAAGATAGAAACACTAGCATAGAGCACACTTTCATTGATTTCGGTGATGATGAATTTACTCAAGGTAAGCCACATCCAATGATTGATCCAGCTACTCGTATCGAAAGATTTATCCAAGAAGCAAAAGACCCAGAAGTGGGCGTAATTGTGATGGACTTCGTATTAGGCTATGGTGCACACGAAGATCCAGTGGGCGCAATGCTGCCTGCTATGATTGAAGCAAAGCAAAATGCTGAGGCAGAGGGCAGACATTTGGAGATTATAGGTTACGTACTTGGAACAGAATTAGACCGTCAAAACCTTGATGATCAAGTGAATAAACTTTTAGCTGCTGGAGTAACACATGCAAGCAGCAGTCAGAATGCTGGTCTATTAGCTAGAGAATTCGTTGTGAAAGGGGAATAGGCATGAGTAAAATTAACGAACTTTTTAATAGTAAACTTAATGTTATTAATGTAGGGGTTGAATCTTTTAAAGATGACATGCATGAACAAAATGCGGAAGTCGCCCATTTGGATTGGACACCTCCAGGCAGAGGAAATCCGAGCTTGATTGCAGCACTTGATAAGCTTGAAGATCCTGCTATTATGGCGAAAATTGAAGAAGCTAACAAATTAGCAGCTGAGAGAATTGTTAACTCACAGCCAGTGTTAATTGGCTATGACCAAGCAATCAATTGTGTACCCGGCATGACGAAGACAACAATCCTCCATGCTGGCCCTCCAATCACTTGGGATAAAATGAATGGTCCAATGAGGGGTGCCGTTACTGGTGCAATCGTATTTGAAGGTTTAGCAAAAACAATTGAAGAAGCAGAGAAAGTAGCAGCTTCTGGGGAAATTACTTTTGCTCCGTGTCATGAGCATAACTGTGTTGGTTCAATGGCAGGGGTAACATCTGCGTCTATGTTTATGCATATTGTTGAAAACAAAACATACGGAAATATTGCTTATACAAACCTAAGTGAGCAATTATCAAAGATTCTTCGTATGGGTGCGAATGATGAGAGTGTAATTAATCGCTTAAATTGGATGCGTGATGTTTTTGGTCCTATTTTAAGAGATGCTATGAAGTTAAATCCGAACGGCATTGATCTTCGCTTAATGCTTGCTCAAGCACTTCATATGGGTGATGAATGTCATAACCGTAATGTTGCGGGAACAACTTTATTAATTCAAGCGTTAACTCCATATATTCTTCAAACAGATTATTCGATAGACCAAAAGCGTGAAGTTTTTGAATTCGTTGCAAGCAGTGACTATTTCTCAGGCCCAACTTGGATGGCAATGGCTAAATGTGCTCTAGATGCTGCACATGGCATTGAGAATAGTACAGTTGTGACAACAATGGCACGTAATGGTGTTGAATTTGGTATTCGTGTAAGCGGAATCGCTGGAAACACTTGGTTTACAGGTCCAGCACAAAAAGTAATTGGCCCAATGTTCGCTGGCTACAAGCCTGAAGATTCTGGCCTAGATATTGGTGACAGTGCTATCACTGAAACATATGGTATTGGCGGATTCGCGATGGCGACTGCTCCAGCAATCGTTGCTCTAGTTGGTGGAACAGTAGAAGATGCGATTGGTTATTCAACGAAAATGAAAGAAATTACAACAACTGAGAACCCAAATGTGACTATCCCTATGTTAGATTTCATGGGTGTCCCAACTGGAATTGACGTTCGTAAAGTCATTCAAACAGGAATTATGCCTATCATCAATACTGCAATTGCTCATAAGGATCCGGGAATTGGAATGATTGGCGCAGGTATTACGAACCCACCTGTAGAAGCGTTTGAAAAAGCAATGCTTGCACTTGCAGAAAATATTCAGTAAGACAACTTTGAATGATCATAATAGAAGGGTCTGATTTCGCACACAATAAAATATTGTATATATCCTAGGTCATCCTTCTTTATATACAATTTTTATTGAAATGTGAAGTTGGCCCTTTTTTTAAAGGAGAGGAAAATTGTGGATAATAAATCGTTGAATTCAGAACTTCTACTTGCGAGTGAACGGGGAGATCTAATAGGTATTGAGAATCTATTAAATGATGGAGCAAGTGTTGATTATAAAGATGCCGATGGACGAACAGCACTGATGGCAGCAACACAAAAGAACCAGGTGGCTGCCGCCAAAAAGTTAATTGATGCTGGAAGCGATGTAAATACAAGAGATATCACTCAACTTACCCCTTTTATTGCTTCTGCTGCAAATGGGTTTTATGAGATTACACGTTTAATGATTGCTGCTGGTGCTGATTTAAAAAGTGTTAATCGCTTTGGCGGCACTGCTTTGCTCCCTTCTAGTGAAAAAGGTTATTTAAAGACTGTACAAGTATGTATTGATGCAGGAGTTCCTGTAAATCACGCCAATAACCTAGGCTGGTCTGCTCTGTTAGAGTCGGTCATATTAGGGAATGGCGGCCGTTTATATTCCGATATTATTCAAACGCTAGTGGATGCAGGAGCAGATGTAAACTTACCGGATAGAGATGGGAAGTCCTCTGTTCAGCACGCTGTAGAGCTAAAACAGGATAAAGTATTAAAAATTCTTCGTAAGGAATTTATAGAGGAAAACGAAGCTATTACTAAAGCGAAACATCTTGCGAAAAACGATCAGTATGAAGAAGCGATTGCAGAAATTAATAAATCTATAGAAACAGGTAATAAGGACCTTGATCTCATTTATTATAAAGGCTATTTCTTACAAGAATTAAAGAAGTTTGAAGAGGCGTTACAAGAATACAACAAGGCTTTAGCCCTGGATCCAAATGATCTGGATTTTTATTTCTATACAGCTAACTGCTATAGATTATGGAAAAAGCCAGAGGATGCCCTTAATGAATATGATAAAGCTTGTAGTCTAGATCCAAATGAAACGTTTTATCGTTATCATAAATCGAATTATTTAAGAGAATTAGGCAGACATATGGAGGCTGTCAATGAGATGGATAAGCTGTTGGCTCTCCAGCCTCATAGATACGATTTCTCATTTCATAAGGCAAACAGTTTAAGATCATTAGGTAAGCATGAGGAGGCCATTGCAGCTATTGAAAATGCAATTTCCCATGATCCAACAAATCCTCTGTATCATTTGCATAAAGAGCAATCGTTGGAATTATTAAAAAAGACAAAATAAACTTAAATTCGGAAGCATGGAGAAAAGCGGTTCTAAAGTAATCATTACAGATCCGAAAAGACTTGAATGAGGTAATTAAGGAAAAAGCTGTACACATATTGTTAAATGCTTAAAAATTTCTAGAGTGGCCACCATTTTTTGGTGGCCGCTTAAATATGTTAAGAGTTTATTGTATATACTAATCCATATCTAGTATATTCTGTGTCATTTCGTACAAAATACATTGTATAAATTGCCTAATAACATTCGCCCATTTTTGGATTTTGTACACAATGACGGATTTGTGCAATTTGTATAAACTAAGCATGTAGGGTTTAGTGTAAATGCCTAAATACTTATTCCAATCTGAGGCATCGTAATGAGCCTTGCAAAATGCTGAATTAATTAATTCAAAGCTATATTTAGAAACCTATAGGCACGCATTTGAAACTTTTGTGCGAGTTGAAACCGCTCACAAGCGAATGGATCCTCGCTAGTGAGAAAAATAATACATTATTAAGGAGAATTCACATGGGAAAAGTAGCGTTCTGGAAAAAGGGAGACATTGCTGCTGCCTTCGGTTTATTCGTTAACGTTTTGACAGACTTTTTGGTTATGATCTCATTATTAATTGGTGTAGTTGGTATGCCATCTGAGTTTGTTTTTAAACGAATTGTTCCTGGTTTTGGACTTGCTGTATTGATATCTGGTATTATTTTTGCTTATTTTGCCTATCAATTAGCGAAGAAAACAGGTAGGACAGATGTTACTGCACTACCATCAGGTTCTAGTTCACCTGGTATTTTTCTTATCGTATTTGTTATTATGCTTCCCCTTTATCATCAAACACAGGATGCTGTTTTCACAACAACAGTTGCAGTGATTTGGGGTTTTGTTGAGGCCTCCATTTTATTCCTTGGAGCATTCCTAGGTGAAACGATTAGAAAGATTGTCCCTAGAACTGTACTACTAGCAGCCCTGGCTGGTTTAGCATTTGTATTCTTAGGTATGAACCCAATGCTTCAATCCTTTGAAATGCCAATCGTGGCATTTGTTGCACTAATCATCATCTTTATGAACTGGTTAAGTAAACATCCGATATTTAAGAGAATACCCACTGGTTTATTACTGATCGTTGTCGGAACTGCAATTGCTTGGATAGCTGGATATCAAAACCCTGCTGATGTTACTGCAGCTCTAAAAACATTTGGCTTTAATCCTCCTATGTTGCATTTAAATGGACTTGTCGAACATTTTAGCGCAGCTTTGCCATATTTATTAACTGCTATTCCTTTAGGGTTAGCAAACTACATTTTTAACCTTGAAAACGTTGAAGCTGCAGCAGTTAGTGGAGATGAATACAAAACTAGAGATGTTATGCTTGCAAACGGTTTTGCTACCGCAATAGGTGGTCTTTGTGGAAACCCATTCCCAGTAACAGTCTATGTAGGTCACGCTGGTTGGAAGGAAGTTGGTGCAGGTTTAGGTTATTCTATCGCCAGCTCTGCTGCCATATTCCTATTATCGATTTTCAGTCTAATGGGTCTGTTGCTAGCTGTTGTCCCAATTGCCGCTATTGTTCCGATGCTTGTATTTATTGCGATTGTAACAGGGCATCAAGTTGTTAAAGAAAGTCCGGCATTTGAAGCTCCAGCAATCTTTGTATGTTTCTTCCCATGGGTTGCTAACTGGGCACTTGTTGCTGTAAATAATGCACTTTCAGCTGCTGGTACATCTGCGGGGAATGCTGCAGGTCAAGTTTCTTCACTTGATATGAATAATGCTGGACTTTTCTACGATGGCTTGGTTGCTCTAGGTAATGGTGCACCTATTTCCAGTGTTCTATGGGGTTGTATCGCAGTATTTACAATCCGTAACACGCCTATTGGAGGCATCATAGCTGCAGTGCTGGCAGCTGGTTTATCTTTTATGGGTGCCATTCACACAGCCACGATCGGATTTGCACAAGCAACTGCTATGCCTTTCGTTTGGGGATATCTACTAATTGCATTATTCTTAGCATATAAACTCTATGTTAATAAGAAAGAAAATATTGGTCCTGTTACAGAATAAAATAGAAGCTTGTGAATTAAAAATTGATATTACTGGGAGGCTTTTACGATGGATTACATGAAATTAGCTGTGGACGCAACGATTGAAGGTATGAATAAAGGACACGGTGGCCCATTCGGTTCTACAATCGTTCGCAACGGTGAAGTAATTGCAGCTGTTGGAAATACAATGATGAGAGACACGGATATTTCAGCACACGCAGAAATGGTTGCTATTCGTGAAGCTACGAAAAAACTAGGAACATTTGACTTATCAGACTGCGAAATTTACGCAACTTGCGAGCCTTGCCCAATGTGTATGGGAGCGATTATCTGGGCTGGTATTAAAAATGTGTACTATTGCAGCACGAATGAAGATGCCGCTACGCATGGTTTTTCTGACAAACACCTTCGCGCATATTTAAAAGGTGAAGACGATAGTGTTGTTAACATGATTAAAGTTGAAAACAGAGAAGATTGTGACTACCTATGGGAGCACTTCCATAAGTTAAATGATGAGAAGTAATGATCTATAAAAATGTGAGTACTAAATGACTTGTCCGGCACTTTTTAGGTGCCGGATTTTGTCATTTGTAAATAAATAAAACCTTCTCCAATTTATGGTTTATGGGAGAAGGTTTTTTAATATATTATTCGGATAAATGAGTTTGAAGGAATTCTACTACTTGTGTAAGTGCATCTTGTACGGTTGGGTTATGGAAGTCTTTATCGAATACATGCTCTCCATTTGGGATGGTAATTAACTTTGCCTCAATTCCTTCTTTAACAAGTGCTCCGCGCATAAATACGGATTGTTCGTAAGGGACATCCACATCCTTTGTACCGTGCAAAAATAAAGTTGGCGGGTAGTCCTTCGTAATATTATAAATGGGAGAATATTTTTGTATTTCCTCTTTATTCATATGCGGGTTAATTCCAGTTACCTCTTGGATCCAATGTCCGGTTTGTCGGGCATATAAATATAATAGAAATCTAGCTTGAACAGAAGCCTCAGTGATTATTCCATTGGATACAAGCCGGTCGGCAATTTCTTTTGGCACTCTATCTTTTTGGAGGTAGAAGCTGTTAGGGGTAGTTGCCCAATTAGCACCTATATCCCCATATCCATAGAAGGATACGATTGCACGTGGCTTGGTAGTAAATGTACCAGTAGACAATGCTAGAAATCCACCAGCTGAGCCGCCAATAACTGCGATTCTATCCCCATTAACAGAGAATTGCTTTGGTCCTTCTAATTTAATCCAGTTTAATGCATCCTGAACATCATCGAGGATGCCCGATAGCTTTGTTTCTGGAGCAAGTCTGTAATCGATAGAGAACACAGCAAAGCCATTAGTTGTATAAACCTGAATCATTTCCTCTGTAAGCTCTTTTCTTGTGCCCCACAGAAGCCCGCCTCCATGAATATAAACAACTACAGGAGCATTTTCACGATCTGTTTTATGGAAATCCGCTTTTAGAGTATAGCCATTTCCTTCTTTGTATATAATTGTATTCATTTTACTGATTTCACGTCCATTCTAGTAGTCTTTTGATAGTTTCTGTATGTGAATTTGACGATATACAGTATACCAAAAAGAAGAGAGATGGTCATTTTAAGAATGCTGGAAATGCAGGGATGAATATTTACCCAAGTAAAAAGGTGATTCACTTATGTTGCCTGTTTTGGAAGTTATTAAAGGAAAGCTCATTCATAGTGCAGGTTTTGGATGGTGAAGTTCGAAAATGCTAACCATGAACATTTCATGGTGCGGATTTTGGCTGAAAGAGTTCGAAAACGCTAACTATGAAAGTTACATGGTACGGGTTTTGGCTGAAAGATTTAGAAAATGCCAACTATGGAGCCTTCATGGTGGTTAAATAATTCTATTACAGGGCAAGTCAATAGTTGAAATCGGAGAGGATACTTGCCCTGTTAGTTTAAATAGGCTCTAAATTAATAGTACAACATTGTTAATCATTAATTATTCATATCGCTTAAGCCTGGACTGTGTTCATTTGGCATTTCAGGCATTAATGGAACTGGGAAACCCTGAGGAGGAGCTGATACTGTAAAAGGCTCACCATTTCTGCTTGGTGTTTGCCCTTGAAGGATCTCTCCAATTCTGGTTGGATCCAATCTAAAATTAAATTGAGTATTATGATAGCCCAATTCTACATATTTCCTGCATTCTGGATATTTATTTATATCGTAGTTGGGTATAGGTAAAATCTTCCCCCAATTCACACCTAATGTTTCAAGTGCCTTTGCAAAAGCGTTTTGATGGGTATTATCTCTTACAATAAGAAAAGCTAGTGTTTCACGGAATGTTTTATTGGAGCTCATTTCATATATACGTGTTTTTTGGAGAACTCCAGTGGATTCGAGAACTAAATTATCAAGTAAATCACTTATTAGATTTCCATGACTATAAACCCAAGAACCATTCCATGGGTTTCCAGCTGCATCAACTGGGAGTGAAGCTTGTGCTCCGACAATATAATGATGTGGATTGGCATGTCTAACGGCATCGTCAAGAGGCGCCTGGTCAACCCCCGCGTTGCCTGGAACATCGGATTTACCTGAATCATTTAATAGCTGATTAATTGTATTCTGAACGAGCTCGACATGGGCGATCTCTTCTAGAAAAACTCCTCGAAGCAAATCTCGATACTGTGTGTCTTTGCCTCTAAAATTTGAACCTTGAAAGAAATATTGCATCATTGTTCTCATTTCACCAAAGTGTCCGCCTAATATTTCTTGCATAACCTTGGCCGCTTCTGGATCTGGTTGATCTGGTGTAATGAAATTAATTAATTCCTCTTTGTAATAGTACATTGCTCACACACTTTCATTAGGTAATTAGTTTCAATTAATATCATTAAACTTTATGTTTTTTTTATTCATACTTATATTTTTTTTAAAAAAACTAAGGCACCGCCAACAGGAATTTGACGATACCTTAGTTTCAACATATTATATATGTTCAGCTTTCGCATACTGTAAAACAGCATCTTCTAAAACATCAATTCCTAATAAAATGTCATCTAGTTCTGTGAATTCATCAGGATGATGACTTAATCCGTCAACAGATGGTACAAAAATCAGCCCAACTGGACCGAGCCTTGTCATGTTCATCGCGTCATGGCCAGCACCACTTTGCATGACTTCGTAGGAAAGCTCCTTCTCTTCGCAGATGTTTCTGATCCCTTCTACAAGCTCTTCAGAAAGAATAACAGGCTCTTCTAGGCTTATAATATTACTTTCAATCTCAAGCTGTCTCTTTTCTTTTACAGAAGCAATCGTTTCATAGACATGATTTAACACGCGCTCCCTTGACTCTGTGGAGGTAGAACGGATGTCGATTTTAAGTTCAACCAAACCAGGCACCACATTCATAGCTCCAGAAGGAACATCCAAAACACCTACAGTTCCAACTGTCCCATAAGCCAGTTCAAGCTTTGCAGCTTTTTCAACCTCTAAGGCAATCTCGGAGGCTCCAAGAAGGGCGTCTTTTCGCATATTCATTGGAGTTGTACCGGAATGTGAGGCTTTCCCAAATATTTTAAGAAGAAGCCTCGCAGGTGCTGCAATCCCCGTAACAATTCCGATTTTTTTCTGATTATTTATTAGGACAGGGCCTTGCTCGACATGCAGCTCGAAGTATGCTTTGAATCCCTCGTTTGCTCTGCTTGCTTCATCAATACTATTAAAATCGAGAGCACATAAGGCTAATGCCTTTTCCATCGTAATGCCATCGCGGTCTTTCAGATGCCGGTATTTTTCTTTATCTAGGATTCCGGCCATTGCCTTACTTCCAAAGGTAGAAACACCAAATCGGGAGGATTCCTCACAAGCGAAGGAAACGACTTCAATCGGATGGTCTGTCAAGATGCCCCTAGCATTTAAACGCGAAATGACCTCCAACCCCGCTGTCACACCAACTAAACCGTCATATTTTCCGCCTTGATACACAGTATCTAAGTGAGACCCGATCACAACTGGAGGAAGGCCTCTTATTTTTCCTTCTCTTCTGGCAATTAAGTTTCCGCATGGGTCAAGGCGAACATCTAATTTTTCATCCATACAAAGCCTCATGAAAGCATGAGTACCTGCCTGCTCCTCATTTGTATAGGCAACACGCGTTATACCGATATCACCCGAATTGTACTGATTCATTTTATTAAAAAGTGCTTCATACCGTTCCCTCAAATCCATAATGTATCTCCTATTAAATATTTTTTAGCGAATGATTAATACATAGATTATATCTATTATTTACTGATTCTAAAAGAAAAAACGTAACATGAAGCTGCGTTTTGTTTCATGAATAATCAATTATAATGTTTTCATATATAACTGGAACATAAGCACCGAATAGAAGATATGGGCTTTTTTCGCGGGAAGAAGTTGCTGTCACCTGCTGTTTTAATGATTGTTATTATAAAATAAATATAGCCTAAGCCAACATATTTTTATAGACGTTACTTTTATAGAATAGTGAAAAAAGGTTTCTATAGACCCACCCAGATTCTTCCTGATAGTATTGTTAAGGATAATTATGGAGGTAGAACCTATGGATCAACAAAAATATAATGATTTAAAGCTTGGGGAACGTGGAGCTATTATTAGTATTATTGCCTACATATGTTTATCTGTCTTAAAGTTAGTGATTGGAAATATGGCAGATTCAGAAGCCTTAAAAGCTGATGGCTTAAATAATACAACTGATATTGTTGCTTCTATTGCAGTATTAATTGGTCTAAAACTTTCTCAAAAACCAGCTGATTTGAACCACCCCTACGGACATTGGAAAGCTGAAACAGTTGCTTCAATGGTAGCTTCATTTATCATGATGGCCGTTGGGATTCAAGTTTTATATACAGCGATTTCTACTATTTTTAAGGGCGGACATACATCCCCTGATTTGATTGCAGCATGGACGGGGATTTTTTGTGCCATCGTCATGTATGGTGTGTATCGCTATAATAAAAAATTAGCAAACAAAATTAATAGTCAATCAGTCATGGCAGCAGCAAAGGACAATCTTTCAGATGCGTGGGTTAGTATTGGAACAGCAGTTGGAATTATAGGATCTCAATTTCAACTGGCATGGCTTGATCCCGTGGCTGCTGTTATCATCGGATTATTAATTTGTAAAACAGCCTGGGATATTTTTAGAGAGGCTTCTCATCAATTGACTGATGGCTTTGACGAAAATGAGATTCAATCTTTTAGAGAAACGATTCAAAACATTTATGGCGTGAAAGGAATCAAAGAAATTAAGGCAAGAAGTTATGGCAATAACAAGGTGGTAGATGTCGTTATCCTTGTAAATTCGAAATTAGATATTACAGGTGCCCATAATATTTCTACTGAGGTGGAACAGGCACTAGCCATCAAACATGGTGTATATGATGTTCATGTCCATGTTGAACCGAATTAATTTAATAATAAGTCATACCATTGATGGCACTCTTTATCAAATATTATTAGTTTAGGAAGTGTGTATATGTTTACTGCTATTTTCTTGTTTATTTTTGCAGGAATAGCTGAGATTGGCGGAGGTTATCTAATTTGGCTGTGGCTAAGAGAAGGGAAGCCTTATTACTGGGGTATTTTCGGAGGGATAGCTCTAGCTTTATATGGGGTTATTGCTACATTTCAAACATTTCCTTCGTTCGGCAGAGTCTATGCAGCGTATGGAGGGGTATTTATCGTACTCTCTGTTTTATGGGGATGGGGTATTGATAAAAAAACACCAGATTTGTATGACTGGCTTGGTGCATCTATTTGTTTAGTTGGTGTTTCAGTAATGTTGTTTGCACCACGCCAGTAAGGGGCAGAGCCTAATCATGTGAGTAATTGGAGGATTTGTGTATTGATATCAGTCATGTTAGCATCAGCGATTTTCTTAATAACACTTATTTTAGTTATTTGGCAACCCAAAGGTTTATCGATCGGATGGTCAGCATGTGGAGGAGCAATCCTTTCATTACTCGTTGGGGTGGTTGATTTTGAAGATGTCATGGATGTGACTTCGATCGTATGGAATGCCACTTTAACGTTTATTGCCATTATTATTATCTCGCTTATATTAGATGAAATTGGTTTTTTTGAGTGGGCGGCGTTACATATGGCTAGGGCAGCCAAGGGCAATGGGGTAAAAATGTTTGTGTATGTCAGTATTCTCGGAGCGATTGTTTCCGCATTTTTCGCTAATGATGGCGCCGCACTAATCTTGACGCCAATTGTGTTAGCGATGGTGCGCAATTTGCATTTTAAAGAAAAAATGGTTTTTCCATTTATTATAGCCAGTGGATTCATAGCGGATACAACATCCCTGCCATTAGTTGTCAGTAATCTTGTTAATATCGTTTCCGCGGATTATTTCGGAATTGGATTTAATGAATTTGCATCAAGAATGATCATTCCAAACTTCTTTTCACTTGCAGCTAGTATTTTGGTATTATATCTTTTCTTTCGTAAGAGCATACCGAAGAATTATGATCTATCTAATTTGAAAGAACCAGTAGAAGCGATTCGGGACGACAAAATGTTTTTATTGTCATGGTATGTACTGGCTGTCCTCCTTATGGGGTATTTTGCTAGTGAATTTACTGGGATTCCCGTCTCAATCATTGCGGGCATAGTAGCGATTTTCTTCCTCTTCATGGCAAGAAGAAGCCATGCGGTGAATACAAGGACAGTCATGAAAGGGGCTCCATGGGCTATCGTCTTTTTCTCAATTGGAATGTATGTGGTTGTTTATGGCTTGCGAAATGTTGGGTTAACGAATGTTTTAGCGGATGTCATTCAATCAGCTGCTGATCAAGGTTTATTTACCGCGACAATCGGGATGGGGTTCATTGCTGCACTGCTTTCATCTGTAATGAATAATTTACCTACTGTTATGATTGATGCCCTAGCAATTTCAGAAACAAACACAACGGGAATTATAAGAGAAGCACTCATTTATGCTAATATCATTGGTTCAGACTTAGGTCCAAAAATTACGCCAATTGGCTCCTTGGCAACATTATTATGGCTGCACGTCCTCTCCTTAAAAGGTGTAAAAATCTCATGGGGAACGTATTTTAAAACGGGGATTGTCTTAACGATTCCGACATTATTCATCACACTTGCTGGTTTATATATTTGGCTGTTGTTTATTAATTAAAAGTTAAGAGATTTGCTGAAATTGGAAAATAGTAATTTAGTTAAATGCATCTATCTAATAGGTGCATTTTTTATTTGATATAGGTCAGTAATAGATGTGGAGTTATTATATTATGAAAATATTAAAAATAAAATCTTGCCTTAAAATATAAAATATTTTAAAAATTTATTTACAACAAAAATAATTATGATAAAATCATAAACAATTACAGTCATACAGTAATTATTCCTCAGATAGAAGAAAGGGATTCAACTATGGAAGAAATTTTTCAAAAAATCAAACAATTACGGTTTGAACAGGGAATGACATTAAAGGAGCTAAGCGAAAAGACAGATCTTTCTGTTAGTTTTTTGTCGCAAATAGAAAGAGGGACATCTTCACTTGCTATTACATCTTTAAAGAAAATTGCCGATGCCTTTGGGGTTAAGATGATTCATTTTTTTGAGGAACCAGAGAGCTTAAATTATGCAGTAAAAAAGCAAGATCAAAAACCATTTAAAATAGAAAGCTCAGATTCTACTTATCTTCGGTTAAGCCATAATTTTGCAGACCGAAAAATAGAGCCATTCCTTGTAACTATGCAGCCTCGTCAAAGGGATATTGAGCTTGTAAAACATCCTGGAGAAGAATTTTATTATGTTTTAAAAGGAGCGGTACTGCTCACGGTGGATCAAAATGAATATTACTTGCGAGAAGGAGAAGCCATTCATTTTCCATCGACTCTTCCACATATGTGGGAGAATCCGCTTGATCAAGAAACGATACTACTTTCGGTCATCACTCCAGTTATTTTTAATTAAATAAAATAGATTACCTCATTTGAAGGGAGGAATGTCCCGTCATTCTGGAGTCTTAGTTAACGATTATGGTTTTATATTGTTTTGGAAAGGTTTACAACAAAATTAATCGCTTAAGTGAACTAGAAGGGGAGGAAACATGAATGTCGCGTTATCGTCTTGGAGTGGATATTGGAGGTACCTTTACTGATTTGGTTGTTTATGATCGATTAAAAAATGTCTATCATACGAAAAAAACATTAACGACTCCACATAATTTAGCTGAAGGTGTGCTAGAGGCTATTGGTCATTATGTGAAAGACTTATCCGAAATAGAATACTTTGTCCATGGAACGACTTCTGGCTTAAATGCTTTTTTAGAAAGAAAGGGAGCGAATGTTGCACTAATTGTAACAAAAGGATTTAGGGATGTTTATGAAATTGGCAGGGCCAATCGTACGGAAATGTATAATATTCAATTTAACAAACCAGCAACCCTTGTTGAGCGGGAGCATATTTACGAAATTCGTGAACGAGTGACATTTGATGGCTCAATCGTTACACCCATAGATGAGGAAAATCTTCAGCAAATCATCGGAGAATTAAAGGGAAAAAACTATGATGCTGTGGCTGTGTGCCTAATGCATGCTTACCGTAATCCAGATCATGAAGATCAAATTCGAACAATAATTGAAAAGGAACTGGATATTCCTGTTTCACTATCCAGTGATATTGCAAGAGAATGGAGGGAATATGAAAGGGTCAGTACAACGGTCATTAATGCATACATCGCCCCAATTGTAAAAAAATACTTAAATATTCTTGAAAAAGAAGTCGAAAAAAGAGGCTTCAAAAAGGATATCTATATTATGCAGTCCAATGGCGGAGTTATGACTTCAAAAATTGCTAAACGTTTGCCTTTGCAGACTCTTATGTCCGGTCCAGTTGGAGGAACAATTGGAGGAATGAATTTAACAAAGCTTACAGGTGATTCTAACCTGATTTGTGTAGATATGGGCGGTACTAGTTTTGATGTAAGTATGATTATCGATGGACAGCCAGATATTACAGCAGAAATAAATATGGAAGGCTTCCCTATCCTATCGCCAATGGTTAATATTCATACGATTGGAGCGGGAGGAGGCTCGATTGCTTGGGTGGAGGCAGGCGGATTGCGTGTTGGTCCGAAAAGTGCTGGTTCTTCTCCAGGACCTGCTTGTTACGGAAAAGGAGGAAAGCAGCCAACTGTAACGGATGCCAACTTAGTGCTTGGTCGAATTGATGAAAATAACTTCTTAGGCGGAGATATCAAGCTAGACAAACAAGCTGCAATCCAAGCAGTAAAATCAGTTGCTGACCAGATTGGCTTGTCGATACAAGAAACTGCAGAAGGTATCTGTGATATCGCTAATGCCAAAATGGCGGATGCAATCCGAACATTGACCGTTAAACGCGGTATTGATCCTCGTGACTTTACACTAGTAGCTTTTGGCGGCGCGGGACCAATGCATGCCGTATTAATTGCAGATTTATTAGATATGAAGAAAGTGTTTGTTCCAAGCGTTTCTGGAACGTTTTCTGCATGGGGAATGCTGCAAACAGATATCCGTTTTGATACGGTTCGAAATTATGTCGCAAGCGTCAGCCAAGTCAATTATGCTGAAGTGGACTCTTTTTATGAAGAAATGAAACAAGAAAGTATTTCGGTATTAAACCAGCAGAACATTCAAACAGATGAAATTAGATTCCAAAATAGTATAGATGTCCGCTATGAAGGACAGGAGTATACCGTTAATATTGTGAACGAAACGAATGATCTTAAGAAAATTGAAGAGGACTTCCATAAAGCCCATTTAGATATTTACGGTCATAATAATCCAAGAGGATCAATTGAAATCGTGAATCTTCGTGTAACAGCTTTTGGAGATCTAGAAAAAGCCGAATATGTAAAGTCCAACAATCGCTTAGAACAACAAGCGGTTCCAGCATCTAAACGCAAAGTTGTATGGAATAATGTTGAAGAAGAAACAAATGTATATTCAACAGATGATTTATCATACGGAAACTATTTTAGTGGACCTGCCATTGTAGAAGATAAAAACTCAACACTCGTTATACCACCAAAACACTATATTTCTATCGATGAATATCTAAATATTGAAATTGTGAAGGAAACAGCAGAACAGGAGGTTTTAGTATGAGCACTCAACAACAAGTTTACTTGGAGAATCCGGTTACAACAGAAATTGTGAGAAATGCACTTATTTCGGCAGCTGATGAAATGAACGCGAGCCTGGCACGAAGCGCTTTTTCACCAATTATTTATGAAATGAAGGATTGCAGTGTTTGTATTTTTAACCGCGATGTAGAGCTGTTGGGACAATCTGCAGGGTTGCCTATTTTTCTAGGAAATATCGATGAGTGTATTAAGGTAACAACCAATGTCATTGGCGGCATCGAAAGGTATAAAGATGGAGATGTATATATTTTAAATGATTCATATATTGGCGGAACTCATTTAAATGATGTCACAGTTTTCTCTCCAATTTTCTTCGAAGGTGAGCTTGTTGGTTTTACAGCAAACCGTGCCCACTGGTTGGATATTGGTTCGAAGGATCCTGGATATCCGATGGATGCTACAAGTATTTATCAAGAAGGAATTCGAATTCCTCCTACAAAAATTTATGATAATGGAAAGCCCATTGAAGATGTTATTCGACTTATCGTTTCTAACAATCGTTTCCGTGAAGCGGCTCTTGGGGACTTAAATGCACAAATAGCTGCATGCAGAACAGGTGAGAAAAGATTTAAGGAATTAATTGTGCGCTTTGGCATTGACCGAATTAATCGCTGTATCCATGACATCTTTAAGCAATCAGAGGAAATGGACCGTAGTGTCATCCGCAATATTCCAGATGGCGAGTATGAAGCGGAAGGCTATCTTGATAATGATGGGGTAAAGGATGAGCCAATCCTAGTGAAGGTTAAGGTAACGGTTAAAGGAGAATATATTACTATTGATCTCACTGGCTCAAGCAAACAGCGCTTCGGACAAACAAACTGTGGATATGCTCAGACCATTTCAGCCTGCCGTGTGGCTTTTAAAGATTTAATTAGCCCAAGTTCCCCAGTAACTGGAGGAAACTTTAGAACGATGAATGTTATTGCACCGGAAGCTACGATATTCCATGCAGTAGAGCCTGCTCCATGCGGATGGTATTTCACTCCGCTTGGCTTACTTATTGATTTAATTATTAAAGCACTTTCTCCAGTAATGAAGGATAAGGCAGCAGGAGCTCATTATGGGGATTCAATGGTTGTCACATTTGCAGGGATTGATGAAAGGACAAGCGAGTCATTCTTAAGTGTAGAAGCAACAGCAGGAGGATGGGGCGCATTCCATAACGGTGACGGTCAATCAGCCTTAATCAATCATGTAAGCGGGGACTTTAAAAATCTCCCTATTGAGGTATTTGAATCTAAGTATCCAATTAGAATTAATCAATATGCACTAAGACAAAACTCAGGCGGTGCTGGTCAGTATCGCGGAGGTCTTGGCGTTGTAAGAGAATACGAGATTCTTAGTGAGGACACGACTGTTTCTCTGTGGTTTGAAAGATCTAAGACACCAGCTTGGGGACTTTTTGGAGGGCAGCCTGGTATGAAGCCTGATGTGGAAATTACTTCTGATGGCCAAGTTGAACATTTACTGAAGGTAAATGGCAGAAAGATCCGCAAGGGCGATATCGTCAAAGTCATGACTGGCGGAGGCGGGGGCTTCGGTGAGCCATCAGAAAGAGCCGCTAAAGATAAGGAAAATGATAAGAAGAATCAGTATGTTACAGCAGAATAAGAATATTACGTACTGTTAAAACCCTAATATTACAGCAATGTGGAAGGATATTCTTAAAAAATGATTAGAGGAATACCTTCCTCCTTTTTTAATAATATTAGACTGATAATTTAGAAGATTTCACACTTTAGAGGATGTGCATTGATTTTGAAAAGAATTAAATTCAGCTTTGAAGGTGGAGGAGAGGTTTACGCAACATTGCTCGAGGAAAAAGCTCCATTAACATGTGAAAAAGTATGGAATTCATTACCTTTTGAAAGTGTTGCTACACAATCCCGGTGGTCAGGGCGGGAATTCAACTTTGCTTATAAAGAAACAGATTTGCCCCCTAGAGAAAATCAAACCATTTATACAAGTATTGGAGAAGTTTGCTATTGGAGAGATTGGAACTGGGAAGAGGAGAGCACTTTACCTCAAGTACTAGCGATCTATTATGGAGCGGAAATGGCAAGAAGTCACAAAGGGCATGAGCCAGTAAATGTTTTCGCTCAAGTGGATTATAGTGATTTTGAGAAACTTTTAAAGATCGGTGAAAGAATCTGGCTTGAGGGAAAAGAGAAAATTTTTATAGAGAGGTGTGAGAGATAGCACACGAAAGGAAGAAGGGTTACTCCTAGGTCATTCACCTAGTAAAAAATAATAATCTATTTTTTGAATAATGAGGAGGGAAAGGTATATGGCATCAATGAATGATGATAAGGCCTTGGCAAAAGTTCCGGAAGGAGAAAGGCAGCACTGGATTGTGCCGGCAACCATTTTTGGGGGATTGGAATTTTCAGTTCCAGTCATCATGATAGGAGCGGCACTTGCGGGAAGCTTTGGTTTGTCAAAGGTACTATTAATTCTGATAATAGGACTTGTGGTAATTCAGTGGATCGGGAACGCACTCCAAGGATATCTTGGAGCTAAGACAGGTCTGCCTTCTGCTGTTATTTCAAGAACGAGCTTTGGTTCTTTACAGGCAAGATTCTTAATCGGCTTAGCTCTAGTAATCTTAAATATTGGCTGGTTTGCTGTGAATACAGCAGTTGCTGGAAACGCGATTTCAGCCGTTCTCGGTGTTGATTACAAAGAACAGTGGATGCTTTGGGCATTATTAACTGCAGTTGCAGGCATTCTTTTTTCATTGCCAGCCATTATTGGCTATAATTCCATGAAGTGGACAGATTATTTAGCAGTACCAGCAGGATTGCTATTAATTTTTGCAGGTGTATTCTACTCATTAAAAGGCGCTGGCTGGGAAAAAATCGCATCATGGAATCCTGAACCTTCTATGACCTTTTTGGGGGGAGTCAGCCTTATATTAGGAGCAAATGTTGCCCAATGGTTAATTGCATCTGATTATACTAGATATTCGAAGCCAAAAATTAAAGATCAAGCATTAATCCCACTTGGAATTATCGTAATTGGATTTGTTTTTTTCCTTACAGGTGCAATCATGTCTGTTGGGGTCGGAAGTGCTGATATCGTTGCAGTTATGCAAGATTTAGGTTTTCCGTTCTGGGGATTTTTAATATTATGGCTTGCACTCTGGACAAGTCAAATCGTAGCCAGCTATTCAACAGGCCTTGCAGCAGCCAATATGTTTAATATTGATTCCGGGAAAGGACGTGCCTGGTTAACTATTGGTGGATCAATCGCAGGAATCATATTAGCCTTAGCGGGAATTTTAAACTTCTTTATGGATTTCCTAATCTTATTAGGGGTCATATACCCTGCCATTGCAGGAGTGATGTTTGCTGATTTCTTCTTTATCCGAAACAAACAATGGGTTGACAAAAGCGGCTGGAATTGGGTAGCAACCCTTGCACTATTAATAGGTGCTTTAGTAGGCTATCTAACCCAATATGAATTTCCACTTGGAATACCTGCTGTTCAATCTCTAGTTATTTCAGGAATTGTCTATCTTTCAGTTATGAAATTAAAAGCAAGGGTCAAGCCGGATCAGTTTACTAAGGTTGATGATGTTATTAACGAAAATACAAATGAAGCAGTTAATAATTAAATTTAATGAATGATAAAAGATGAAAAGATAAACCTAAAAAATTCATAGAACAAAATAAATCGGGGCGGATTATTCCAGCCCCGATTTTACTCTTATACATATAAGTGTTTAAAAAGAAAAGCATATATATCAGCATGTTCTCCAATAATTTTTCCAACCGGTTTACCTAATCCATGTCCTGCCCCTTTTTCAATTCTCAATAATATTGGGTTAGATGATTGTGGATTGGCATCTTGAAGCGCCGCAGCAAATTTCCGTGCATGTGCGGGAACAACGCGGTCATCAGAATCAGCTGTTGTAATTAAAATTGGCGGGTACTGAAGCCCTTCCTGGATATTATGCAATGGTGAGTATGCATATAGAACTTCAAATTCTTCTTTCGTTCCTTCTGGATCTCCAAATTCCGTAACCCAAAATCTGCCCACTGTAAACTTTTGGAATCTAAGCATATCTAAAACAGGCACATTACAAATAATCGCACCAAAAAGTTCCGGGCGCTGAATCATGCAAGCAGCGACAAGAAGTCCCCCGTTGCTGCCGCCCATGATGGCTAATTTTGCTGAGGTCGTATAACCTTCAGAGATAAGGTATTCCCCCGCAGCAATGAAGTCATCAAATACATTTTGCTTTTTTTCCTTCATGCCAGCTTCATGCCAGGCAAGCCCATATTCACCCCCGCCGCGAATGTTTGCAACAGCGTAAATGCCTCCATTCTCAAGCCATAATAAATTGGAAGCAGAGAATGAAGGGGTTAAGGAGATATGATATCCGCCATAACCGTAAAGCAGAACTGGATTTTGCCCATCACGTTTCATACCCTTTTTATAAGTTAAAAACATCGGCACTTTTGTACCGTCTTTAGATTCATAGAAGACCTGTTCCGTTTTGTAATCGGAAAGATCGAGTTGAAGAGAAGGTGAAAATATAGTCTCAACTTGATCAGTTTCAAAGCTATATTTATAAATCGAAGTTGGTGATAGATAAGATGTGTAGCTAAAATAAAGCTCATTCCCTTCTTTTTTTCCACCAATCTCCACGATTGTTCCTAATTCTGGAAGTGGTATTTCCTTAACAAACTCACCTGACAGAGTGAAAAGCTTTAATACATAGGAAGCATGGCGAATGTAAGAAACGACTAAATGCCCTCCGATCATTTTAATAGTAGAAATGGACTCCTCGGTCTCGGGAATAACTACGGTCCAATTCTCACTCTCTAGAGCATCTATTGAAAAACTAATGATTTTACCGTTTGGCGCTTCTTTATCTGTGAAAAAATAAAATTGCTTATCTTCAATGCCAATGAAGGAATAGAGGGCATCTCCATTTTGTAATAGCCACTTAAACTCGCTGTTTGGCACGGTTAAATCTTTATAAAGATATCTGCTTAAATGTTCGGTGCCTCTGCCCGCATAAAGAATTAGATAAGAGTTGTCACTTGTGATCGTTGGATAAAACACCATCTGCTCATCTTCTGGGTATTCAAATACAACCTCATCTGCTGTTTGCTCCGTATTTAATGTATGCCAATACACTTTATTAAAATGATTTTCGTCATTTAATTCATTTTGTGCTTCTGGGTAACGGTTATAAAAGAAACCTTTCCCGTCCTCCGACCAAGCAATACTAGAAAACTTGCACCATAAAATCTTTTCGGGATAATGCTCTATAGTTTCTAAATTTAATATTTTAAATTCCTGCCAATCGCTCCCCTTCTCAGAAAGAGCATAAGCGAGCAGCTTTCCATCTGAATGAAATGAAAGATTCGTAATGGCGATTGTCCCATCATCAGCTAAAGAATTAACATTAAGAATGACTTCCTCTGTTTCTTCAACTGCCTTTAAATCTTTCGCACGGTAAAGAGTAGGCTGGTTATTCGAACCGATATTTTTTAAATAATAATAGAAATCTCCATGCTTTTTTGGAACAAAATATTTCGGATAATTCCATAGATCCTTCAATCTATTATAAATTTTACTCCTTTCTGGGATTTCCTCCATATACTGCACCGTGGCGGCCATTTGTTCTGTATCCCATTCCTTCGTTTCTTCCAGATCAGAATTCTCTAACCAGCGGAAAGGGTCCTTCACAATAGTACCGTGAAAATTTTCTTCTATTTCGGTTTTTATCGATGTCATACGTGAATCCTCCTTTTTCATATCAACTTACAAATAATGCAATTTACATGCCAAATAGTGATAATGATTCTGTTTAACTTTTTTTACATATTTTTTAATTTTATGGCGAAAAATGTATGTTTTTGTAATAATTGTGTGCAAGTTTTAGTCATTTTTTTTCTTGTTGTCATTTAAAAAATGCCGTATAGGATATGCACAAATTTATGTATATCCACCATTTACATGGTGTACCAAACATGATAAGTTAATCTGCCTTACAAAGCCCTGCAGCATGTCCTTTTACAGAAAATTGTATCTGTACAGGTTCAATATTAAGCGATACATCTTTTGGAACTTTATACAATCAAGTGGATATTCATTATGACCACTATATAAATTATTATCTACAGATTTATGAAGTTTTTCTAAATTTTTTTACAATTTTGAAACAAGTGTATAAATAATTTTACAAAATTTCACTGCAAGTATTGTAAATAAGATGGAGATAATCACGTCAGAGCATATCTTTATCATTTTTTTGCAACATTTTACTATGGATTTCAGATAATTCCCCAAATTGGCATAACTCTTGCATGAGGTTCAAATGGACAAACAAAGGAGGTGTTCTTTTGGGAGATTTACTAACAATTAAAAATTTAAAAACATCCTTTCCTTCTAAGAAAAAAGCGACATTTGCAGTGGACGGGGTAGATTTTCATATTAAAGCTGGAGAAAGTGTTGCACTCGTAGGAGAATCCGGATGTGGAAAAAGTATGACTTCCTTTTCAATCATGAGACTGCTCCCGCCTCCAGGAGAAATTTCAGACGGAGAAATTATTTTTGAAGGAAAAAATCTTGTTCAGTTATCTGAGGCTGAAATGTGCGGGATTCGCGGGAAAGACATTTCGATGATATTTCAGGAACCTATGACCTCTCTAAACCCAGTTCTTACGATTGGCGAGCAAATAATTGAGGTAATTCAATACCATCAAAAATTAAACCGGCAACAGGCAAAAATTAAGGCAGGGGAAATGTTGGAGCTTGTTGGTTTTTCGAGGGTTGAAGAGATTTTAAAAGAATACCCTCATCGTCTATCGGGAGGTATGAGACAAAGGGTGGTGATTGCTATTGCCATGTCTTGTAATCCTAAGCTGTTAATTGCAGATGAACCAACGACAGCACTAGACGTAACCATTCAAGCTCAAATCCTGGACTTGATGAGAAGTATTAGGGAAAAGTTCAATACATCAATCCTCCTTATTACTCATGATCTTGGGGTAGTTTCAGAACTAACTGATCGTGTCATTGTTATGTATGCAGGACAAGTTGTCGAAGAAGCGAAGGTTAGGGATATTTTTCGAAAACCGCTTCATCCATATACAGAAGGTCTTATCAACTCAGTTCCATCAATTCGGGGCGAAATTAACCGATTATTTTCGATACCAGGCAGTGTTTCCTCCTCACAAAAAATGCAATCTGGGTGTAAATTTGCTCCACGTTGCCCGAAGGCATTTTCTAGATGCTTCGTAGAAAAGCCAACTCTGACACAAGTAGAAGATTCACATACTGCTAGATGTTTCTTGTATGAATAGGAGGTAAAAGTATGACACTTGCTAAGGAACAAGAGGAAAAAATAGTAGAATATCAGGATCAAGAAATTATCTTAAAAATCAAAAATCTTAAGAAGTACTTCCCCATAAAAGCGGGAATTATTCAAAAAACAGTAGGCCATGTAAAAGCGGTTGATGATATTAGTGTAGAGGTTAGAAAAGGTGAAACTTTAGGAATAGTGGGTGAGTCTGGATGCGGGAAGTCAACGATGGGGCGGACGCTCATTCGTTTATATGACCCAACTGAAGGATCGATTGAATTTAAAGGTAAGGATATTTCGACCCTATCCGAAAGGCAATTAAAAAGAGACTTTCGCAGACAAATTCAAATGATTTTTCAAGATCCTTATGCTTCTTTAAACCCTAGGAGAACAGTTAGAAAAACTCTATTGGATCCATTAGTGACACATAAGTTATATGACAAAAAAGAAGACTATGAAAAAAGAATAATAGAATTGCTAGAAATAGTCGGTCTGGATGCCTCTGCCATTAATAGATATCCGCATGAATTTTCAGGGGGACAAAGGCAAAGAATTGGAATTGCCAGAGCGATTGCTTTAAATCCAGATGTTATTATTGCCGATGAGGCTGTATCAGCTCTTGATGTGTCTATTCAAGCACAAATTATCAATCTGCTAAAAGATTTACAAGACGAATTACAGCTTACTTATATTTTTATTTCCCATGATTTAAGTGTAGTGCGACATATTTCTGATCGAGTGGCTGTTATGTATTTAGGTAAGATTATGGAATTGGCAAATCGGGATGATCTGTTTGATAACCCACTCCACCCATATTCTCAGGCTTTGCTTTCAGCTGTTCCAGAAATGGATTTAGGAGAAGATGAACAAAAGCGGGAGAGAGTCCTTCTGAAAGGAGACTTGCCAAGTCCATCTTCACCTCCAAGCGGCTGTGTGTTCCATACGAGATGTCCTGCTGCTATGCCGCATTGTATGGAGGTGATGCCAAGTTTAGAAGAAGTAAGCCCTAACCATTTTGTATCATGCCATCTTTTTAAAGAACAATAATTGGAGGAATTCATTTGAAAAAGCGAAAATTATTATCGGTTTTATTTGCATTTTCACTCATTTTAGGAATGTTAGCAGCCTGTTCGAATAGCTCAACCCAGAGTACTAATACGACTGAAAGTAATAACAATGCAGGACAGAATCAAGACCAAAAACAAGAGGAAAAGGCAAGTAACGAGCCGCGTCAAGGTGGAAGTCTTGTCTTAGGTACTACTGGATCTCCAACACTATTCAATGCGTACTATTCAACAGACGGCGCAAGCAGAGTGATCGAAAATTTAATCTTTAGCGGACTCGTAACGATTAATCGTGAATTCAAACCTGAGGGCGATGTAGCAGAAAGCTGGGATGTAACAGACGATGGACTAAAATGGACTTTTAAAATAAGACAAGGAATGAAGTTTCATGATGGTCATGATTTAACAGCTGATGATGTTATTTTTTCCTATAGTCTTCCGTTAAATGAAGATTATACAGGTCCATATGGATTGCCTTTTAAAGTAATCAAAGAAATTAACAAGGTAGATGACTATACTGTTGAGTTTGTTCTAACTGAGCCGTATGCCCCATTTATAACGATTACGGCAACAATGGGAGTACTGCCTAAACATCTTTTAGAAGATGTTCCAGTGGCAGAACTCGGAAAACATGAGTTCAATACGAAAAATCCAATCGGCTCTGGGCCATTTAAATTTTCAGAGTGGAAAGATGGACAGTATGTAAAGGTAGACGCTTTTGATGATTATTACGAAGGAAGACCATACTTAGATTCTATCATTTATAAAATTGTTCCTGATGCTAATGCGATCATTGCTCAATTACAAGCTGGCGATATCACATACACTGGCATTACACCTTCTAATGTGCCTATTGCACAGAAAATGGCTGATGAAGGGAAATTAGAATTAAAGTCTGGCGTTTCAAACGCTTGGGACTATATTGGTTATAATTTGCGAAATCCTTTATTTCAAGATAAATCAGTTCGTCAAGCATTAACTCATGCCATTGATCGCGAATCCATTGTAGCAGCGGTTTTAGATGGAGCAGGTCAAGTAACGCATGGCCCTGGAAGTCCGGCAAACTGGGCTTTCACTGAAGATGTTCCAAAGTTTGAATTCGATCCAAGTCAATCAAGTCAGATGCTTGACGAAGCTGGATGGAAAAAAGGGGCAGATGGAATTCTTGAAAAGGATGGAAAGAAATTTAGTTTTACATTAACTACGACAAGTTCAAGTGAAACTTATCAGCAAATTGCTACAGTAGTTCAGCAGCAGCTTGCAGAAGTAGGAATTGAAGTGAAGATTGAATTATTGGAGTGGAGTGCTTATTTAGAAGCAACACAGCCGCCAAATTGGAAATTTGATGCTATTGTCGCCGGCTGGTCAATAGGAAGTGACCCAGATCCAACTTACTTCTGGCATTCTAAAGAAATCGAACAAGGGTTAAACTATTTTGCATTCTCAAATCCAAAAGTCGATGAATTGCTTGATATGAATACGAAGGTTTCTGATATTGATGAAAGAAAAGCTGTTATATCGGAGGCAGAAAAAATTATTACTGAAGAACAGCCATATACGTTCCTCTATAATCCGATGGGCTATATAGGTCATTCACCTAAATTACATGGACCAGAGTTCTCAGTGGCTAATAGCTACTACGATATTCATAAATGGTGGCTAGAAGAATAATAGATTTCTTAGTTATCCCTAATAGAACAGATCGGTAGAATTAGATCTGTTCTAGGGTTACCTAGGAAAAATCAGGGGGTTAATCATGCTTAACTATATAATACGTCGTACACTCTTGGCTATTCCGCTTCTTTTTGGAATAACAGTTGTATCGTTCATTATTATGAAGATTGCACCTGGTGATCCTGCTGCATTTATGATTGATCCCATGATTAAGAAGCAGGACCTTGAAGCTTATAAAGAAATGTACGGCTTGAACGATCCAATTTATGTGCAGTATTTTAAGTGGCTAGGAAATATGCTGCAAGGAAACTTCGGTGAATCTCTTATTCGTCAAGGAACACCGGTAAGTGAATTGATTTTGGCTAGACTTCCAAACACGCTCCTACTAATGGTTGTCTCCACCATTATCGCATTTCTTATTTCAATCCCATTAGGCATTTTATCAGCAACAAAGCAGAATAAGTTTACTGATTATGTCATTACTGTTATTTCTTTTTTAGGAGTTGCAACTCCTAACTTCTGGTTTGGTTTAGTTCTAATCATGGTATTTTCTGTTCATCTAGGCTGGTTCCCAACTGGTGGTGTCGCAACGCTAGGAGCAGAATTTAGCCTTTGGGATCGGGCACACCATTTAATATTACCTGCATTTGTTTTAGCGACAGCAGATATGGCAGGTTTAACACGATATACTAGGTCAAACATGATAGAAGTGCTTCGCCAGGATTATATTCGGACGGCAAGAGCGAAGGGGTTTAGACAAAACAAAGTTATTTATAAACATGGTCTTAGAAACGCATTAATTCCTGTCATTACAATATTTGGACTTATGCTTCCTTCTTTTATTGGCGGCTCTGTTGTTATTGAAAAAATATTTACTTGGCCTGGAATAGGCTTGCTATTCTTTGATGCAGCATTTCAACGAGACTATCCAGTACTTATGGCAATAACAGTGATTGGATCTGCACTAGTTGTTATCGGGAATTTAATAGCAGATATATTATATGCTGTATTTGATCCGAGAATAGAGTATTAGGAATGAGCAGCTTGCTTTAAGGAGGGTGTATAATGCCGCAGCTCAAAGAAAAAGAAACGATTGAAATGAATAATAATATACCAATGATTGATTCAAAAAGTGAAAAACCTGAGAAAATGTCGGCTATTATATTTAATAAGTTTATTAAAAATAAATTAGCTGTAATTGGTGCGATTTATCTCATATTACTTATATTTGCAGCCATTTTTGCTGATGTTCTAGCCCCGCATGATCCAAATCATCAGCAATTGCTAAAAAAGCTTTCTCCGCCTGGAGGGGAATTCATATTAGGTGCAGATAATTTAGGAAGGGATACACTTACCAGATTATTATACGGAGCAAGAGTTTCATTAATCGTAGGTTTTGTCTCGGTTGGCGGATCCATATTTATTGGAACTGTTGTTGGAGCAGTTGCAGGTTATTATGGAGGAAAGATAGATGCATTTTTGATGAGATTTGTAGATGTAATGATTTCTTTCCCATCACTCTTTCTACTAATCATCTTAGTTACTATGTTTGAGCCAAGTATTACTACACTTATATTTGTATTTGCCATTTTTGGTTGGACTGGTACATCGAGATTGGTTCGAGGGGAATTTCTATCACTTCGTTCAAGGGAATATGTACTTGCAGCCAAGACTATAGGTATACCAAGTTATAAGATCATATTTGCACATATTCTTCCGAATGCCATGGGGCCGATTATTGTTTCAGCCACTCTAGGTGTTGGAGGAGTTATTTTAGCTGAATCTGCATTAAGCTATTTAGGGCTCGGGATCCAGCCTCCTACTCCAAGCTGGGGAAATATTTTACAAAGTGCTCAAACTTTGCCTATCATGCTTAATTCATGGTGGTATCCACTGTTCCCCGGTGTTGCCATATTACTTACCGTTTTGGCCTTTAACTTTGTTGGAGATGGCCTAAGGGATGCATTTGACCCAAAAATCAAATAACATCCGATGGAAAAAACCTTAACAATTGATTATCTCTTAATATTGATATATTACCCCCTATCTTTTCATTTGAAAGGCATACCAAGTTGTATGCCCGTTTTTTTTGTTTTTTTGCACAAAAAAACAAAACGCCTAGATTCAAGCGTTTTGTTTCGTTCATATTATTTACCTTCAATATACGTCCACTTATAGCTGTACGTTGTATTTGGAAGGGTGACGAATCCTTTAACATATGGTTTTAAAAGGTACGCTTCACTTGCTTGATACATCGGTGAAATAACTACATCTTTTTCAATTAGAATTTGTTCAGCATCTTGGAGATTGTTAAATCGTTCTTCAATATTAGTAAAGTCTACCTGAGCTTTTTTCACTAGCTTGTCATAATCAGCACTTACATAGCTTTGCCAGTTGTATGGACCATCTGAAAGGTGAATAGACATAAAATCAGTTGGATCGGCAATCCCGCTGCGCCAGCCGGAATGGCTCATATCATATTCCTGTTTGCCTTCTAACGCAAGCTTTTGTTTATTCGGCTGTTGGTTGATTTTGAGAGTTAATCCCGGCAGGTTTTTCTCGAGCTGGTTCTTAATATATTCTGCTACGGATTTGCGCTGGCCATCATCATAGCTTAAAAATTCTAGTTCAACTTTGTCAGTGCCGAGCTCATCTAGCCCTTTTTGCCAATATTCTTGTGCTTTTTCTATTCCTTCATCGTTAAAGTTTCCGTGTTTGCTCCTGAAATCACTTCCATCTGTAACGGTTACCATTTTTTCAGGAATTAAGTAGTAAGCAGGGATCGAGCCGTTTTTAAGAATCAATTCTGCGGCTTCTTTCTTATTCCAGCCCATATCGATTGCTTTTCGGATATTCACATTGCTTAAATATTTGTTTTGAAGATTAAAGCGGATAAAATACATTTCCCTTTTTATTAAAGATTGAAGATCTGGATTACCTTGGTAAAGATCAATAAATTCTGATGACAAGTTTGTCATGTCGACAGAACCAGAATCATACAGATTTACACCAGTTGAAACGTCTTTTACGACTTTGAAATTGATCGTTTCAATTTTTACATTTCCTGCATCCCAGTAGGTAGGATTTTTCTTAAGAACCCATCCTTCTTCATGTTTCCAAGAATCAAGAATAAATGGACCATTATAAATTAAGTATTCAGGTTCTAATGCATAATTGTCGCCTTGGGAATTCAAAAATTCTTCATTTTGCGGGTAGAAAAGAGTATTGTTTAAAGTATCTAGAAAATAAGGAATCGCATGTTTTAATTGAACTTCAAGTGTAAAGTCATCAATCGCTTTTACACCGAGTGTTTCTACTTTACCATAAAGTTGATTGTCTTTATCTTGAATTTCTACTGCGTTCACGATACTGTCCATTTCATAGGAGTGTGGTGAAAGGGTGTCTGGATGGAGTGCTCTCTGCCAGGCGAATACAAAATCATGAGCTGTTACTTGTGTACCATTGCTCCATTTTGCATCATCCCGTAAATGAAAAGTGTATGTTTTACCATCATTGCTAACTTCATGATCCTTCGCTATTCCAGGTACGAGTTTTTGGTCTTGGTCCTCTCGGTACAGACCTTCATAAAGATTTAACATCATCGTGCCTGAAATACCATCGATTACTCCATTTGTTTTTAATGTAGGAATTTCATTCGCTGCATACAAATTTAATGTTTGATCTTCTACATCAGAAGTAGAAGGCTGATTATTTTCAGTTCCTTTTGTTTCTGGTGTTGATGATTGCTTGCTCGTTTCATTGCTTTTTCCATAGCAGCCTGTAAGGGCCAAAACGATGAGAAGAGAAAAAAGTACAATTATTGCAGGTTTTTGTTTAATCAAATTAGATTCCCTCTTTTTAGAATATTCAAAATACATAGTTGCAAGAATTGTGCCATATAGTGATTCTATTATTAGCACTGCTCTTGGTATTAAATAGTTTTATAATTGAAATGGAATTCCACTTAGTGTTTAAAAAGATTTACACCAATTGTAAAAATATTTAGAATGTGTAAAATATATTGATAAATGTATTGTGATAGATACTAGTAGAATACTAAGATGATTGACTATATCTATGGCATAAAAATTGCATGATTTAATTATGAGAAAAATAAGCGAGGTGGAGTACAATGGAAAAAATTAATCGACTCCGAGAAAGATTTCATGAATTAGGTGTGGACGGGATGATGATTATTCATCCATGGAACAGATTATATATTTCTGGCTTTACAGGCAGCAATGGAGTTATTCTAATCTCTGAAACAGAAGCAAAACTGATAACTGATTATCGTTATTTTGAGCAGGCACAAAATCAAGCGGAAAATTTTGATATTGTTTTACATGCAGGACATACGGGGCATAAAGGGAAGATTTTTGAGGAAGTTATTGTTCAAGCAAAAGAAATGAATATTAGCAAGTTAGGTTTTGAACAGGAACATTTATCGTATGGATTATTTAAGAGAAATGAGCCACTTTTTAGTGCAAAACTAGTCCCTACATATGATGTAATAGAAAAACTTAGAATGATTAAATCAAAGGAAGAAATTCAAAAGTTAAGAGTTGCGGCAGAAGTTACAGATAAAGCCTACCTGCATATCTTAAACTTTATAAAAGCAGGCATTTCAGAATTGGATGTCGCAGCAGAGCTTGAATTATTTATTAAAAAGAATGATTGTACGAATGCGACTTTTTCTCCGACTGTTGTTTCAGGCTACCGCTCTTCTATGCCACATGGCCGGGCAAGCGATAAAATTATTGAAAAAGGCGATATGATTACAATTGATTTTGGAGCCAATTATCAAGGTTATTGGGCCGATATTTCAAGGGTTGTTTCGATAGGCGAGCCGGCGCCAGAATTAAGAAAGCTACACGATATTGTGCTGACTTCATTCGAAAATTGTGTCGCTAATTTACGTCCTGGGCTAACTGATCAAGAAGTTGACTTTTTAATGCGTGAAAATATCATCAAACATGGGTTTAATGAACAATCTGGAACAGGTACCGGGCATGGCATTGGGCTTGAGGTACATGAAGCGCCACTATTCTCAGTATTAAAAGAAAAAGTATTGGAAGAAAACATGGTTATTACAGTTGAGCCTGGAATTTATTTAAAAGGCTTAGGCGGCGCGAGAGTAGAGGATATGATCCTAATTACCGAAAATGGCCGTGAAGTATTGACACCATCAACGAAAGAGTTAATTATTTTATAATAGCTTAAATGTACAATAGAACTGTGAAACTACTAATAATTTATGTAAGGGATGACATCAGATGCAAGAACAGTATCAAAACAGATTAAATGAGTTAAAGAAATACTTAGAAAATCAAAATGTTGATATAGCGATCATTAAGGATCCAAAAAATGTTTTCTATTACACAGGTTTCAATTCTAATCCTCATGAAAGATTTATGGCTTTAGTAATGGATCTTAATAAGGGAAATCAATATTTATTTGTTCCTGCCTTAGATCAGGAAATTGCAGAAAATGATTCTTTTGTAAAAAAGATTGTAACGATTTCAGATGAAGTGAATCCATATAAAGTTTTAAAAGACACGATTGGTGAAAGTGTTCAAACAATCGGTTTAGAGACAAAAGTAATTTCTTTATATCAGCATGAACAGCTTAATCTCTTTTTCACTGATTTAAACTATAAAAATATTGGGGATTTTATTTCCCAGCAAAGAATGAAAAAGTCTCAAGAGGAATGCAGCAAGATTCAGACTGCCATTCATGTCATTGAAAAAGTAATGGCCGAAGGAATTAAGAAGGTAAAAGCAGGTATGACAGAGCAAGACTTTACTGCAGAGCTAGAGTTTTTAATGAGAAAGTTTGGGGCAGCTGGTCCTTCATTTTCAACGATTGTTCTTTCAGGCGAGAAAGCTTCATTGCCACATGGAAGTCCAGATCAGAAAACGATCAATCAAGGCGACTTTTTACTGATTGATATGGGTGTCATTGTGGATGGTTATTGCTCTGACATAACTCGAACTTTTGTCATTGGTGAGGAAACTGCGAAGCAGAGAGAAATATATGAAATTGTTCGAAAATCCACGGAAGCTGGCGTAAATGCTTGTAAAGCTGGTATTCGTATTGGAGAAGTTGATATTGCAGCCCGCAACGTAATAAAAGAAGCTGGTTATGGGCAATATTTCAATAACCGTGTCGGACATGGTTTGGGGATCGATGTGCATGAAGAGCCTTCAGTCCATGAAAATAATGATTTAATCGTAGAAAGTGGCCTCCTGTTTACAATTGAGCCAGGAATTTACATTCCAGGCTATGGCGGAGTGCGTATAGAGGAAAATGTTTATATTGATGAAGAAGGAAATGGAAAGCAACTAACTTCATTTCCAACTGAATTGATTCGGATTGGCTAAGGTCCAAAGCAAAAAACCAGCATAGTGCTGGTTTTTTGCTTATCAGTTACCTATATCCAGAAAGTCGCCGATAAATTCGGAAAGTCGCTGATAAATTCGAAAAATCACTGATATATCAAAAAAAGTAATCCGATATAATCACGCTCCCAAATACGCTTTAATAATTTTATCATCCTCCCGGAGAACTTCAGCTGTATCATGCATTACAATATTCCCAATTTCAATTAAATAACCTCTATTGGCAAGACGAAGAGCAGCTTTTGCATTTTGCTCAATTAATAGAATGGTCGTTCCTTGCTTGTTAATTTCCTGGATAATTTTCATAATCTCTTGAACGATAATCGGGGCAAGCCCCATGGATGGCTCATCAAGCATCAACAGCTTTGGATTTCCCATTAAACCGCGGCTGATTGCAACCATTTGCTGTTCTCCTCCGCTGAGTGTGCCTGCTAACTGCTTGGATCGTTCCTTTAGTCGAGGAAACAGGTCAAAAGATCGTTCAATTCCTTCTTTTATCCACTTCTTATCCTTTCTATATGTAAAGGCGCCTAACTCTAAATTCTCAGTAACTGTGAGCCCGCCAAAGATACGTCTCCCTTCTGGAACATGAATAATTCCTGATTCGACAATTTTATACGGTGGAACACCGACAATACTCTGATTATTCCATTCAATATTACCTGATTTTGGCTTAATCAATCCGGATATCGTTTTGAGGGTGGTACTTTTTCCTGCTCCATTGCTTCCTAGCAAAGCAACAATTTCCCCTTCATTAATTTCCAAATTTATATTATTTAGTGCATGAATTTTCCCATAGTAAGAATTTACGTCCGTCAGTTTTAGTAGAGGCTTCACACGACTTCCTCCTTCCCTAGGTATGCTTCAATGACCTTTTCGTTTTTCAGCACTTCCTCAGGGGTCCCTTCTGCAATTTTACAACCATAATCAATAACCGTAATATGTTCGGAGATTTCTTTAATCAATGCCATATCATGCTCAATCATTAAAACCGTAATATTAAATTCGTCACGAACTCTTCTAATCAGCCCAATTAAATATTGCTTTTCTTCGAAATTTAGCCCTGCAGCCGGCTCATCCAATAGCAATATCTTTGGTTGGGTGGCTAGGGCTCTGGCAATCTCTAAATAGCGTTGGGCACCATAAGGGAGATTCTTTGCTGATCTTTTCATATACTTGGTGATTCCTGCAAATTCAATGCAATCTAAGGCAACCTGCTCTATTAATCTTTCTTCTTCTTTTTGGCTTTTTGTTTGAAACAGGGCACCCCAAACGGCCTGTTTCGTCCGGCAATGCATTCCAGACTTTACATTATCCAACACAGATAAGTTTGGAAACAAACGTAGGTTCTGAAAAGTCCGGGCCATTCCTAAAGCTGTTATTTGACTGGGCTTCTTTTTGATTAAGCTTGTCCCGTCCAATGTAATTTCTCCGCTAGTCGGCCGGTAAAAGCCAGTAATCATATTAAATACTGAAGTTTTTCCAGCTCCATTCGGTCCGATAATACTGGATATGGAGTTTTTTTCAACATTGAAGGATAAATCATTTACAGCAAGTAAACCTCCAAACTGTAGCTTTAAATCTTTTACAGTTAATAAAGACATCTCGATCCCCTCTCTTTCGAAGTAAAACTAAATAGATATGGTATGTTTTGGGTCATTCGTTTTTTCATCCTCATCTAAATCGGCCACATCCTCGGTTCCGTTTTTAGATGGCCATATTCCTTGCGGACGGAAGATCATCATAGCAACTAAGGAAACCCCGAATATTAAATAGCGCCAATCATCTGCACCGCGCAGAAGCTCAGGAAGAACGATGACTAATACAGCACCAATCACAACACCTGGAATACTTCCAAGTCCTCCTAATACAACGGCAAGAAGAATCATAACTGATTGTAGAAAGCTAAAGCTTAAAGGGGCGATTGCACTCATTTTTACAGCAAAAATTGAACCGGCGAAGCTGCCGATAACGGCTCCAGAAGCATACGAAAGCAATTTCAAGCGAATTCGATTAATACCCATAGCTTCTGCAGCATCCTCATCCTCACGAATATATATCCATGCCCTTCCGATTCTTGAACGCCCTAATCTGTAAACGGCAATGATGGAAAGGATGGCGACAACTAATATTAAATAATAAAAGTCCTTTTGTGATGATAAAATATAGCTGCCAATGGATGGTCTAGGAATACCATAAATCCCTGACGCAGACCCAGTAATTTCTAAATTGGTAGCTAATATTTTTACAATTTCACCGAATCCAAGGGTTACAATGGCTAAATAATCACTTCTTAATCGAAGAGTAGGAGTTCCAATAATGACTCCCGAGATAACTGCACATATAAAGGCGACAGGAAGCGTTAGCCAGAAAGGCCAATGATAAGTGGTCATCAGTATGGCAGTAGTATAGGCTCCCACCGCAAAAAATGCCGCATAGCCTAAGTCAAGGAGGCCAGTGTATCCGACTACGATATTCAATCCTTGCGTCAGTACAACATAAAAAAGTACAAGGGTTAAGACATCTAACCAATAACTATTCAAGAAAAAAGGAAGAATGAATAGGACAATGATGAGCAGCAATATAGACTGTTTTCTGTACTTTTTCATCACTACATCCTCTCCATTTCTTTTGCTCCAAGTATGCCAGTAGGCTTAAATACTAAGAACAGGATGAGTATTCCAAATGCAAGAACATCTTTCCATGATCCGCCAAGGTAAAAGGTGCCGAAAGCTTCGATAATCCCAAGAACTAGACCTCCAAGCATAGCACCAGTAATATTTCCAATTCCACCTAGAACTGCTGCTGTAAAGGCTTTAAGGCCAATGATAAATCCCATCATAAAGTTAATCGTTCCGTAGTAGACGCCTGACATGATTCCGGCTCCGGCAGCCAAGAATGCACCAATAAAAAATGTAAGGGCAATAATTCGGTGTACGTTAACGCCCATTAAGCTGCAGGCTGTTTGATCTAAAGCAATTGCGCGCATCGCCTTACCGTAAATGGTTTTATCAATAAATAAGCGTAGACCAAGCATCAATAGTGCAGAAAGGACAATCATACCTATCTGAGCAAATGAGATCTGAGCTCCTAAAAACTGAAGTCCATCATTTGGCAGTTTAATAGGATATACCTTGTAAGAAGCACCCCATCCGATCATTGATGTATATTCCAGTGATAAGGACACACCAATTGCCGTAATTAAGATTGATAGTCTAGGGGCAAGCAATAGCGGCCGATAGGCAATTCTCTCAACACCCATCCCTAGCAGTCCAACAATTACCATCGTAGCAATGAAAACAATGCCAATACCTAATATTCCAGTATTAAACCCGCCATCACCCGTAAATAAAGAGAGGAGGGTAAACCCGATAAATGCGCCTATCATATAAAGATCACCATGGGCAAAGTTTAGCAGCTTAATAATTCCATATACCATCGTATACCCTAAAGCAACTAAGCTATAAAAGGCACCTATTACCAATCCATCAATTAATATTTGTAAGAATATATCCATTGTTATTCCGACTCTCCTCTGTGCGTAAATTTGGCGGATGCCTGAAGTGAATTTGGTGCTGTCCCACAAGGGGCGACTGTTCAATGTATATCACTTAAGGATAGTCAATTGAATGTCGGCCCCTGTTATGTATAAGACAGCCCTATGCATGTAAGAGGAATGTAAAACGCTAAACTTAGGTTTAAACGTTCCAGTGATTTTTAATTATTTTTCTAAAGTAAAATCTCCATCTACCACTTTCATCACATGGTAGTTCGATTGATTTAGAGAGTTTTGGTCATTGAACTCAATCACTTGGCCGATGCCTTCGAAGCCTTTCGTTTCCTTTAATGCATTTCTCACGTCTTCGCTATTTGTTGAGTTGGCTCTTTTTAATGCATCAGCTAATAGATTCATCCCGTTATAAGATAAAGCTGAGAATGGACCAGGTGATAAGTCGTTGTACTTACTCTTATATTCTTTAACAAATTCATCGGCTCCAGGAATAAAGTTTGCTGTAGGAGTAGCTGTTACTAATAAGCCGTCTGCATTATTAGCTCCGGCGATATCGATAATATCTGGTGAATAGCTACCGTCTCCAACCATGAAAAATCCGGGAACGTCCTTTTCCTTAAATTGCTTCAGCATAAGTCCGCCTGCTGCATAATAACCAGTAAAGAATGTTCCATCAGGATTCAGTGATTTTAGCTTTGTCATAAGTGAGCCAAAATCCTTTTCTTCCGGATTAATGGCTTCAAAGCCAATAACCTTACCGCCATTTTCTTCAACAGATTTCTGAGCAAAATCAGCTAAGTTTTTTGCATAAGCTGAGTTATCATGTATAATGACAATGTTATTAGCGCCTTTGTCCTTGAAATAGTCAGCCCCTGTTTTAGCCTGATCAGGAACTAAACCATTAATTAGAAATAGGCCCTCATAGCCCTGTGCTGGTAATTCTGATGAATTAGCTGCCGCAACAATCATAGGGATTTTGGCGTTATTGAATACACCTGATGCTGGCAATGTAGATCCAGAACAATAGCCTCCAACAACTGCAGTTACTTTCATAGAAACAAGCTTATTAGCAGCTGTTGTGGCCATTTGAGGATCACAGGCATCGTCAGCCACTTCAAGCTTTAATTTTTTCCCGTTAACTCCGCCATCATTATTTATTTTCTCTGCCGCCATTTCCATAGCGTTTAACATATCTTTTCCGTCAGTAGCGTTATTTCCTGTAACTGGTAAAAGAACACCGACTAAAATCTCCTCAGAACTGCTGTTTCCTCCTGAGCTGCCTTCACTAGAACAGGCGCTTAAGAAAAGAGAAAGAATGAGCAGCATACCAATTGCTATAATGGAATACTTTTTCAAATGAAACACCCCTTTTTAATAGTTTTTACACTTACTGTACTTTCCGGCTAGTTTTATTCTGGATGATTTAAAAAATAAAGGATTGGAACGGACTTTCACCTCCTTTAAAAATAGTTTCCTTGCTTCAAAGGAAAGGGAAAGCTTTCTGTTCTTTGGTGTGAGGAGTGCTAAGATGTTATTGATTTAGCCCTTTCTTCACTATTGCGATGATGTGTGTGAGGAATTGTGAATGATAGAAAAACTAGTGTATGTCTGAAAGTGTATAATATTCGGAAAATAATTACTAGTATAAATTTTGATAAAGTGTGACTTTCTTATTACGTGTTTTTCGATTTATGCCATTGCATTTGTCAAAGATTATAGACAGTTTATAGGAAATTGGTTATAATATTTTAATTTTTTATACCCTATTGTCAAATAATTCAGACATCCATTAGAGGAATGTGTAAAAATATTTTTACAATGAAATTTAACAAAATTTTTCTTGTAAAAGTGATATTGGTTGTTTTAAAAAAAGAATTCGATAAGTAATTTCCTATATAAAATAGTTAACTATCTTTGGAATGATTTCATACGAATAAAAAAGGTGAAATAATATATTTAGGGGATAGTATGCACACTATCCCCCTTTTTTTGATCAGCTAATCTTTATATTTGAACTTTCATTAACTTTGTTTGCATAAAGTCTTTCCCACAGGTCATACATTTTTCTTCTGCCTTTATTAATTTCCGGGTTGAATTGAATAGCTGCTTGTTCGCGGACTATATGGACATTTTGCACGGCTTGGTCCAGTTTTTCTTCAATGGCTGAACCGCCTTTACCAGCATGTTTAGCAATTGAAAAACCAGCGATTGTGCCTTGGGCCATGGCGATTTTTCCACTTTCAATTCCAGTAATATTTCCAGCAACATAAAGACCTTCAAGCGGGGTTTCCATCGTTTCTGAATGATGGGGAACATGGCCTCCAAGCTCAGGAATGTATTGGAATGGGCAGCCGGCAACAGCAGTAAGCTCTGCAAGTGGATATAAACCGCCTGCAATACAGACGAAATCGGCATCATATATAGTTTCCGTGCCAGGAATGATGTTTCCATACTCATCAGTATCAGCTACTCGAACCCCTTCTACTTGTTCGGTTCCGATAATTTCTAAAGCAGCTTTTTTAAGTAGCAGAGGTGTCCCATTTACTTTTACCCCATTTTTAGGGAAAAATTTCATCCCCATTTTACGGAACCAATCATTTTTCATGAAACGGCTTCCCATTCGCAGAAGAGGAGATGGAGCAAGATGTGCAGCATTTAGCAGTGATTTCATAACCTCAGCTGGTTCGCCTGCTTTCCCGCTCAATGGGCCTTTTTCTGGAAGTATAATTCGATCTACATGAATACCGGCTAATTGTAATTCATTTAAAATGGCAAAGGCCAAAATATTAGCTCCAATAATGATCCCTTTCTTACCTACTTGGACACGATGAACGTTTGTCATGACTTGAGCTGCGCCAATGGACATAACGCCAGGAAGAGTCCAGCCTGGAAGAGGAATTGGGTACTCTGCAGCCCCAGTCGCTACTAGTACATGAGGAGCTGTCAAAGTACCAATGCTCGTATGTACATTCCATAATTCATCGTTCTTTTCCAAGTTGTAGACAGATACTCCGCATCGAATGTCGACTGCTAATTTTTTCGCTTCTTGATGAAGTCTCTCTGATTCCTTTATGCCGTTCCACCATTCGCCAGACGGTTCTTGGTGAAGCTGGCCGAGTAATCTGCCTCCGGGTTTTACAAATTCATCAATGACGGTTACCTTCAGCCCTGAAGAAGCACTTGCAATGGCTCCAGCTAATCCAGCTGGCCCTGCTCCAATAATAATGACATCAATCATTGCTGCTCCACCATCTTTCTAACAATATTAGGGAGATGTTTTCCGCTTTCAACGACCATGTCTTTTTCGACAACAGTTAGACAAGCTCTTACGTTTGCTTGATCATTAACTGTGACTCGACATTCCATGCAGTGGCCAATATTACAGTAAAATCCCCGAGGTGTCCCACAATCCTCATGAACCCGCAGTTTGCGAATACCATTTGCTAATAGCGCAGCGGCTATCGTTTCATTTTCAAATGCTTCAATCGTTTTCCCATCAAATGTAAAGGGGATGGCTTTTCTATCTTCTAATTTCCCTAAAATAGGGTGATCTATGATTCTAGTCATTGTTTTCACCTACTGTTCCAAATGTTACCGGGCGAATCGGCGGCTGGTATTTTAATGGAATGTCACCTTGAGAAATATTAGGAATGACATCCTCAATGATTCTATCTAAAGGAATTCTGCATGTGCGACCGCCGCAGAAACCCATACCTGCTCTTGTTCGCAATTTTAATTCCCTAGCTGTGCATTGATGTTCCTCTGCCGTGGAACGCAGATCGCCATAGGTAACTTCTTCACAGCGGCAGATTACAATGGCCTCTTTGTTGTTCATTTGGAAACCTCCTCTATTTTCAAACTATGAAAAATACTATGCAAAAATCGTACCAAATTTAGAGGGAGGGCATTAACTAAGGCCGAGACGCTTTAGTCTATTATATAAGGTAGCTCTTGTAATACCGAGCCTTTTGGCACATTCAAGTTTATTTCCATTCGCAATTTGAAGTGCTTTTTCTAGCACTCTTTTCTCATGCTGATCCATTTCTTCTTGCAGAGGCAGGATAGTATTGTCCATTTCAAAGGAATCCCTTTGTTCAGTCATTGTATCTATATGGTTATCAATTGGATGAGAGTGAAAAGGCAAATATTCCTTTTTAATTGATCCATCTGTTGCAAAGACAACGAGACGTTCAACAACATTCCGAAGCTCACGAATATTCCCTGGCCAATCATAGCGCAGCATTTCCTGCAAAACCTCTTGTGAGAACTGATGAATCGGTCTCTGATATAGAACCGAAAAATCGTTTAAAAAATAATGAGTGAGTTCAATAATATCTTCCCGTCTTTCTCTTAAAGGGGGGATCTGCAAACTAACGACATTTAACCGGTAATACAAATCTTCGCGAAATTGCCCTTCGTTCATTAATTCTATTAAATTTCTATTTGTAGCTGCAATTACACGAAAATCCGTTTCAATTTCTTTTTCCCCGCCAACTCGGTAAAATTTCCTCTCCTGCAGGACTCGAAGCAGTTTAACCTGCATTTCAAGCGGCAATTCGCCAATTTCATCCAGGAACAGTGTGCCGCCTTTTGCTAATTCAATTTTGCCTTTCTTTCCTTTTTGATCAGCGCCAGAGAAAGCTCCGCGTTCATATCCAAAAAATTCACTTTCAAATAATGAAGCAGGAATAGCGCCACAGTTTATCGAAATAAATGGTGAATCCGCTCCTTCGCTCACTTCATGAATGGCTTTAGCAAACACTTCTTTGCCGACACCGCTTTCTCCCAGTATCAAAACAGTTGATTTAACGGAGCACACCTTTTTTGCCATTTGGACTGTTCGCTTAAGCGCAGTGCTGTTCCCTTTAATTAAGCTAAACGGGTCAACGGAATGTTTATATTTCGCAACCTCCTGTTCCAAACGATGAACTTCTGTTGACATATTGAATAGTTTTTCGTTAAGTACGACCTGATTTGTTACATCTGTCTCCGACACAACTGCGCCAATGATTTGATCATTGAAATATACTGGATTTGAATTAATCAGGACGAATAAATCCGATCGGGGCTGATGATGCTGTCTGGAAATTCTTTTTCCCCTATGTAACGACTGCAGAATTTCAAGATCCTTATGCTCGAAGAAATTAGTAATGGGCTGTCCTAAAATTTCCCTTTCTTTCACAGAAAAGATTTTTTCGGCACCTTCAGTCCATGTACATACACGCTCTTGATCATCTATTACCGTGACAGAGGCATCCATTGTTCTCGTAACAGTTTCATAGAAAGCTTTTAGTTGATTATAAGAATTATTGAGGAAATAAATAATTTCGGCTGCAGTTATATAGCCAATTGGCTGTTTATCTGAATCTAGAACAACAACTGTTGATACTTGAGAATCGGCTGGTAATAAAGCTTCAAATGAATCATTGATACTGACTGCCGTACTGCGGGCTTCATCAACAAAATACTCACCAGCTCTTTCAATAATATTTTCGCCAACTATTAATTTAATTAAATTATTTTCGATCATTTTTTTTATCGGCGGTATTGAAAACACAACTTCCCCTCCAAACGTGTAAAAAAATATAAACACTGTAAAAGATATTATACATTACTTTATCAAATTTTTTTGAAATTCTAAATATGTTGATACTGAATTTTATAAAAATGAGCAGAGATTGTCGATTTTGTTAAAAACGGCTTTTTGGCACGTTACTTGCATTAGAAAAGGAAAGGCAACTAAGCGAAGGGAGATTGGGTATGTGAAACATTCTGATGTGTTGGTAATTGGCGGCGGAATTATTGGCTGCTCCATTGCCTATTATACTTCTAAATCTGGAAAAGACGTAACGATTCTTGAAAAAGGAGAATTCGTCAGTGGAACTTCATCAAGATGTGACGGGAACATCCTTGCCATTGATAAAGATCCAGGTTTTGACAGTCAAATGTCTTTAGTCAGCCAGAAGTTAGTTGATGAGTTAAGCAGAGAATTAGAGCATAAATTTGAATACCGTGCACCAGGTAGCATTCTTGTTTGCGAGTCTGAGGAGGAAATGGAGGCGGCACAGAAATGGGTTAACAGCCAAAAAGAGGCTGGTCTGCCATTCCGTATGCTTGACCGCCAGGATATTCGCCAGGACTCCAAGTTTTTTGCAGATGATTTATTAGGAGGTTTAGAATGTGCTACTGATTCCACAGTTAACCCTTATATGCTCGCTTTTTCTCTGCTAGACGCAGCAAAGAAATTAGGGGCCAAAGCCTATAAGCAAACAGAAGTGAAATCAATGAAAAAAGAAGCAAACGGAACTTTCACTGTGGAAACAACAAATGGCACTTTTACCGCTAATCATGTTGTCAATGCAGCTGGGATATGGGCTCCAAAGTTGGGAGAAATGCTTGATCTTCGTATTCCGATTGAGCCGAGAAAAGGGCATATTATTGTGGCATCAAGGCAGGAGCACGTAGGTTCCCGAAAGGTCATGGAGTTTGGTTACTTAATTTCTAAATTTGGCGGACAGCGCCGGGTTGACCCTTTAACAGAAAAATATGGGGTGGCACTTGTCTTTGAACCAACAGAGAGCCAAAACTTCCTTATTGGCAGCAGCAGGGAGTTCGCCGGATTCAATTTAAAAGTAAATAATGAAATTCTTAAATGCATTGCCAATCGTGCGATCCGCTTTTATCCGAAAATGGCGGATATGATGGTTATCCGTTCCTATGCAGGCTTGCGTCCATGGACAGAGGACCATTTGCCAATCGTTTCTAAAGTGGAGCATATTCCAAACTATTACATAGCTGCTGGTCATGAGGGAGATGGAATTAGCCTTTCAGCTGTTACAGGAAAAGTCATTGAAGAGCTAATTAATAATAAGGAAACATGTATCCCTGTTGAACCGCTAAGTTATCACAGGTTTAACTCTATTCAGCATTCTTCTCCTGTTCTTTAAGTTAGAGATAAATGCAAAATAGATAAATATTTCAACAGGGGTTTATACCCTTGCTGAATAAAGTTAAGCCCCGGCGGATGCCTCAGATTTTTTAATGGAAATGATCGGGCGATGCCCGATAAAATCTTGGCGCAAATCTGCCAAGGCAGATTTGATAGAAAGGGTGTTGACCATTTGAAGGCAAATAGAGTCTTTACAACGATCGATACACATACAGGTGGGAATCCAACAAGGACATTGATTAGCGGTCTTCCAGAACTCAAGGGAGAAACGATGTCTGAAAAAATGCTCCACATGAAAAGAGAGTATGATTGGATTCGCAAATTATTAATGAATGAACCAAGGGGCCATGATGTCATGTCTGGAGCATTGCTGACAGATCCATGTCATCCTGATGCTGATATTGGTGTGATCTATATAGAAACAGGCGGTTACTTGCCAATGTGCGGGCATGACACAATTGGTGTGTGTACAGCACTAGTTGAGTCGGGATTAATTCCCGTTAAAGAGCCGGTTACCTCCATTAATTTGGATACACCTGCGGGGCTAGTAGAAGTCGAAATTATGGTTGAGGACGGCAAAGCAAAAGAGGTTTCTTTCTGCAATATTCCTGCTTTTCTATTAAAAACTGTTACCGTTGATGTCGAGGGCATCGGCCAAGTGGAAGCAGATATAGCCTACGGGGGCAACTTCTATGCCCTTATCGATGCAAAATCGGTTGGATTAGAATTAGTACCAGAAAATGCATCGAAAATTATTGAAAAAGCAATCAAAATTAGAAATACGATTAACGAAGAAACTGAAATCGTTCATCCAGAACATCCATTCATTAGAGGATTAACCCATGTTGAGTTTTTCACTGAACCAACCCATGCAGAAGCAGATGTGAAAAATACGGTGATTGTTCCTCCAGGAGGAATTGACCGCTCTCCATGTGGAACTGGCACATCAGCCAAACTTGCCGTGCTTTATTCAAAACAAGAAATTGGCATTGATGAGGAATTTGTGCATGAAAGTATTGTTGGTTCATTGTTCCGTGGGTGTGTTCTAGAGACAACAGATGTCAATGGAGTATCCGCTGTAGTGACGAGGATTGCTGGATCAGCTTGGTTAATGGGCATGCATAAATTCTTTTATAACGAAGATGATCCGCTTAAAGAAGGATTTCTCCTCATTCCCCCAATGGAGGAACATGAAATGGAGGACGTGAAATGAAAATTGAAAAGTCTTATACAGCAACAGATGTTCACGTAGCCGGTGAAGCTTTTCGCATTATCAAAGATGTGCCATTTATTCATTATCAAAGTTTGGCGCAATTAGATGAACAGTTTTTTCATGCATATGCCGATGAAATCAAGCTTTTATTAAATGAGCCCCGTGGATTTGCTGGCTTAAACGGCTGTCTTGTGCTTCCGCCATTTAACAGGGAAGCGGATGCTGCAGTTGTCTTTTTTAATCATGAACAAACAGTGCCATTGCACAAGGCTGGTGCAGTGGCAGTGATTACTGCTTTATTAGAATGCGGTCATTTATCACGAAAAGAATCAAATGAGTACACATTAGAAACCATAAGCGGTCCCATTAGGCTTAACGCAGTTATGAAGGATGATGAAGTTGTTTCCGTTAAGTTAGAAACGAAACCTAGTTCTGTTGTTCAATCGAATGTTCCGTTGAACCATAACGAGCTACAAGCACATTATGCCCTTATACAGGCAGACCATTTATATGCCATTTTTAATAAAAAGGATGTCCCGTTCCAGCTTCATATGGATGATCTAGCCGATGTGCAAAGCTGGGGGCAGGCTGTGAATGAAGCACTTGCGTCCAACGAATCCATTCAGAGGATCGTTTTATTGGATGACTCTGCAATAGATACAGGAAGAATAAAGACCGTTACCTTCCGGAGAGATAATTTCATCGTACGTTCACCTGGCTTTGGGACAACTGCAGCCTGTTATGCAAGCCTCCTTTCTAGTGGAGGAATTTCTAAGGAACAGCCGCTCGAAAATGAAAGTATTTTTAATAGCTTACTAACTGCCCAATTAGCAAATCAAAGAGATAGCGGTGTTACGTTTACATTTACAAGCCGCGGTTTCATTACAGGTATGCAAACATATCTGCTAGATCCAACCGATCCGTTAGCAGCAGGATTTTTATTAAAATAGCATTCTTATAAAAAGGTGTTGTTTGGTAGATTGGCTGATAAACGGCCGATTTGGCTGACAAATAGCCGAAATTAGCTGATAACCACCTCAATTTGGCTGACAAACCTAAATTTAGCTTTTGAAATTATTCAGACTCACTCAAAAAGTGCTATTTTACCGCACTTTTTAGGTTTGAGCATACACATTTAAACATTTAAAGGAGGAAATTAAACATGACAACAATTAGAGGAGCTTACCCAGTATTAATTACACCAATGACAGAGGCACAGGAAATTGACTGGGGCGGAGTAAAAAATAATGTGAACTACTTCGTTGACCAAGGTGTTTCAGGTCTTGTTATTAACGGAAGTACTGGAGAATTTGTAAGCTTGTCAAAAGAAGAGAAGTTTCAAATGGTAGAAACAGTATTAAAAGAGGTTAACGGGCGTATCCCGGTTATCGTAGGAACTGCAGCAGAAACAACAAAAGAAACGATCGAATATACGAAGCAGGCAGAAGCACATGGTGCTGCCGGTGCCTTAATTATTAATCCATATTATATGAAGCCAAAGGAAAATGAAATCTACTACCATTTCAAAGAAGTCTCAGATGCTGTTAATATTCCTATCATGCTTTATAACAATCCATTCACTTCTGGTGTGAATATGAGCACGGAATTAATGCTGCAAATCGGAAGAGAATGCAAAAACGTTACACATATTAAAGAATCAAGTGGAGAAATTGGCAAAGTAAGAGACCTTGCTAGACAAGGAAAAGGTGATTTCGAAGTGTTCTGCGGAGCAGAAGAGCTTGTTATGGAATCTTATTTTGTTGGCGCAACAGGCTGGATTTCAGTTGCTGGGAATATCGTTCCTAAGCTTGTAACAGATATGTACAACCATTTCCAAAATGGAGAAATTGAAAAAGCATGGGAAATTAATGATCGTATTCTTCCGCTTTGCTCATTCTTAGAAGGCTCAGGCAAATATGTACAAATCGTTAAGAGAGCTATGGACCTGCAAGGATTGGCTGGCGGGCCTGCACGTTATCCGCGTTTAGGCTTATCACAAGAGGAAGAGCAAAAGCTAAAAGAACTTCTTGCAAGTTTAGAAACTATCAAAAACTAAGTTTATTGGAGGAGAGAGAACATGCAAGCGACAAATTATACGTTGAAACCGAAAGTACAGGAATTTTTAGAAGGTGTAAAAGGCCTTTATATCAACGGTGAATATGTGCAAGCTGCCAGTGGTAAAACATTTACTGTCGTCAATCCAGCTAACGAAGAAGTCATTGCGGAAGTAAGCGAAGCACAAGAGGATGATGTTGCTGTTGCAGTAGCTGCGGCAAGAAAGGCATTTGATGAAGGCGAATGGACAAAAATGGATGCAGCCGAGCGCTCCCATCTCATCTATAAATTTGCGGATCTATTAGAAGAGAACCGCGAAGAGCTTGCACAGCTAGAATCATTGGATAATGGAAAACCATACAAAGTCGCGCTTTCGGATGATGTAGACGGAACCATCCAGCACTTCCGATATTACGCTGGCTGGGCAACGAAGGTTTTTGGGAAGACAACTAATATTTCGAAAGATTATGTCACCTATACTCTTCATGAGCCAGTTGGTGTTGTGGGCCAAATTATTCCTTGGAACTTCCCGCTTGCGATGGCAGCATGGAAGCTTGGATCAGCACTTGCTGTTGGCTGTACGGTCGTCATTAAGCCGGCAAGCGAAACACCATTATCCCTGCTTTATGTAGGAAAGCTGTTTAAAGAAGCAGGCTTTCCAGATGGTGTTGTGAATATCGTTCCAGGATCGGGCAGAATTGCTGGCGAAGCGATTATCACGCATAAGGATGTCGATAAAGTCGCATTCACTGGTTCAACAGCTGTAGGAAAAGAAGTGATGAAAAAAGCTGCTGAGCAAATAAAGGGTGTAACACTAGAACTTGGCGGGAAATCACCAGCCATTATTTTAGAGGATGCCAATCTCGAGGAAGCAATAGAAGGCGCATTTAACGGAACGATGTACAATCATGGACAAAACTGTAGTGCTTGCACACGTGTATTTGTACATCGAAGTCAATATGATCATGTCGTAGAAGCTTTAGCAGAGCGAGCGAACGCACTGAAAGTTGGTCCTGGCATGGATCCTGAAACTGATATGGGACCACTCGTTTCAGCAAAACAGCAGCAAACTGTTCTTAATTATATCGAGCAAGGGAAAAAAGAAGGGGCACGCCTTGTTGCAGGCGGTGAAAAAGCATTTGATAAAGGCTATTTTGTGCAGCCAACCATCTTTGCTGATGTAGAAGATGATATGGTCATTGCCCGTGAAGAAATCTTTGGTCCAGTTATGTCAATTTTCGTTTTCGACACAATTGAGGAAGTCATTAAACGTGCGAACGACAGTGATTACGGCTTAGCTGCAAGTGTTTGGACAGAGAATATCAAGAAAGCTCACTACATTGCAGGAAAGCTTCAATCAGGTACAGTATGGATTAATGACTTTGGTCTTGAATGGGAAACGATGCCTTTCGGTGGATACAAACAATCAGGAGTCGGCCGTGAAATGGGTGGAGAGTACGGCTTGCAAAATTATACAGAAGTGAAAAGTGTTTTTGTTAATATTAAGCAGTAAATTAAAAATAATGTTTAAAAAAGAACGGGCAGCTTTTTTGAAAAAGCTGTCCGTTCTTTTTATTTTCATAATGAATCACGAGAACTGTCCCCATGATTTTGATTTACACTCTCATTAAAATAAATTTTTACACCATTAAAAAAAATTATACAATCTTGTGTAAAAAAAATTATACAAACAAAATAAAAGTATTATTCAAAAAAGTAAGTACAGTTATTATATTTGGAATTTTACCTAATTTTGTCGAAGTTGGTATAAAAATTGCATATTAATAGTAAATCCAAATCACTCGCCAGGGATTCTACATAAAAATGGAGGTGTTAAGAAATGGGGAAATACGTTTTCGGAAGAATTGGCTACATGATTATTACTTTTTTTGTTATTTCAACCTTTACTTTTTTTCTAATGCAAACTTTGCCTGGCTCGCCGTTTAATGATGAGAGACTATCCGAGTCACAAAAAGAAAGATTATATGAGCGGTATGGATTGGATGAGCCTGTACCAATTCAATATGTAAAGTACATGACAAATATTGTTAAAGGAGATTTTGGTGTTTCCTTTCAATATGATGGCCGGGCGGTAACAAATATTATTGGAGAGCGAATTGGTGCATCTGCCGTCCTCGGAGCGCAATCTATGCTTGTGGGCTGTTTAATAGGAATGATACTTGGAATTATTGCAGCAATAAAACATAATACAGCCATTGATTATATGGCGATGGTAATAGCCGTTATCGGATTGTCAGTTCCTAATTTTGTGTTTGCTGGCCTTTTGCAATATTGGGTTGGCGTTCGATTGCAATGGCTGCCAGTAGCTTTTTGGGAAGGCTTTGAGTACTCCATTTTACCAACCATTGCATTATCAGTTTTTGTTATTGCAACGATTGCAAGGTTCATGAGAACTGAAATGCTTGAAGTATTAGGGCAGGACTATATTATTACCGCTAAAGCGAAAGGGTTAAATCAATTTGCCATCGTCTTAAAGCATGGGCTTAGAAATGCAGCGATTCCAATTATCACGATATTAGGTCCGCTTACAGTTAACCTCTTAACGGGTACATTGGTTATCGAAAAGATTTTTAGTGTTCCCGGACTCGGTGAACAATTTGTTAAATCGATTATGACGAATGATTTTCCTGTTATTATGGGAGTCACCCTGTTCTATAGCATATTATTTATTGGCGTGGTGCTACTCGTTGATATTTTATATGGAGTGATTGATCCAAGGATCAGATTATCTGGGGGGACAAAATGATGTTAAACAATAAAGAAATCATAGTCACAGATGAAATGTTCCAGCCAGCAGCTTCAGAAAAAAGTCCAGAGACTATCTCACGCCCAACGATCACTTATTGGCAAGAAGTTTGGAGGCGCTTTCGAAAAAATAAAGCCGCTTTTACAGGGCTCATATTAATTACTATTATTCTAGCTTTAGCTATACTTGGCCCATTTGCAAACGAGCATGGCTATGATGAACAAAATCTAACGAGAGCGAATTTGCCGCCGAAAGCTCCTGGATTAGAACATATTCCCTGGCTCGGCTTTAATGGAACCGACATTCAAGGGGTCGATCGCTATGAAGCAAGTGGTGTTAAGGAATATTTCTGGTTTGGTACAGACAACTTAGGCAGGGATTTGTGGACAAGGGTTTGGGAAGGAACACGGATATCCCTATACATTGCCATTTTGGCAGCAACGATTGATTTAATCATTGGTGTTGCATATGGGGGCATTTCCGCTTATTATGGCGGCCGAATTGATAATGTCATGCAAAGAATTGTTGAAGTTTTAGTAGGAATTCCGAGCTTAATTGTTGTTATTCTATTAATTCTCGTTTTACAGCCGGGGATCATATCGATCACACTTGCGATGGTAATAACAGGCTGGGTGGGAATGGCCAGAATTGTCCGCGGCCAAATACTTAAGCTAAAGGAACAAGAATATGTTTTGGCATCAAGAACACTTGGAGCAAAGGATAATCGATTAATTTGGAAGCATTTAATCCCTAATACTATGGGGCCCATCATCATCACAACGATGTTCACAATCCCAACTGCTATTTTTACAGAAGCTTTTTTAAGCTTTATCGGTTTAGGGCTTCAGCCTCCGATCGCTTCATTAGGGACACTAATCAATGACGGATATAAACTATTGCGAATTTATCCGCATATGCTCGCATTCTCTTCTATTATTATCAGCTTAATTATGATCAGCTTTAATTTAATCGGAGATGGCCTTCGAGATGCCTTAGACCCTAAAATGCGCAAATAGGAGGTTGATAACGTGGAAAAAATACTAGATGTAAAAAATTTGCAAGTATCCTTTAATACGTATGCGGGGGAAGTAAAGGCGGTTCGGGGAGTTTCTTTCCATCTTAATAAAGGTGAGACACTTGCCATCGTTGGCGAGTCAGGATCAGGAAAATCGGTAACGTCAAAAAGCTTAATGAAATTGATTCCGAATCCTCCAGGAAAAATTACAGGGGGAGAGATCCTGTTTGAAGGCAAGAATTTAGTTGAGTTTTCTGAAAAGCAAATGCAGAAAATTCGCGGATCAGAAATCGCCATGATTTTTCAAGACCCAATGACTTCCCTTAACCCGACTATGACGGTTGGAAAACAAATAATGGAAAGCATCATAAAACATCAAAAGCTTACAAAGCAACAGGCAAAAGATAAGGCGATTGAGCTTTTGGATATGGTAGGAATCCCTAATGCAGAAAAAAGGTTAGCTTCCTATCCACACCAATTTTCCGGCGGGATGAGACAAAGGGTTGTTATTGCGATGGCTATTTCTTGTAATCCTAAAGTTTTAATAGCCGATGAGCCGACAACGGCACTTGACGTGACAATCCAGGCGCAAATTCTCGAACTGTTAAAAGATTTACAGAAAAAATTAGATACATCCATTATTTTTATTACTCATGATTTAGGGGTAGTCGCTAATATTGCGGACCGTGTGGCAGTGATGTATGCCGGAAAAATTATTGAGATTGGAACGGTCGATGAAATTTTTTATAATCCCCAGCATCCCTATACATGGGGGCTATTAGGGGCCATGCCAAATCTTAATGAAAAGGCAGAGGAGCTCATTACAATTCCAGGATCACCTCCTGACTTATTAAATCCGCCGATTGGAGATGCCTTTGCGAATAGGAATAAATATGCGATGAATATTGATTTTCAAATAGAGCCGCCAATGTTTAAAGTATCAGATACACATTATGCGGCAACATGGCTCCTTCATGAAAAGGCGCCAAAGATGATGCCTCCTGATGTTCTAAAAAAGCATAGACAAGAAAGTCCGAAAGAAAAACAAAAAGAACGTTTAGCTAAAAAGAGAGAGACTAAAGAAAAGCTTCTTGAAATTAAAAATTTGAAGCAGTATTTTACATCCGGATCCAATATTGTAAAGGCAGTGGATGGAATTAATTTTGATATTTATAAAGGAGAAACATTTGGACTTGTAGGGGAATCGGGATGTGGAAAATCAACAACAGGACGAACCATTATCGGGCTTTATGATGCGACAGATGGAGATATTCTCTACAATAATGAAAAAATTTCAACTAAAAAAACTTTTAGCGAAGCACAAATATTAAAGCGAAAAATCCAAATGATTTTCCAAGATCCATATTCATCATTGAATCCTAGACAGACTGTTGCAGATATTATCGCTGAAGGCATGGATATTCACGGGCTCGCTTTAAGCAAAAAGGAAAGAATAGAAAAAGTATACGAATTACTAGAAACTGTCGGATTAAATCGCGAACATGCTAACCGGTATCCACATGAATTCAGCGGTGGACAGCGTCAGAGAATTGGTATTGCAAGGGCATTAGCGGTTGACCCTGAATTTATTATTGCTGATGAGCCGATCTCTGCTCTTGATGTCTCGATTCAAGCGCAGGTCGTTAACTTAATGAAAAAGCTGCAAAAGGAAAAAGGCCTTACCTATCTTTTTATTGCCCATGATCTTTCTATGGTGAAATATATTAGTGATCGAATTGGCGTCATGTACAAAGGTAGAATGGTGGAATTAGCTGAAAGTGATGAACTCTACGATAATCCATTGCATCCATACACAAAATCACTGCTATCAGCCATTCCGCTGCCTGATCCAGAAACAGAGAAAACCCGGACGAGATTAAAATTTGATCAAAGTTTCGTTTGGGATGGGAAGGGTGAGGAACCCATTCTTAGGGAAGTAAAGGATGGACATTGGGTGGCATGCACTCAACAGGAATATGAGGAATACAAAATTCAAAACATGGATGTTATTTAGGCTAAATGTGGAAGCAGTCTGGAGGGAAAACAATGAAACGATCGATTCAATTGATTCTAATTGCGCTTATTATTTCATTCGCGGGTTCATTTTTTTCGGATGATGGAAAATGGATTAGCTTTATTAATTTTCTGTTTTTTATCTCCATTCTGCTGCTCATGCTTGGTGGAACGCTCATCGTGCTAAAAGGCGGTATGTTTGATGGGATGTTTTATAGTTTCCGGCGATTATACAGACGAACTTCTAAGCTTGAAAACTATGTGTCTGAACAAACAGGTGAATTACAAAATGCCCCCAAAAATAGTTTGAAAGGTTTATCAATTAACCCAATTATCATTTCTGGTGCTGCCTTATTCTTTTTTTCACTTATTGCTGCCTATATGTAATCAATTCAACTGGAGGCTATACAAATGAAAAGACTGGAAAAATTGAGAGAAATGTTCGATAGTTTTGGAATTGATGCAATGCTGATTACGAATGATCAAAACCGCAGATACATGACAGGGTTCACTGGATCGGCCGGATTAGTATTAATTACGAAGGAAGAAGCATTGCTAGTAGTAGATTTTCGCTATGTAGAACAAGCAAATGAGCAGGCTAAAGATTTTTCGATTATTCAAGTAAGCACGAAAGCGGAATTGCTTGCTGAAATAGTTCGCCAAACAGAGCAACTAAATATATCGAAGCTTGGCTTCGAACAAACTCATGTCAGCTTTTATTCCTATTCCGAATACCAAAAAAAATTACGTGCAGAATTGGTTCCTCTAACAGGAGCGATTGAAAAGCTTCGGATGATTAAGGATGAAGAGGAGATAAGCATTATTAGAGAAGCGGCGGGAATAGCGGATGCTGCCTTCACACATATTCTCGAGTTTATCAAGCCAGGAATCACAGAAATAGAAGTTTCCAATGAGTTAGAAGCATATATGAGGAATCTTGGGGCAACTTCGTCAGCATTTGATACGATCGTTGCGTCAGGACACCGCGGTGCCTTTCCACATGGTGTGGCAAGTTCAAAAGTGATTGAAAAAGGCGATATGGTGACACTTGACTATGGCGCCTATTACAAAGGATATCGTTCAGACATTACGAGAACGGTAGCAGTTGGCGAACCGAGTGAGGACTTAAAAGGAATTTACAACATTGTTCTTGAAGCGCTAACAAAAGCTCTGGATGGAATTAAACCAGGCATAACGGGCAAAACAGCAGATGCATTTTCAAGGGATTTCATCACCGAAAAAGGATATGGAAAACAATACGGTCATGGCTCCGGGCATGGCATTGGATTGGATATCCATGAAGAACCATTCAAAAATGTGAATTGCGAAATCGTTATAGAATCAGGCATGGTTTTGACTGTTGAGCCAGGAATATACATACCAAATCTTGGCGGTGTGCGAATTGAGGATGATATTTTAATAACCGTAGATGGGAATGAAATTATCACGAAATCACCGAAGGAATTAATTGTTTTATAGAAATAGTTGCAGCCAACTATCCTAATACACACATCTAACTAGGGGGAAGTTTTATGAAAATGAAAAGTACGTTTATTCTTGCTTTGATGCTTCTATTAAGTTCTTTTTTAACAGGATGCTACGGAGGAGGAAGTAAAAATACAGCCACAGAAGAAAAACCGCAACAATCCAGTGATGGTACAACCGAAGCGCCAAGTGAGCAAGTTCTAAATCTAGTGGAGGGCGGGGAAGTCCCGACTCTTGACACTCTTGGTTTATTTGATGCCCTATCAAGCAGAACTATGAATAATATTTTTGAAGGACTTTACAGATTAGATGAATCTCATGCCCCAGTGGCAGGAATGGCCGAAAGTCATGAGGTAAGTGAGGATGGAAAGGTTTTTACCTTTCATATTCGATCTGATGCAAAATGGAGTAATGGAACACCTGTAACAGCAAAGGATTTTGAGTATGCATGGAAAAAAGCGATCAATCCAGATACTCTATCTACTTATTCTTATCTATTTAACGACATCAAGAATGCTGCAGCCATTCAGGACTCTGAAAATAGTTTGTATGGAAAAGTCGATGAACTAGGGGTAAAGGTAATTGATGACAGTACCTTACAGGTTGAATTAGATCATCCTGTGCCATATTTTTTAAGTCTCATTACGTATCCAGTATTTTTCCCGCAAAATAAGGAATTTGTTGAAGCGGAAGGCGACCAATATGCACTAGAAGTAGAAAATCTCCTTTATAACGGTCCTTTCGTTTTGGATTCTTGGGAACATGAGGTTGGCTGGACTTATAAGAAAAATCCAACCTATTGGGATGCTGCGACAGTTAAGCTAGACACCATCAATGTAAAAGTTGTTAAAGAAGCAGGAACAAGGGTAAACCTGTATGACACAGGAAAAATTGATCTAACAGAGATTACTTCTGAATTTATTGGCCAATATGCAAGTACACCAGATTTCCATACTTTGCTGAAGCCAGAAGTATTCTTTATCCGAATGAATCAACAGAATAAATACTTAGCTAATGTAAATATCCGTAAGGCAATTGATATGGGGTGGGATAAGAAAGCTGCTGCAGAAAGCCTGTTAAATAACGGATCTGTGCCTGCTTATTATTTAGTTCCTAAAGAATTTGCCTTTGATGAAAGCGGGAATGACTTCCGTGCAAAATATCCTGGTTTTAATGGGGACGGAGTAGAGAAAGCGAAGGAATATTGGGAAAAAGGGTTAGAAGAACTTGGTGTTGAAAGCATTGAGTTGGAGTTTTTAAGCTACGACAGCGAGGAAAGAAAACGCGTCAGCGAATATTTCAAAAATCAGTTAGAGACCAATTTGCCTGGCTTAACGATTAAGATCAATCAGCAGCCTAATAAGCAAAAGCTAGCCTTAGAATCAAGCCTGCAATATGATCTTACTTATTCTGGCTGGGGCCCGGATTTCCAAGACCCAATTACATTTATGGATCTTTATCTATCTGATGGCCCATATAACTGGTCAAATTACGGGAACGAGAAATTCGATGGTCTCATAACAGAAGCAAAAACAAATCCAACTGATGTTCAAAAAAGATGGGAAAATATGCAGGAAGCTGAAAGAATCCTCATCGAAGAGGATGCAGCCATTTCTCCGATGTACCAATCGGGTCTTGCCCAGTTGAAAAAGCCATATGTTAAAGGATATGTAGCTCACCCATTCGGAGTATTTGCTTCTTATAAGTGGACTTATATTGAAGAGAAATAATTTTATATATTCATATTCTTAGTCCATTCTATGGAACGGACTAAGAATATAAAAAAGGATTTAATATGATTTAAGTTCTAATAATACTCGTTCGAATAAAAATTATTTTAATTGGAGGTAATTCCATGAACTTCAGCAAAATGTTTACAACTGTTGATTTGCATGTTGCAGGAGAACCATTACGTGTTATTACTGGCGGATTTCCTGAAATAAAAGGTAACACTCAATTGGAAAGACGCGCATACTGCATGGAGCACTTAGACCATTTACGTGAGACATTAATGTACGAACCACGCGGCCATCATGGAATGTATGGCTGTATCATTACTCCTCCAGCAAGTCCGCATGCTGATTTCGGTGTGCTGTTTATGCATAATGAAGGATGGAGTACGATGTGTGGACACGGGATTATAGCAGTGATGACCGTTGGAATTGAGACCGGAATGTTTGATCTGTCTGGCGGAAAAGAGAAGTTTATTATTGATAGTCCTGCGGGCGAAGTGATTGCCTATGCAAAATATAGTGGAAACCAAGTAGAATCAGTCTCTTTCGAAAATGTACCTTCATTTGTATATAAGAAGGATGTTCCCGTGAAAATTGACGGTTATGAATTTAATGTCGATATCGCTTTTGGCGGCGCATTCTATGCAGTAGTTGACAGTAAAGAAATGGATTTAAAGGTGAACTTTAAGGATATAGCAGCTATTCAAACATGGGGAGGTAAAATTAAACATTATATCGAGAGTCAGATGGAGGTCAAACATCCGCTTGAGCCAGGATTAAAGGGAATCTATGGAGTAATCTTTTCTGATGAGCCTAATAAAGAAGGGGCAGATCTGCGTAATGTTACTATTTTTGCGGATGAGCAAGTGGACCGTTCCCCATGCGGAACAGGCACATCGGCAAGAGCTGCGACCCTCGTAGAGCAAGGCCGGTTAAAAGAGGGAGAAAGCTTTGTTCATGAATGTATTACGGATGGACAATTTATTGGTGAAGTATTATCACTTACAAAAGTAGGGGACTATGACGCCGTTGTTCCAAGAGTATCCGGTCAGGCATACATTACAGGGTTCCACCAATTTGTGGTAGACCCAAGGGATCCATTGAAACAGGGGTTTTTATTGGCTTGATGCTTGAATTTGGCAGTGTTCGAGTTTAGCAGATCAAAAATGGCGAAAAGCTTGCCCATTTACATAGTGCCAATGCAAAAACGCCAATGCAAGTAAAAGAATTCTTAAACAATCTGTAGAAAATGAAAAAGCTAATCGAAGTCCCTCGATTAGCTTTTTTGTTCATTTATGTTTAATAAAAGGGTAGCCTTCATAAGTAAAAAAGGTGCTGAGCTTTCATATGGCACATCTCTTTTTCCAATATAGTCTTTGTAATCAACATTTGCATCAACTGAGCCAAAGGAACTAAATCAAAAATCATGAAAAGTCTAACCGACTAGCAATTACACTAATAAGGCCGTTAGAATTGCTTGAAACTCGCTCCGAATTTCATAAATTAAATAATTCGAGGTTTTGCTCCTGTGAGATGTGCTTCGAACATATCAATAATTTCTAGGAATCTTTCAGCTTCTCGGAAGACATGGTCCGCCAACAGAGGGTGAATAATGCTTTTGATTTTACATTCTTCGATTAATTCCCTTGCTGTTTTCTTAAAGTCCCTTAGAGAAACGACAGACACACGATTCTGATCTAGGAACTGATCATAAAGAGGTACAGTATTAGACTGGGGCCTCATAGAATCTAAGTCTCTTGCTTGGAAAATTAATTGATCAAAATCATGACTGAAATTCCGTGCTAAGTCAATCAGCTTTCTTTCTGAAGGATCAAGAAGATGTCCGATAAACTGTGCATGATCCCCCATAATCCTTAAGAAGAAAATATTCTCCTTAATAATTGCATCAGGAAGCGGCTTCAGTTTTCCCTCATTTAATTCAATTAACCGTTTTCTAAAGTAATTGGCTTCTCTGCTAACATGATCAACTAATAAAGGGAAATTATTTGCACCAGGCATTTTGCAGGATAGGATTAAGCCTAATACTTTTCGCTTAAAAGCAAAAATATTGGTTGCTGCCTGCATAACTTCGGTATTAAACCTTCGTATTTGTTCAGGAGCCGCTTGATCAGTAAAAGCATGGGCCTGCTGTTCAATTTGCTCAAACACTTGAAAAAACTGATTTGCCTCCGCAATTAATTGCGTATCCTCAGCTCTAAAACCCAATCGAAGAAATAGTGAATGCTCCTTCATAATCCTCGACCAAAAACGAATCTCGTCTAAAGAGCGTGAAACAAACATAACTGGAGAAATTTGTGTCTGTTGTTGTGGAGATTGCTCATACATAGTCATACTAATCCCCCTTTAAATAATTATTTGTCTCTAAAACTTATTATCTAAATTGTTGAATATACATTGTCCTATTAAAATAAGAATCAAAAATAATAGAAAAAGAGGTGCTGCCAAATTAATTTGGTACACCTCTTTTTCCGATTCACTAAGTAATAATTAATAAATTTGAAATAGAATATTCCGTGGCTAATCCAATTGTATGTTTATTTGTACTATAAACACACGATTTTTACGGAATGTTCAGGTAATAAACATCAACAGGTGAAGGCTGATGAGTTAAAGGTCCACTAAGTTGTTTTTATATTTAACCAAATAGTTGAATATGGAAATTATATCTGCTATATTTAACTACATGGTTAACCATAATAATGATCATTTAAATAAAATTTTTCATGCTTTAGCTGATTCAACAAGAAGAGAAATGGTTCATATGATGGCGCAAAAAGAAAGAACAGTTTCCGAATTAGCAGAGCCTTTTGATATGTCCCTGGCTGGGATTTCAAAGCATATTAAGGTTCTTGAGGGAGCAAAATTAGTGGAAAGGAGTGTAAATGGAAGAACTCACATATGTCGCTTAAATACTGAATCATTATCTCAAGCTAAGGAATGGCTCCAATTTTATGAGAAATTTTGGAGCAATCGTTTTGATCTTCTGGAAAGTGAGTTATTGAAAGCCAAGAAGAAAGAACACTAAATCGCTCGGAAGGAGAATTTAATGAATAACATCTCAACTACAACATTAAAAATGATAAGAGAATTTAATGTAGAACCTGAAAGAGTTTTTGACGCATGGTTGAATCCTGTAATGATGAAAAAGTGGTTTTTTACATTAGAAGGGACGAACAAGGTCGCACGGAATGACCCCAAAGTAGGAGGAGATTGGGAGATCGTGGACCATAGAGAGGGGAAAGATTATCGAGCAGTAGGAGAATACCTTGAAATTGATCCGCCAAAAAAATTGGTATTTACTTTTAAAATGCCTCAATTTAGTGAGTTAGAAGATATAATAACTGTTGAGATAAAAGAAATTTCTACAGGATGTGAAATGACTTTTACCCAGCTCATCCACGTTTCTCCAGAAGAAAACTGGACAAAAGCAGATATTGAAAAAGCTCTAGGAGAGTATCATGATGGGTCTGAACATGGTTGGAACTTAATGTTTATGGGACTCAAAGAACTAGTTGAAACTGGAGATATCAGCTATAAAGGTTGATGTCCATATTAAATTAAAGTCACCTTACGTTCATTCATTATATTAATTAATGTATGCTTTAATTAAGAATCAAGGAGTTGGTATTTAATGGTAAAGGTTAAACCATTCTTAATGTTTCAAGATGGTAAAGCAGAAGAAGCGATGAATTATTACATATCAATCATTGACGATTCAGAAATTACAAGTATTGTTCGCTATGGAGCGAATGAAACTGGAGACGAAGGAACTGTCATGCAAGCTACTTTTTCTTTAAAAGGGCAAGAATTTATGTGCATTGACAGTAATGTGAAGCATCAGTTTTCCTTTACTCCTTCATTCTCTATTTTTGTTACTTGTGATACAGAAGAAGAAATTAACAACCTATATCAGAAACTCATCGAGGGTGGGCAAGCACTTATGCCAATTGGTAATTATGGTTTTAGTCAAAAGTTTGGTTGGCTAAATGATCGGTTTGGAGTATCGTGGCAACTAAATCTTCCTTCGTGAAAGTCTTAAGTGGTTTCATAAAAATTCATTTTGTGAAGTATTGTACTTAAACTAATGGATGCTTTAGTTAGCAATCAAAAGGCATTAATCACTATTTTGAACTTCCATAAAAATGGGCGCAATTCTGCAGCAAGAATTGTGCTTTTTCTTTATGTAATTGGCAATATTCTTGAATAACAGTTGGAAATTGATTTGGGTATATATGTGAATAAGTAGAGATCTTGAAAGATGTATTTAAAGTAACTATGCAGGATTGCTGAACTAAAAAAGTTAGTAGAGGTTATTGAATAAAGAAAATTAAGGGATATGGAGGATAGTGAAAATGCCAGACATACACCATAAAACCTACATTAAAGTACCTTTAGAAGAAGTGTATAAAACAGTTTCAACATCTCAAGGTTGGAATGCTTGGTTTACAGATGACACATCGCTAGAGATAAACCCAGATGGAACTGGTGAGATACGTTTGAGATGGACAAATTTCGGTAGTGAAAATATAAATATTGAAGATGGGGGGAAGATACTTGAGGCAACTCCAAACAAAAGATTTGTTTTTCAATGGTCACCAGGAGAACAAAATTCAACAGTAACCTTTAAACTTGAGCCTTATAAAGACGGAACATTAGTAGTTCTTAATGAGACAGGCTATACTAATTCAGAAAAAGACTTAAAAGCCTGTATTGGATGTGCTGTAGGTTGGGGAGAAGCTTTAACACTTTTAAAGATATACTTAGAGTATGGAATTGTCTATAAACAGGATTTATAATTCTTGAAGTTATTTGGTTTACGGAATCTTCGAAAAGTAATGTACATAAGGTTTGATAAAAGCTAAAAAAGAAAAACCCTTGCTACACAAGGGTTTCCGATTATGGAGAATAGGGGGCTCGAACCCCTGACCTCTACGCTGCCAGCGTAGCGCTCTCCCAGCTGAGCTAATTCCCCGATTGAACGGTACAAGAAAAATTATATCCGCATTCGGGGTTTTTGGCAAGAGGTAATTTTGTCTACTGCAAACTTTCAATTTCGACACTGCGTACCCCGCTTAATTGAGAGACGCTGTAATAGACATCAGTTATGCTTTTCTTTTTATTTACCGTTACAACCAGCTGGATTAGGTGCTTTCCTCCTTCCAAGTCCTTAATTCTTACGCGTTTGATAGAGATTTTTATGTCTTTTATAGCGGAAAGAATATCGGCAATGTTTTCCTTATCGGTCACCTTAAGCTGAAGGGTAATTTCTTTTTCCCTTAATTGCCTAGGTCCCAAAAGGGCCATGAAAAATGGAATGACTTCAACACTGATGATGAGTAAAGCAACGCCTGCCATAGCCTCCAGATAGAAGCCTGCACCTACCGCAATTCCAATCCCAGCTGCCCCCCAAATTAATGCAGCAGTTGTTAAACCGGATATGCTATCGTTTCCTCTTCTTAAAATAACACCCGCACCTAGAAACCCAATGCCAGATACGATTTGGGCAGCCAGTCGCAGAGGATCCATTTGAATATTAACGCCTTCCTTTCCGGGAAATATGTAGGCTGATTCAATGGATACGATTGTTAATAAGCAGCTCACGATGGAAATAACGAGACTTGTTTTAAGGCCAACTGGTTTTCTTTTTAATTCCCGCTCAATTCCGATAACCAGCCCAAGAACGGCGGATATTCCAAGTTTCATTAATATTTCTAATTCTAATTCACTCATAATATCCCTGCTTCCTAAAAATTTTTGGATGATAGGGGATAAGAGCTGGCGCGGCTCCATTTCTGATTATACCTAGTTCTTTTAACATCAATTTATGTTAAATATGACATACCCTTTAAATCAATTCCTAAAACTCCCTAAAGAATAATATAGTAAAATAATAGATAAAATATTTCTTTGGATGTAATATAGGGTGTGGCTTAAAATTATTGAATTAAGGAGTTGCATCTATGTCAGACATCAAAATAAATCCTTATGTGGCTCTTGCTATCGGCGTATTGTCAGTCTCCACATCTGCTATTCTTGTAAAAGTTTCATCGGCTCCTTCTGGTGTTATCGCTTTTTACCGCTTACTATTTACGGTTTTATTTATGTTGCCTATTTTTCTAATAAAGTATGTTCCAGAACTTCGTCTTATTACAAGGCGGGATTGGTTATTTTCTATAATCGCTGGTGTATTCCTAGCCTTTCATTTTATTCTTTGGTTTGAATCATTAAATTACACGTCAGTTGCCAGCTCAACCGTATTAGTAACACTTCAGCCATTATTTGCTTTTGTAGGAACATATTTTTTCTTTAAGGAAAAGTTCTCTCTGAAAGCAATAATAAGCAGTGTTATTGCTGTATTAGGAAGTGTAGTAATCAGCTGGGGAGATTTTAAAATTAGCGGATCTGCATTATTTGGAGATATTTTGGCCTTGATTGCTTGTGCATTAATTACAGCGAATCTATTGTTTGGTCAAGACGTTAGAAAAAGACTGTCGCTCGTTACCTATACTTTTATTGTTTATAGTATAAGTACTATAACATTGTTTATATATGTAATCATCAAACAGGAACCATTATTGCCATACCCGACAAGTGATTGGGTTTATTTTATCCTTCTTGCGCTTTTTCCAACACTAATGGGTCATACGATATTTAACTGGTCATTAAAATGGCTGAGTACTTCTACTATTTCGATGGCCATTTTATTCGAACCGGTTGGTGCGGCTCTTTTAGCATATTATCTATTACAAGAATCTGTGAGCTGGTCTCAAATTATTGGAGGCTGCATTATTATTATCGGGGTTTCATTATTTTTATTAGATGAACGAAGACTTAACTTAAGGGAATTAAAGAAAAAAACATCTCTTAATAGTACACTTAAAGAAAATGTACGAAATTAAGGAGATAAAAAATGGGGTTTAATAAAGCTTTTACAAATTTTCCGAGATTGGAAACGGAAAGAGTTATATTAAGAAAGCTTCAAATGAATGATGCTCCAGGTATGTTTAGTTATTTTTCAAAAGAAGAAGTGACAAAGTTTTATGATCTTGCTACTTTTACTTCTGAAAAACAAGCGGAAGATTTAATAGAAAGCTTGCTGTATAAATACGAAAATAGAAAACAAATTCGCTGGGCAATTGTTTTGAAAGAAACAGGGCAGTTCATTGGTACATGTGGCTTCCATGAAATTGAGGAAGAACATTGGAAAGCCGAAATTGGGTATGAACTTCATCCTGATTACTGGGGAAAAGGGATCATGACCGAGGTGATTCATGCTGTCGTACAATACGGTTTAATAGAAATTGGATTAAATCGAATTGAAGCAATCTTTGATCCAAGAAATAGTTCATCAAAGAAAGTATTAGAGAAGAACGGGTTTGAATTTGAAGGACTCTTAAAGAAAAAATTTTTAAAAAAAGGGCAGTTTGTAGACGGTGTTATTGCCGCGATATTAAAAGAAGATGAGGAAACATAATCCCCCCAAAGTATGGGGGATTTTTTGTGCTAAACAAATAAATAAGTCAATGCAGAGAATAGAAAACCGGATGTCACTGAAAAAATAAAGGTTCCTCCGTAAATCTTACCTTCTGAATTGGCAATTCTTATGCCCTCTATATATGAATAAGAGAATAGATAGATTGCCATGAAAAAGGATAAGTATAGTGCGATGTTCTCCAGTATGATTCACACCTTTCAATATATATATAGAGATAATAGATTATATGAAAGGGGTTTATTTAATATGAATATGCCGAGTCTTAAATAAATTAAGGTAGAGTAGTTGGGTGTAGCATATTCGAAATTAAGTTGTTTGTGGATAAAGGGGATTAATCCATCCACAGGTTGTGGAACAATTACGGTAACCATAAACATAATAGTCTTATTTTTTGTGGATAATCTTGTGGATATGTGGAGGAATCCGCAAGTTATCAACCTCATTTGTTAATTATTCATCTTTTGTAGATTATCATCGCCTGTATTCATGAGAATTTCATCTTTTAATACGATGGCATTATTATAAATAGTATTTTTTGCAGCATACAAAAGTGTGATGTTTTGATTGAGGCTTAGTTTACTTATTTGTTTTATTTCGTTTTTAATTAAATCGTTAGTTCGCAATTCCTCTAAATACCGAATTCGAAATTCATCAAAAAGCTCTTTATTATGAGAGAAACTTTTCCGCAGTTCGTGGCTTGGTGCCAAATTTTTAGCCCAGTAATACAATTTCGCCTTTTCTTTTGAAATTCCGCGCGGCCATAGTCGATCGACTAGGATCCGATAGCCATCGTTTTCTTCGCAAGGATCATAAATCCTTTTAATAAAAATATTAGACATAAAACACACCTAATTTCTTATTGCTTTAGTGACAAGACTATTCTCTTCAAATTGTATAAGATTAAATTTTGTTTTGCCAATTTCAAAAACGAATTTTTCAGATAAAACGAGAATAGAGCCCCATAGAAATTAACTATATGAAATTGATGTTTCTATTGAGAGGAACAATTATTGATACTGTTGTAAACAATGGAATTAAAAAGAACAAATAATTTATTTTAATGTAGAGATAGTAATCAGGAATGATCAAATAAAAAACTAAAAAAATATATTGCAAACACTTTTTATTCGTGTTATATTAGAACTCGTCCTTAGGAAATAGCTTAGATAACAAAAAAAGTTTTTTGAAAAAGTTATTGACTAGTACTGAGGGAATATGTTAAATTAATAAAGTCGCTTCTGAGCGACAAGATAGTTCTTTGAAAACTGAACGAACAAAAACGTCAACGTTTAACTTTTAGTCTTTTTTAAAAAAAGATATTTATGAGCTAATCAACTCACAATTTATTGGAGAGTTTGATCCTGGCTCAGGACGAACGCTGGCGGCGTGCCTAATACATGCAAGTCGAGCGAACTTGCGGGAGCTTGCTCCCAAAAGTTAGCGGCGGACGGGTGAGTAACACGTGGGCAACCTGCCTGTAAGACTGGGATAACTTCGGGAAACCGGAGCTAATACCGGATAATTCTTTTCTACTCATGTAGGAAAGCTGAAAGATGGCTTCGGCTATCACTTACAGATGGGCCCGCGGCGCATTAGCTAGTTGGTGAGGTAACGGCTCACCAAGGCAACGATGCGTAGCCGACCTGAGAGGGTGATCGGCCACACTGGGACTGAGACACGGCCCAGACTCCTACGGGAGGCAGCAGTAGGGAATCTTCCGCAATGGACGAAAGTCTGACGGAGCAACGCCGCGTGAGTGATGAAGGTTTTCGGATCGTAAAACTCTGTTGTTAGGGAAGAACAAGTACCGGAGTAACTGCCGGTACCTTGACGGTACCTAACCAGAAAGCCACGGCTAACTACGTGCCAGCAGCCGCGGTAATACGTAGGTGGCAAGCGTTGTCCGGAATTATTGGGCGTAAAGCGCGCGCAGGCGGTCCTTTAAGTCTGATGTGAAAGCCCACGGCTCAACCGTGGAGGGTCATTGGAAACTGGGGGACTTGAGTGCAGAAGAGGAGAGTGGAATTCCACGTGTAGCGGTGAAATGCGTAGAGATGTGGAGGAACACCAGTGGCGAAGGCGACTCTCTGGTCTGTAACTGACGCTGAGGCGCGAAAGCGTGGGGAGCGAACAGGATTAGATACCCTGGTAGTCCACGCCGTAAACGATGAGTGCTAAGTGTTAGAGGGTTTCCGCCCTTTAGTGCTGCAGCAAACGCATTAAGCACTCCGCCTGGGGAGTACGGCCGCAAGGCTGAAACTCAAAGGAATTGACGGGGGCCCGCACAAGCGGTGGAGCATGTGGTTTAATTCGAAGCAACGCGAAGAACCTTACCAGGTCTTGACATCCTCTGACAATCCTAGAGATAGGACTTTCCCCTTCGGGGGACAGAGTGACAGGTGGTGCATGGTTGTCGTCAGCTCGTGTCGTGAGATGTTGGGTTAAGTCCCGCAACGAGCGCAACCCTTGATCTTAGTTGCCAGCATTCAGTTGGGCACTCTAAGGTGACTGCCGGTGACAAACCGGAGGAAGGTGGGGATGACGTCAAATCATCATGCCCCTTATGACCTGGGCTACACACGTGCTACAATGGATGGTACAAAGGGCTGCAAGACCGCGAGGTTTAGCCAATCCCATAAAACCATTCTCAGTTCGGATTGCAGGCTGCAACTCGCCTGCATGAAGCCGGAATCGCTAGTAATCGCGGATCAGCATGCCGCGGTGAATACGTTCCCGGGCCTTGTACACACCGCCCGTCACACCACGAGAGTTTGTAACACCCGAAGTCGGTGGGGTAACCGTAAGGAGCCAGCCGCCTAAGGTGGGACAGATGATTGGGGTGAAGTCGTAACAAGGTAGCCGTATCGGAAGGTGCGGCTGGATCACCTCCTTTCTAAGGAAGATTTGAAGTACTTGATACTTCAATAAAAGACGTTACTTGTTCGTTCAGTTTTGAGGGAATTATCATCATTTTTAAAATGATTTTAATTTCTCAATATTTGCTCCTGCGCCGCAGAGATTCGAGGAAGTAACCCCTCAGCTCGTCGCAAGGCAGCATGAAGTAATGCTACGATGCGAAATCACGTTGTGATTGAAATCAGTAGCCTTGTTCCTTGAAAACTAGATAATGTAATGAAGAAGCAATAACCGAGTAATCGCCATTTTAGTTATTCTCTCTATTATATATAGAGTTTAAAACCAAATCACAATTCAGAAGAGTTGTGAGGGGGATGAGAAGCAAGCAGATCAAGGAAGCGACAGAACGAGCACCGGAGCGTACGCAGTTGGTACGCGAGGAGCACAGTGACGGAGCTGACGCAGAGATGCGCCGCTTATCATTCACCGAACAAGGTTAAGTTAATAAGGGCGCACGGTGAATGCCTTGGCACTAGGAGCCGATGAAGGACGGGACTAACACCGATATGCTTCGGGGAGCTGTAAGTAAGCTTTGATCCGGAGATTTCCGAATGGGGGAACCCACTGTTCGTAATGGAACAGTATCTTTACCTGAATACATAGGGTATTGAAGGCAGACCCGGGGAACTGAAACATCTAAGTACCCGGAGGAAGAGAAAGCAAACGCGATTCCCTGAGTAGCGGCGAGCGAAACGGGATTAGCCCAAACCAAGAGGCTTGCCTCTTGGGGTTGTAGGACACTCTATACGGAGTTACAAAGGAACGAGGTAAATGAACAGGTCTGGAAAGGCCGGCCAGAGAAGGTAAAAGCCCTGTAGTTGAAACTTCGTTCCCTCCAGAGTGGATCCTGAGTACGGCGGGACACGTGAAATCCCGTCGGAAGCAGGGAGGACCATCTCCCAAGGCTAAATACTCCCTAGTGACCGATAGTGAACCAGTACCGTGAGGGAAAGGTGAAAAGCACCCCGGAAGGGGAGTGAAATAGTTCCTGAAACCGTGTGCCTACAAGTAGTCAGAGCCCTTTAACGGGTGATGGCGTGCCTTTTGTAGAATGAACCGGCGAGTTACGATTACATGCAAGGTTAAGTTGAATAGACGGAGCCGCAGCGAAAGCGAGTCTGAATAGGGCGTATGAGTATGTGGTCGTAGACCCGAAACCAGGTGACCTACCCATGTCCAGGTTGAAGTCCAGGTAACACTGGATGGAGGACCGAACCCACGCACGTTGAAAAGTGCGGGGATGAGGTGTGGGTAGCGGAGAAATTCCAATCGAACTTGGAGATAGCTGGTTCTCTCCGAAATAGCTTTAGGGCTAGCCTCATGTTGTTAGAATCTTGGAGGTAGAGCACTGTTTGGACTAGGGGCCCTCATCGGGTTACCGAATTCAGACAAACTCCGAATGCCAAAGATTTATCCATGGGAGTCAGACTGCGAGTGATAAGATCCGTAGTCAAGAGGGAAACAGCCCAGACCACCAGTTAAGGTCCCAAAGTATACGTTAAGTGGAAAAGGATGTGGAGTTGCTTAGACAACCAGGATGTTGGCTTAGAAGCAGCCACCATTTAAAGAGTGCGTAATAGCTCACTGGTCGAGTGACTCTGCGCCGAAAATGTACCGGGGCTAAACGTATCACCGAAGCTGTGGATGGACATCTGCGATGTCCGTGGTAGGAGAGCGTTCTAAGGGCGTTGAAGCTAGACCGTAAGGACTGGTGGAGCGCTTAGAAGTGAGAATGCCGGTATGAGTAGCGAAAGATGGGTGAGAATCCCATCCACCGAATGCCTAAGGTTTCCTGAGGAAGGCTCGTCCGCTCAGGGTTAGTCGGGACCTAAGCCGAGGCTGAAAAGCGTAGGCGATGGACAACAGGTTGATATTCCTGTACCACCTCTTTACCGTTTGAGCAATGGGGGGACGCAGGAGGATAGGGTAAGCGCGCTGCTGGAATAGCGCGTCTAAGCAGTTAGAGTGCAAGCGAGGCAAATCCCGCTTGCGTTAAGCTTGAGCTGTGATAGCGAGGGAAATATAGTACCGAAGTTCCTGAATCCACACTGCCAAGAAAAGCCTCTAGCGAGGGAAAAGGTGCCCGTACCGCAAACCGACACAGGTAGGCGAGGAGAGAATCCTAAGGTGAGCGAGAGAACTCTCGTTAAGGAACTCGGCAAAATCACCCCGTAACTTCGGGAGAAGGGGTGCTCATTTGGGTGAATAGCCCGGATGAGCCGCAGTGAATAGGCCCAGGCGACTGTTTAGCAAAAACACAGGTCTCTGCGAAGCCGCAAGGCGAAGTATAGGGGCTGACGCCTGCCCGGTGCTGGAAGGTTAAGAGGAGGGGTTAGCGCAAGCGAAGCTCTGAATTGAAGCCCCAGTAAACGGCGGCCGTAACTATAACGGTCCTAAGGTAGCGAAATTCCTTGTCAGGTAAGTTCTGACCCGCACGAAAGGCGTAACGATCTGGGCACTGTCTCAACGAGAGACTCGGTGAAATTATAGTACCTGTGAAGATGCAGGTTACCCGCGACAGGACGGAAAGACCCCGTGGAGCTTTACTGTAGCCTGATATTGAATTTCGGTACAGCTTGTACAGGATAGGTAGGAGCCTTGGAAGCCGGAGCGCCAGCTTCGGTGGAGGCATTGGTGGGATACTACCCTGGCTGTATTGAAATTCTAACCCGCGCCCCTGATCGGGGCGGGAGACAGTGTCAGGTGGGCAGTTTGACTGGGGCGGTCGCCTCCTAAAGAGTAACGGAGGCGCCCAAAGGTTCCCTCAGAATGGTTGGAAATCATTCGAAGAGTGTAAAGGCATAAGGGAGCTTGACTGCGAGACCTACAAGTCGAGCAGGGACGAAAGTCGGGCTTAGTGATCCGGTGGTTCCGCATGGAAGGGCCATCGCTCAACGGATAAAAGCTACCCCGGGGATAACAGGCTTATCTCCCCCAAGAGTCCACATCGACGGGGAGGTTTGGCACCTCGATGTCGGCTCATCGCATCCTGGGGCTGTAGTCGGTCCCAAGGGTTGGGCTGTTCGCCCATTAAAGCGGTACGCGAGCTGGGTTCAGAACGTCGTGAGACAGTTCGGTCCCTATCCGTCGTGGGCGCAGGAAATTTGAGAGGAGCTGTCCTTAGTACGAGAGGACCGGGATGGACGCACCGCTGGTGTACCAGTTGTCTTGCCAAAGGCATAGCTGGGTAGCTATGTGCGGACGGGATAAGTGCTGAAAGCATCTAAGCATGAAGCCCCCCTCGAGATGAGATTTCCCATAGCGTCAAGCTAGTAAGACCCCTGAAAGATGATCAGGTTGATAGGTTTGAGGTGGAAGCGTGGCGACACGTGGAGCTGACAAATACTAATCGGTCGAGGACTTAACCACATTTAGTATGATTACTCGAATAACTTCTTCAACATTATCTAGTTTTGAGGGAATAAAATTAATTTTTCTCTTGAAAAAAGTAAAAAAGACGATATAATAAATATTGTCCTTAATAAAAGTCTAGTGGCGATAGCGAGAAGGTCACACCCGTTCCCATCCCGAACACGGAAGTTAAGCTTCTCAGCGCCGATGGTAGTTAGGGGCTGTCCCCTTGTGAGAGTAGGACGTCGCTAGGCTTAATAACTGGAGGATTAGCTCAGCTGGGAGAGCATCTGCCTTACAAGCAGAGGGTCGGCGGTTCGATCCCGTCATCCTCCACCATAATTATGCCGGCCTAGCTCAATTGGTAGAGGATTTTAAAAGCTTGCAACAACGAAGCTTTACCTCCTCGAATGGCAAACTTTTAAAATCTGCGACAAAGACCGTAGGGCTTTGGAGCACAGTTACTAGCAACAATTAAATTTAAAAATGATTATTTAATTATGCCGGCCTAGCTCAATTGGTAGAGCAACTGACTTGTAATCAGTAGGTTGGGGGTTCGAGTCCTCTGGCCGGCACCACGTAGTTCAGAGCGATTAGCTCAGTCGGTAGAGGATTTTAAAAGCTTGCAGCACCGAAGCTCATCATCCTCGAATGGCAAACTTTTAAAATCTGCGACAAAAACCGTAGGGTTTTGAAGCACAGTATGACCACTATCAAGTTTTAGGAAATAACATTTTATCCCGAGCCATTAGCTCAGTCGGTAGAGCATCTGACTTTTAATCAGAGGGTCGAAGGTTCGAGTCCTTCATGGCTCACCATTTATATATGCGGGTGTGGCGGAATTGGCAGACGCACCAGACTTAGGATCTGGCGCCGCGAGGCGTGGGGGTTCGACTCCCTTCACCCGCATTCATAAAGATAAGCGGAAGTAGTTCAGTGGTAGAACACCACCTTGCCAAGGTGGGGGTCGCGGGTTCGAATCCCGTCTTCCGCTCCAAACATGCCGGGGTGGCGGAACTGGCAGACGCACAGGACTTAAAATCCTGCGGTAGGTGACTACCGTACCGGTTCGATTCCGGTCCTCGGCACCATTGATATAAACTAATGCGCCCGTAGCTCAATTGGATAGAGCGTCTGACTACGGATCAGAAGGTTATGGGTTCGACTCCTTTCGGGCGCGCCATTATATCAAATAATAAGTATTTACGGGAAGTAGCTCAGCTTGGTAGAGCACTTGGTTTGGGACCAAGGGGTCGCAGGTTCGAATCCTGTCTTCCCGACCATATTAATAATTAATTATGGGGCCTTAGCTCAGCTGGGAGAGCGCCTGCCTTGCACGCAGGAGGTCAGCGGTTCGATCCCGCTAGGCTCCACCAATATCAATAATAATAAGATACTTTAATTTGGCGGTGTAGCTCAGCTGGCTAGAGCGTACGGTTCATACCCGTAAGGTCGGGGGTTCGATCCCCTCCGCCGCTACCAAATTGAGGACCTTTAGCTCAGCTGGTTAGAGCAGACGGCTCATAACCGTCCGGTCGTAGGTTCGAGTCCTACAAGGTCCACCATTTTGTTTATTATTTGGAGGTATACCCAAGTTCGGCTGAAGGGATCGGTCTTGAAAACCGACAGGGGCTTAACGGCTCGCGGGGGTTCGAATCCCTCTACCTCCTCCATTATTTTTATTATAAATACTATTATCGCGGGGTGGAGCAACGAGCGTTACTCCATGAATCAACTGCGAGTTGTACCGATTGAGCCGCTGCTTGATTAAGCATCCTGAAATCGGGACAGTCCTTATGCTTTATATGAGCATAGTAAAAATCATATAAATATTATTATCGCGGGGTGGAGCAGTCCGGTAGCTCGTCGGGCTCATAACCCGAAGGTCGCAGGTTCAAATCCTGTCCCCGCAATCTGGTCCGGTAGTTCAGTTGGTTAGAATGCCTGCCTGTCACGCAGGAGGTCGCGGGTTCGAGTCCCGTCCGGACCGCCATTATTTCAATAGTAGCTCAGTAGCTCAGTCGGTAGAGGATTTTAAAAGATTGTAGCTTCGAAGCAAACCTTCACCGAATGGCAAGCGTTTAAAATCTGTGACAAAGACCGAAGGACTTTGGAACACATTTCTTAAGCTATTCAAACTTTAGGAAGCAATATATTTTATGGCTCAGTAGCTCAGTCGGTAGAGCAAAGGACTGAAAATCCTTGTGTCGGCGGTTCGATTCCGTCCTGAGCCACCATTTAATTATTACTTAATGCGGGTGTAGTTTAGTGGTAAAACCACAGCCACGAGCAAAAACATCCATGAGTAAACTTCGAGTTGCCTCGACGCATTCTCATCCCTGAATTTGCTAGAAGAGGAAGAGGCATGAAAGTTCGTAAAAAATAAATAATTCCTTATTCACTTAAAATGCGGGTGTAGTTTAGTGGTAAAACCACAGCCTTCCAAGCTGTTGATGAGGGTTCGATTCCCTTCACCCGCTCCAATGATGGGCCTATAGCTCAGCTGGTTAGAGCGCACGCCTGATAAGCGTGAGGTCGATGGTTCGAGTCCATTTAGGCCCACCATTTTTATATTAATTAAATTATACTAACTATTCCGCAGTAGCTCAGTGGTAGAGCATTCGGCTGTTAACCGAACGGTCGTAGGTTCGAATCCTACCTGCGGAGCCATTATGGGGAAGTACTCAAGAGGCTGAAGAGGCGCCCCTGCTAAGGGTGTAGGTCGCGTAAGCGGCGCGAGGGTTCAAATCCCTCCTTCTCCGCCATAATTTGGCCCGTTGGTCAAGCGGTTAAGACACCGCCCTTTCACGGCGGTAACACGGGTTCGAATCCCGTACGGGTCATAAAAAAGGTTGTCAACCAATTGTGTTGGCAGCTTTTTTTTATTCAATTAAAAGTAACGATGTAAAAAGATGCCACAGACTAAGGTTCTGTGGTATTTTTTGTATATAGGAAAAATATCTAATTTATATGAGACGAATAAACTAATAATAGCCATAAGGAGAAATAGTAGATGATTAAGTATATTATTTTTGATTTTGATGGAACGATTGCCAATTCTCAATATGCATTTGTTTCTGCTTGGAATCATCTGGCGGAAAAGCACCGATTTAAAAAACTAGAGCACGAGAGCCTAGAGGATTTAAAAAAGCTAACTATTAAAGAACGCAGCAGGGTATTAAATTTTCCTATGTATAAATTGCCCATTTTGATGCCAGAGCTCTACACAGCCTATCGACAATCAATATTGGACGTGACTTTATTTGAAGGTATGAAGGAGTTATTAAGTGAATTAGAAATCAGAGGTTACCATACAGCCATTATTTCATCTAATACAGAGGATAATATTAGAGAGTTTTTAAATCGTAATGGGATTAAGGTAACTGATATTCTTTGTTCCAGCCGTATTTTTGGTAAGGATAAAGTGATAAAAAAATTCTTGAAATCTCACAATTTGCAGCCTTCAGAGGTTATTTATGTCGGAGATGAGCATCGGGATATCGTTGCCTGCAAAAAGTGTAATGTAAAAGTTATATGGGTTGGTTGGGGCTATGACGGTATCGAAGTGGTACAATCTGAAAATCCTGACTATATGATTCAAACTCCAGATGAAATCTTACAAATCGTTTAAATCTCCTTTAATCTTATCAAAAAATTTAGTCATGCTTAAACGCTTGGAATAAAACGCTCCAAGCGTTTTCTATTACAAGCTTTTCCGCTAGTCAAACCTTTCATCTTTTTCGTGCAATTTTATTCCGGGGTTATCCAGATCGAATTCCGATGTTATTCCGGTGGAAGGACCTCGGAACATCTCTCCAACTGCAAGAATCTTTCCATCTGGCGGTCCGAATAGGGGGACCTTCACTTCATCTTTAGAAGCTTCGTTAATTAAAAACTCTTCTTCTTTATTACTCAATTTAAATGTCTCCTTTTAACTAATAGATATGTGTAAGAAGCGAGAACCGTCAATTCATTTTGGTGTCTGTTTCAGCCCAAAAGAGTCAACCTCGGTAACCAATCCCCACCAAAGTTACACGCCCCAACAGCAATAAGCGAGGAACGGTCATCATCAGCTCGACTTATTAATGCCCATTCACGTAAAAAGCCTACTGTTCAAAATAAAGTGGAGCTCTGAATTCAAATTGTTGCTTGTTTTATTTTGTCAATCACGACAATAAATTATGTCGAAATTTCAAGATTACCTTTATATCTTGATGTTAATTGACACATTGTTAAAGTTGTTGTCAAAAAATTTAGAAAATCTTAACAAGGTCTTTTCTAAAACTACTCGAATATAATCATGGAAGCCACTGGGATTAGAAGGAGAAGATTGGAATGAACACAGTTTTTCCAACAGATTATCAAATGCATTTATTTCATGAGGGAACTCTTTTTGAAAGTTATCGCCTCTTTGGTGCACATATTATAAAAAAGGATGACAAGGTAATTACACGGTTTTGTGTCTGGGCGCCGAATGTAGAAATTGTCAGATTAGTCGGTGATTTTAATGATTGGAATGGAGAGGGGTACCTCTTACATAGAGTAAATAATGAAGGAATTTGGATGATTAATGTTGATATGGATTTACAGGGATGTTTATACAAGTACGAAATGATTACTAAGGAGGGTAAACATTTCTTAAAATCGGATCCATTTAGCTTTTATTCGGAAACTAGGCCAGGTACAGCATCTATTGTATATTCACTTGATGGATATTCGTGGAATGATGATCATTGGATGCAGAAAAGAGAGAAAAAGAATACTCTGTCAGAGCCTATGGCCATTTATGAAGTCCATTTAGGATCGTGGCGAAAGAAAAAGGATGGCCGCTTTTTATCTTACAGAGAATTAGCTGCTGAATTAGTTCCTCATATAGTGGAGCTTGGATTTACTCATATTGAGCTATTACCCATTGTCGAGCACCCGCTCGACGAATCATGGGGCTATCAGGGAACAGGCTATTATTCTGTTACAAGCAGATATGGTACCCCACATGATTTTATGTATTTTATTGATCAATGCCATCAAAATGGCATTGGGGTTATTCTTGACTGGGTGCCTGGACATTTTTGCAAGGATGCCCACGGACTATATGAGTTTAATGGAACGCATTTGTACGAATATGAAAATTCTTGGGACAGTGAAAATGCTGTCTGGGGCACAGCAAACTTTAACCTTGGGAAAAATGAAGTACATAGCTTTTTAATTTCAAATGCGCTTTTCTGGATGGAAACCTATCATATAGATGGTTTTCGCCTTGATGCCGTGTCCAATATCATTTATTGGCCGAATCGGTATGAAGAAACAGAAAATCCATTGGGCATCCATTTTTTGCAAAAATTAAACGATGCCGTTTATGAGCAGGATCCTTCATTCTTGGTAATGGCTGAAGATTCAAGTGAATGGCCGCAAGTGACCTCACCCGTACATTACGGTGGCCTTGGCTTTCAATACAAATGGAATATGGGCTGGATGAATGATGTCCTAAGCTATATGGAAACAGAACCAGATTCACGGTCGGATGTTCATGGAAAAATGACCTTTTCACTGCTGTATGCCTTTAATGAAAACTTTGTTTTGCCCTTTTCACATGATGAAGTCGTCCATGGGAAAAGGTCTCTATTAAATAAGATGCCTGGAGATTACTTGAACAAGTTTGCACAGCTGCGGTTATTGTTAGGCTATATGATTGCCCACCCGGGAAAAAAGCTTTTATTTATGGGGGCAGAACTAGGGCAATTTTCTGAATGGAAGACTAAAGAGCAGCTTGATTGGCATTTGCTCGAGTATGATATGCACAAGAAAATAAATGTTTTTGTAAAGGAATTGCTGAAGCTATATCGGCGATCCAGGCCATTTTTTGAGATGGACTTTCTTCAAGAGGGATTTGAGTGGATTGATGTGAATAACAATCAGCAATCGATCTTTTCCTTTATCCGCAAAGGAAGAAGGGATGGCGAGCATCTTGTTGTCATCTGTAATTTTACAGATCGTGTATATGAAGATTATCGGGTAGGTGTTCCTCAAAAGGGGTCCTACAGGGAAATATTTAATGGTGATAAAGCCGAATTTGGAGGGTCTGGCTTTGTAAATAAGAAGGTTTTAAAGACAGAAGATGAACCGTATCATGGGAAGTCATACTCGGTAAAAATGACGGTAGCCCCCTTTGGGGTATCGATACTACGTCCAGTTAAACATCGAAAGGAGAGGAAAGGAAATGGGAAGGAAGAAGTGCGTAGCCATGTTATTGGCAGGAGGGAAAGGGAGCAGACTCCATACATTAACTGACAACCTAGCTAAACCTGCAGTGCCCTTCGGAGGGAAATATCGGATTATTGATTTCACTTTGAGCAATTGCACGAATTCAGGCATTGATACAGTTGGGGTGCTGACGCAATATCAGCCACTTGTATTGAATTCGTATATAGGAATCGGCAGTGCTTGGGACTTAGATCGAAGAAATGGTGGGGTTACCGTCCTCCCGCCTTACAGTGAATCATCTGAGGTCAAGTGGTACACGGGAACTGCGAGCGCCATTTATCAAAATATAAATTATTTAAAGCAATATAACCCAGAATATGTATTGGTCCTTTCAGGTGACCATATTTATAAAATGAATTATGAGCTCATGCTTAACTATCATATCGAAAAAGGTGCGGATGCAACGATATCAGTTATTGAAGTTCCTTGGGAGGAAGCTAGCCGTTTTGGAATTATGAATACAAGTGACGATATGGTGATAACCCAATTTGAAGAAAAACCGGATGTGCCCAAAAATAATTTGGCTTCCATGGGCATATACATATTCAATTGGTCCCTTCTAAAGGAATATTTAGAAAGGGATGCACAAGATCCTAATTCCAGCCATGACTTTGGCAAGGATATTATTCCGTTACTTTTAGAAGAAGAAAAGCAGTTATTTGCCTACCCGTTTAAAGGCTATTGGAAGGATGTCGGAACCGTTAAAAGCCTATGGGAGGCTAATATGGATTTGTTAGATGAGTCATGCGAATTAAATTTATTTGATTATAATTGGCGGATTTACTCTGTTAACCCTAATCATCCACCACAATATATTTCAACCGAGGCAAAAATTACAGGATCACTCATTAATGAAGGCTGTACCATTGAAGGAAATGTTGATAAGTCAGTACTTTTCCAAGGGGTAACAGTCGGGAAGGGATCATTTATACGGGAAGCTGTGATCATGCCAAATGCCAAAATTGGTAAAAACGTTGTGATAGAAAAAGCCATTATTCCTTCCAATATCCATATACCTGATGGAATGATGATAAGTGGGTCAATGGAGGATGATGAGATTGTTTTAGTTTCAGAAGAAATGCTGCAAAAATATGTTTCTTAAAAAATAGTAAATAATGTTTTGTAGGATGTACTAAAGGAACGAATGTGATTTTTATAAGAAGATGCAGAGGCGATTGAATGTGGGAGGGAAAGATTGTGAAGAATCGTTTGCTTGGTGTTATTGATGCGACAACTTATCACGAAGAATTGGGGGAACTGATGATTCATCGATCGCTTGGTGCGGTGCCTTTTGCCGGCAGGTACCGCCTCATCGACTTTGTTCTTTCAAATATGGTGAATTCTGATATAGAAAGTGTAGCTATTTTCCCTAAATTTCAATATCGTTCCTTAATGGATCATTTAGGATCCGGTAAAAATTGGGATCTAAATCGAAAAAGAGATGGCCTATTCTTTTTTCCATCACCGATGATTGAAGGGGTAAGGAATGGAATAGGCTCATTTAATCATTTTGCTGCAAATTTAGATTATTTTTACCTAAGTAAGCAGGAATACGCACTAATTGCTAACTGCTTTACGGTTTTTAATATGGATTTTCGCCCAGTTCTTGACCTTCATATTCAGGCAGGGTGTGATATTACGGAAATTCGCCAGCAAGGCAGATCTCTGCAGATGTACTTAGTAAAGACCTCTTTTCTAATTGAACTCATTAAGTCACGTGAACATACTGGTTATACTTGCATGAATGATGTCGTCAATGACCTAAACCACTCCTACGTTATTTGCAGCTATGAATATGATGGATTTGCCGAAAGGATTGATTCTATTCAAACGTATTTTCGAGTAAGTATGGAGCTTCTACAGCCACATATTTGGAGAGAATTATTTCCTCAGGACCAACCGATTTTTACAAAAGTGAAGGATGAACCGCCTGCAAGGTATTTCGAAGGCTCATCTGTGCAGCATTCCATGATTGCTAATGGCTGCCAAATTAAGGGGAATATCAAGAATAGCATAATATCCCGCGGTGTTAAGATTGGAAAAGGCTCGGTTATTAACAATTGCATTATTATGCAAAAAAGCCAAATAGGAGAAAACTGCCATTTGGATTCAGTTATTATAGATAAAGATGTGAAGGTAGCATCTGGAACTGTTTTAGCTGGTTCAAGGCAATCTCCTTATGTTATTCAAAAAGGAACCGTGCAAGGAGCTCTGATGAATTCGTGAAAGTGTTGTTTGTTGTATCCGAATGTGTTCCATTTGTAAAATCGGGAGGACTGGCTGACGTTGCTGGTTCTCTGCCAAAGGAGATCAAAAAGCTTGGGGCTGATATCCGAGTTATCCTCCCGAAATACCAATCTATTAATGAAGAATATAAAGTTAAAATGAAAAAAACTGCAGAATTTTCAGTACAGGTAGGATGGAGAAATCAGTATTGCGGAATCGAAGAAATTCAGTTTGATGGGATAACCTATTACTTTATAGAAAATGAATATTATTTCTCTCGGGAAAATTTATATGGTTATTTTGACGATGGGGAGCGGTTTGCCTATTTTAATAGGGCTGTATTGGATTGTCTCGGGTTTATCGATTTCTTCCCAGACGTTATTCATTGTCATGATTGGCATACAGGGATGATTCCGTTTCTATTAAAAACTCAGTATCTGGCAATAGAGAGGTATAAGGACATTCGCACGGTGTTTACTATTCATAACTTAAAGTTTCAAGGAATTATGCCTCGTGAGGCTCTGCAGGATTTATTTGGACTGAGCAATCAATATTTTCATATCGATCATCTGGAATTCTATGGGCAAATTAGTTTTATGAAGGGTGCCATTGTTGCAGCGGATAAGATCACAACTGTGAGCCCGACATATAAGCAAGAGATTCAAATGGAGCACTACGGGGAAAGGCTGCACGGGTTGTTAAAGAAAAGGAAAGATGATCTAGAAGGGATCATAAATGGCATAGATACAGCCCTTTATGATCCGAAGAATGATCCTTGCCTTTTCGAGAGATATAATCCAGAGGCAGTCGAAAGGAAGCAGGTTAATAAAAGATATATCCTGGAGAAATTTGGACTTCCGAGTCAGATAAATACTCCGTTAGTTGTGATGATTACGAGGTTAACAGAGCAGAAGGGGCTTGATCTTGTTCGCGGTGTTTTTCAGGAACTCATTTCGGAAGATATCCAATTGATTATACTGGGAACAGGTGATGCACAGTTTGAGCAATTTTTCAGAGAGATGGAATGGGCTTATCCAGAAAAATGCAGAGCTTATATTGGGTTTGACGAGGAGGTGGCACACCAACTGTACGCTGGAGCTGATCTATTCCTAATGCCATCTAAATTTGAACCATGTGGTCTTGGACAAATGATCGCGATGAAATATGGCGCCATTCCTGTCGTCAGAGAGACAGGAGGATTAAATGATACAGTCCACTCCTTTAATGAACTTACTGGTGAAGGCAACGGCTTTACATTTGGCCATTTTAATGCTCATGACATGCTGTTTACTGTGCAAAAGGCACTTCGCTTTTATCGGGATGAATTGTATTGGAGAAACATTGTCATAAATGCCATGACGGCGGATTTTAGTTGGGCGCAGTCTGCTGAAAAATATAATGGGCTATATTCCGAAATCATCTCTAGGAGTGAAAGTCATGTTTTCTAATAAGGAAAAGTTTAAAGAAGCTTTCTTGCAAAGGCTGGAAATGATATGTGGAAAAAGCTTTGGAGAAAGCACGAAAAGAGACCATTACTTTACGATTGGGAACATGATTAGAGAATATGTCAGTACTAGCTGGATTAACACGAATGAACGATATCGAAGCAATAGAGGCAAACAAGTCTATTATCTTTCCATTGAGTTCTTGCTGGGCCGGCTGCTCCATCATAATTTGCTGAATTTAGGGCTAGAGAACGTTGTAAAGGATGGTTTAAAGGATTTAGGCATAGATTTATATGAATTGGATGAGATCGAGGCTGATGCAGGATTAGGGAACGGAGGGCTTGGGAGACTAGCTGCCTGTTTCATGGACTCTCTAGCCTCATTGAATTTGCCGGGGCATGGCTTAGGCATCCGATATAAGCACGGTTTATTTGAGCAGAAGATTGTTGATGGCTATCAAATTGAGCTGCCAGAGCAATGGCTGCGGCATGGGCATGTGTGGGAGGTTCGGAGAGCAGATTTAGCGATTGAGGTTCCTTTTTGGGGGAGCGTTGAAGCTAGGGAAGAAAATGGACGGCTCGTATTTCGGCACGAGAAAGCTGAAACGATTTCGGCTGTTCCTTATGATTTGCCAATTGTCGGATACAAGACGGAAACGGTAAATACCCTCAGACTCTGGAATGCAGAACCCTCGCCCTACCCTATTCATAAAGACATTTTAAAATATAAACGGGAAACAGAGTCCGTTTCTGAATTCCTATATCCGGACGATACACATGATGAGGGTAAGATACTCCGGTTAAAGCAGCAATATTTCCTTGTTTCAGCAAGCATTAGGTCGATTATTCGCTCCTATAAAAAGCAGCATGCGACATTACATGATTTTCACGAATATGTAAGTATTCATATTAATGATACACACCCTGTTCTCGCTATCCCAGAGCTAATGCGGGTCTTAATTGATGAAGAGTGCCTGGGATGGGATGAGGCATGGCATATTACCGTGAACACGATTTCGTATACGAATCATACAACCTTGTCAGAAGCGCTGGAAAAATGGCCTGTCCGTTTATTTCAGCCCCTGCTGCCGCGGATTTATTTGATTGTAGAAGAAATCAATGAGCGGTTTTGTCAGCAGCTTTGGGATTTATATCCGGGGGAATGGAAGCAGATCGAAAGCATGGCTATTATCGCTCATGAAGAAGTAAGGATGGCCCACCTCGCCCTAGTCGGCAGTTATAGCGTAAATGGGGTAGCCGCCCTACATACGGAAATTTTGAAGAAGCGGGAAATGAGCTCTTTTTATCACGTATTCCCGGAAAAATTTAATAATAAAACAAATGGAATTACACATAGAAGGTGGCTGTTAAAAGCTAATCCCCTTCTTTCCAGGCTTATTACAGATGGAATCGGAGATAAATGGGTCCAAGAACCAGCCCAGCTTAGCCAATTAAACCAAATTGAAGATGACCAAGCTTTTCTTCAAAAGTTAGCCCACGTTAAACAGCAAAATAAAGAAAGGCTCGCTAGAAGAATTAACGATCAGACCGGTATAATGGTGGATACCTCTTCGATTTTTGATATTCACGTGAAACGCCTTCATGCCTATAAAAGACAGCTTCTCAATATTTTGCATGTGATGTATTTATATAATCAGCTAAAAGAGGATTCAAGTTTCCATATGCACCCGCGCACTTTTATCTTTGGAGCCAAAGCCTCTCCTGGATACTATTATGCAAAGAAAATTATTAAGCTCATCAATACAGTAGCGGATAAAGTTAATCGTGATGCCAGGACTAATGAACAGTTAAAGGTCATATTCCTCGAGAATTATCGTGTCTCTATCGCGGAAGAGGTTTTTCCAGCGGCAGATATAAGTGAACAGATTTCTACCGCCAGTAAGGAAGCTTCCGGCACAGGAAACATGAAATTTATGATGAATGGCGCCCTAACTGTAGGAACTCTAGACGGGGCAAATGTTGAAATTATGGAAAAGGTCGGTAAGGAGAATATATTTATTTTTGGCCTTACCGCCGATAGAGTTCTTAACTATTATCAAAATGGTGGCTACAATTCGATGGATTACTACCATCATGACAAAAGAATTCGACAAGTAGCCGATCAATTAATAAACGGCTTTTTCCCAGAAGCTGATGATGAATTTGAACCGATTTTTGATTCATTGCTAACGGAAAATGACCAATATTTCGTTTTGCGGGATTTTGACTCTTATGTAAAAATTCAGAAGCAGGCTGGTTTAGCTTATGAAGATCAAAGAAAATGGCTTAAAATGAGCTTGAGAAATATTTCTGCCTCAGGTTATTTTTCCAGCGATCGCACAATCCGTGAGTATGCGGAAGGGATTTGGAAGATTTAGTCAATAAAAATAAGGGGCGCGTCTCAATAGTTTGAGGTTGCCCCTTTTGTTATTTATTCTTCATCCGCTACATATCCATCTGTACGCCGGTAGTGCAAATCACCATATGGTGTATCGGTGCCGACTTCATCGAGCATGGCCTCGTATTCTTCATGCTTTTTCGAAGGATAAATGATCCTGTCTGTCCCTTCAATGTTATTACCAATAAAGGTTTCATAATCCTCTGTGAAGCCTTCGTCATCATGCCCTTCGTTGTAAAGGGAATTATAATCTTCATAATCACCTCTAAGATCGGACGGGGTTTCAGAAGTGCCGTAGCGGGCAACCTCCTGGAAGCTGTCTTCATTATCGACAACCTCTCTGAACTGGTGATGCTGAAAGGTATTTCCGTGTGCTGGCTCAAGTACATCCTCTTCCACTGGGCGGTCACCTGGCACAATTTGTTCTGGACTATGTTCCTTACAATATAGGGTATAAGGGACAACCTCTAGCCTTTCGAATGGGATGTCCTCGCCACATACTGTACATTTCCCATAAGAACCTGAACTAATAGCCTCTAAGGCGGCATTTATTTTATTTACCTGGGAGTCGTGATGCTCCTCAAGAGCAAAATCCTTTGTTCTGTCAAATAATTCAGTTCCCATGTCTGCAGGGTGATTATCATAAGCAGATAACTCTCCAACTGTTTCTCTTGCATTTACACCTTCAAGACTGCCTTCCTTATTTCCATGAAGCTGTGATTCTAAAGATGTTTTCTCCTCTTCTAATTGACGCATTAATTGGTTGAGTTGTTCAGACGATAACAAAACAATATCACATCCTCATCAAATTCGATTAGACTTATTTTAAAACAGCATGCAGTTGACAATCATATGGTTTAGTATGAGCTTTACCTGAAAAAATAATTACTTAAATGGATGAAGCCCCATAGTGATCCTTCCCTTTTTAAACATGAAAAAAACCCTTGTCATGTACAAGGGTTAAAGCATTTTCTTATAAAAAATAACCAATAAATAAACCGATGGATAATAAAAATCCAAAAATCGTATTCGTTTGGGCAGTTGACTTCATTGCAGGCATCATCTGGATAGGAATTGTTTTACCAATAAAACCTTTCGTTGCTTTAATCGCTTTCGGGGCACTTAGAACAACAATAGCTAACCAAGGTGAGACGATGTTCATGGCAATAAGAATGAAAACCCATGCATAAGAAATAATAAACATACTTGCAAGCAATTGAATGGCGCCTTTTCTTCCTAATAAAATCGCCAGTGTTTTTCTGCCAAACTTTTTATCGCCGTCTAAATCACGAATATTATTAGATAACATTATAGCACCGACAAGAATCAAAATAGGGATCGACACTAAAATACTTGTTTCCGTTACCGTTCCAGTCTGAATAAAGAACGAAATGAGAATAATCAGCATGCCCATGAAAAATCCAGCTGCAATTTCACCAAATGGGGTGTACGCAATTGGAAATGGACCTCCTGTGTAAAGATAGCCTACTAACATACAAATGATCCCGATCAAAGCTAACCACCAGCTGCTGTTCATACAAATGTATACTCCAATTAAGATCGAAACACCATATAAACCCAGGGCCAGCTTAAGAACTGTCTTTGGCTGTATGCCATCGCGAACAATAGCTCCACCGATCCCAACAGATTCTTCATTATCGAGACCTCTTTTAAAATCGTAGTATTCATTAAACATATTCGTTGCAGCTTGTATTAGCAAGCTAGCAATCAACATGGCAAAAAACAATCCAAAATGAATGCTTGTATCCTGAAGAGCTAAGGCCGTTCCAAGTAATACTGGTACAAAAGCAGCGGTAAGAGTATGAGGTCTTGTCAGCTGCCACCAAACCTTCCAATCCCTAGAATTGGTAGGTGGAATACTTGTATGCATCTGTGTTTGCATAAAACTCTCCCCTTGTCATAAAAAATCTATAATATCAAACCTATTTATTATAAAGGATAGGACAATAACTGTCAAAGAAGGCCCAAAGATAGCCCGCTTCACCATCAGTCTAAGTGGGAAAAGCGTTGGTGTCAATGGTACAAAATGAAAGGCGATATAGATGAATATTTCTTCTTTTCATTATATTAGAAAAACCTGAGCTAAACATGACTATAATTGACATATGAATGAGAATAAGTGTATGTTAAAATAAGTTTATATTAAAGGAAAACGGTTAATAGGTATTGTTGGAGGGATTTTTTTGGTTACCATAACAGAAACGGAACTAAAAGACGGGATCCTTGAAGCGATTGATAAGGCAAAGGCCTTATCTAAACCAGTATTAGTAAGTGAAGTACAGCAGATTAATCCTATAGATCCTCTTACTTTTTTCACGGCAGGCCGTGAAGCTTTTTTAGGTGAACGTTTTTTTTGGAAAGATCCATCAGATGAAACGTTCATTATTGGGATGGGAATATGCAATCAAATTCAATCGGATCAGGCAGCTGGCCGCTTTTTTCATGTTGAGAAGGAGTGGAAGCGTTTTATTCAAAATGCCATTATATATAACCGGTTTGAATTGGATGGAATTGGTCCTCTAATGTTTGGCGGCTTTTCTTTTGATCCTATTAAAGAGAAATCAAAGCTCTGGGAGAAATTTTCGGATTCACTGTTTCATATTCCGACTTTTATGTACAGTGAAATAAAAGGAAAGGCCTATTTAACAACGAATGTGCTTTGTACTCAAAATGATGATGAGTCTCTTATTGATGTGATTCACTCAGAGAGGCAGGCCCTTTTCACATCTCTATTAGACATTCGAAATGATGAAGGCCATCAATTAAATAAAGAGTTAGAAATTAATCCTGAAAAATGGAAGGAAACCGTTCGTTCCATTGTGGAGGAATTAAAACAAGGCTCAATAGAAAAGGTTGTCCTGGCGAGGGAAACAAGATTATTCTTTGACAAACATGTTCAAGTGGAACAAGTACTTTCACAACTGTTTAATCTGCAAAGAGAGAGCTTTATTTTTGCATTTGAATCTAATGGCGATTGCTTTATTGGGGCATCTCCAGAAAGGCTTATCAAAAAGAGCGGAAAGAGCCTTTTTACGACATGTCTTGCTGGATCAATTGGAAGAGGCAAGTCGGAAACAGAAGATAAGCAGCTTGGGGAAGAATTATTAAATGACCGTAAGAATTTAATTGAGCACCAATATGTTGTGCAAATGATTAAAGAAGCGATGGAGGAATCATGTGAGGAAGTATTATTGCCTGAAAAAACACAGCTTCTAAAAACGAGAGATATTCAGCATCTTTATACGCCTGTCATTGGAAAGGCGAAGGAAGATACCTCTTTACTTATACTAGTTGATCGTCTGCATCCAACACCTGCTTTAGGAGGACTGCCAAAGCAAGAAGCAGTTGAGAAAATTAGAGAAGTTGAAGATTTGGACAGGGGTTTTTACGGTGCACCGCTAGGTTGGCTTGACTATAAAGGTAACGGCGAATTTGCTGTTTCTATTCGTTCCGGCTTAATTCAAAAGAATGAAGCCTCAATTTTTGCTGGCTGTGGAGTTGTAATAGATTCGGATCCAGATAGTGAGTATATCGAAACGAAGATTAAATTTAGACCAATGCTAAGGGCATTAGGAGGAATAAATAAATGAATCATCAAGAAGCACTAACCTCTTATATTGCCGCATTTGTTACTGAGCTAGTAAATAATGGGGTAGAGGATGTTGTCGTAAGTCCTGGTTCTAGATCTACCCCAATGGCAATGGTTATACTTGAGCATCCTGAACTTCGTGTACATATTCATGTAGACGAACGTTCGGCTGCCTTTTTTGCGTTAGGGATTGCTAAAGCTTCGAAAAGGCCAGTGGCGATATTATGTACTTCCGGCACAGCCGCAGCAAACTATTTTCCTGCTATTGTGGAAGCGAATGTATCAAGGGTGCCATTAATAGTTCTCACGGCTGATAGACCGCATGAATTAAGAGATGTTGGCGCACCACAGGCAATCGATCAAATTCATTTGTACGGAAACCATGTAAAATGGTTTGTAGAAATGGCACCTCCTGAAAATACTATAGAAATGATCAGATATGCACGTACTGTATGTGCAAGGGCAGCTTCTACTGCTCTGCAATCCCCAGAAGGTCCTGTTCATTTGAATTTTCCTTTTAGGGAGCCGCTCATTCCGATATTGGACAGGGAAGACTTGTTTGAGGTAACGGAAAGAGCCGGGGGGTATGTCGGGATTCAGCCAAGTGAACGGACCCTTTTAAATGAACAATTTAAAGAGTTGGGAGCAAGTCTCCAGTCATATAAAAGAGGGATCATCGTTTGCGGACCAATTGAGACAGATGGGTTTAAGGCTGCAGTTATTAATCTTGCTGAAAAACTTCAGTTTCCAATTCTTGCAGACCCGATTTCCCAGCTAAGAAGCGGATCGCATAATGGGGCACAAATTATTGATACATATGATACGATTTTGAAAAATGATAAAGCAAAGCGAGTACTAAAGCCTGATGTCATTATTCGTTTTGGAGCCATGCCCGTTTCTAAGCCATTAACCATATTCTTAAAAGAAAATCATGATGTGCGCCAATTCGTTATTGATGGCGGTGCAGGATGGCGGGATCCGGGGATGGTATCCTCTGAAATGATATATTGCCAGGAAACGAGGTTTTGCCAAGCTATTCTCCCATACATAAAAGCTGTAAAAGATAGGAGTTTCCTTGAGAAGTGGGTGAAGGTCAATCAGTTAACCCGCAGCTGCTTAGCAAAAATAGAAGAAGTAGAAGAATTAAGTGAAGGAAAATTATTTTATCAGCTTGCTAATGTGCTTCCTGAAGGAGCCGTATTATTTGTAGGAAATAGCATGCCTATTAGAGATTTAGACACCTTCTTCCATTTTAATGATAAGTCGATTAGAATTATGGCTAACCGAGGCGCAAATGGCATAGATGGAGTGATTTCAACTGCCCTTGGAGCAGGGACATGCCTGCAGCCGCTTTATTTAGTCCTAGGTGATTTAACGTTTTTCCATGATTTGAATGGATTAATTGCTGCTAAACAATATGACATTGATATTAATATCCTATTAATCAATAATAATGGCGGGGGAATATTCTCTTTTCTTCCACAAGCCAGCCATCCGAAAAATTTTGAGAAGCTATTTGGAACCCCATTGGATTTGAAGTTTCAATATGCTGTAGAAATGTACGGAGGGCAATATGATTTAATTTCAGATTGGGAGCATCTTTCTTCCATTATGAATCAAAATAAAGATAGATCTGGATTAAAGGTAATGGAAATTACAACTAACCGTGAGAAAAATATTCTCGAGCATCGAGAGCTATGGGACGCGGTTTCCCGGGAAATAAGTCGAATGCTGGAGGACGAATGCTGATGAATTTTGTTATCAATGGCATTCAATATTATGTAGACAGGTGGGGCTCCCCAGATGGGACCCCCTTAATTTTGCTTCATGGTTTCACCGGAAGTGGTGCTTCATGGAAAAGATTCGAGCCTTATTGGAAAAATTTCAATGTTTTTGCAGTTGATATAATAGGTCATGGCAAAACTGACTCTCCAGAAGATGTATCAAAATATGATATAGAATCAGTGGCGGGGGATTTACAAACTATTTTGCATAAGCTAGGAATTGTTCATACTAATTTATTAGGTTATTCCATGGGTGGAAGATTAGCGCTAACATTCTCGCTGAAATATCCTCAACTGGTTAGAAAACTCATTCTGGAAAGCTCAACACCTGGGCTAAAGTCTGAAAGTGAAAGGGAAGCTAGGCGCCTTCAGGATGAGAAGCTTGCCTGTCGAATTCAAGAAAACGGCATTGCGGAATTTGTAGATTATTGGGAGAATATTCCCCTTTTTCAAAGCCAGAAAATGCTCTCAGAAGATATTAGGCAACAAATTAGAAATGAACGTTTGGGAAACTCTGTATTAGGCTTGTCTAACAGTCTTAGGGGAATGGGGACAGGCACTCAATCCTCGTGGTGGGAGAGGCTTCATGAGCTCTCCTTTCCAGTCCTTTTAATAACAGGTGAGTTGGACACTAAATTCTGCCGAATAGCAAAAGAAATGCATAAGACATTAAAAGATGGAAATTTGCTTTCCATTGATAAAAGTGGCCATGCAATTCATGTGGAGAAACCGGATTTATTTGGTACAATAGTAAATGAATTCTTATCGTATGAAAAGGATCCAAAAAACAATCCTTATTGATACGTTTGAAGAAAAACAGCCGCTAGCTTTAGCGCTGAATATATTTTTTCTATACATAAAAGGAGGATTCCGTCATGTCAGCAGTAGAATGGATTGCCGGACGCAAGTATGAAGAAATTATTTATGAAACATACAATGGAATTGCAAAAATTACTATTAACCGTCCAGAGAAGCATAATGCTTTCACGCCAAGAACAGTATCCGAGCTTATTGATGCTTTCGCTTATGCACGTGATGATGCAAATGTTGGGGTTATCGTTCTAACAGGTGCAGGTGATAAAGCTTTCTGTTCAGGTGGAGATCAGTCTGTACGTGGTCATGGAGGCTATGTTGGGGATGATCAAATCCCGCGCTTGAACGTTCTTGATTTACAGCGTTTAATTCGTGTCATTCCAAAACCAGTTGTTGCTATGGTTAAAGGATATGCGATTGGTGGGGGACATGTTCTCCATATCGTTTGTGATTTAACCATTGCTGCAGATAATGCCGTCTTTGGACAAACTGGTCCGAAGGTTGGAAGCTTTGATGCTGGGTATGGCTCAGGCTATTTAGCAAGAATTGTCGGTCATAAAAAGGCACGTGAAATTTGGTATCTATGCCGCCAGTATAATGCTCAAGAAGCTTTAGATATGGGGCTTGTTAATACAGTTGTTCCGCTTGACCAAGTGGAAGAAGAGACAATTAAGTGGTGTGAAGAAATGCTTGAAAAGAGCCCAACTGCTCTTCGCTTCCTAAAGGCTGCGTTTAATGCAGATACTGACGGTCTTGCTGGTATTCAGCAATTTGCTGGTGACGCAACATTGCTTTACTATACAACAGATGAAGCAAAAGAAGGCCGCGATGCCTTTAAAGAAAAGCGCAAGCCAGATTTTGGCCAATTCCCTCGTTTTCCTTAAGGATTGGACAAGCTATATTGAGAAACAGCCTGATGGAATTGCCATCAGGCTGTTTTGGCTAATGCTTTTTTAATGAGGTGTAATGATGGATAAGATGCAGAATATTTTAATAAAAAGGGCCTTTTTAACACCAGATAGGCCTGCTTTTCATTTTGAAGAAAGAACTTACACCTTTTCCGAAGCTTATGATAAAGCCTATACAATAGCAGGTCAATTAACGACTCATGGGCTTCAAAAAGGACAGTTTGCAGGGGTATTGCTAAGCAACCATGTAGACACGGTTTTCATTTATTTAGCCTTACATTTACTTGGTGTGAAGGCGGTTATATTAAATAATCGTTTAACCCCTTCAGAATTAGAATGGCAAATGCAGGATTCGGAATCGGAATTTCTGATTACGGAAAAGAAATTTTCGAATACGGTTAATCTGATGAAAGGGATTCTTTCAGATGTAACGATTATTGAAAAAGAGATGCTGTTTAATTCACCTGCTTCTGATCCAAGTATTATTGAAGAAATAAATTTAAACGATATATGTACGATTATGTATACTTCAGGAACGACAGGGCATCCAAAAGGTGTGCTTCAAACATACGGCAATCATTGGTGGAGTGCAATCGGCTCAGCGCTAAATCTTGGGCTCTCTGAGCAGGATTGTTGGCTGTGTGCAGTGCCGTTATTTCATATTAGCGGCTATTCGATTCTAATGCGCAGCATCATCTATGGAATGAAGATGGTGATTATGGAAGCCTTTGATGAAAGAAAGGCAATAGAAACCATCCGATGTGAACATGTAACGATTATGTCCATTGTCAGCACGATGCTTTCCCGGTTGGAAGAAGAGCTATTAGATGAAAGGCTGCCTACAGAATTTCGCTGCATGTTATTAGGGGGAGGACCTGCCCCTAAAGCTTTACTCGAAAAATGCAAACATAAGCAAATACCCGTTTACCAAACATATGGCATGACAGAAACATCCTCCCAGATTGTAACCCTTTCTCCAGAGTACAGCATGAGTAAACTAAGCTCAGCGGGGAAGGTGTTATTTCCGTCACAGTTGAAAATTATTCGTTCAGATGGAGAAAAAGCGGAACCTAATGAAGCAGGAGAAATCCTAGTAAAGGGGCCCAATGTCACGATCGGCTATTTAAACAGAGAAGAGGAAACAAAGAAAAAGCTAGTCAATGGCTGGTTGTCCACAGGTGATATCGGCACATTGGATCAAGAAGGATTTCTATATGTGTTGGATCGCCGATCGGATTTAATTATTTCCGGTGGTGAAAATGTATATCCTGCTGAAATTGAAAGTGTGCTTGTTTCTCATCCTAATATAACGGATGCGGGAGTGATTGGAATAAAGGATAAGCAATGGGGAGAGGTTCCTGCTGCTTTTGTTGTGAAAAATAAAGAAATGATTGCTGAAGAAATTTTGGAATTTTGCCACCAAAAGCTTGCAAAATATAAAGTACCAAAAAAAATCCATTTCCTCGAAGCTATACCAAGAAATGCCTCGAAAAAAATATTAAGAAGAGAACTGCGAAAATTAATAGAAGATTAAAGGCATAAAAGCCTTTATATAAAAAGAGGCGCTAATCTAAAAACTGAATGCGCCTCTTTTCCATAATTACTTCATTAAGTTATTCGAACGATGGTTCAAATGTTTTACAATCGGTTTCTTGACTATTATCAGCTGTTTTCCCCTTATGGCTGACTACATAAATCTGCTCTGCTGCACATCTATTTCCTTTTTCCCAGTATGAACAGTTATTAACTTCACATAATACGTCTTTAGCCACTAGGATTCACTCCTTCTAAGTTCAAAAAAATGGGCCCCTTTTTGCAACCCTATTATAGGTTGTGAAGCTGACCTCACCTTTAACCCTCCCATATTAAGGGATTATTGTAAAAGAAAAACCCTCCAAATGGAGGGAAAAAGGGCTAATTTAGTGCTTTTTCGAGTGCCTTTAAATTCTCATTCATAATGGAAAAGTAAGTTGAATTATCGTTGATATCTTTATCTGTCAGGACAGAAAGATTGTGTAAATAAAGTGGCTCAGCACCGAGTTCCTTCTGAATGATTTCCGTTAATTTAGAGCTTACATTTTGTTCAAAGAACACATATTTTAAATCATGTTCTTTAGCTTTAGTAATAATTTTCTCCAGCTGTTTTTGAGAAGGTTCGTTAGACGAATTTAACCCTGATACACTGATTTGCTCAATCCCATAGCGTTTTTCCCAGTAGCCAAATGCAGAATGTGAAACAATTATTTCTTTATGCTTTGCTTGATCAACAATTCTTTTGAAGTCATTGTCCAATTGATCTAGCTCTTTAATTAGTTCGTCATAATTATCGTTAAATTCTTCTTTGTGTTCAGGCATCTTTTCAATAAGTGCATTTTTTGTTGCTTCCGCTAGATCCTTTGCATAAACAGGATCAATCCATACATGCGGATCAATATCCCCATGGTTATGACCATCATCTTCATGGTGGTGCTCTTCGTGATTTCCTTCCTCATCATGGTGGTCTTCATGATCGTTATCTGTTTTGATAGTAGGATCTAGGTGCACAATTTCCCCAGCTGCGACCATTTGAACGTCCTCGCCCTTTAAAATCTCCTTTGCCTTTTCTACAAAGCCTTCTAAGCCGAGTCCAATGAAAATAAATAAGTCTGCATCTGCTAATTTCATCATATCCTTTTGTGTAGGTTCAAATGTGTGTTCATCAGATCCCGGTGGATACACGGTTTTCGTTTCAACGTAATTTCCGCCAATCCGTTTAGAAAAATATTGTAAGGGATAGACAGTTGTATAAACTGTTAATGTATCGCTTTCTTTTTCCTTTACCTTTTCCTCACCTGCCGCACATCCTGATAATAATAAACTAAGGGTTAGGAAGAATAAAAATATTTTTTTCATGTTTTCTCCTCTCTAATTAAAACGTACTCGTTACGATTTGTATAATAAAAAAATTTCTTAATATTGCATAATCCGTAATCATTACGATTACAAATGTAATTTTACAAAATAAAAATATAAAAATCAATCATAAATATTTGGTTATGCGATAAGTTTTTTGATATTCTTAAAAAAGCAATGAAAATTCAGAGGTGTGAATCAAATGAGATTAATTGATGAAATCTTAACCTTTAATCAGCAATTCGTAGATGAAAAACAGTATGAAGAATTTACGACAACTAAATTTCCCAATAAGCGCATGGTTTTATTAACATGTATGGATACGCGCCTCGTAGAGCTGCTGCCAAGAGCGCTGAATTTGCGCAATGGGGATGTAAAAATTGTTAAAAATGCTGGAGCGCTTGTTACCCATCCGTTTGGGAGTATTATGAGAAGCTTACTAGTAGCTGTCTATGAGCTTCAAGCAGAAGAAGTTTTAATTATCGGGCATCATGATTGCGGGATGAGCGGAATGAAGCCTGACTATATTTTGGAAAAAATGAGAAAGCGCGGCAAGTCTGAACAGGCTTTAGACACAATTTCTTACGCTGGAGTAGATGTTAAGGAATGGCTAAAAGGCTTCGATAATGTTGAAGAAAGTGTTGCCCACAGTGTCCGTATGGTAAAGAAGCATCCATTAATGCCGAATGATATCCCCGTACATGGACTGGTCATTGAACCAGGAACAGGAAAATTAGAAGTAGTAGTGAACGGGTATGAAGGCTAGATTTATAAAAAGAACAGCTTATCATTTTTTAAAAAGGATAAGCTGTTCTATTTTTTCAGCTGTTTTTCCGGAACAGGATCAAACCCACCTGGATGGAAGGGGTGGCATTTAACAATTCGTTTAATTGTTAGCCATCCTCCCTTTATAGCCCCAAAACGTTTGATTGATTGGAGTCCATAATGAGAACATGTAGGGTAAAATCGGCAAGTTGGCGGTTTTAACGGCGAGATGACTATTTGATAAAAGCGAATCAGACCAAGCAGTATTTTTTTTAACATGAACAACAATCCATTCTATTACATAGTTATTGATAAAAAGATAGCATATTATCTTGCAATAGTCGAAAGTAAGGGTCAGCACTCGGGCAAACAGCATATAATATAAAGTTGATGAAGATACTCGGAATATGCGTTACAATGGAAGAAATACATTAGGAGTGATGATTGATGCCTTCAGTAGAGAGCTTTGAATTGGATCATAATGCTGTAAAAGCACCATTTGTTAGACACTGTGGAGTCCATAAGGTCGGTTCAGATGGTGTAGTAAATAAATATGATATCCGATTTTGCCAGCCAAATAAACAGGCGATGAAGCCAGAGGCTATCCATACTTTGGAACATCTTCTTGCGTTTAATATTCGCAAGCATTCAGAGAAATATGATCACTTTGATATTATTGACATTTCCCCTATGGGCTGCCAGACGGGGTATTATTTAGTTGTAAGCGGAGAGCCGACCATTGAGGAAATTATTGACTTGCTTGAAGATACGATGAAGGATGCGGTAGAGATTACTGAAATTCCTGCAGCCAATGAGAAGCAATGCGGCCAAGCAAAGCTGCATGATTTAGAAGGAGCTAAGCGATTAATGCGTTTTTGGCTACAACAATCAAAGGAAGACTTGAAACAGGTTTTTGCATAAGTAATGATAAACAAAAAGCTAAGTGTACGCTGCCAATGTGTGTACTCTTAGCTTTTTTATATTACGATTCATTTTCTAGGAAATTTCTTTATCTGACTTATTTTCCAATTCCTTTTGGTCATCGTTAGTGGGAATGGAATCTATAGAATCAACAGTATGCTTAAACATATAAGCTTTAGAAGTTGTGACAACTGCCAAAACAATAACAATGGCAACAATAATCACCGAAATGGCTAAAACAGTAATCATAAAAAATCCCCCTCTTCTTAATTAGTTTAACATGAAAATCAATGGGAAGGAGGGAGGAAAGCCGTTAAATTTGCTGAGAAGTGAATGTTTTTATTGATGAAAACGTTCTCATTTCCCTGGTGGAATTATGTATTAAAAATATTTCAGTGTATGTTGCGATGTTGAATATTTGGGTTGCGCTGTGGTCTGTAGTCTTCACTTGCAAATTTTCCTTTCAAGCTTTCAATTAAATAAAGTCCCATCAAATCATATAGCTCCTGATTATTTAATTCTTGGATAATATTCAATAAATCTTCCCGGCTCATTTCCTCCAGAAAAGCAAAGGTCAGCATATCAATATCTTCTTCATCTCCAGTAAGCTTATGCCGATAAAGCTCATACAGTTCATCCACGATTTTCATCTTGACACCCCCAATGTAAATGTTTGAGACAGTTAGTTCTTATATTTTATACTTATTGAATAATCTTGATGATAAAAATATTCTATATTTGTCATTAAGGTTCCTTTTTTTTTAACATAATATGTGACTTTACAAAGAATAATGTTTTTCGTCATTATTTTTAAATTGAATATGGAAAAGATAAGAATGAATATATGCGTATGGCACCAGCCGGTCGCTATTTTATCATAAGGGGTTGACTAGATTGAATGAAATGAAGAAAACGTATTATATAAAGGTTAGTACTGGCGAAATTACACAAAGTGCAACTGATTCGGCTTGGGACTTTAAAATAGAGGCAACAGACGAGGAGATTATTTCATTGCGGGAGTTCTTTGATTACAATTATTCAAATGAATGGAAAAACTTCTTCAGAGCTCATGTTCCTTTCGTAGAATATCATAATGATAAAGAAAATGATGCTTATGATGAGACAATGAGAAAAGTATTTGGAATGATTTATCAGCTAGGAGATGAAGAAGCAAAGAGCCATATTAAAAGCATGGGGATTTTAGATGAAACTCACGATCAAAGCTTTTAATTGAAAGGTCAGACCCTTCACTTTACGTGCTTGGGTCTGACAAAAATTATGTTTACATCGCCAGTTCAACGGCTGAATCAATCACTTCCTGAGGTACAGTAATGGCATCTACGTTATTGTGGTTTGAATATTGGCCGTTCATTTTTTGATTCATGATAATGGTTTGGTCTTCAACTGTCAATTCCATTTCCATATTCATATCGAGAGCAACTGGTAAAAATGATTCTTTATCGATAAGAAATTTATATTCTACGGCGTTAATATTCATGCTGTTCATAAGATCCTCTTGTGCCATTTCAGGAGGAAGTGCTTCTGCAGCTGTTTCTTTAATAAAATCATTAAATTTATCACCGGAAGCTTTTAAATTTAAGATATAATTTTTTGAATCTTGCTCAAAAGTAAAATCCTCTACAAATTGCTGTAATTTCTTAAGCTCTTCTCCAGGATTCGATTGCTTTCCTGACATTTGCAGGAATACATCTGTCATCTCTTGTGGAAACTTCATCCATTGCTTCCCAGACGGTTCAAAAAAGAACATGCCATCCTCAGTAAAATAGCTTTCTGTTTCAAATTCTTCTCCTGTATCCCCTAAAGACATTGTCATTTTTTGATAGAAGGCCATTGGATCTTGTACAACATCCATTTCAATCACTGATTGAGTTTGCATATTCATCTCCTCTTGGTCAGAAGTCATATCTTGATCGAGATTCATTTTTACAGAGAAGCTTTCCAGATTATTAGAGGCTTCTGTTGATTTTTCGAGAACTTCTTCTAATGTTAATTGGGATGGCTTTTCAGCAGCTGCAGGGGTTTCGTTGTTTTTTGCAGGTTCATTAACAGGCTCAGCAGTCTGATTACATGCAGCAAGCATGAAAATCAGGAGAAAGCCCGTAAAAATGGACAATGATTTTTTCAAAATAGACACTCCCTTTTTGTTATTCACCTATTATATACGGGAAACTTCGCCAGTGGTTTCAATAAAATGAATATTCATACTTTATTCACATTATTATCCAACAGGTATATGAAATTAGTAACAGAAACTAGATTCGAGATATAATTTAAAAATAGAAATTTATTAGAGGAGGATTATATGGAAATTTTTACAGATGCGAATGGCGGAACAGTGAAGCTTTCCTTTGGTCGTCATACATTTAATAAGCAGCCAGCACATGTTCTAGTCATTTGTAAAATGGGTGATAACTGGCTTCTAACTAATCACTCCAAAAGAGGCTTAGAGTTTCCAGGGGGGAAAGTGGAACAGGGAGAATCTCTCGAGGAGGCTGCCAGAAGAGAAGTACTTGAAGAAACGGGAGCAACGATTAATAAACTGCAATTTATCGGAGAATATGAAGTTACAGACAAGGATAGTTCATTCGTAAAAGCTATTTTTTATGCAGCCATAGATAAATTGGAAAGCAAAGAACATTATTTTGAAACTGATGGTCCTGTATTGATTGAGGGGGATCTTGTAACATTAAGATGGAATCCTCAGTTTAGCTTCATCATGAAGGACCGTGTCATTGAGAAAAGTATATTGAAGATAGCGGAATTACTATAATTTAAACACGTCATTTGATAAAAAGAAAGAAAAGCTCATAAGAGAAGCGTTTATATGCTTTTCTTATGAGCCATTTTTTATTAACTTTCTCTCCAGCAGTTCAACGAGCTGGTACATGACGGTTGCAAAGATAGCGATGACAAGGAGAGAAAGCATTACAAGAGTGAAGTTGAATACTTGGAATCCATAGATAATCATATAGCCAAGACCTTTAGAGGAGACGAGGAATTCTCCGACAATGACACCAACCCAGGATAAGCCAACGTTGACTTTCAAGGTTGAAATAATGACAGGGAAGGATGCGGGCAAAATCGATTCTTTAAAAACCTGGAGCCTTGTGGCACCAAACGTTTGCAAAACCTTTATATAGTTAGGGTCTACTTCTTTAAACGCAGTATATACAACAATGGTTGTGATGATGATGGAAATGATCGCACCCATAGCGACAATTGACGTGAAGCCAGGACCCAAAGCAACGATTAGTATTGGACCAAGGGCCACTTTTGGCATGGAATTGAGAATGACTAAATACGGGTCAAGTATTTTGGAAAGCATAGGAGACCACCACAGCAAAGCAGCAAGAAGTGTTCCAATTAAGGTACCAAGGATGAAACCAAATATTGTTTCGGATAATGTATAGCTTAAATCGATGAATAATGTTCCGTCCTGAATTTTGGCCAGGAGCAAGCCCCATACTTTTGAGGGGGAACTAAATATTAATGGGTCCACCCACTGTTTTTGACTGGCAAGCTCCCATCCAGAGAAAAAGACAATAAAAATAATGAGCTGGTAAAAACGGACCCATTTCTTTTCGCGTTTCAATGATTTCAGATACTTTTCGTGAAGGAGATCAACGTTTGTCTGCAGGCTCAAGGGACTCCAGCTCCTTCCAAACAGTTTGAAAAATACTTGAATAAGTTTCATGGTTGCGTGCGTTGAATGGGGTCTCATCTCGAAGTCCTTTAGGCATTGTAAAGACTTTGTGAAGCTTTCCCGGTCTTGAGGAAAAAAGGAAAATTCGATCACTCATAGAGATGGCTTCCCCTATGTCATGTGTGACCAGAATGGCTGTTTTTCCGAAAAATTTAAGCGTATTCGAGACAAGGTCCTCAAGCTTTAATTTTGTTTGATAATCTAAAGCGGAAAAGGGTTCGTCAAGCATGAGAAGCTTAGGTTCAGTTGCTAAAGTTCTGACAAGTGCAACCCTTTGTCTCATTCCTCCTGACAGCTGCTTTGGATATTGATTTTCTACACCTCTAAGCCCCATCTGTTCAAGTAAGGATAAAGCATACGCTTTTTTGGTGGCATCAAGCTGATTACTGATCTTTAAACCAAGCAAAATATTTTCTTCAATCGACTTCCATGGAAAAAGATAATCCTGTTGAAGCATATAGCCAATGCTCTGGCCTGTCGTTTCAACCTTTTTGCCTTCAAGAATGACAGAACCTTCTGTTGGCTTTAGCAGGCCTGCAATAATCGAAAGCAAGGTTGTTTTTCCGCATCCGCTTGGACCTAGAAAGGAAACAAATTCTCCCTCCCCGACAGTAAGCGAAACATCGGAGAGGGCTGTTGTGGCGGAGTTTTTCGTGAAATACGTATGTTGTATACCATGAACGTTTAAGAAATCCATACAAGCCCTCCATTTATTTTTACCTATTTTTTCATGACACCTTCTGCAATTTCCGTGTTTACAAGATTATTGTAATCTACTCGTTTAGGCAGCTCGCCAGCCTCTTCCATAATGTTTTGCAAGTTATCCCATTCTTTATTATCTAAGATTGGGTCGGTTGCATAGGAGCCCTGGCTCTTATAGCGCTCGACAACCATTTCAATAATATCGATCTCTGTGTTATCGAAGAAGCCTTTAATAACCTCAGCCGTTTCCTTGGCGCTGTGCGTATCCACCCATTGCTGGGCCTTATAAACCGCTCTAGTAAATTTCTCAACAGTTTCTTTATTATCGTTAATGTAGCTCTGTTTTGTCATGAAAGTAGTATATGGAATGTGCCCAGACTCTGTTCCGAAAGAGGCGACAATATAACCTTTTCCTTCTTTTTCAAACACGCTTGCTGTTGGTTCGAAAAGCTGGACAAATTCACCTGTACCGGAAGCAAAAGTAGGAGCAATATTAGCGAAATCCACATTTTGAATCAAATCTAAATCTTGATGAGGATCAATACCATGCTTTTTCAAAACAAATTCCCCAGCCATTTGCGGCATACCGCCTTTACGCTGACCTAGGAAGGTCGTTCCCTTTAACATATCCCATGAAAAGTTCTCAATCTTGTTTCGCGATACTAGAAATGTTCCATCTGTCTGCGTGAGCTGTGCGAAGTTTATGACTGGATCATTGGAGCCTTGAGCAGAAACGTAAATCGATGTCTCTGATCCGACAAGAGCCACATCAATGCTGTCTGATAGAAGAGCGGTCATCGTTTTATCCCCGCCAGCTGTCGTTGTAAGCGTAACATTTAGCCCTTCTTCCTCAAAAAAACCTTTTTCAATTGCTACATATTGTGGTGCATAGAAAATGGAACGAGTTACTTCACCGATCCGAACATTTTGAACTTCATCCTTTCCGCATGCTGCCAATGGTATAATTAGAATGGAAATGATCAGAAGTGAAAAACTAATTTTTAGCCACTTTTTCATAGATAGGACCTCCCGAAATAGGAAAATTATAAGCTTTTAAGCCTACATTATCGTATGAGTGTGCAAAAAATGTGTGAATGCCTATATGAAAAATTTATTGGGTGAAAGCTGCGAAAAATTAGTTGGTTGTTTCGATTTGCCCTTTTCGTTTATCGGTCACTTTTGACTAGATATCGGTCAGATTTCAAATATATCGGCCACTTATGTCCAAATATCGGTCAGATTTTGAATATATCGGTCATTTCAAAATTTCCGAGGTAGAATAGCATAGAAATCTTATAATTAAAGGAGTTGAGCCACATGATAAGTAAACAGAAATTTCCTTCCCCACATCCGAAAATTGAATTATCCATTATCACTTATTTATCAGGAAAACTGAAAGTTAAAGGCCTGCTTGCAGAACCGAAGGATGAAGGTATTTATGATGGGTTTCTATATTTGCGTGGGGGCATAAAAAGTGTTGGACAGGTACGTCCTGGTCGAATTGTTCAGTTTGCCTCGGAAGGGTTTATTGTCTTTGCTCCATTTTATCGAGGGAACCATGGAGGGGAGGGTAATGAAGATTTTGCTGGTGAAGATCGAGAGGACGCCTTTTCAGCTTTCAAACTATTGCAATCCCATCCGCGTATTAAGGACATACATATTTTTGGCTTTTCAAGAGGAGGCGTTATGGCTTTATTAACGGCCATTCAATTTCCAGAGACAAAATCGCTTGTTACCTGGGGTGGAGTTAGTGATATGTTCCTAACCTATGTGGAGAGAGAGGACTTGCGGAGAATGATGAAAAGGGTTATTGGTGGAACCCCAACGAAATTTCCGGAAAGATATGAATCCCGGACACCGCTTTTTCAATTGGAAAAGCTTGAGACCCCGACATTAATCATTCACGGTGAACAGGATCATAATGTCTCCGTTGAACATGCTTACAGGCTTGAGAAAAGATTAAGATCATTAGGAAAGGAAGTAGAAAGCTGGTATTTTCGAGAGTTTACACATTTTTTTCCACCAGCTGTAAATCGGAGAGTTGTAAGGGATTTAACAAATTGGATGAAAAGCCAGCAAGAAAGGTCTTAATATAAGTGAAACTTCAAAAAGTGGGGGTCTTACCGCCCGTTAATTTGCGATAAAAAGGGTGTCCACTCGGGACACCCTAATTTTTATACTATATTAAGCAATTGGTCCGCCCTGTTCTTCGATTTCAGCAGAAACGTTTGAGAATTTTTTGAAGTTTTCACGGAATTTAGAAGCTAATTCCTTTGCTTTTTCATCGTAAGCTGCTTGGTCAGCCCATGTTTTGCTTGGCTGAAGAACTTCATCAGGAACACCTGGAACATGTAAAGGAATTTCAAGACCGAAGATTTCGTCTTTAATCGTCTCTACATTATTTAATTCGCCTTCTAGAGCGGATTGTACCATAGCACGAGTGTAAGCAAGCTTCATACGGTTACCAACGCCATATTCGCCGCCAGTCCAGCCGGTATTTACAAGGAATACTTTTGCATTATGCTCATCAATTTTCTTGCCAAGCATTTCAGCATACTCTGTTGCAGGAAGCGGAAGGAATGGTGAACCAAAGCATGTTGAGAATGTTGCTTGTGGTGAAGTAATTCCGCGCTCTGTACCAGCAAGCTTTGACGTATATCCGCTTAGGAAGTGGTACATCGCTTGCTCTTTTGATAATTTAGCGATTGGAGGCAATACGCCAAATGCATCAGCTGTTAAAAATACAATTGTATTCGGATGACCAGCAATGCTCGGGTCAACGATATTATCGATTGCTTGCAGCGGGTATGCAGCACGAGTATTTTCAGTTAGGGTGTTGTCATCATAATCAGCAACACGAGATTCGCTGTTAATTACAACATTTTCAAGCACAGAACCGAAACGGATTGCATCAAAAATTTGCGGTTCTTTCTCGCGAGTTAACCCAATGGTTTTTGCATAGCATCCACCTTCAATATTGAATACGCCATTAGGAGACCACCCGTGCTCGTCATCACCGATAAGACGGCGATTAGGGTCAGCAGATAATGTTGTTTTACCAGTTCCTGAAAGTCCGAAGAATAGTGCTACATCTCCTTCTAGACCAACGTTTGCAGAGCAGTGCATTGGTAATATTCCGTTTTCTGGCAATAAATAGTTCATAACAGAGAATATAGACTTTTTAATTTCGCCAGCATATTCTGTTCCGCCAATTAATACGGTACGGCGTTCGAAGGAAACAATAATGAATGTTTCAGAATTTGTGCCATCTACAGCTGGGTCCGCCTTAAAATTTGGAGCGGAAATAACTGTGAATTCTGCCTGATGATCTAATAAATCCTCATCTGTTGGGCGAATGAAAAGCTGATGAGCAAATAAATTATGCCAAGCATATTCATTAATAACTTGAATGGGAAGGCGATGTTTTTTGTCAGCACCGGCGAATCCTTTAAATACAAAAACTTCATCTTTCTCTTTTAAATAGGTTATTACCTTATCATATAGGCTAGAAAATGCCTCTTCTGAAATTGGCTGATTGACATTTCCCCAATCCACTTTATCTTTCGAAGAAGCTTCTTCAACAATATATTTATCTTTAGGGGAACGTCCTGTATATTTTCCGGTAGTTGCACAAACTGCACCAGTCGAAGTGAGTGAACCTTCTTTACGATTTAATACCTTTTCCACAAGCTGCGGAACAGATAATTGTACTTGAATATTATTTCCCTTTAATAATTCAGTTAATTTATTCGGAATGCTAACAGAGTTCATCTGAAGAATACCTTCCTTTTACATTAAATTTATGAAAGACATTTCAATTTACGAATAGTATAACACATTTGGATGATTAATCTATACTAATTGTGGTTTTTTTCATTAAATATTTTTCTCTGTTTGAACAATAATAACTTCGATTAATGCAGAAGCTCGTTATGTACCACACCAATTTTATAGAGATAAAATATGTTAAACTAACATATAATTATATGATGGGGGTGGTGTTAGGTGAAAACGATTGCATTATACGATGAAACATGCAGTTTATGCAAGGAATCTAAACGATTTTTTGAAAAAATTGATTTTTTTCAAAAAATTAGCTGGGTTTCATTACAGGAATATGAAAGAAACGGCCATCCATTACTGTTCGATAAAATCAGCTTACGAAGAGAGCTTCATATTATTTCTTCCAGTGGAAAAGTCCGTAAAGGCTTTGATGCAGTGAGATATATACTCTTGCTTTCTCCTCCATTAAACCTATTAGGATTATGTTTATTTCTTCCTGGGATGTCGTTTGCAGGTAATCCTATATATAAATGGATAGCTAAGAATAGACATAAGTTTTTAAGGAAAAAATGCGACAATGGCAGTTGTTCCTTATGATGTACATGGACACAAAAAAAACACCAAAATTAATTAAGAATTTTATTGACTTCTTTTTATATATTAAGTTATGATTTATCCTTGAACGGATACTCTCTTATCCCGAGCTGGCGGAGGGACAGGCCCGATGAAGCCCAGCAACCTGCTATTAGAATTAACTTTATTTTAGTTGATTAAAGTTAAGCCTCCGGCGGATGCCTTAGATTTTTTGGCGTAAATATGCCAAGGCAAATTTGATTAGCAAAGGTGCTAACCTGACGCAAGGATTTATTCCTTGAACGATAAGAGTGAAAGGCGCGAATCGATTTGCTTCAACCTTTTCACATGGATGAAAAGGTTTTTTATTTTGCAATTTGATGAATGGCTTTCGAAAAGCCAGCACGCTTTATAATAAAAACTCCAAATTTATTTCATACTACTTAGGGAATGAGTTCCGTATCAAATGTTTTTATATAAAGGAGGAACATCAGCATGTCAACAAAACGTCGTTTGTTTACATCTGAATCAGTTACTGAAGGTCATCCGGATAAAATTTGTGACCAAATCTCTGATGCCATTTTAGATGCCATTTTAGCACAGGATGCAAATGCACGTGTAGCTGCAGAAACGTCAGTTACAACAGGTTTAGTTCTAATTGCAGGAGAAATCACTACATCTTCTTATGTAGATATTCCAAAAATCGTTCGTGAAACTGTCAAAGAGATTGGCTACACTCGTGCCAAATACGGTTTTGACTCAGAAACTTGTGCGGTATTAACTTCTATTGATGAGCAATCACCAGATATTGCGATGGGGGTTGACCAAGCTTTAGAAGCTCGTGAAGGCCAAATGACTGATGAAGAAATTGAAGCAATTGGTGCAGGTGACCAAGGTTTAATGTTCGGGTTTGCATGTAACGAAACAAAAGAGCTTATGCCGCTTCCGATTTCCTTATCTCATAAATTAGCTCGCCGTTTAACTGAAGTTCGTAAAGAAGAAATCCTTCCTTACCTTCGTCCAGACGGAAAAACACAAGTAACTGTAGAATATGATGAAAATAACAAGCCTGTACGCATTGACACCATTGTTATTTCTACTCAACATCATCCTGAAATTAGCTTAGAGCAAATTCAGCGTAATATTAAAGAGCATGTCATCAATCCAGTTGTTCCTAAAGAACTAATTGATGAGAATACAAAATACTTTATCAACCCTACAGGCCGTTTCGTAATTGGCGGACCACAAGGGGATGCTGGCTTAACTGGCCGCAAAATTATTGTTGATACTTACGGTGGATACGCTCGTCACGGCGGTGGAGCATTCTCTGGAAAGGATCCTACAAAGGTTGACCGTTCCGCTGCTTATGCCGCTCGTTATGTGGCAAAAAACATCGTTGCTGCGGGTCTAGCTGATAAAGTTGAAGTTCAGCTTGCTTATGCAATCGGAGTAGCACAGCCGGTATCTATTTCAATTGATACTTTCGGAACAGGTAAAGTAGAAGAAGACGTGTTAGTTGACTTAGTTCGCAAAAACTTTGATCTTCGTCCAGCTGGCATTATTAATATGCTAAACCTGCGCCGTCCTATTTATAAGCAAACTGCTGCTTACGGTCATTTCGGACGCACCGATATCGATCTTCCTTGGGAGCGTACAGATAAAGCAGATGCATTACGTGCAGAGGCTTTAAAATAATATTAATAGAGCGGAAGCTACATTTTTGATGTAACTTCCGCTTTTTTTATTCGTCTTATGTTAAAGATGATTTTAAATTTCTATTCTTCCCCATTCCTTACAAACACCTTCCTCTATTTCTCTAATCAATAAACTAATAAATTAGCACTCATCATCTAAAAAAGTGTAAATGGGTGATAAATGAATGAGCGGCTTTAGTGGATTTGTAAAACGAAAAAATGACAATGTAGATACCTTGAAAAGTGAATCAAGTTTTTATGACGGTGAGCATGTTATTTTCCATTATTTAAGGTGTGATGAGAAACCTTGTCCCTATCAACATGACCGATATTGGATTGTATTTACTGGAGAAATTACTAATATAAATGAGCTTAAAGGTGAACTTTCTGAATGTGCAAATTCTGTTCAGGAGATATTATTAATCTTATACAGACAATTAAAAGCAAAAATAGTGGAAAAGCTCCGTGGATTGTATGCTCTTGTTATTTGGGATGATCAGGATAAGGTTCTGTTTGGTGCCAGAGATCCTTTTGGGATTAAACCTTTTTACTATTATGAAGGAGTTGAAGGGATATACTTTTCCACTGAAAAGAAAAGCATTTTAGAAATTATTCAAATTGAAGTATTGAATAAAGATGCTTTACAGCAATATTTAACCTATCAGTTTGTCCCGGAGCCAGATACGATGACAGATGAGATCCGAAAGCTTGAGCCTGGGCATTATTTTATAAAGAAAATCGATACCCCGATGGAGATTATTTGCTATTGGAAAGCTTCCTTTCATCCAGTATTGAAACAAGAAGCTGAATTTATTCGAGAGATAAAAGGAGCCCTTTATCAGTCTATTCAATCGCATACGCAAAGCGATGCGCCGATTGGGTCCTTCCTCTCTGGGGGCATTGATTCCTCTATTATTGCTGCGATCGCAAAGGAATATCATCCAGACTTAAAAACATTTTCTGTTGGATTTGAGCAAGCAGGATTTAGTGAGATTGACATTGCGGAGAAAACAGCTGAAAGGCTTGGGATCGAAAATATTAGCAGGATCATTAATCCTGAAGAATTCATTAGGGAGTTGCCGAATATTGTTTATTCTTTAGAAGATCCGCTTGCAGATCCAGCCTGTATTCCGCTTTACTTTGCTTCTAAGGAGGCAAGTAAGCATGTAAAGATTGTTCTATCAGGAGAGGGAGCTGATGAATTATTCGGCGGCTATAATATTTATCGTGAACCACACTCCTTAAGGCTTTTTCAATATATACCTAATTTTATTAAGAGAGTTTTGAGGACGCTGGCTTTTTTTCTGCCAGAAGGGATTAGGGGAAAAAGCTTTATTGAGCGTGGGGTTACCCCCTTGGAAGAAAGATATATTGGGAATGCTAAGATTTTTTCCGAAGCAGAGAAACGTATGTTTTTCCGAGAATATAGAGATGTCCTAAGTTATACGAATATTACAGCTCCCCTATACAAAGAGAGTGCTTTATATGATGCGATTAACAAGATGCAGTACATCGATATCCATACTTGGCTAAGGGGAGATATTTTATTAAAAGCACATAAAATGACTGAGGCCCATTTATTAGATTTGCGGGCCCCGTTTCTAGATAAAGAGGTATTTGAGATTGCCTCTCAAATACCGAGCAGTTTAAATATCGCCAATGGAACAACTAAGTATATTTTGCGAAAAGCAGTGGAAGGAATTGTACCAGCTCATGTCTTAGACCGAAAAAAATTGGGCTTTCCTGTTCCGATCAGATTTTGGTTAAAGAGTGAAATGTATGATTGGACGAGAACAATAATTCGTGAAAGCGATACAGATCATTTATTTCACAAAGATTATTTTTATAGGCTTCTTGATGGCCATTATAAGGATCAATACGATAACAGCAGAAAGCTTTGGACGGTATTAATGTTTATGTTATGGTATGCCGTATTTATTGAAAAAAAGTATGAAAATGAACTAAGTTCAATGAATACGCTCCTGCCGATGGGTATATAAACTATAGGAAAGAATAAGTTATCAGTAAAAGGACATGTTAAAAAATATCTTAATTATTTCTGAAGTGATTTATAATACTGGGCTTTTTCAGCGTATTCTCTGCTTATTCTTTCCATATCTTGAATATCTTCTGGAGTCAATTCCCGAATTACTTTAGCTGGACGGCCAAAGGCAAGTGTATTAGGTGGAATTTTTTTACCTTGTGGAACAAGACTGCCTGCACCGATAAAGGCTCCTTCACCAATTTCAGCCTGATCAAGAATAATCGAGCCCATGCCAATTAATGCTTTTCGCCGAATAATGCAGCTATGTAAAATAACTTGGTGTCCTACTGTCACCTCATCTTCAAGAATTAGAGGATTGTTAGGGCTCTGGTGCAATACTGAATTATCTTGAATATTAACCTTTTTACCGATAATAGTAGGGGCGACATCCCCTCTTATAACCGTATTGAACCACACACTGGATTCATCCCCGATTTCTACATCGCCTGTAACGGTAGCAAAGTCTGCAATGAAAACTGAGTCAGCTATTTTGGGTTGTTTATCTTTATATGGATAGATCATGTTTGATTCTCCTTGAAATGTTTTATAACGTAATTTTACCATAGAAGGCTACAATCTTCTTTAGTGGTAACCTACGCTTAATTTAATGATGAAAAAATGTTTCTAGGCTATAATTTATACTAACGATTTCGTTTTCAACATAAGGTTTAGGAGGATATATGATGTGGAAATGGGAAGCTGAGGGAGAGGCTAAAGGTGTCGTAGTGATGGTTCATGGAGCGATGGAGCATCATCGCCGCTACGGCTGGCTTATTGAAATGTGGCGTTTATCAGGCTTTCATGTCATTATGGGAGATCTTCCAGGCCAAGGGATGACTACTAGATCACGGCGAGGTCATATTGATACATTTGATGAATATTTACATGAAGTGAAGGATTGGATACAGGCAGCGTACCAATTCGATTTACCTGTATTTCTATTGGGTCATAGCATGGGCGGCTTAATCTCTATTCGACTTTTGCAGGAAGAGAGATTGAAATTAGCCGGAGTGATCCTGTCATCCCCTTGCTTGGGCTTGGTAAAGATGCCTAACAAAATACTTAATGTATTTTCATTTCTTTTAAATAAAACTGTTCCAAGTCTGCGATTAAATTCCGGACTTACAGTAGATATGGCGACAAGGAATATTGATGTTCGTGATGCCGATGCGAATGACACTTTATATGTGACAAGAGTGTCAATCAGATGGTATCGTGAACTTATACATGCGGTTAAGCTAGGTTTTGAAAATCTTGATAAAATTCAAGATATCCCACTGCTTGTAATGCAAGGAGGGGAGGATCTAATTGTTAATAAGAAGACAGTTAGCGACTGGTTCAACCTTGCACCCTTCTCAGAAAAACGATTTAAAGAATGGCCTAAGTGCTATCATGAAATATTTAATGAGCCTGAGAGGGAAGAAGTATTTGAGTATGCGAAGGATTTCGTTTATAGCCAGTTAAAGGCTATAGGCTATATCGTTTAGTGTCTAGCTACAGCGCTTTCGCTTTTCTAAGGAGTGAGTTTTACCTATGGGTGTTCCATCTATGCCTATCAGTCTAATGTCAAATGTTTATCGTAAGGTCTTGCCAATAGCTCATAAGGAATTGGATTATTGGCAGAAGAGAGCTGAAGAAATTCCTAATCCAGAGCTTAGAAAACAAGCATTAGCAAGCATAAAACATAAAACCTTTCATTGTGAAGGCGGCGCCATTATGGCGTTAATGGCAAAAGAAAAATATGAAAAAGCGATTAAATTTATAGTTGCTTATCAAACAATCAGTGATTATTTGGATAATTTATGTGATCGAAGTACATCACTAGATCCAAAAGATTTTGGAGCCTTACATGAATCAATGATTGATTCTTTAATGGTCGATGCTGCACCGAAAAATTATTACCGATTTAGAGAAGAACAGGAAGATGGAAATTACTTAGCTGACCTTGCTGCAGCCTGCAGAGAAGTTTTGGCTGAATTAAGTAATTATGAAGAAATCAGCGGTCATTTAATAGAATTATGCCGGTATTATTGTGACTTGCAGATTCATAAACATGTAAAAGTGGAGGAACGCGTACCACGGCTTCAAGGCTGGTTTGATGAAAACAAGGAACAAATACCAGAGATGGAGTGGTATGAGTTTTCAGCCTGCTCTGGATCAACATTAGGTATTTTCTGCCTTGTATCTTATGCCATGAGAGATGATTTTAAGCTGGCAGACGCAGAAAATATTCGGAATGGCTATTTTCCTTACATACAAGGTTTGCATATATTATTGGATTACTTTATTGACCAGGAAGAGGATCGTGCTGGCGGAGATTTGAACTTTTGCTTTTATTATGAAAGTGAAGAGAAGCTTTTTGACAGGCTGAAGTATTTTGTTCAAGAGGCAGACAAGCATACAGAACAGCTGCCTCATAAACGATTTCATCAATTGATTAACCGTGGACTGCTAGGGATTTATTTATCAGATGAAAAGGTCCGAAAGCAGCAAAATGTAAAAAAACTAGCTCGAGGGATGATTAAAACTGGCGGGATGATCAGCTTTTTCTTCTATTTGAATGGTCGAGCTTATCGTACTATGCAAAAATGGAAGCCAGCAAGTCTTATGAGGGCATTTATAAAGTAAATTAAAGCTAGTTTGTGAAAAAAACCTGCAATTATGCAGGTTTTTTACATCAATCTAAATTTGTTGCTGTCATCTCTTTTCAATTGCCACAATAAATGGAGGGTTATTCTTCTGATTAATAAATTGATACTGAAGAACATGAGCCTTTTTCTGATCTAGGTGTTTTACAAATTGAAGGAGTGCTTCACGTTCTATTGCACCTTCTTCATGCCCATGGTAAACGACAATCACAATAATCCCTTCAGGGGCCATAATTTCAAGAAGCTGCTCAATCGCGGAAATGGTTGTATCTGGGACAGTAACAATTGTCTTATCACCGCCTGGCAAATAACCTAAATTAAAAATGGCGCCTTTAATTTTCCCGTAGTTCTCCCCAGGTATACTGGATAATATATGTTCATGACCTTTATGAAATAAAGTAACACGGTCAGAAAGTTGCTGGTCTTCTATCCGTTTTTTTGTGCTGATAATTGCTTCTTCTTGAATATCAAATCCAAATACATGACCGAAATCTTCAACTAATTTTGCCAAAAATAATGTATCATGCCCATTACCTAATGTTGCATCGACTGCAAAGTCACCGGAACCAACCGCTTTTTCAAGCAGCAGCCTCGCAAAAGGTAAAACTCCATCTAGCTTCATGGTTTTACCTCCACACTGCCCGCTGTATAAAATTTCCCTTGCCAGCTGTTCCGTCTTTTTAGTTCAGCATCAATAGAGTTTAGAACCTCCCATTTGTTAACACTCCACATCGGTCCAATCATCAGCTCTATAGGTCCATCCCCTGTAATTCGATGAATAATCATTTCGGGAGGCAGAATTTCTAGTTGGTCACAGACTAAGCTAACATATTGGTCAAATGATAAAAATTCAAGCATTCCTTTTTCATACTGCTTCACCATAGGTGTTCCTTTTAGAAGGTGAAGAAGGTGGATTTTGATTCCTTGAACATCTAGCTTCGCGACCTCTCTAGCAGTTTCCATCATCATTTCTGGTGTTTCCAAAGGAAGTCCATTAATGATATGAGAACAAACGCGAATTCCATGTTTACGAAGCTTGTTGACCCCATCCACATAGCATTGATAATCATGAGCACGATTGATTAGCAATCCAGTTCTTTCATGAACAGTTTGCAAACCTAGCTCAACCCATAAATAAGTTCTTTGATTGAGTTCTGCCAAATATTCAACAACATTATCAGGAAGACAGTCAGGTCTTGTAGCGATTGAAAGCCCTACAACATCATCAAGCTGTAAAACTTTTTCGTACATCTCCCTTAATACCTCTACGGGTGCATGTGTATTCGTAAATGCCTGAAAATAAGCCATATATTTGCCATCTTTCCATTTCTGATGCATTTTTTCTTTAATTTCATAAAACTGTGTTTCGATATCATCTGTTCTATTTCCGGCAAAATCACCAGAACCAGATGCACTGCAAAATGTACAGCCGCCGTGAGCAACCGTACCGTCACGGTTCGGGCAGTCAAAGCCGCCATCAAGAGCGACCTTAAAAACCTTATGGCCAAATTGATTTCTCAAATGGTAATTCCATGTATGATAGCGTTTATTATCAGACGCAAAGTGAAAAGGGTTAATCTGAGTCATAATTGTGACCCTCCTTAAAGCATTTTAAAAATAACAAAGAAAAAACCTATTCCAAATGTAATGGCTATGAGCGGATTTTGCCAGTAAAATCTTGAAATAGTAAAAAGAAATATTGAGCAAACTAATCAATGAAGCATTTTGCTTCTGAAAAGACCGATTCATTTCAGGAGGGATATTATGGCTACTCGTGATTCCGTTGATAACCTAATGCAGCAATGTGAGGATGCTATCCGATTCGCCAATGATCAGCTTCAGGAAGGAAGAACCCAAGAGCATTATAATGATGCTGGCTATACAGATGCGCTATATTCTCTTGAGAGTGCGTATAATGACTTAGCAAAAATTGCTTTAAGTGCCAACGCCCAGCAGAGGGAACAGCTTCACCGTATGAGGCTGCAGCTGCAGCAACTTCAAAATCGAATGATTGTTAATCCTCATTAAGGAGTGATTTTCATGGTGAAAAAACGTTCTAAACAAAATAACCCTGAGCAGAAAAACCGCAATGGCATTAATAATCAAGACCTAGAGATAGGGCAGGATTTCGACATCGTCAAGCAAGCAAAAAAGCTGTATGAAAAAAAGGGTCAGCCAGTTAAATCAAAATTCCATCCTGAATAAAGAAAAGCGGAAGCTAGACATAATCCAAACCCTCCAATTTTGGAGGGTTTTTAATTGTTCCATTGAAGCTTCTGTTATTCTGAAAAAATTGTGTATTTTTTGTTTGGCTGCATATGTAAATACCTATTGCAAGGACAGTGAAAAAGAAATAAAATTGCTTTGGTAATCGAAATATTTGGCGATGACTATTTTTAATATTTTAGGCTTTAGGAGGGTTTATCATGCCACGTGCCTTATGGCTTTTAATAATTGGGATGGTGGTGAATGTTACAGGCTCTTCTTTTTTATGGCCTTTAAACACAATCTATATTCACGATCATTTAGGTAAATCATTATCAGTTGCTGGGATTGCTCTCATGTTAAACTCAGGAGCAAGTGTAATCGGCAATTTAACTGGAGGCATCCTTTTTGATAAAATTGGCGGCTATAAATCAATCCTTCTAGGAGCGGGAATATCTTTAGCATCTTTAATCGGTTTAACCTTTTGGCATGACTGGCCGATGTATGTTGTCTTTTTAACGATGGTAGGATTTGGAGCAGGAATTATTTTCCCACCGATGTATGCAATGGCCGGCTCAGTATGGAAGGAAGGCGGAAGAAAATCCTTTAATGCTTTATATGTATCTCAAAACCTAGGTGTAGCAATCGGAGCAGCTCTCGGTGGATTTGTAGCTTCTTTTTCTTTTCAGCTTATATTTATCGCTAATACGTTTATGTATTTGGTCTTTCTTCTCATTGCTGTTTTCGGATATAAAGGAATTCAAATTGAGTCAGTTGCTCCCACATCTGCTCGGAAGAAAAAGTCTTTTGTGAAGGACAATACAAAGCTATATGCCCTATTAATTTTATGTATAGGCTACAGCCTATGCTGGGTCGGATATGTTCAATGGCAAACAACAATTGCCTCCTTTACACAAGAGCTTAATATCTCTTTAAGACAATATAGTTTGCTTTGGACGATTAATGGTGCATTGATTGTACTTGGTCAGCCGGCAGTGAGCCTCCTTGTGTCCCGAATTAAATCTTTGAAGACACAGATCAATATTGGCATTATTATTTTTATTGTCTCTTATGCTGTTGTTTCCGTAGCCCATCAATTTGCTGCTTTTCTTGCCGGAATGATCATATTAACAATTGGCGAAATGTTAGTATGGCCTGCTGTTCCTACAATCGCCAATGATCTCGCACCAAAAGGAAGAGAAGGGTTTTACCAGGGTATCATAAATAGTATGGCAACTGGAGGGCGTATGGTTGGTCCGCTCTTAGGGGGAGTCCTTGTTGATATTTACGGGATGTCTATGCTATTTTCAATCATTATTGTTTTACTCGTGATTTCTATTTTTACAACTTTCATCTATGATAAAAAAATTAGAAAATTAAAAAGCGTTGCCCACGCAAACTGAAGATCTGCACTAAGCCTGCAGGTCTTTTTTCTAGCATTAGCCACTATTCCTCTACAAATACCACTCCCGAAAAATAGCTTTTCAATAATACCCATTTAGCAGGATACATATAAATAAATTCATTCACATCCTGGTTCGAATAGACTACCAAATAATCCAATTGCACCTTTGCCTGATTTAAATCGTATAAAAGAGCATGAGGGATGGTGTAATAATCATTTAACTGGTTGGAATTAAGTTTTACAGCTTGGATCTGATTTGCTTTCATAAATGAATTAACCGCGCTTTTGCAGTGAAAGATCCTTTCAGTCCCCTGATGCTGTCTTTCATTAATCAAGTAAACACCTTTCAGTTTACACACTTCCTTTTACTTCTTTCTTTGACGAAAATTAGAAAAATAATACATATGGAATTAAATTATCTAATAATTGTGATAAAATGAGGCCTAGGATGAATGATTATAAAATTTTTGTGAACATTTTTTCTGGAAATCTGGAACAGTTAATTAGTAGCTTGCCTTATGGGGATCGTACCATTAGTAGTCGTATTAATTATTTCATTCATTTTCCATGATTCATTGAAACAATCAGCACTTATTATTGCGTTATTAGGCGGAGTAATCGCAACGTATATATTAAACAGAAAATATTTCAAAAACTTTTGGAATGCAGTATCAGAGGGAACACTGGGTGCATTAATCGCAATTGGAAATACAGCTGCAGTCGTTGGATTTGGTGGAGTAGCAAAGGCAGTTCCTGCATTTACGACAGCTGTTGACTTTATGACAAGTATTCCAGGCAGTCCATTAATTGGTGGAGCAATCGCGGTCAGTGTCATTGCGGGTATGACAGGATCAGCTTCTGGAGGCCAAGCGATTGCCTTGCCGCTGTTGGCTCCGCACTATATGGATATGGGAGTTAACCCAGAGGCATTGCACAGAGTGGCTGCCATTTCCTCTGGAGCATTGGACTCTCTCCCTCATAATGGCTATGTTGTTACAACAGTCCGTGCCATTTGTGGTGAAACTCATCAGGATGCCTATTGGGGAGTTGGCGCATTAACCGTTATTGTTCCGACAATCGGAGTTGCGATTGCCATTATCTTATTCTCGCTAGGATTAGGAGTATAGCGGGGTCTAGGGGAGAGGTTCATTGTCCCTAAATGATATAGGGACAATCAGCCTGTCCTTCTGTCACACACTGTTTAGCAACTGAAAGGAGTCTCTTTATGGTTCAGGGAAAAGTAGTCTTTATAACAGGTGCAGCACAAGGAATCGGCATTGAGATTGGAAAGAAGTTTGGTGCAGCTGGAGCGAAAATTGTCTTAACTGATGTTCAAGAAGAACTGGTGAAGAAAGCGGCATCGGCATTGCAAAAAGAAGGATTTGAAGCAATTGGCCTGAAATGTGATGTGACGATAGAAAGTGAGATTCAATCATGCCTTCAGGAAACGGTACTGCATTATGGAAGATTAGATGTTCTATTAAATAATGCAGGCTTGCAGCATGTATCCTATATTGAGGATTTTCCAACCGAGAAATTTGAATTTATGATAAAAGTCATGCTCACGGCACCTTTTATTGCCATTAAACATGCTTTGCCAATTATGAAAAAGCAGCAATTTGGGAGAATTATTAATATGGCCTCTATCAATGGCCTTGTAGGATTTGCGGGAAAAGCGGCATACAATAGTGCGAAGCATGGAGTTATCGGCTTAACGAAAGTAGCAGCTTTGGAAACAGCAGCTCACGGCATTACAGTCAATGCGATTTGCCCCGGCTATGTTGATACAGCTCTTGTCCGAAATCAGCTAAATGATTTAGCAAAAACAAGAAAGGTCCCACTTGAAAAGGTGTTAGAGGAAGTAATTTTTCCATTAGTGCCTCAAAAAAGGCTTTTGTCTGTTGAAGAGATAGCGGATTATGCTATTTTCCTAGCAAGTGAATCTGCAAGAGGGGTGACTGGGCAGGCCATCGTGATTGATGGGGGATATACAGTTCAATAGATTATGAGGGGACAGTTGTGTGATGTCCCCTTTAATTTTTTTAAAATTCATTCACATATTCTTATTTCCCACATATCCTACATATTAAAATTTTCGAAATTAAGTATACCTTTCTTGAATTAGGGAATTGTCTAGCTCCAGTGCCTAGCCCCTCGAGGTCATAAGTCAATCTGACAAGAAGGTTAAAGAACAACCTTCCTGCCAGCTTGCCTTATGCTTGTCGGGGCTGACAAGGCACCTCCGCTTTTCGTATCTACTTGCATCTTGGCGGGAAATTTAATACAATAGCACTAATATATATTTATATGCTAAGAAAAGGAGCAGTAATGGATTGAACCTGATGGTAGAGAGTTGACGGGTGGTGCAAGTCAACCGGGGAAACCATGAACTCGCCTTTGAGCAGCAAGTGTGAACTGATAGTAATGCTTGCCGTACTCCGCGTTAAGGATAATGAAGCGAGTGACTTTGTCACTAATGTGGGTGGTACCGCGGGAGATTATACATAATCCTCTCGTCCCTTTATTGGGATGGGAGGTTTTTTCGATTTTTTTTCGAAATATTTCTATAATTTTCATTTAGGAGGAACATGTGATGAGCTTCAATCATCAAGAGATTGAGAAAAAGTGGCAAACGGTCTGGGAAGAAAGTAAAACGTTTAAGACGAGTGAAGATAAAGGAAAGCGCAAATTTTACGCACTTGATATGTTTCCATATCCATCTGGAGCTGGACTTCATGTCGGCCATCCAGAAGGATATACGGCAACGGATATCCTTTCGCGCATGAAGCGGATGCAAGGCTATAATGTCCTTCATCCGATGGGCTGGGATGCATTCGGTCTTCCTGCCGAGCAATACGCATTAGATACAGGAAACGATCCAGCTGAATTTACGGCAAAGAATATCAATACATTCCGCCGTCAAATTAAAGCACTAGGATTCTCTTATGATTGGGATCGTGAAGTGAATACGACTGATCCTGAGTATTATAAATGGACACAATGGATTTTCTTAAAGCTTTATGAAAAAGGTCTTGCTTATATTGATGAAGTAGCAGTGAACTGGTGCCCAGCACTTGGAACAGTTTTAGCAAACGAAGAAGTTATTGACGGTAAAAGTGAGCGCGGCGGCCATCCAGTTGAGCGCAGACCAATGAGACAATGGGTATTAAAAATAACTGCCTATGCAGATCGTTTACTTGAGGATCTTGATTTACTAGACTGGCCGGAAAGCCTTAAAGATATGCAGCGTAACTGGATCGGCCGTTCAGAAGGGGCAGAAGTAACCTTCCAAATTGAGGGTCATGAAGGAACATTTAAAGTATTTACGACTCGCCCTGATACGCTTTTTGGTGCAACCTATGCAGTACTTGCTCCAGAGCATGATTTAGTCGATGAAATTACGACTGAAGAGCAGCGTGCCGCAGTTCAAGGCTATTTAGATAAGGTTAAGATGAAAAGTGACCTTGAAAGAACAGATTTAGCAAAAGAAAAGACAGGTGTTTTCACAGGAGCCTATGCTGTTAACCCGGCAAATGGCGAAAAAATGCCAATTTGGATTGCAGATTATGTATTAGCAAGCTACGGTACCGGTGCTATTATGGCAGTACCTGCTCATGACGAACGCGACCATGAATTTGCAAAGCAATTTGGCTTGCCGATTGTAGAAGTTGTTGCTGGCGGAAATGTGGAGCAAGAGGCTTATGTTGGCGATGGTGAGCATGTTAATTCTGAATTCTTAAATGGCATGAATAAGGAAGAGGCTATTGCAAATATGATTGCATGGCTTGAAGAAAAAGGACTTGGCACAAAAAAGGTAACTTATCGCCTGCGCGATTGGTTATTTAGCCGCCAGCGCTATTGGGGAGAGCCGATTCCAATAATTCATTGGGAAGATGGCACAAGTTCAGCTGTCCCTGAAGACCAGCTTCCATTAATTCTTCCGAAAACAACTGAAATAAAGCCGTCAGGTACAGGTGAGTCACCGCTCGCCAATATTGAAGAGTGGGTAAATGTCGTTGACCCTGTTACAGGCAAAAAAGGCCGCAGGGAAACGAACACAATGCCGCAATGGGCGGGCAGCTGCTGGTATTACTTACGCTATATTGATCCGCATAATAGTGAAGCACTTGCGGATGCAGAAAAATTGAAGGAATGGCTTCCAGTTGATATTTATATCGGTGGAGCAGAGCATGCGGTTCTTCACCTTCTATATGCTCGTTTCTGGCATAAGGTATTATATGATATCGGTGTTGTTCATACGAAAGAACCATTTCAGAAGCTATTTAACCAAGGAATGATTCTTGGCGAAGGCAATGAAAAAATGAGTAAATCAAAAGGAAATGTTGTCAATCCTGATGATATCATTGAAAGTCACGGGGCAGATACTCTTCGTTTATATGAAATGTTTATGGGACCACTTGATGCATCTATTGCATGGTCTACGAATGGATTAGACGGATCTAGAAGATTCCTTGACCGTGTATGGCGCTTATTCATTGAAGAAAATGGAAGTCTAAATCCGAAAATTCAAGATAGCGAAGAAGCAAGCAATCTTGAAAAGGTTTATCACCAAACAGTGAAAAAGGTAACAGAGGACTATGAAGGTTTACGGTTCAATACGGCTATTTCTCAAATGATGGTATTTATTAATGAAGCCTATAAAACAACATCAGTTCTTCCGAAACACTTCATGGAGGGATTTGTTAAATTGCTTTCACCTATTACTCCTCATATTGCTGAAGAACTTTGGAGTAAGCTTGGCCATAGTGAAACAATTGCTTACGAGGCATGGCCAGCATTCGATGAAGCAAAGCTAGTCGATAATGAAATCGAAATTGTTATCCAAATTAACGGGAAAGTGAAAGCGAAATTACTTGTCCCATCAGATGCCCAAAAGGATGCACTTGAAAAAATCGCTATGGATGACCAAACCGTAAAAGAGCAAATCGATGGAAAAACTATACGCAAAGTCATCGCTGTTCCAGGAAAACTAGTAAATATTGTTGCTAATTAACGGGACATGGGGACAGGTTCTTGTCCAAGTTCCTTAAAGATAAAAAAAACATCCTCCGATTGCCTTTTTGGAGGATGTTTTTTAATATAAGCATAGGGGAAAAACTTAAGGTTGTGGAAGAAAGGGAGTTTTTGATGAGTATCGAGATTATAACTACGGAAGAATTAGAAGAAAAGCTAGCTGCTGGCGAAAAGCTAGAGCTTATTGATGTTAGAGAAGATGAAGAGGTTGCGCAAGGGATGATTCCTGGAGCTAAACATATCCGGATGATGACAATCCCTGAAAACCTGGACTATTTCGATAAAGAAAAAGAATACATCTTTATTTGCCGGTCAGGAAACCGCAGTCAAAATGTATGCCATTACATGCAGGACCAAGGCTACAAAGTCCGCAACATGGTTGGCGGCATGCTGGACTGGACAGGCGAGGTTGAATTTAAATAAAACGTGACTTTTTGGACAGGTTTGGTTGTTTTCCAAAAAGCTGTCCAAGAAACTTGGATTTCTAAACATTTCCTTACATTGTCTAAAACCTGCAATAGAGCGAGTTCGCCTCTGAATACGGGGGGTGAATTGTTTTTTAGAAAAATAAATGTTGATTCCTTTTTTAAGAATAACTTATAGTTAAAGACGTACAGAAGCTTTAAGGAGGACTAACAGTGAAACCTATTTATAAAGGCAAAACCAAAGATGTATATGCACTAGAGGATGGAAATTATTTATTAAAGTTTAAAGATGATGTAACAGGAGAAAATGGCGTATTTGATCCAGGTGCCAATACTGTAGGTTTAACACTGGAGGGAGCGGGCCGCGCGGGATTAAGCCTGACAAAATACTTTTTCGAAATATTAAAGGAAAGAGGAATTCCTACTCATTATATTGATGCGAACATTGAAGAGGCTACGATGACTGTGAAGCCTGCTACCGTTTTTGGCAATGGCCTTGAAGTTATTTGCCGCTATAAGGCAGTTGGAAGTTTCCTTCGCCGCTATGGGATGTACGCTGAGGAAGGACAAGCTCTTGATGCATTCGTTGAAGTAACGATTAAAGACGATGAACGCCAGGACCCTCCAATTAGTGAGGATGCACTTGATATGCTAGGAGTCCTTTCAAAAGCGGAATATGCTGTACTAAAGGACTTAACAAAGCAAATCGGCCAAGTGGTAAAAGATGAGCTGGCAAAAAAAGACATTGAATTATATGATATTAAATTCGAATTCGGCAGAGTTGGAGAAGATAAACAAATCGTTCTAATCGATGAAATCTCAGGCGGAAATATGAGAGCTTATAAAAATGGCGTCTATATTGAACCGCTCGAATTAGAAAAATTAATGTTAGTTTAATTAACAAGAGTGGCTGACCTATTGGTGTCAGCCACTTCTTTTTTGCCAGAAATATGAATATAAATTATTTTCTATTATAAAAACAGATAATTCTGTCAATAATGTTGAAAAATACAGAAAGGATGGATTCTCATGATTAAAGTGAAGTTATTCGACCATGAACATGAGAAGGATCTTGAACTTGAGATGAATCGATTCTTAGAAAGAATCGAAGAGAAAAAACTGCTAGATATTAAGTACAATATTGCAGCTATTCACGAGGATGAAGATGAGCAAGTTTATTGTTTCTCAGCGATGATTATTTATAGAGCCTGATTAAGACACAGGCTCTAATAATTTTTAAGAGAGTTTTACAGTCAATGCTGCATTCGTGCCGGCAAGCCTCCCGGTAACGAGTGCAGATGTAATATTATATCCGCCTGTATAGCCGTGTATATCTAGTATTTCACCGCAAAAATACAATCCGTTCGTAAATTTAGAACCCATTGTTTTCGGGTCAACCTCTTTTACAGAAACTCCACCACCAGTAACAAATGCCTTATCTAATGGAAGGGTGCCATTGACTGCAATTTGAAACGATTTACAGCTTTTCACAAAGCTCCTTACCTTCTCATTGGAAATATTAGCTCCCTGTGCAGAAGGATCAATCCCGCTCCTTTCCAGCAAGAAAAGCAGATATCTTTCAGGAAGAAGCCCCTTTAAAAGGTTTTTTATGCTTTTTTTCGGTTCTGCCTTCAAATCTTTTAGAATTTCCTGATATAAAGGCTCTTCTTTTTTTTCTGGGAGGGCATCGATGCTCATGGTGACCTCTTTCAAATTCCACTTTTTCATCGCCTTCACAACGAATTGACTGCATCTGAGAACTGCTGGTCCACTAACGCCAAAGTGGGTAAAAATCATATCCATTTTATGAGTAATTAATGCTTTTCCTTTAGGATTTAACACACTTAATGCAACGCTGCGAAGAGACAGCCCTTGCAGAGATTTATCCTTAATAAATGGCTCTGCCGAAGTAACAGGGACCTCTGTCGGAAATAACTCAGTAATCGTATGCCCCGCTTTTTCAGCCCACGCATATCCGTCTCCAGTTGAACCTGTATGGGGCACGGATTTTCCACCAACCGCCATCACGACTGCGTCTGCCTCGTAGGTTTCGCCGCTTCTAAGCTCCACCGCCTTTACGGAACCATCTGAATAATGGACATCTTTAACAGGACTGTTTGTTTTTATATCTACCCTTAATTCGCGTAGTTTTGAAAGTAAAGCATCGACAACGGATTGCGCTTTGTCTGTCACAGGAAACATCCGCCCGTGATCCTCTTCCTTTAGCTTAATGTCCAGATTCTCGAAAAACTTAATAATATCTTCGTTGCTAAAAAGAGAAAAGGCACTGTATAAAAAGCGTCCATTTCCTGGAATATGTTTAATAATCTCATCAATCGGAAGTCGGTTTGTTACATTACATCTTCCGCCGCCTGAAATGGCAAGCTTTCTTCCAAGCTTGTCCCCTTTATCGATAAGCAGCACTTTAGCCTTCTGTTCAGCAGCACCAATCGCAGCCATTAAGCCGGACGGTCCGCCGCCAATCACAATTACATCATATTTCATTTGTTCACCAACTTAACCTTCAGACTTAAAATCTTATTCATTATATACGAAATGTGGGCAGTTTCATAACCCTACAACAATAGGGACTTATTTGCGAAAAATTTTTGCCATAAACTATCTCTAGGTAGCAATCCTTCTTAAAGAAGAGTAAACTACAAATAGTGTGCAAAAATTATTTTGCGCTTTTTCTATTGTCTAGCATCAGCGCTTAGGCTTTTTCTTTTAAAGGAAGGGATTATTATTTATGTCATCTAAGCTTTTAAGGGGAACGTTTATTTTAACATTAGGTACGATGATATCAAAAATGCTTGGGTTATTTTATGTCATTCCCTTTTATCATATTGTGGGAAGCAGCGGACAGGCATTATATGCTTTCTCATACATTCCATACACCATATTTATAAGTATTGCAACAGCTGGGGTTCCGTTAGCGGTTTCTAAATACATATCCAAATATAATGCACTTGAAGAATACGCTGTCGGGAGAAAGCTTTTTAAATCTGGGCTCATAATTATGCTGTGCACAGGTATAATGTCTTTTCTTGCATTATATTTTCTAGCCCCATATATAGCAGCAATGAGTACAAATTCAAATGTAGGTTCAGATATTGAGGATGTAACAACTGTTATTCGGGCAGTGAGTTTTGCCCTTATTTTAGTACCAATTATGAGTTTAATTCGCGGCTTTTTTCAAGGGCATCAATCAATGGGACCTTCAGCTGTTTCACAAGTAATTGAACAGATTGTTCGAATTACATTTGTACTTGCAGGTGCTTATATTGTTATGCACTTTATGAATGGAACGATTTCTCAGGCCGTCAGTGTAGCAACATTTGCTGCCTTTATTGGGGCGGTTGGGGGATTATTCAGTTTAATTTGGTATTGGTATAAACGAAGAGTGTATTTAAATGAATTGCTCTTACATGATAAGGGTACAATGAATATTTCTCTAACAGAGATGTATAAAGAAATTGTAGTTTACGCAGCACCCTTCGTTTTTGTTGGAATTGCAAACCCGCTCTTTCAATTTATTGATCAGTTTACGTTTATTAAAACGATGCAATCGATTGGGTATGATGATGATTCCGCTAGAGATGCTTTTGCTGTGATAACTATGCAAACACATAAGCTTGTCATTATTCCAGTTGCATTAGCAACTGCCTTTTCACTTACATTGGTTCCCTCTATTACAAAAGCATTTGTGAATGAGGACCGTACGAGTTTAAATCATCAATTAAATCAAGCTTTTCAAGTCGTCTTATTTTTGACGCTTCCGGCAGTTGTCGGCCTTTCGATGTTAGCAGAACCTATTTTTACATTATTTTATGAGCATAGCGAACTAGGAACAGAAGTATTAAGAACCTATGCCCCAGTTGCTGTACTGTTTGCTTTTTTCTTAGTAACTGCAGCGATTTTACAAGGGATTAATGAACAGCGTTTCACTGTATTAAGCTTGCTTGTAGGATTATTAATAAAATTAAGCTTAAATATTCCGCTTATTAAGCTAATGGAAACGGAAGGCGCGATTATTGCAACAGCCATTGGCTATGCAGCGGCGATATTAATTAATTTATTCGTGATCAAAACTTTTGCTGGGTATCCATTCAAGCTCGTGTTCAGAAGAAGCTTGTTAATCGTCCTGTTTACACTTGTTATGTTTATCGGCACAGGAATTGTCTATAAACTTCTTACTTTATTTTTATCGCCAGCATCAAACTTGTCTGCTTTAATTATTGTCATTATTAGTGCAGCAGCTGGTGCAGGCATCTACTTCTATTTAAGTGTAAAAACAAGATTAATTTATTTCTTATTAGGGGAAAAGGTTGATCGTATTTTAAGAAAGCTAAGACTAAAAGCTTAAAATGGAGGTGAGCATATGCGTATCGATAAAATGCTAGCCAATTTAGGCTACGGAAGCAGAAAGGATGTTAAGAAGCTGCTTAAAGATGGGGTTGTTGAGGTGAATGATCAAAAAGTGAAGGACCCTAAACAACATGTTGACCCATATAAAGATATGGTAACGATAAACGGAGAAGTTGTAGAATACAAGGAATTCATTTATTTAATGCTGAATAAGCCTCAAGGCGTCATCTCGGCAACCGAAGATTCTGAGCATGAAACGGTTTTAGATTTATTAGAAATGGAGGATCTCGTATTCTCGCCTTTTCCGGTCGGGCGTCTCGATAAAGATACAGAGGGCCTTCTGCTGCTAACAAATGATGGGCAGCTGGCCCATCGCCTTCTTTCGCCAAAAAAACATGTTCCGAAAACTTATTTTGCTGTTATTAATAGTGAAGTTACGGAAGATGATGTTGTTGCTTTTAAAAAGGGGGTAATCCTAGATGACGGATACGAAACGAAACCTGGGGACCTAAAAATACTTAAGTCTGGAATGACTTCCGATATTGAGCTTACGATCACTGAAGGAAAATTTCATCAAGTCAAAAGGATGTTTGAAGCTGTGGGGAAGCGGGTTATGTATTTACAAAGGCTCTCCATGGGGCCGCTCAAGCTGGATGAATCATTGGAACTTGGAGAATATCGGGAATTAACAGATGAGGAAATTACGCAGCTAATGGAATACGAAGTCAAATAAAAATCGCCATTGATAGGCGATTTTTTTATGTGCATTATATTAGGATGACAATTTCACTTTTCGTTTAGTCGTTGTCCATTTTCCACGAGTTGGACTTTTGACAAGGTCGTTATAAACAAGAACATTTAGATCTCTTTGAATGGTGCGAGGAGTAATACCAAATTCCTCTACAAGCTCTTGAGTTGTTACAGTTCCGCGCTTATTAATAAACATGTAGACGGATTTGATACGGTTTAACATCCGGTTAGTTGAAGGTTTCAAAGAACCACTCCCTATCCTTTTTTCAAACCAATGGCAATTACCTGCAACCGACAGCTTCGTTTGAAGAAACATGTCCTTCAAGCAAATGTAGTTTTCTTTTCCGCAGCCATCTCCTTTTCATTAACATTTTTCCAAAATATCATCCTTTACATTCATTGTACCCGTATTTTTTGATAATTTCTACTTTATTACAAAATTTACGAAAGATTAATAAATCCGCCCCTCTCCTATCATTATTACTATACCTTATGGCATTATGGGTTTGTCCTATGTTTAGAAAATTCGAAATGGTATTAACTTCCCGTTTCCTGTCAGTTTAAATTCCTATATAATCAAAGCTTGTGGGAAAGGAATTTGTATTTAATTCCTCAAAAATTTAATGGGACAATGAACCTGACTCCATGTCCAAGAAAGGATGGAAGGCATTTGCAAGAACAAGCTTTGCGGGATCAATTGGTGTATCCGAAAGAAAATATATATTTTGCCTTTGTTGCATTATTTAGTATTCTCGCGTATATCTTTTTAGCATTTTCGATTGTTGGAATTCTATTTATTCTCATTCTTATTCTCCTATCTGTTGTGCTCCATGGAATTATGATAGGCGGCATTAGACGGAACGGTGTAAAAATTAGTGAGAATCAATTTCCTGAGCTTTATGAAAAGGCTGTAATGACAGCAAAGGATATGGGACTTACAGTGATGCCTGATATTTATGTTATTGAATCGGAAGGAGTCTTAAATGCCTTCGCAACCCGTTTCTTTAGAAAAAATATGGTCGTTCTTTACTCTGGAATATTCGAATTAATAGAAAGAAGTGCTGAAAAGGAAGTTTTATTTGTCCTTGCACATGAGTTTGCCCATTTAAAAAGGAAGCATGTAATCATTAGCTTTCTGCTTTTGCCGGCGATGTGGGTTCCTTTTCTAGGAAATGCGTATTTAAGAGCCTGTGAATATACTTGTGACCGTTATGCGGCTTTTTACATTCAGTCATTAGATGCGGCAAAGGATGCTTTAACGATGCTTGCGATCGGCAAAGAATTATATTCAAAGGTCAATAAGCAGGCCTATATGGAACAGCTTCAAACGGAACATGGCTTTTTTGTCTGGCTAAATGAGAAATTATCCACGCACCCTCATTTGCCTAAGAGAATTTATGCTTTATCCCGTTTTTTCTCTCAGGATTCAACTGATGAGTTAAAGGAACCTAAGGGTAAGGTATGGGTAGGTATAGTCGGTGCAGGTGTGGCTGTTATCATTTTGTCCGCATGTATTTTTGTCGGAATGAAAGCAATCGAGAAAATGGATTTTTGGTCTGAAATGGCATCAGGAATTGAAGGGGCTACCCCTCTCATGAATGCTGCAAGTGAAAATGATACAGATACCATTCAATCACTAGTAGCGGATGGAGTGGAAATCGATGCTCAGGATTCAGAAGGTTCAACGGCACTTCATTGGGCTGTATATAATGGAAGCCTTGAAGCCGCTGAAATGCTTCTAGAACATGGAGCCGACCCGAATATAATTGATACCTATGAATCTAGCGCGCTTATTAATGCAGTATATAATGATGATGTCGCAATGGCTGAGCTGCTGTTACGAAATGGAGCAGATCCTAGTTATCAGGATTCAGAGGGCTATACAGCCTATGATTATGCGGTTGATTTTGACAGCGAAGACTTAATCAAACTTTTAAAACAATAAATTTCGAAACTGCTCTTCATTCGGAGAGCAGTTTTTGTTATGTTAATAAGAAACTTTTTCCATTAATAATTCGTACTAAATTAATGGGAGGAGAAAGAATGAACCTATTAAACGTAGATATAAAACAGGCAGGCTATGAAAAGGATCAAGCGATCATATATAATATTCAATTTGACGTTGGAGCGGGGGAACTTATCGGGCTTATTGGTCCGAATGGAGCAGGGAAGAGTACTACTATCAAGGCGATTCTTGGGTTACTGGAGAATATAAAGGGAGAGGTAGCCTTCCAGCAAGGAGCTAAATATTCATATATTCCAGAAAGGCCACTCTTTTATGACGAGTTAACCTTATGGGAGCATTTAGACTTTATTGCATCTGTGGAAGGTTTACATGATAAAAAGTATCAAGATCAGGCAAGGGAATTACTAGCGCAATATAAATTGGCTGAACATGCCCATGAGTTTCCTGGTAAATACTCCAAGGGAATGCAGCAAAAGGCTATGTTAATCTTATCTATGATTTCAAATCCAGATGTATATATCATAGATGAGCCCTTTATTGGATTGGATCCAAATGCAATGAAGCTTTTTCTTGAATCGATTCAGCGTGAACGTGAAAGAGGAGCAGGGATTCTTATGTCTACCCATGTTTTGGATACTGCTGAGAAGATATGTGACCGTTTTTTAATCATCCATAAGGGGGAGTTCCGAGCGGCCGGGACTTTAGATGAAATTAGAACTCAATGTCATCTTCCTAATGGGTCACTCTATGATTGCTTTCATTTAATTGCGGAAGGTCATGAAGATGAATAGCTGGAACATATTTGCAGATCGGTTAGTAAGAGGATGGAAATATCAATATGGTGTCATCCGGTCGATTGCCGATTGGACGATCATCCTTTACTTAATTATCCCGGCAAATGCAATCTTTTTTATAATGTACCGCACATGGTGGCTAGAAACCCCTGATTGGATTGAAAATATTCCATTATTTTTACTGTTTTTCGTCCTTTATTTATTTTCATGGAGCGGCAACATTCGTACGTTCGTACAGGAAGCAGACAAAGTATTTTTAATAAAATTTCAGCCAATCTTCCTTGGAATGAAAAAATGGGGTTATGCCTATTCAATAATTACAGGGATAATGCAAATAGCCATTTCCATCTTTGTTTTTCTTCCCTTTTTAAGAAAACATTATCTTCTAGATTGGCAGCATATTATAACGCTATTCATTTTCCTTGTAGCGTTGAATACAACCATTTTGCTTCTAAAGCACTTAATGAGAAAAATAGAGACAAGGCTAAAAAGGATTGCGGCCATATTTCTATTATTCATTCTTTTAAGCTGGTTTAGTCAATTCATATTTTCACTTTGGGTAAAAGGTTTGCTTTATCCAATCTATATGTGCAGTGCCTTTTTAATGATTATTTCTATTTATCAAAGCTTGCGGTCGATCAAAAAAATATCGTCTATCGATCACGATATTTCCCTGGGAAATGAAGCGAAAATGAAGAATATAGACTTAATCTTTAAACTTTCACATGATATAGAAAAGCCGGTAATCGTATCTAAAAGAACAAAACCCCTTCTATTCCGCCGTTCAAAACGCATTTTTAATAAACGGGAAGGGATTAACGGGTTTCTTGAGCTGTTCATAAAAATCTTTATTAGAAACTATTCATATGTAGGGGGATATTTACAAATCCTATCCGTGACAACAGCAGCAATCGTCATAATCCCGCCTTTTTGGATAAAATTCCTTATTTTCATAGGCTTTCTTATAATGATGTATTCATGGCTTTCATTAGTTTGGGACAGAATTACGGGTTCCAATCCGATCAGCAAGAAATACAGTGAAAGTACCTTTTATTTTGCTGCGAGAAAAAGGGCAGTTACAGTTCTCCTCATTTTGGCAATTTTAATTTTAGGAATATTTATAACTTGTTGGCTTGTGATATTATCACAATTTGGATTTCGACCAGGGATGCTTAGTCGTTAATTCCACAAGTGTGTTCTATTAAAAAGAGAGATATAATAAAACAGAAATTATACAATGATACATATTCTTAGCAAAAAACAGAGGAGGAAATGCTATGAGTTCAATTAATTGGCAGCAGGAAGTCGAAAACAGAAAAGAAGCTCTGCTCGAGGACACAAAAAAGCTGTTACAAATAAAAAGTGTGTTAGATGAAGAAAACTCAACAGAGGAAGCTCCTTTAGGTGAAGGAGTAAAGGAAGCACTTAACTTTATGCTGAAGCTTGGTGCGGAGGATGGATTTACTTCAAAAAATGTCGGCAATCTTGCCGGCCATTTAGAATTTGGCCAAGGGGAAGAAATAGTCGGGATTCTCTGCCATGTCGATGTTGTGCCTGAAGGAGACGGCTGGTCGAGTGATCCATATGGCGCAGAAATTCGTGAAGGAAAAATGTATGCAAGGGGAGCAATTGATGATAAAGGGCCAACGATGGCAGCTTATTATGCGATGAGAATTGTGAAGGATCTCGGGCTCCCGTTGAATAAACGAGTACGTATGATTATCGGCACAGATGAAGAAAGTGATTGGCGCTGTGTTGAGCATTATTTCGAGCATGAAGAAATGCCAACGATGGGCTTTGCCCCAGATGCTGATTTCCCGATTATTTATGCAGAGAAAGGGATTTCTGACTTTGACTTAGTTCAAGGATCTGCGAAGATTCAAGAAAAGGATTTTCAAGTGGAAGTGTTAAGCTTCCTATCAGGAAGAAGATATAATATGGTCCCCGATTTTGCAAAGGCTGCTCTAGACGTTCAATACGAATCAACAGAAGTCATTCAAAAATATACCCGCTTTCTAAATCAGTATGAGCTAAAAGGGAAGTATTACATCGATAATGGTGAATTAATATTGGAAACAGAAGGAGTTTCTGCCCATGGTATGGAACCTGACTACGGGAAAAATGCGGGTCTTTATTTGGCTGAGTTTCTTACACAATTGAATATAGACTCAAAGTCAGGGGAATTCTTCAAATTTGTATCTGCATATTTTTGGGATGATTCTCGGGGCCGTAAGCTTGGGATCGAATACAGGGATGATATTACAGGAGATTTAACAATTAACGTAGGGAAGCTTATCTATTCTAAGCAGGAGGGCGGAAGACTAGGTCTAAATCTGCGCTATCCGGTAACAAACAAAATAGAGGAAACAAAGGACAAGCTTGAAAGCGTTCTTATGGAAAAAAACTTTTTAATACAGAATTTTACAAATTCTAAGCCCCACCATGTGGATGAGAATGACTTCTTAATACAGACATTAAAAAAGGTATACGAAGAGCAGACAGGCTCGAGAGCTGAGCTTCTTTCAATCGGGGGCGGCACATATGCCCGTTCCTTAAAATCTGGTGTTGCATTTGGACCGTTATTCCCCGGAAGAGAAGATGTAGCTCATCAAAAGGATGAATATGTTTATATTGAAGATATGTTAAGAGCAACTGCGATATATGCAGAGGCTATATATGAGCTTGCCAAGTAAGGGAAATCTTTGTTAAAATTGCTCCGAAGTTACTAGATATTAGGATGAGGAAGAGGCGACATGTATGGAGTATGTCATCATAAATGGGGAATTTGTTAACCGTACTGAGGCTAAGATTGATATCGAGGATCGCGGTTATCAATTTGGCGATGGAGTTTACGAAGTCATTCGGGTTTACAACGGGAAGATGTTTACAGCAAAAGAGCATTTAGAACGTCTGATTGAAAGCGGAAAAAAGATTAATATGAAGATATCTTATTCCGTAGAGGAATTAAAGAGTATGCTTACCGAATTGATGCAAAGAAATCAACTGACAACGGGTACAATCTATTTGCAAGTATCTAGAGGAATCGCTCCACGTAATCATGCTTTTCCAAGTAATGATGTTCAACAAACCTTTGTAGCGAATACTAGAGCAGTCGGGAGACCTGTTGACAATATGGAAACAGGTGTGAAAACAATTCTGCTGGAGGATATACGCTGGCTTCTTTGCGATATTAAAAGTCTTAATCTTCTCGGAAATTTAATGGCAAAGCAAAAGGCTGCAGAAGCAGGCTGTTTTGAGGCTATCCAGCACCGCGGGGATACTGTGACAGAAGGAAGCTCATCGAATGTTTCCATAATTAAGGACGGAAAAGTGATTACACATCCAGCCAACAACCTCATTCTTAATGGGATTACGAGACAAAAGGTTTTAGAAGTTTGCCGCAATAATGATATTCCTGTTGAAGAGAGAGCCTTCTCATTAGAAGAACTAAAACAGGCTGATGAAGCTTTTATTTCAGGTACGACTGTTGAGGTCACTCCCATTATTGAAATTGCTGGAGAGAAAGTAGGCAATGGTGCACCTGGTGCTGTAACAAAGCATATTCAGGAGTTATTTAATCATGCCATTGAAAAGGAATGCGGCAGTCTATAAAATAGGAAAGAACCGGTATAGCTATGCTGGTTCTTTTTTTCGATTATGGAGGGATTTGATGGAAAAGAAAACACACTTTTTCTACGCTCTAAGCTTGCCGAGCGAAACAAAGCTAAAGATAAAGGAAGAATGTTCGATAATAAAGAAGAATCTTCCATTTCAGCGCTGGGTACACCATGAGGATCTACATATTACATTAGCATTTCTCGGGTCAGCTGAAAAAGAAATGCTTCTAGCTTCACAGGCTCTCGTTAAAAAAGGATTAAAAGACCAAAGGGCTTTTAATCTTCAAATTCATGAACTTGGTATGTTTGGGAGAGGGGATTCACCAAGAATTTTTTGGGCAGATACAAAAAAGGAAGAGAAGCTTTATACCATTCGGGATATCGTTTTTTCAGCATGTACTGAAGCAGGGTTTAAATTAGAGACAAGGTCATTTAAGCCCCATATCACTCTAGCTAGAAAATGGAGAGGCGATTCACCATTTCACATAAGCATGTTAAATGAAAATAATCCATTTAAAGATTCACCTCTATCCTTCACAGCTAATGAAGTTGTTCTTTATCAAACTCATTTAGACAAATCACCAAAATATGAAAGAATCTCTATCTTTCCATTGGCGGATGAATGAATTAGGCATACAATTAGAAAAAAGGAACTTTTAAGATTATTAAATTGAAAATGGGGAAATAAAGTACTAACAAGGCAGGCAGGTAAAATGGGACAGTTAATAAAATTGCAGGATTACGTTTCGCGGTATGAACAGAATATTTATTTATATCCTTCACGTTTTGTTAGACTTAAAAAACAGCAATGGGATAAATTGAAGATTGGCTGGGAAAATGGAGATTCTTCCATTTTTCAAGAAGGGTTTCAAACCCATCAAGTGAGTACCGATTGGCTTGAGGACGAAAAGCAGCCGTTGATGGATAAGTTAAAGGGTTTATTAAAATTTGGAAAAAGCGAAACAATTGACGAAACATTATTCGATTCAGAACTAGAGGAAACAGAGGAGGAATCGGAGGAAGAGTCTCTCGACTTCAATACAAGCTTTACCTACAGACCCGATACATTAGAGGATTTAAAATATCAATTTCTCGATCAAATCTTTCGTTTTCAGATGAAATGGGCAAGTTCTACCTTAACGGAAAAATCCTTTTTCGATAAAAGGTATTATTACGATGAAAGACTTAAATATTTTCTCCAGCGCTTTCCGGATACATTTCTAGTTCTGTATCACCCGCTTTTTTTAATAAAAAAGGCTCCTGTTGAATTAGAAACAATCATCATCAATCCCACTGGCGTATGGTGTATCAGCTTTGTAGAGGAAGAGGATTTATCTGTTTTCATAGGATCAAAAGAAAGATTTTGGCTTAAGCGTGTGAAAGGCAAGGAAAAGAAGATCTTAAACCCAATTTTAGCATTAAATCGTACAGGAAAAATTGTTCAGCAAATTTTTACCATGAATGAAATTGACTTTCCTATTTATAAAGCAGTAATATGCAGAAACGGCTATATTGATTATCCAGCATCTCCGTTTGATGTGCAGTTAATTGAGAAAAGAAATTATGATGAATGGTTTAATAGCATGAGAAACCTTCGCTCACCGTTAAAGCATAACCAGCTTAAAGGAGCACAGGCATTGCTACAGTATTGCCAAACGACTTCCATAAGAAGGTTAGAATGGGAGCTAAATGACGAAAGTAAAAATGTCGATTAAAGGCTGATGTTATGAAAAATATCTATTTTATTATTAATCCACAAGCGAAAAATGGGGACTGTCAAAAAGTATGGAGAAAGCTGGAACTGATTCTTCTTGAACAAAAAACCCCATACATGGCTTTTTTTACAGAATACCGTGGTCATGCAAAGGATATTGTCCGATCCATTGCCGTTAAATCTGAAAGAAGTCAAGTTATGATTATTGCTGTCGGCGGCGATGGCACAATGCATGAGGTAATTAACGGTGCTGCTCCATTCCACCATGTGCATGTGTCTTTTATTCCAGGCGGGTCAGGCAACGACTTCTCGAGAGGATTTAACATTTCCAAAAACCCGTCTAAGGCGCTTATTACCTTACTGCAACAATTAGAACAAGAAAGTACAGACTTTGTTGATATCGGAAAAATAACAATAGAAGACAAAAAAGAACTATTTTTTATTAATAATATGGGTGCTGGCTTTGATGCTCTTATTTCCAAAGAGGTTAACCATTCCAGGATAAAGGGAATATTAAACCGTCTCTCTCTCGGAAAATTTGTCTATGTATATTTTTTGTTTAAAAACTTGTTTACTTATAAAAGAACACAAATTGATATTAATATTGATGGCAACGACTACTCCTTTCCTTCAGCCTGGTTTGTGACGGTATCCAACCAGCCTTATTATGGAGGCGGAATGAAAATTTCCCCTGATGCCTCACCGTATGATGGGACATTCAATATAACCGTTGTTAATAACCTATCAAGAATAAAACTATTACTCATTTTCATTACAGTGTTTTGGGGAGGGCATACGGGATTTAAAGAGGTTTCTTTATTAACCGGCAAAAATATTAAAATTAATTCTGACACCCCTCTGCATGTCCATGCAGACGGAGAGGATATCGGCTCTACCCCTGTCATAACCACAGCTTGTCAAAAGAAACTGCCCGTTGTCTTGAATAGCAGAATGAGCGAAAAGGAGGTAAGCACTATTGACTACTAATAAGCGTGATTTTTCCGCCTATTTAGACGAAATGCAAATAGTAACAGTCTTGCTTCCTTTTGATTATCATGGAGGGGTTTCCGCTTCCTTTTTGATTATGGATGACAATTACGAGCCATTTTCCAAAGTTGTCATCCTCAGTCGCATACCTTTGAAAAATGAAATGAAATATATTTGTCAGTTAGAAGCTAAGCCCATTATCGGCAAGCAATATTGGATAATGGATGCATTCGGAGGAAAAACAGATTTACAGATAGGAGCAGTTATTCGAACGGATGCCTTTGATGAAGACTTTTTCTATGAAGGTGCACTAGGCTTTTCCTATATGAAAGAGAAAACTAGCTTTAAAGTTTGGGCACCGACTGCGACTATGGTTAAGGTAAAGCTGATGCCTATGGGAGGCAAGGAGCCAGAAATACTAGAAATGAATAGAGGCTATAGAGGAGTCTGGCAGCTGTCAGTCTGCCGTGACCTAGAATATTACCATTACTGCTACCTCCTTTGTGTGAATTTAGAATGGAGAGAAGCCGCTGATCCATATGCCACGGCTGTCAGCATCAATGGTGAGTATAGCACCATCATAGATATAAATAAAACCAAAACCGCTAAACCCCCACTTCCGCCTCTTGAACAGCCTACAGATGCGATCATTTACGAAACCCACATTAGAGATTTCACCATTCATCCAAACAGCGGAGTGTTTAACAAAGGAACATACTTAGGAGCGGGGGAATTAAATACAAAAGGTAAAGACGGATTTTCCACTTGTTTATCCTATGTGAAGGAACTCGGCATAACCCATATTGAATTCCTTCCGGTACATGATTTTGAAGGTGTGAATGAAAGTGGACTAAAAATAGAATACAATTGGGGTTACAATCCACTGCATTTTAATGCACCAGAAGGAAGTTATTCTACCGACCCTTGGGACCCCTATGCAAGGATTAAAGAATTGAAATCGATGATTCACTCTGTTCACTCCCAAGGTCTCAGAGTCATCATGGATGTTGTGTATAATCACGTTTATATACGAGAAACATCCGCTTTTGAAAAAATAGTCCCAGGCTACTATTTTCGTCATGACCAATTTGGGATGCCATCCAATGGAACTGGTGTCGGGAATGATTTTGCTTCTGAGCGTTTGATGGCGCGAAAATTTATTCTCGATTCAGTGATGTACTGGCTAAATGAGTATCAGATAGATGGTTTTCGCTTTGATTTAATGGGCATTTTGGATATTGAGACAATGAATAAGGTAAGAAAGGCAGTAGATTCAGTAGAACCTTCAGCAATAATTATTGGAGAAGGATGGGATTTAAACACACCTTTACCTGCACATACGAAAGCGAACATTGGCAATCAGGCATATCTTCCGGGGATCGGACAATTTAATGATTGGTTTAGGGATACAATAAAAGGCAGCACCTTTAATTTATATGATAAGGGCTATGCTCTAGGTAATAGTCATTACTATGAGGCAGCTAAAAAGGTTTTGGCAGGCAGTGTAGGGTTAGAAAAGAGGGAAGAGGGATTATTCCAATCACCTTGTCAATCTGTTAACTATGTGGAGTCCCATGATAACCATACATTGTGGGATAAACTAATAGTATGTTCTTCTGAAAAAAAGAATGCTATGATCCAGCGTCAGCATCGACTGGCAACGGTCATGGTGCTTCTTGCCCAAGGCATTCCTTTTTTGCATAGCGGCCAAGAATTTTTTAGGACAAAAAAAGGGATTGGAAATAGCTATCGTTCTCCGGATGAGATTAATTATTTGGATTGGGATCGAAAGGCATTATTTTCAGATAATGTCGATTATCTTAGGGGTATAATTAAGATACGCAGATCACATAAAGCTTTTAGGTTTTCAAATGCGGAATTAATTCGAAAGCATTTACGTTTTTTGCCCTTTGACAATAAGGTAATCGGAATTATTTTAGAAGATGTCGGGGAGTTTGGACAGTGGGATCGTATTATCATGATATTCAATCCTTTTGAGTGCGAGCAAACAGTCCAGCTTCCAAAAGGTGTTTGGCATGTGCTGGCAGATGAAAATCAGGCAGGAACGGAAACAATTAGGAGAATAAAAAATTCTTTTGTTACCTTTTTCCCAGTTAGTTCCTATGTTCTCGTCAATTGGCCTTTGTCGAACTAATAAATAGACTTGACGAAAAAAGGCGGGAAGAGATAAAATTTAAAAAGATAGCTATTGGGCGAATTATAGATCAATAGCTTTTTTCTTTATTTTAGCAGCTTTTTTGTACAATAATGATTAGTAATATAGGTAATGGCGGGCTTGCTGTTAGTCCGCCTTCTATTTCTTTTTAGCATATTTAACATTTTTTCTTTGAAAGCAGTTGGTAGCCTTTATGTACATCATGATGAGGCTTGTACGCTTTTTGTCTAGCTTCAGTGGTTTAAGAGCCGCTTACGCTTTTCTATTGTCTAGCTTCGGCGGCTAGCCCCTCGAGGTCATAAGCCAGTCTAGCAAGAAGGTTAAAGAACAACCTTCTCACTAGCCTGTCTTATGCTTGTCGGACTTGCACAGGATGTGCTGACATCGATGTTCGCCACAGGACGTGGCGGTTTTTAATCGATGTTCCTTTGGCAAGCCGCCTACGCTTTTCTATAACAGCTATTTGCATAAATGGCTTACTAAATTGCAGGTGAACAATGTTGGAAGAATTATTTGGACAAGAATGGGAGATCGTCCCTGCTGGGGGTGCAACGGGGAAGGCTTTTTTTGCCAAGCATGAGGAGCAAAGATTGTTCCTGAAAAGGAATTCATCTCCCTTTCTCGCAGTATTATCAGCCGAGGGAATCGTTCCTAAGCTTGTTTGGACGAAAAGGCTTGAAACCGGCGATGTTATTACCGCTCAGCAATGGTTAAATGGAAGAGAGCTCAAACAGGCAGAGATGAATAATGAACGAGTAGCAAAGCTGCTCAAAAAAATCCATAGTTCAAAACCTTTGCTTGGGATGTTAAAAAGATTGGGCAAATCACCGCTTTATCCAAATATGCTATTGCGCATGATTGAAGAGCAAATAGATGGGGAGCTTAGACAGAATCAAACAGTTAAAGACTCCTTGGAGTTTCTCAGGAAAGAATTATTGAATATACAATGTGATGAGAAAACGGTTTGCCATTGCGATGTCAATCATAACAACTGGCTGCTTGCAGAAAGCAACCAGCTGTATTTAATTGATTGGGATGGGGCAATGATTGCGGATCCAGCGATCGATCTAGGCATGCTGCTTTACTGGTATATCCCTAAGAAAGAATGGTCAGACTGGGTCAGCCGATATGGTCGAACTCTGACGGATGAATTACTTTTAAGAATGAAATGGTATGCCATTGCGCAAACTCTCACATTCATTCAATGGCATAAAAACAAACTCCGGTTACAGGAGATGGAGAAATGGCTCCAATTTCTAAACGGAATTCTGTCTAGCTCCAGCGCCTAGAGGCTCGCCGACTAAGACGCCACGTCCTGTGGCAAAGTCGGCACTAGTACATCCTGTACGTCGGAGGTCATAAGTCAGTCTGACAAGAAGGTTAAAGTACAACCTTCTCGCCAGCCCGCCTTATGCTTGTCGCCTCTGATCAAGGCACTTCCGCATTTCGGTAAAGACTACGAGAATTGATTAATCTCATTCACCCATTGTGAGAGCTCAGATTGATGGGCTTCAATATGATTGTCTAATTGAGCCGACTGACTTCCGTGCTGACTGTAATAATAAATTTCTTCCAATATCGATTGTGTATGTTGATCAAGACCTGGCTGCACCATGATTGATTTAACAAGCCTTTTTAATTGTTCACATTCAGAAACGGTTCCACAGCAATCCATTTGATGATTGTTTAATATATCTTTCAATAAAGTTAATTTATCTTGATGGCTGATCGGCATCGTGAACCCTCCCTGTAAAGATTAGCAGCGGATAAAAATCAAAGGAATTCACTGTTAGGTTGTGAATTCCCTTTTTTATTTATGCATGGTCTAATATTCTAGTTGCCGAGCATCCGCATGTAATTGTTGCAAAGCTCAATAAATGCATGTTATGGTTTGAACGATATTATTTAATAGGAGTGTCTATTATGAGACAAAGAAATAAACCGTGGGCAAAGGAAAAACTTGAACAATACCCTCAATATGTCATGGCTGCCCCTGAACAAAATAAAGGTAAATGGCAGGATGTATTCGATAATATTCAGCCTCTTCATATAGAAATCGGTACAGGAAAAGGTCGCTTTATTACAGGAATGGCTAAGGCGAACCCGAATATTAATTATATTGGGATTGAATTGCAGGATAGTGTCATTGTGACGGCGCTTGATAAAATTATTGAAGAAGAGTTGCCTAATGTAAAGCTGATGAATGTTAATGCAGCCGACCTTCGGGAGTTTTTTGAGGCGGGAGAAGTGGATAGAGTGTATTTGAATTTCTCAGATCCTTGGCCGAAAACTCGCCATGCGAAAAGAAGATTAACCTATAAAACGTTCTTAAAAAATTACGAGGAAATTCTTGTGAAAAATGGCGAAATTCATTTTAAAACTGATAATCAAGGATTGTTTGAATTCTCGTTAATGAGTTTTTCTGAATATGGACTGCTTCTTAAGAATATAAGCTTAGATCTTCATAATAGTGGGGTTGAAGGCAATATTATGACAGAATATGAAGAGAAATTTTCAAAAAAAGGAAATCGCATCTATCGATGTGAAGTCCAGTATCGTTAAAAAAGCTTATCACTTGGTAAGCTTTTTTCTTTGAGATCAAGATTCGAAATATTTCTACTAATAAAACACAAATGGTAAAATAAATGCAATACAGGAGGGGAATTCATGGAAACATTGCAATTGCAAAATACAAAGCTGACATGGCTGCGTGGCGGAGTAAATTTCCTAGACGGAGGAGCGATGTTTGGAGTCGTTCCAAAGCCGCTGTGGTCTAAAAAATATCCTTGTAATGAAAAAAATCAAATTGAACTCCGTACAGATCCTATTTTGATCCAGGCAGAAGGAAAAAATATTTTAGTGGATTCTGGATTAGGAAATGGGAAATTAACGGAAAAACAAAGACGTAATTTTGGCGCACTTGAGGAATCACAAGTAGTGAAGGAATTAGCAGAACTAAATATTAAACCTTTAGAAATAGATTATGTCCTAATGACCCATCTGCATTTTGATCATGCATGTGGCCTTACTAGTCCGAACAACGAAACGTACAACTCGGTTTTTCCAAATGCCAAAATCATTGTTTCGAAAACAGAATGGGATGAAATGAGAAACCCAAATATTCGTTCTCGTAATACATATTGGAAGGAAAATTGGGAGCCTATTCAAGATCAGGTCACTACTTTTGATAAGGAATGGTCATTGGGCTCTATCCAAATGGTTCATACAGGAGGACATAGTGATGGGCACTCAATTATTATTATTGAAGATGGAGATGATTTTCTCATCCATATGGGAGACATTATGCCAACCCATGCACACCAAAACGTCTTATGGGTGTTAGCCTATGATGACTATCCAATGAATTCGATTTGGGCAAAAGATAAATGGATCCATTTTGGCTTGGAAAACAACGCCTGGTTTACTTTTTACCATGATGCTTATTATCGAGCAGTCAAATGGGATAAAGACGGCAAATTAATAAATAAACTGGATAGAATTCGTAAAAAATAAGAAAGCTGCACCTCTAATTTTTATTAAGAGAGGTGCAAATTTTTATTAATACCATACTAAATCTATGCGAGCCTATACGCGTCAAGAATCGTTCCTGTTTTGGCGTCAGCAATAAACTCATATTGTTCTGTCTCTTCGCCCGTATATCTGGATATCCCGCCCCGATATACATCATACTTAAGATGATCTTTTTGATACGGCTCCGTTTGCATATGAATCCAAGATCCGCTAACGGGCCCCTCATTCTTAAATGCAGTCTTTGCATTTGACAATGCTCTTTCAGGTGAAACGACTGTTTTTTGACTAAGCAGTTCTCTTGCGGCATACCCGCCTGCTAAGCCAACCCCAACACCTAATAAAAATGATTTCCAGTTCATAAGCATCCCCCCAATTGTAAAATAACGTAACAAATTGTATCTCTGTACTATCTTATCAAAGAAATAGCTTGGACAAAAACTGAATTAGTGGTAAGCAATCGAAAAGTTCTGTAAAATAATAGAAGCATACATAAAATATAAGGAAATAAATAAAGGAGCAATCTCATGAACGAAAAAACGCTGCAACTTTTTAAAACATTAACTGAGCTTCCAGGAGCACCTGGAAATGAACATTTAGTTCGCCAATTTATGCGGGAACAGCTTGGCCAATATGCAGATGAAGTTGTACAGGATAAGCTTGGAAGTATTTTTGGGGTGAAAAAAGGAGACGAAAATGGCCCAACAGTAATGGTTGCGGGTCATATGGATGAGGTAGGCTTTATGGTTACCTCCATTACGGATAATGGCATGCTGCGTTTTCAGACATTAGGAGGCTGGTGGAGTCAAGTTCTATTGGCTCAAAGAGTTCAGGTTATAACTGATAATGGTCCTGTGATTGGAGTCATTGGATCCATTCCACCACATCTATTAGATGAGGCTAAGCGCAGTAAGCCGATGGAAATCACAAACATGTTAATTGATATTGGTGCGGATGACCGAGAAGATGCCAAGAAAATCGGAATTAAGCCTGGTCAGCAAATCGTTCCAATCTGTCCATTTACTCCAATGGCGAATGAAAAGAAAATCCTTGCAAAAGCATGGGATAATCGCTATGGCTGTGGCTTGGCAGTAGAACTTCTTGAAGCAGTTAAGGATGAAAAGCTGCCTAATACATTATATTCAGGTGCTACGGTTCAAGAAGAAGTTGGCCTTCGCGGTGCGAGAACAGCAGCAAATATGATTAAACCAGATATTTTCTTCGCATTGGATGCAAGTCCGGCAAATGATATGTCAGGAAATAAAAATGAGTTCGGCCAGTTAGGAAAAGGAACGCTTCTGCGCATCTACGACCGTTCGATGGTTACTCATCGTGGAATGCGAGAGTTTATCCTAGACACAGCAGAGTCAAACAATATTCCTTACCAATATTTTATTTCCCAAGGCGGGACAGATGCCGGCAGTGTTCACCTTTCCAATGAAGGGGTGCCAAGTGCAGTTATTGGTATTTGCTCACGCTATATTCATACTCATGGTTCCATAGTTCATGTGGATGATTATGCAGCTGCAAAAGAATTGCTGATTAAGCTTGTTAAATCCTGTGACCGCACAACGGTTGAATCTATTCGTCAAAATTCGTAAATAAAAAAGAGACAGCCTAGTTGGTGTCTCTTTTTCATTCAACTTAAAGGAGTTAAAGTCATGAAAATAGTTATTGGTTCGAATAATCCAGTAAAGGTATCAGCAGTCCAATCCGTTTTTCAACATGATCAAGTTATTTCGGTAAATGTTCCGTCTGGTGTGAGTGATCAGCCTTTCTCAGATGAAGAAACAATTAGAGGGGCAATCAATAGAGCGTATAGTGCATTAGAAGCAGGAAACGGGGATATTGGTATTGGGCTTGAGGGTGGAGTTCAAGAAACGGAATATGGGTTATTTTTATGCAATTGGGGAGCACTTGCGGAAAAGGACAAGTCCCCGATTATTGCTGGAGGTGCGCGCATACCACTGCCTAAAGCGATTGCGGATAGATTGCTTGAAGGGGAAGAATTGGGTCCGGTTATGGAGAGCTTTACTGAAAAGGAAGATGTACGCAAAAAAGAAGGAGCTGTGGGAATATTTACAAACGGAAAAATCAGCCGAACTGAAATGTTTAGACATGTTGTAAAGCTTCTAGCTGGCCAGTATGAATATAGGAAAAAATAAGGGGCTGACCTTTGCTTTAGCAGCCCCTTCTAAACATCCTACTTTTCATCAAAAATATATGCTAGAACTTTAAGAGCTTGACTAACTGTTGCAACAGTAACATTGGCTTTGTTGGAAAGCTCCTTTAAGGGATGATGTAGCTCATCGGGGCGGATGATGATAAGGGGCTTGTTTAAAGCAACGGCAGCACTTGCATCCATGGCTGTATTCCACTGTTTATATTTCTCTCCAAAAAGGGCAATAACAAGATCAGATTTTTGCATTAGTAATTGTGTTCTTAAATTATTAATTCTTGAAGCTGCTTCATCGCGGAATATAGCATTAGGCTGTTTGCCGAGTATTTCTTCCCCTATATAATCAGATCTGTCGTGATTCTCCATCGGACCAACGAAATGAAGGGGAAGTTTATGAGACCTCGCAGCATCTTTTAGCTCTTCCCGCCAGTTTGAGTGAATTTCCCCTGCTAAGTATACTGTTAATTCCATGTAAATTCCTCCTTAAAAATGTTATTGAGTGTTCGATGATCATTTAGTTAAAAACCCCCACCATGAACCTCTATGATATATTTTACCATTAAATCCAATTAGTTTCCTTTAATTCAAAGTATTAGGGTTGCCAGATGATTGCAAGGAAATGTATGATAGAAAAGAATGATAGTTTTTCCTAAATCTAGCTTCAGCGCCTACCCCAGACGTACAGGACGTGCTTGTCGGGGGTGACCGAGGCGCTTGCACTTTCCTAGCAAGGAGGAAGAAAGTATGATAAACCATTTAAAAGCTGCCTTGCTCTTGTTTATTGTTGTTTTACTGCTAAGTGCTTGTTCTGCCTCGTTAAAAGAAGAGCAAACTGCTGCAAAGGATGCTGTTGGTGAAGCGTTTAAAAAGGATCCAAAAGCAACAAATAATGAAAATGAAGATATAAAGTTCTATCTGCCTTTCGGATTTGAAGTGGACAAAGAGACACCAAATAATATAATTTTGAAGAATGGTTCGAAGAAGTATATTCTATTTTATAATCCTCATGAAGGTCCTGATAGTAAAGTTATTTATGAAGCAGCTTTAAAGCAAAAGGAATATGACTTTAAAGAAACATTATCTACAAAAAACGGGCATCATGGTTATTTATTGATTAAAAGTACGGACAAAAAATTAAATGAATTGATTATAGGTACAGGCGGGGTTAAGATTACAACTCAATCGAAAACCAAAAATCTATCAGCTGAAGCAGGTAATATGGCTGAAATTATTCAGTCAGTCGAGATGAAATAAAAAAAGGTTAATACCCTCAGTGTTATTATCCTTCTAAGGTAAAAAAGCTAGGCACTCTTTCAAGGGGAAACCTTGCAGAATGCTTAGCTTTTTTATTTGCGTTTTCTATTTGCTTTTAATTTTAGGTTGTTTATGATTTTTTTAAAATAATTTGGACGGCTTTTCGCCACAGTCTCGAATAACTTCTCATCAGCTGGATCAAGCTTGAACTTGTTCACCTCTAGTTTAAGATCACCAGCAATGATACTAAGTTCAGTTGCCGCCAAGTTCACCTTCAAAATGGCCTCGAGCTGAGTTTCACTTGATGCTGCCACTTCCTCAGAAGCTGCTGTAGAGGCTCGGGAAACGGTAAAGACCTCTTGGATCCTTTCGTTCAATACATGGTTTGTAGCTTGTACATCTTTTACAGAGGAACCGATTGTATTGATTTTATTATGGATCCCATTCACATGCCCAACGATTGTTTCAAAAGCCAGTTTTGTTTTTTGGACAGATTCACCTTGAAGAAGCTTATATTCATTAAAATGCTCAGTTTCATTCAGTAGCTTCTCCATAATTTGATTCATTGAGGAAACAAGTGAGTGAATTTCCTGTGCCTCTTGTTTTGAACGTTCTGCTAGTTTTCTTACCTCAGAAGCAACAACCGCAAATCCCTTTCCAGCTTCACCTGCTCTAGCGGCTTCAATTGCCGCATTTAAGGCTAATAGATTCGTATTATCTGCTATGGCCTGTATCGTATCAACAATCGAGCTAATATGACTGGACTGCTGGGCAGCCTCACTAACCTTTTCATTTACGTGATTGGCGAGGTTTAGGAATTGATCGGAAATGTTCTGTAGATGTTGGACGGTATGAATTCCATTATGCCCTTCCTCTTCAGTTAGAGCGGCCTCTTCTAAGATTTCATGGCTTAAATTTTCAGTATGATAAATCGCTTCAGAAACTTTTTTTATCTCTTTTCTGCTCTCTTCAAGGTGAGAGGATTGACTCTCTACTCCAATGGCAATCTGTTTAATTGCCGCATCAACCTCATTTGCCTGTGCTGTTGTTTCCTCTGAAATCGCGGCCAGATTTTCGGAAGATGCTTGAAGCTGGGTTGACGATTCTAGAATTCGGATAAAGGAGTGCTGGACCCTTTCAGCCATTCTATTAAATGTATGAGCAAGCTCACCCATTTCATCCTTTGCAATTGTTGAAACTCGATAACCCAAATTTCCATCACCAATTCTTTCAGCACCTGCTTTTAAAAGAGTGATAGACTTAGTAATTCCCTTTGATAGCAAAAATCCTCCAATAACCAATGCGATAACTAGAGATAAACTTATTGCATAGATTAAATATGTATAATATGCATTTTGTTGTTTCAATTCGCTATGCAGGCTTTGCTGATTAGCAATAACGCCTCTTTGGACCTCACCAGCTGATTGTTCGATTGACCTAGCTTCTTCATCAAACAGGATGATAAATTCCTCTGTTTGCTGAAAAGAGGTATGGATAGCATTTAAAGCATTCTTGTATTCCGTCAGCCATCTTTCTAGGTAAGCTTTAGAGCTGCTACTAAGATTTTCGCTTGCTTCATATTCGCTCTTAAACACTTCGCCAGAATGAATAAATTGTTGATACGATTCTTCATTTCTCGTAGCTAGATACTGTTTCTCATACATCCTCATCAGTAAAAACTGTTCATCAATACTAGGGTTTTTTAGCAATTTAGTCAGACTGCTTATTTGATTTGCCGTAATGGCAATTTCCCTTTTAAGGCCTTTGTCATCACTATAGCCAATTTGCTTGTACATTTCCGATAAAATAGTGAATTTCTCCAAGTAAGAATCAGTATTTTGAATGACCGTTTTAAATTGATCCTTAATCTTCTCATTTTCTTGTTTTTCACTCATTCTACTTGATTCGGATTTCACTCTTAAAATACTTTGCATAACAAGTTCTGCACCAAGCTGATCTGGTGCTCTTAAGAATTGCTGCTCATATTTTCTAGTCATCGCAAGGTTATACATAATATACTTGCTTCCATCAACTATTGAAAGTAAGGCAGCTTCTTTTTCCCTACCTTTTTCTTGAATCGTTTGAAGAATAAAATTAAAAGAAAGTAATAAAATAAGACCTCCAATAGTCATAAGCAGAACTAGTCCCAGTTTGCCGCGAATGGTTTTCAAAATGTCCACCTCACTCGTTGGTAAATGTACGAAAAATTAAAATATTACCTAATTATAGAACTATTTCCCTATTATGACAATATGTGATAGGAAAGCTAGAGGAATAGAAAAAAGGAGTTACATGTGTCTTTACATGTGTTATTTTAAAAGATGAAGAAAAAACATCTAGGGGGAAAAATGAGATGAAGGCCTTTTTAAAAAGAAAAGGAGTTAGCCTTTCCGCAAAGGTATATTTAATAGATGCCCTAAGCAGCATGGCACTTGGACTATTCGCATCATTAATAATAGGATTAATCGTAAAAACTGTTGGTGACCAATTAGGAATAGAGTATTTAACTGAAATGGGCAAACTAGCGATGAGTTTACACGGCCCCGCTATTGGGGTAGCTGTCGCATTTGGTCTGAAGGCCCCGCCGCTGGTCCTATTTTCAGCTATTGTGAGCGGAGCTGCAGGTGCAACATTAGGTGGCCCTGCCGGCAGTTTTGCGGCAGCCTTAATTTCAACGGAAATTGGGAAGCTTGTCAGCAAGGAAACAAAGATTGATATCATCGTTACTCCACTTGTTACAATTGTTACTGGCTATGCAGTTGCAACCCTAATCGGACCAGGAATCAATTATTTAATGAAGGGCTTAGGAAGTATGATTGTTTGGGGAACAGAGCAACGACCAATTATTATGGGCATTGTTGTGGCAGTTTTAATGGGCTTGGCTCTAACTGCTCCCATCTCCTCGGCGGCCATTGCAATGATGCTTGATCTTCACGGCTTGGCCGCAGGAGCCGCGACAATTGGGTGTGCGGCTCAAATGGTAGGTTTCGCTGTCAGCAGCTTTCGGGAAAATAAAACGGGCGGTTTACTTGCTATAGGCATTGGAACCTCTATGCTTCAAGTGCCGAATATTATTCGGAATCCGCTCATTCTTATTCCGCCAACACTAGCAGGAGCGGTGCTGGCCCCAATTGGAACAACCATTTGGATGATGGAAAGCAACGCTGCTGGTGCCGGGATGGGAACAAGTGGTTTAGTTGGTCAAATTATGACGTTTACAACGATGGGATTTGGGCTAGATATAATCTTGAAAGTTTTACTATTGCATATTATTGGTCCTGCTGTGTTAAGTTTGATATTATCTGAATATATGAGAAAAAAAGGCTGGATTCGATTTGGCGATATGAAAATCCACACTGGAGGAGAAGGAAATGAAAAAGCTTGAATCTATGGAACAATTTGAACAGCTAAGAGATAATGGAAAGCATATCTTCATGTTTTCTGCCGATTGGTGCCCAGATTGTCGTGTGATTGAACCAATCTTGCCTGAAGTTGAAGCGAAATATCAGGACTATACATTTATATATGTAGACCGTGATGATTTTATTGATCTTTGTGGACAACTAGATATATTTGGAATACCGAGCTTTATTGGCTATAAGGATGGAAAGGAATTAGGCCGATTTGTAAGCAAAGACCGAAAAACCCAGGAAGAAATCGAGAATTTTATTGAAAAACTAGAGCAGTAAAATTTGATGGACTGATTCGTAAGGGGTCGCCTCCAATAAAATGGGGTCCGGCCCCTTTGTTCGTAATAAGTTCCTACAAGGAGGAACCTGTAATGAAAATGGATAGTTTAAAAATGAAGAAGGAATTGGAAAAGCGATTAGCCCATGCAAATCGTACTTTTTCATTCGATAGGAAAAAAGATGAACTTCGCATCGAAAATAAGCAAACTGGGAAGGGGATCACAATCTCTTTACCAGGAATTATTGCAAAATGGGAGCTTCAGAAGGAAAACGCAATTGATGAGGTTGTATATTATGTGGAGGAAGGCTTACAAGCAATGGACGGGGGGAACCCGGTTCAGCTATCAGGGTATGAAAAAAACATCTTCCCAGTTATTCGTTCAACTTCATTTCCAATTGAATCTGAGGAAGAAATTCCATTTCTAACAGATGACCATACTGCAGAGACAAGAATTTATTATGCCCTGGATCTAGGCACTACCTACCGCTTAATCGATTTTAGACTCATTCAAAAAGAAGGCTGGGTTCCCGAACGAATAAAGGAAATTGCTTTATTTAACGTGCGCTCGCTGTCAACCGATTTAAAAAGTGACACAGTTGCTGGCAATACGTTTTATTTCTTAAATAAAAATGATGGCTATGATGCCAGCAGAATTTTAAATGATGCCTTTCTGAAAGAAAAGGCAAAGCAAATTAAAGGCACAATGGCTGTGGCAGTTCCGCATCAGGATGTGCTAATTATTGCGGATATTATGAATGACACCGGCTATGACATTCTCTCTGAGATGACAATGAGCTTCTTTGCAAGCGGCAGGGTGCCTATTACAGCTCTATCCTTTCTCTATGAAAACGGTGAGCTAGAGCCAATATTTATCCTGGGCCAAACGAAAAAGAAATAGCAGATATATTTTTCACGGAGGACCACTAAAATGTGGTCCTTTTTACTTGAATTAATTGCCCCAATAGACTCAATCTCTTATTTTTTCTCCAATTTTCGCGAAATACTGTTAAAATGGAAAGGATACAATTAGAGAAAGAGTTGGTATAAATTGAGTTGGATAAAAAAACTATTTCAAATGTTTAAGAATGAAGAAAATAAGACTGATTATGAACAAGAATATATGACTCAAGATCATAGAGACAGATCTGATATAAACAATCAAAAAGAAACTTCTAAAGATGTTAATGCTAAGGTAGTATACCAATATCCGAAAGGACAATTTCGTTTTCCTCTGATTCCCGATGAAAAACATGGTTCTAAACAAAGAGAGCCTAGATTGAGAAAGGAAGAAGGGGGCCAAGCTTCACGTACTCCCGATCATAGAGTCAAGAGAGATGAGTCTATGATCCAGGAGAAGAAAGTTCATACGGTAAAAGAAAAAAGGGAAGTACCGCAAAGAAAAGGTCCTTTTCGGCCAACAGAAACTCCATCGCCCATCTATGGATTTGAACGTCCAAAGACTATAGAACCTATTAAACGAACAAAGCAGGTAAAGGTTAAACATGAGTTAAGCAGCATAACTTATGACGATATAAAAAATAAGCTGTCATCTGTTCGGAAGCCAGTTAAAGATCACTTCAATCCGGTTAATGAACCCTTATCCGAAGATAAAGAAATTCTAGAAGAAACTAATCTGTTCAGGGAAAATCGGCATGCAGCAGAGGTACCTCATACAGATAATTCATATGAAGTGGAAGCAAATAAGGAACTAGAAATAGAGAGTAAGTTAGAATATGATCAAGAAATAAAGATTGAAGAACTTGAGCTTATTCTAAATTCTATTGAACAAGGCATTAACTTGGAAGAAATTCATGAAGATAATAAGGAACTAGAAGTTGGGAGTATGTTAGAAAATGCTCACGAAATAATGATAGACGAGAAAAAAGAGACTAATCCAATTTCCGATAAACAAGAGAAGACTTTGGATGAAATTCATGAAGATAATAAGGAACTAGAAGTAGGGAGTATGTTAGAAAATGCTCACGAAATAAAGATAGACGAGAAAAAAGAGACTAATCCAATTTCCGATGAACAAGAGAAGACTTTGGATGAAATTGATGAAGATGAAATGGAAGAGATGCAGCCAGTTGTGCAGGAAATAACAACTGAGGCAGTCCGTGAAGAAATTTCCATTACCTCACGAGAAATAGAGGCAGAAGAAAAGGATAAGTCTTCATCAACAAGAAAGCATATCCCATTTAACGTTATCATGCTCAAAAATGATAAACAAAAGCTCGCTAATCAAGTAAGGCCATTTGCTCCTCCAAAGAGAGAGGAAGTTGTTGACCATGCAGAGAAAGAAATAGTCTCTGCCACTCAAGAAGCCGCACCAGCTGCAGAAAAAGAAGAGGAGCTTGCCTATTATCAATTCCCGGCCAAAAGCTTGCTTTTGTCACCAGTCCATCAGGAGGAATCTTCAGATTGGTTTATCGAACAGAAGGAGTTGCTAAACTCAACTTTAAAAAACTTCAATGTTCATGCTCATGTTGTAAATGTTACCCAAGGTCCGTCTGTTACTAGATTTGAAGTGCAGCCAGAGCCAGGTGTAAAGGTAAACAAGATTACTAATTTATCTGATGATATTAAATTAAGCCTTGCAGCAAGGGATATCCGAATTGAAGCACCTATCCCGGGCAAGCATACCATTGGAATCGAAGTCCCTAACAAGACGAGCAGACCTGTATTTATTAGTGAAATTATTAATAGTCCCGAGTTCCATAACAGCAGTTCGCCATTAACTGCCGTTCTAGGACTAGACATAGCAGGCAATCCGATAGTAACTGATTTGCGAAAAATGCCGCATGGCCTAATTGCCGGTGCAACCGGGTCTGGAAAAAGTGTTTGTATTAATACGATTCTTGTCAGTCTTTTATATAAAGCAACACCTGATGAACTGAAGCTCATATTAATTGACCCGAAAATGGTGGAGCTGGCCCCTTATAATCGAATTCCGCATCTCGTGAGTCCAGTTATTACGGATGTCAAGGCGGCTACTGCAGCATTAAAATGGGCAGTGGATGAAATGGAACGCCGCTATGAGCTATTTGCTCATACAGGGGTAAGGGATATTAGCCGCTTTAATGAGCTCGCTGAAGAGCATAAGCGATATTCAGATAAGCTCCCATACATGGTCATTATTATCGATGAGCTTGCTGATTTAATGATGATGTCTCCTGCAGATGTTGAGGAAGCGATTTGCCGGATTGCTCAGAAGGCGAGAGCTTGCGGAATTCACTTAATTATTGCTACACAAAGACCATCTGTAGATGTCATTACCGGTTTAATAAAAGCAAATGTTCCAACGAGAATTGCTTTCTCTGTTTCCTCACAGATTGACTCTCGAACAATTATTGATATTAGCGGAGCTGAAAAGCTGCTTGGACGTGGAGATATGCTTTTCTTAGAAAATGGATCATCTAAGCCTGTTCGTCTTCAAGGCACATATGTCTCTGATCAGGAAATCGATGATGTAGTGGCCCATGTTAGAAGGGAACGTGACCCGGAATATTTATTTGAACAAGAAGAACTGCTAAAAAAGGCACAGGTTATAGAGGAAGAAGACGAGTTGTTTTATGAAGCATGTGAATTTGTAATCGATCAAGGGGCTGCGTCCACCTCTAGTCTTCAAAGGAGATTCAAAGTGGGCTATAATCGTGCTGCACGCCTCATCGATATGATGGAGAAACAGGGATTTATTTCGGAGACACGAGGAAGTAAGCCAAGAGAGGTGCTTATAACAGCCGAGGAGCTTGAATCACTTTTAGACTCTAGTACAATAAATTAATCCATGGTATTCTTTACTTGCATGTTTAAAATAATATAAATAAATAAATATACAACCTAGGGAATATGAACGGTATGTGAGGAGCTTACGGATGAAGGAAATTGAACTTAAAGTAAAAGGGGAAATAAAACGCTTAACTAACCAGACTTTTAAATTTGATGAGCGGATTAGAGATGGCTGGTTTTCTGCGGTTTACTTTTTAAAGACTAGAGAGATTGTGAATAAATATCATAAAGATATTATTGTAACGATGCAATTTTTTCAAAAAGAACATGCTGTTTTGTGTGGAACAGATGAAGTTATTGCACTTCTTAAAACATTTGCTGATAATCCAGACGAACTTGAAATATATTCATTAAAGGATGGCGACAAAATTGCGCCATTTGAAACTGTACTAACGATTACAGGGAAATATGAAAGTTTTGGTTATTTAGAAGGAGTGATTGATGGAATTCTTTCCAGACGGACGTCAGTCGCTACACACGTATATAATGTTGTCAAGGCTGCAAGTGTATCAGGAACGCAAAAGCCAGTAATCTTCATGGGTGATCGTGATGATCATTATACAACACAAGCAGGGGACGGCTATGCAGCTTATATTGGAGGATCAACTGCTCAAGCAACCCATGCCATGAATGAATGGTGGGGCAAACAAGGAATGGGCACTATGCCCCATGCTCTTATTCAGATGTTTAACGGGGATATCGTTGCTGCAACAAAGGCATATCAGGAAACATTCCCGGAAGATGAGCTAGTCTCTTTAGTTGATTATAACAATGATGCCATTACAGACTCCCTAAAGGTAGCAAGAGTCTTTGGAAAGGACTTGAAGGGTGTCCGGATTGATACTTCCCGCACGATGATTGATCAGTATTTCTTGAGAAATCAGCATGTATTAGGAACCTTTGATCCTCGAGGGGTGAATGCAGAATTAATTTTTGCCCTAAGAAAAGCATTGGATGATGAAGGCTTCAATCATGTAAAAATTGTCGTTAGCGGCGGATTTAATGAATCTAGGATTCTGGAGTTTGAAGAGCAGGGTGTTCCAGTAGACATGTATGGAGTTGGAAGCAGCTTATTAAAGATTAATATTGGATTTACAGGTGATAATGTTCTAATTAATGGAAAGCATGCTGCTAAAGCCGGAAGACGCTATCGTCCAAATCCACGACTAGAAAAGGTTGAATAGAAAAGAGTTATAAGCTCCATGACCATAGGCGGCACATGGAGCTTCAAAATGAATCAAACTTACCGTTTCAAACTGGGATTTCATTACATAGTTTTTAAAAATAAATAGTGATATAATGTTTGAATATGATTCAATATAACGTAAAAGATGACTTACAAACTTAGGTTTAGAAATAAAAAATATATTTCTTTGACCAAATCATGTCCTAAATTGGGATATGCGCAAAACTAGATGAATGTCATATACTGTTTTACAGATATACGATGGTTGGAGGTTCTTTATATGACTATTTACCATTTCGTAGGTATTAAGGGGTCCGGAATGAGTGCCTTGGCGCAAGTACTGCATGATATGAATTATAAAGTACAAGGCTCAGACTATGAAAAACGCTTTTTTACACAACTGGCCCTTGAGCAATCTGGAATAAAGATCCTTCCCTTTCAAAAGGAAAATATAAAGCCTGGAATGACCATTATTGCTGGAAATGCCTTTCCGGATACTCATGAAGAAATTGAAGAAGCAATGAATCTTGGACTGCCTGTTATACGTTACCATCGGTTTCTTGGCGATTTTATGAAGGATTTTACAAGTGTTGCCGTTACAGGCGCTCATGGAAAAACTTCTACTACAGGCTTGCTCGCACATGTTATGAAAGGCGCAAAACCAACTTCATTCCTTATTGGTGATGGAACGGGAAGTGGGGACGAGAATGCTGAGTATTTTGTTTTCGAAGCTTGTGAATACAGAAGGCATTTCTTATCGTATTTCCCTGATTATGCTATCATGACGAATATTGATTTTGATCACCCTGATTACTTTGCCAACATTGAGGATGTTTTTTCTGCGTTCCAGGAAATGGCATGGCAAGTGAATAAGGGGATTTTCGCATGTGGTGATGACGAACAACTGCAGCGAATTCAAGCAAAAGTACCTGTCCTGTTTTATGGATTTGGCGAAGAAAATGATTTTCAAGCACGGAATATTATCAAATCAACAGAAGGAACAACCTTTGATGTATTTGTAAGAAATACGTTTTTTGAAACCTTTTCTATTCCTGCCTTCGGGGACCATAACATTTTAAATTCACTGTCAGTTATTGCCTTATGCCACTATGAAGAATTAGATTCTGAAATCGTTCAAAGCTATCTTAAAACCTTTAGTGGGGTTAAAAGAAGATTTACAGAAAAAAAGATCGATACACAAATAATCATTGATGATTATGCCCATCATCCAACAGAAATTAAAGCAACTATTGATGCAGCGCGTCAAAAGTATCCTAATCGTGAAATCATTTGTGTTTTTCAGCCACATACTTTTACGAGAACACAGGCATTTCTCGAGGATTTTGCCGAAAGCTTGAATTTGGCTGACAAGGTTTATTTATGTGAAATCTTTGGTTCCGCAAGAGAGAACCACGGCAAATTATCAATAGAGGATTTGAAGGAAAAAATCCCTGGTGCTAACATTTTAACTGAAGATAATACAGTTATCTTAAAGACACATGAAAATAGCGTTCTTATTTTTATGGGTGCCGGAGATATTCAAAAGTTTCAGGAAGCTTATGAAAATCAATTATTAATGTAAAAATGCAGCCACTTAAACTAAGGAGTTCAGTTTTTGTGGTTAGCATATGAATTAGCAGACCAAATCGTAGATGTGATTTGGTCTTTTATTGTATCCCGATTCGAATTTTTTGTTTATTAATATACTTTAACATTGGGCAATTATGTTAAAATGTCCAATATACATAGATTTACTAGCAGGAAATTGATCTATTAAATGGAATTCAATATAGATTAGGGGGTTTATGTTAATAGCAACTGGGGAAAAAGATAAATAGCTAGGACAAATGGAGGTCATCAAAGTGCAGATCATTATGTATTTAAGTATAGCAGTCATCGCCATTGCTTTTCTCGTTCTCGTCATTTACCTATCAAAGACATTAAAGTCTCTTCAGGTTACACTTGATAGTGTTTCGAAAACGTTAATAGGCTTAGAGGGCCAGTTAGAAGGAGTTACAAGAGAAACCACGGCATTACTCGAAAAAACGAATGCGCTAGCAGAAGATATACAGCAAAAATCAGAAAGCCTGGGCAGTGTTGTAGATGCTGTTAAGGAAGTAGGGGATTCAGTCCGCGGCTTCAACGGGTCCATTCAAAAGATTTCACGTTCTATCGATAATGGGCTAGAGGAGAATAAAGATAGAATTTCTCAAGTAGTACAATGGAGTCAAATTCTTATGGAGCTTAAAGATAAGTGGAAAATGAGAAAACAATCCCAATTAGAAGAAGTTACAGCCGATAAGCATGTACCTCAGAAAAGATGGATTAGAGAAAGAAATTAATAGGAGGTAGAAGGGTATGAGTAGTCAAGAGAGAAGTCATGAACAGGGTCAAGCAAAATCAGAGGAAAATATTAATACGAAGGATTTCTTGATAGGCGCTCTTATTGGTGGAATGGTTGGTGCGGCTGCGGCACTTTTCCTTGCACCTAAATCTGGTAAGGAATTAAGAACTAATATTAATGAACAAGCTGGTGTTATAAAAGAAAAAACAGGACAAATACGTGAAACAGCCATGTCTAGGGGCACTCAGTTAGCAGGAGCTGCCAAGGAAAAGTCAAATGTTCTTGCCCAATCCGTATCCAAGCAGTCCATTGAATTGGTAAATAAGGTGAAAAACATAAAGCCAATAGAAAATTTGACTGCCAGCACAGAAGAAAACAAGACAGCTGTTAGCAATCATCAAGGTGTCAATAATGACGAGGTCCAGAAAAAGCTAGAAGAAACGAAAAAAGCTTTTGATGAGACTGAATATAAATATAATCATTAAAATTGTTTAAAAAACAGCGGGGTGGTATCATGACTTCGCTGTTATTTTTAAAAATGGAGGACAGTAAAGTGAAAAAGTTTAATGGAAGTGAAGATTTTGAACAGAATTTACAAGCTGCAGAGCAATTTATAGTTTTAAAGCATAGCTCCACATGTCCTATTAGCCAGGCTGCCTATGAAGAGTATGAAAGCTTTGCTAGTGAACATGAGAACCTGCCAATTTATTATCTGATCGTTCAAGAAGACCGCTCTCTGTCAAATCAAATTGCGGAGAAGTTTAATATTAAACATGAGTCACCTCAAGTACTTCTATTTAAAAACGGCGAAGTGATTTGGCATGCTTCACACTGGAAAATTACCTATGATTCGTTAACGAATGCAATTAAAGAACATAAATAAAAAGATCCGTTTTCGTGGGTGGGGGGACTCTAGTTCCATTATTTGTGAAAATAAACTTATTTTTTGGCAGTATCGGACACTCGTTCCTTTATTTGATGAAAAGTCGTCATTATCTCCTTGTTTTTTATCAAATAAAGGATCCTGTGTCCTCTAAACTCTCATACGCTAGTATTTATGCAAATAAAGGATCCTGTGTCCTTTAATAAAGTCCACAGCCCTAAAAGTATGGGTCCTAAGCCCAATAAAAAAATGCACAGAGTATAACGGATCTCTGAGCATTTTTTATGTTTAAATTCTTTCTCATAGCCATTATTACTATTTGAATATGTTTTTCGGAAATGAACTCGTTACCGAAAGAGTTTTTTATTTCGTAACAAGCTCATCTTTACTATATTTCGGGTCGGAAATAACAATTTCCACACGGCGATTCTTTTGTCTGTTTTCTGGTGTATCATTAGACACGATTGGTCTTGTATCTGAATAACCTACCGCAATAAATCTGCTGCTATCTAACTGATGATTTTCTATGAGGTAGTTAATTACACTGCTCGCCCGCGCAGCAGATAGCTCCCAATTGGAGGGATACCGAAAACTGTTCATTGGACGGTCATCTGTATGACCTTCAACCTTGACCAAATTGGGCAGTTTAATTAATAATTCTCCAACCTTATCAAGGAACGGGTAAGCATTGCCAATAACGTCTGCTTGTCCAGGTGCGAAAAGAACCTTTTCTTGGAGAACAAGAACAACACCACGCTCTGTACGGTTAGCAAGAACGACATCATCCAGCCCATTTTTGTCTAAGAAACTCTGTACTTCAATTAATAAATTTTCTAAAGATTGATCAGCCACATCAGCATCTTTGTCTTTTTCCTTGTCATTCACTACTGGCATCGAAGTATCCAAGGCTGAAGGATTATCGAGTGGAACAACAGAAGGGTAGAAATCAAAAAATTGCTCCCTAAAGGATTCAGTTATAGCCTTAAATTTAATCATATCAATTTGCGACATGGAGAATAGTAAAATAAAAAATACTAGTATTAATGTAACCAAATCAGAAAATGTGACCATCCAGGCGGGCGCGCCTTTTCGAGCATTAGGCGGCCTTCTTTTAAGCCTCATCGTTTAGTGCCTCCCCAGAGGTTATTAACTCTGCAGCTTTTTGGCGCTCTTTAGAAGACAAGAAAGCACTGAGCTTTTCCTCAAGCAGCTTAGGGTTCTGACCGGCTTGTACACCTATAACGCCTTCAATAATTATTTGCTTTAGGAAAACCTCCTGATCAGTCTTTAATGCAAGTTTAGACGCAAGTGGTAAACATACTAGATTTGCGAACAATGTTCCATAAAGAGTTGTTAGGAGCGCAACAGCCATATTTGGACCTAAACTTGAAGGATCATTTAGGTTTTTTAACATCAAAACCAGACCAATCAGTGTCCCGATCATCCCCCAGGCGGGAGCGTACTCGCCGGCCTTCTCCAGAATATTTCTTCCTTTCCGATGCCTTTCTTCCATTGCTGTTATTTCTGCGCTCATAATATCATTAATCATATCAGGCTCAATTCCATCAACGGCCAGCAATACACCTTTGCGAATAAAAGGATCTTTAACTTTTTCTATTTCAACTTCCAATGCAAGCAGCCCTTCACGCCGTGCACGCTCTGATAGGGTGACAAATGTCTTGATCAGTTGATCTAAATTCTGCTCGTTTTGACTGAAGCCTTGTTTGATAACTGTGAAAATATGCTTCATATCCTTAACTGGAAAGTTAATTAGCAGCCCCGCGATGACTCCACCTAATACAATTAACAAGGAGGCTGGATCAATGAAAGAAAAAAAGCCCGTTATCCCTCCATTTGTCACAATTCCAAAAATGAGCATAACTACACCGACAACTAACCCAATTGGCGTTAATACGTCAAACTTTTTCATAAAGTCCCTCTCCCGATCCTCTCAAAATAATGAATAGCTTCCGCTTTTCTATTTTATCGGCAATTTCATTATTTTGTTGAGCTTCGTTCTTCGATGCGGTGTGGGAGTACAATGATATGATCTGTTACTTCTTCTTTATTCATATATTTTGTTAATAGTCTCATCGCTACGGCGCCAATATCATAGAGCGGCTGTACGATTGTCGTTAGCTGAGGACGAACCATTAATGACAATTTTGTGTTATCAGAGCTGATTACTTCAAAATCATCTGGAATGTTGAAGCCTCGATCTTCAGCGCCATGGACAAGGCCGAGCGCCATTTCATCTGAAGAAGAAAAAATCGCAGTTGGTTTTGTCCCAGCTTCAAGCAGCTTTTCAAATGCTTCAATTCCTGAATCATATGTGTAGTCACCTTCTGCTACTAAGTCCTCCTTAAATGGCAAACCTTTCTCTGCCAAAGCGCGTTTGTAGCCTTCAAGCTTTTTCACACTATTAATAGGATCATGAGAAGGCCCTAAAACAATGGCTACATCTTTATGACCTTTATTAATAAAGGTCATAATTACATCATAAGTTGCCTGCTCATAGTCAATATTAACGGAAGGAATTCTTTCTGTTTCTTCGATTGAACCCGCTAACACTATTGGCACAGGTGACTTTTCAAATTCCTGTACAAGCTCCTCGGTTATATTTCCACCCATAAATACAATTCCATCTACTTGCTTTCCAAGCATTGTATTAATTAAATGAAGTTCCTTATCTAAATTTTGATCTGAATTACTTAAAATAATATTATATTTATACATTGTGGCAATATCTTCAATCCCCCTCGCCAGCTCGGCAAAAAAGATATTTGAAATATCAGGAATTATAACCCCAACCGTTGTTGTTTTTTTACTTGCTAGTCCGCGCGCAACAGCGTTCGGCCGATAGCCTAGCCTTTCAATAACTTCTGATACTTTTTTTCTTGTTGCGGGCTTTACGTTAGGATTTCCGTTTACTACCCGGGAAACCGTTGCCATGGAAACGTTGGCCTCTCTTGCAACATCATAAATGGTTACATTCATCTATATCACTCCTTAAAAAATTGGCAAAGTTACTTATTAATTACTAGTTTACAACAAGCAATCATAACCTACTCACCACTATGTTTGTGAGTTGCTACACAATCATTAGTGAAACTACATTCAGTGGGGGTTCTTCTTCCCCACTGAATGTTAGTTGCGGCCCACAGGATGTGGGTCACATAGACGTTGCCACAGGACGTGGCTTTCTTAGTCTATGTTCCTATTATCGGGCCTTTACGGGCTGTTAGATCTCACACTTTAAAATTTTTTATTTCAATAATTTCTTGGGCTGGAATCTTACAGCCCGTTAATCTGCGATAATTATGTATCTTATCATACGACAGACTGAGGAATGCCGCAATGTCAAGTAGCTATTTTTTTACAGATGTTTAACAAACAACTGCAGAAGCTAGACGTAAAAAAGCCTTCTGACAATTAGCAGAAGGCTTTTCGGGTATTATACTCGAACAAAAGCAGAAGATTGCAGTTCTTTCATAAACTCATCAAACTGTTTTAAATCCATTTGCTGGGCGTTGTCAGATAAAGCCACAGCAGGATCTGGATGAACTTCAGCCATAATTCCATCCGCACCGATAGCTAATGCTGCTTTTGCTGTTGGAAGGAGTAAATCACGTCTTCCTGTTGAATGCGTAACATCAACTAATACAGGTAAATGTGTTTCCTGTTTTAGAATCGGTACGGCAGAAATATCAAGAGTATTGCGCGTAGCACGCTCATACGTACGAATTCCGCGTTCGCAAAGAATGATTTGTCCATTGCCCTGTGCCATAATGTATTCTGCGGCGTTAATAAATTCCTCAATGGTTGCAGAAATTCCACGTTTCAGCAATACAGGCTTATTGACAGCACCTGCAGCTTTTAAGAGCTCGAAATTCTGCATGTTTCGTGCACCGATTTGAATAACATCAATATAATTAACAGCAGTTTCAATATCATTAGGGCTAACAATTTCACTAATGACAGCTAAATCGAATTCATCTGCAACTCTTTTTAAGATTTTAAGACCTTCAAGTCCAAGTCCTTGGAAATCATATGGGGATGTTCTTGGTTTATACGCTCCCCCGCGAAGAAGCTTAAGTCCTTTAGACTTGACAGCATCAGCAACTGTTGCAACCTGTTCATACGATTCAACTGCACAAGGACCAAATACTAAATGCTGATTTCCATCACCAATTTTTGCTCCTTTTAAGTCAACAATCGTATTCTCAGGCTTTTTCTTTCTTGAAACAAGAAGTGCTTTACGATGATCATCCTCTTGGAGCTCTAATCCCGCCTTAAAAATCTCCTTGAACACATGTTCAATTGTTGAGTTTTCAAAAGGGCCGTCATTATGCTCTTTTATTAAGTTGAGCATATGTCGCTCACGGACAGGATCATAGCGGTAAACACCTTGTGTTTCTTTCGCCTTTCCAATTTCCTGAACCAATTTGGCTCTTTCATTAATTAATGAAAGAAGTTGTAAATTTAGTTCGTCTACACGGTCTCTCAACTGATTAAGTTCATTACTCATTTCCTGTCCCTTCCCTTCCTAAATCTGATTTAGAGTTCGATACGAATGGGGATGGATGATTTTTATTCATCCTCATGCGATTAATAATAACGGAATAAATAATATTTTCAAAATACTATTTTCTAATCCTTTGCATGTTTCTACTCATTCTTCTTTATCGCCTCGTTAATATGTGGTACATTTTTAATAATTAGAGTTATTATATATGAATTTTTCTGACATGTCACTAATTATTTCTTTAATAATTAAACGCTTTTATGTAATAAAGTACTAAAAATTCAATTGGTTAACTTTTTTAATACCAAAGAAGGTGTGTAAACTTGCTTGAACAAAAGAAGCTGTTTGCTTTAGATATAGGCACCCGTTCAGTAAATGGAATCATTTTAGATGAATCGGAAGGCAAATACCATGTTGTTGATATTTTAGTCAAAGAACATACAGAACGTGCCATGCTTGATGGTCAAATTCATGATGTATTAGCAGTGTCCAAAATTATTACCGAAATTAAAGAAGAACTTGAAATAAAGCATGGCCCCTTAAAAAAAGTCTGTGTCGCTGCCGCTGGCCGTGCTTTAAAGACAGAACGTGCCAAAGTAACCATCGATATTAACGGCAAGCCATTAATTCAAAAAGAGGATATCCTCCATTTAGAATTAAGTGCTGTTCAGCAGGCACAAGCATTTGTAGCTGAGAAACATCAATCAAACAAAACCTACTATTATTGTGTCGGTTATTCTGTTCTTTATTATCGGTTAGACGGGGAAGAAATCGGAAGTTTGATTGACCAGCAGGGGGAAGAAGCCTCTGTCGAAATTATTGCTACCTTTTTGCCTAAGGTTGTTGTTGAATCACTGCTATCGGCGCTTCATCGTGCTGGACTTGAAATGGAAGCTTTAACACTTGAGCCCATTGCGGCCATTAATGTTTTAATTCCCCCATCTATGCGCCGGTTAAATGTAGCATTAGTTGATATCGGGGCAGGGACCTCTGATATTGCGATTACAGATCTTGGAACAATCATTGCATATGGAATGGTTCCGTTAGCAGGGGATGAGATTACAGAAGCAATCAGTGACCAGCTCCTGTTGGATTTTCCTTTGGCAGAAAAGGCAAAAAGAGAGTTGCTTAGCCATGACTCAATCATGGTAACAGACATACTTGGATTCGAAACAGAGATCCAAAAGGATGAAATCATTGGAAGAATCTCACCTGCACTTGAGAAGCTGTCTGCATCAATATGCGAGGAAATACTAAGCTTAAACAACCAGCAGCCACCAAAAGCAGTGATGCTTGTAGGTGGTGGGAGCCAAACACCAGAGCTGCCAAAACGGGTGGCGGAGAAATTGAATCTTCCAGAAAACAGGGTAGCAATTAGAGGGATTGATGCGATTCAATCTTTGACTTTATCAGAGCATATAACAAAGGGACCTGAGCTCGTTACGCCAATAGGAATTGCAATAGCTGCGCATAAATCGCCTGTTCAATACAAAACAGTTTATGTGAATGATCAGCCCGTTCGATTATTCGAAGTAAAAAAATTGACTGTTGGCGACTGTCTTCTTGCTGCGGGGATAAAGATAAACAAATTATATGGAAAGCCTGGCTTAGCCATGATTGTAAATGTAAACGGACAAAATATCACAATTCCTGGCGGCCATGGAGAAGCTCCTTTAATTCTATGCAATGACAGTCCATGTTCACTAGAAAGTGACATACAGAACGGAGATCAGCTGATTGTTGAGAAAGGCAAGAATGGCCATAAGGCAGAGCTGCTTATAAAAGATCTTATCGATGAAATTCCAACGAAACAAATCAAAATAAATGAAAAGCATTATATTGTTACAGCTTCACTAATTTGCAACGGTACTGCTGTTTCACCAGAAAAGCTTGTAGAAGACCGTGATACGATCATATGCAAAATTCCTGAAACAATTGAAGATTTGCTCGTTTCTCTTAATTTACATGAACTTCTTGATGAAATTAGGCCTTTCCGAGTTAATTTAAATGAAAAAGAAACCTTTATTTTTCCTCTTTCAGGAAAAATATACCGCAACGGAATTGAAATTAAATCCTATCATAGTTTTGAAAATGGGGATCATATTGTTATTGAAAAAAAGGCGGCTATTTCTGTACATGAATTTGCCCAGCATAAACAAATCATGCTGTCACAAAACATTCCCGTCTCCTTTAATGACAAGAAAATTAACCTTAGAAAACCTGTCTCCATTGTAAAAAGGCGAGGAGTATCCTTACTGGAGGATGATTTAATCCAGGATGGGGACCATTTAATGATTGAACAAGGAAGATTGGAGCCATTCATTTTTCAAGATCTATTCGGGCATGTGGATATTGAAATACCCTCTGATTCAAATGGAAGCTTTGTCTTACTTGTAAATGGGAATCAAGCCACCTTTCACAGCACGATAGAACCAGGAGATGATTTAAAAATTATTTGGCCAGTTAAAACAACAGCCCAAAATAATTAAAAACATAAAAAGAAACAGTTCATATGCAAATTGGACTGTTTCTTTTTATTGCTTTATAAGTTTTTATAGCTTTTGTGTCCTTTCATGATTAAGCCTCTTTAGCTTGTCTTTTTACTTTGATTTCTTATAGGGTATAAGGCCTTTTCAAGTGTTTGTTTATTTTTTTCTGTAATTTCTGTTTTCCTTGGAATAGGCTTGTACATGTCAGCGGGGTCATCCCAATGTATTGGAAGCGGAACGGGTGAAGCATCCTTCCATTTATTCATCCATTCCATTGGCAGTTCTCCAGTGGCAATGTGATTATTCGTCATTTCCAACCAAATTAATGCCCATGCACGCGGAACAACCCGCCATATATCGTAACCGCCTCCACCTACAGCAATCCATCTGCCATCACAATATTCATGGGCTATTTCATGAGCCAGCTTCGGAATTTCACGATAAATCTTGATGGTTGATGATAGATGTGTGAGCGGGTCTAAATAATGAGAATCAGCACCGTTTTGTGTTAAGATTACATCCGGTTTAAAAAACTCAGCAATTTCTCTAATGGAAGTACGATAAATGTCTAGCCAGGAATCATCCTCAGTAAATGCATCTACAGGTATGTTAAAGGAATAGCCATATCCCTTACCCTGACCCCGTTCATTGACATTTCCTGTTCCGGGAAATAAGTATCGGCCAGTTTCATGGATAGAAAGTGTGCATACGTTAGGATCATCATAAAATGACCATTGCACACCGTCACCATGATGGGCATCCGTATCTACATATAGAACCCGGGCTTTGTATTTTTCCTGAATGTATTTGATGGCAACCGAGCTATCATTATAAATACAAAAGCCTGAAGCTTTTCCCCTAAAGCCATGGTGGAGACCTCCCCCAAGGTGAAGGGCATGCTTAGCATGGCCGGCCATCACATGATCAACAGCTGTTAAAGTGCCTCCAACTAGCAGGGAGCTTGCCTCATGCATTTTGGGGAATACGGGAGTGTCCTCTGTTCCAAGTCCGTAATTCTCACCTATTTCTTGTGAAAGCTGGCCGCTGCCTGCCAATTTGACTGCGTTCACATAATTGGGATCATGTATAAGCTCCAGCTCATCATCCGTTGCTCTTCTCGGAGAAATGATCTGATGTTTTTCAATAGCATTTAATTGCATAAGTAAATCGAGTGTAAGTTTGATCCTTAATTGATTAAAAGGATGGTTCTCACTGAATTTATAGTCCAGCAGGTCCTCTGAAAAAACGAAAACAGAATCTTGAGTCATGATGACTGCCCCGGATCATTAGGCCACAATACTTGATGACCAGCATCTTGTAAATCTTTAATGATGGATAGAGGATTCATCATTTGGACTCGTAGAACGATAATTTTATATTTTTCATCCTTCTTATCGGGATATACTAACACACTCTGAATATTTGCTTTACGATTTCGAATGACAGTCGTTATTTCATAAAGCATTCCAGCTTTATTTGGTACTTTTACCTCTATTTGCGAGCCTGGCTGATGGGCACCTGTTAATTCAACCAATGTCCTTAGTAAATCTGTTTCTGTGACAATTCCAACAAGCTTATCTTCCTTTAAAATTGGAAGACAGCCAATTCGGTGCTCGTAAAGAATCCCAGATACTTCCTCAACAAAATCGAGGGGATGTCCAGTGATAATATCCGTTTTCATGATCATTTTTAAAGGATTTTGTAAAAGTTCTTTAAATTTTTCGGTTTCAAAAAGAATGGAAGGAGTGGCATCACGTATATCTCGATCCGTTACTAATCCAATTAAGTACTGATTTTCATCAATTATAGGCAGGTGGCGAATTTTCTTCTCGTCCATTAGTTTGATAGCTTTTGCTATGCTATCATCCTTCGACAATGCCACAACTTCCGTCCGCATAATTTCCTCGACAATCATTTCTATATCCCCCATTTTCTATGTCTAGCTCCGAGTGCCATCGGCTCGAGGTCATAAGCCAAACAGTCAAGAAGGTAAAGTGCAACCTTCTTGTCTGCTCGTCTTATGCTTGAGGCCGGAAGGATGCGGGTCATGCAGACGTTGCCACAGGACGTGGCGTTCTTAGTCTGCGTTCCCTTTTTAAGCAGGCACTCTCCGCTTTTCTATTAATACATAAAACGATTCATAAACCGGAGGCGGTCAAATTTCTGAACAGAGTCAAGGTCGACCCTTTTGCCGATTTTTGCCATTAAACAGTTAGCTGGATGAGAACTGATTTCTGGGTCATCTGTTGCATACCATTCCAGTCCGCCTGCATTCATCATTTTCTCCATGACCTTTCGATACTCCCATACATTTAACCCTGTGCCTTTTAAATCCCAATGCCAATAATATTCAGTTGTAATAATAATATAATCTTCCATTGCATCGTCCATCATGGACACCTTTAAAAGGCTTTTACCGGTACCAGTCCCTCTAAACTCAGGGATTACTTCGATAGCGCCAAGTTCGATTAAATTTTCCATTTTCCCTTCTGACCATCGTTCGAGCGGATCAGGGTATACGTATGTAACATATCCGACAATTGTATCTCTGTACCTGGCAATAATAATTCTTCCTTCTGGAAGCCCCGCTATTTCAATAAGCGCCTTTTTTTGCTGCTCGGGTGGCCGAAAAGCTACTAAGTCCTTATGAAACTCTAAGTCTGCTAATTTCTCAGGGGAAATAGGTCCTTCAATAATTAAACTGCCTTTCGGAGTTTTTAATTCTTTAGCATTATATGTTTTTCGATGTTCCATTTGTTCACCGCCTATTGACATTCATTATTAATTCTATTATACATAAAATTAGTTATTTTTAAGCGACTTGATTTTATTTTCTGTATTATTCGAAAACAATTTGTGAAAGATTTGTTCACGATGAACAGAAACTACTATATGAATAAAATATCAATTTGCATTACTAGTAACTTCTACTCATTCTCGCTTCCTTATGTTTATAACGGTATGAAAATTATCTAGTTGAATATTTTAAAAATTGAGAAAAGATAATGCTTATACTATAATAATAACAAACTTATCAAAGCATTCGCTCTCTTATGTACAATGCAGTTGTTTTTGGATTGATTAAAGAGCCGGGCTGGAATTATTAAAGGGGGATATTGGTATATGAAAGTGGAAGCCATACCAGCAACACAAGGGAATTATAATTTACAAAATTACGAAGAAACGTACAATCAGTTTGATTGGGCAGAAGGTGAGAAAGTATTCTCCTGGCATGAAACTGGCCGGATCAATATGGCTTATGAGGCTATCGACCGCCATGCAGAATCCTTCCGAAAAAATAAAATTGCTCTGTATTTCCGTGAAGGCTTAAGAAATGAAAAATATACATTTAAGGAAATGAAGGAGCTTTCTAATAAAGCAGGTAATGTATTAAAAACATACGGTGATGTTGAAAAAGGAGATCGAGTGTTCATCTTTATGCCGCGTTCACCTGAGCTTTATTTTGCAGCATTGGGTACGATTAAACTTGGTGCGATTGTCGGTCCGCTTTTCGAAGCGTTTATGGAAGGAGCCGTTCGAGACCGTTTAGAGGATAGTGAAGCGAAAGTTCTTATTACAACACCTGAATTACTAAAACGTGTTCCTGTCGATGAGCTTCCAGCTCTAAAAACTATTTTTCTAGTAGGAGAAGGAATTGAAGAAGAAGGGCCTTATATTGATTTTAATAAAAAATTAGCAGAAGCTAGCAATAAACTTTCTATTGAATGGGTAGAACGGACAGATGGAATGATCCTGCACTATACTTCCGGTTCTACTGGTAAGCCGAAAGGTGTTTTACATGTCCATAATGCCATGATTCAGCAATACCATACGGCAAGATGGGTTCTTGATATGAAGGAAGAAGATGTCTTCTGGTGTACGGCAGATCCAGGCTGGGTCACTGGAACTTCCTACGGAATGTTTGGACCTTGGCTAACAGGAACATCTAATTTAATTGTTGGTGGAAGATTTAACCCGGAATCCTGGTATAAGATGATTGAAGAGTATGGGGTGTCCATCTGGTACAGTGCACCTACAGCATTTAGGATGCTGATGGGAGCTGGAGACGAGGTTGTTAAGAAGTTTGATTTAAGCAGTCTGCGCCATATTGTTAGTGTTGGAGAGCCTTTAAACCCTGAAGTAGTAAAGTGGGGAATGAAGGTATTCCATTTAAGAATCCATGATACGTGGTGGATGACTGAAACAGGAGCTTTATTAATCTGCAACTATCCTTGCATGGAAATTAAACCTGGATCAATGGGTAAGCCTGTACCAGGGGTTGTAGCTGCCATTGTTGATGATCAAGGAAATGAACTGCCTCCATACCGCATGGGCAACCTTGCAATTAAAAAGGGCTGGCCAGCCATGATGCATGCGATTTGGAATAATAAAGAGAAATATGAATCTTATTTCATGCCTGGTGACTGGTATGTCTCGGGTGATTCAGCATATATGGATGAAGATGGCTACTTATGGTTCCAAGGCCGTGTGGATGATGTTATTATGACATCTGGTGAAAGGGTAGGGCCATTTGAAGTGGAGAGCAAGCTATTAGAGCATCCAGCTGTAGCAGAAGCTGGTGTCATAGGGAAGCCGGATCCTGTTCGCGGTGAAATTATTAAGGCCTTCATTGCGTTGCTGGATGGATATGAAGCATCTGATGAGCTAGTTGAAGATATTCGTCAATTTGTGAAAAAAGGACTTGCTGCTCATGCTGCTCCACGCGAAATAGAATTTCGAGATAAACTTCCGAAAACAAGAAGCGGAAAAATTATGCGCCGTGTCTTAAAGGCTTGGGAGCTAAACTTACCTACTGGTGACCTTTCCACTCTGGAAGACTAATCATAGTGCGAAATCAAAATAGAAGAACCGTGCCATTTTTGCGCACGGTTCTTTTTCTATAAAAATCTATATTTCCTCTGTTGGCGGTGCTTCAGGATTACCTCCATTTCCATCGCCATTACTGTTACCGTCACCAGGAGGATCCTTAGGATTTTCCTCTTTAGGAGGCTGGGCTGGATTTTCGGTATTAGTCGGTGTTTCAGCAGGCTGCCCAATTTGAATGATATTGGATGGAGCAGATTCTTTTCCTGCAATATCAACAGCAGTTACATAGAACTCTCCATTCTGTGCTTGAAAAGAAAGCGAATCACCAGCGGAGATGCTGCCAACCTTTTTCACACTTTCTCCTGATTTTTGATAAATCCTATAGCCAATTACATCATTTTCAGCATGTGTACCCCAAACGATGGTCGAGTTTGATTGACTAATTGACGGTGCACCAGGAGCCTTTCCGTTTTCCTCTAATTTAGAATCAGCTACTAAAAGGCCTTGCCATTTATCTTTATTCGGTATTAATTGTGATACATCTTTGATAGAAATACCATACTTATCTTCAAAAATTTTAGGGCTAATTGCTACACCTGAATGGATAAATTCTTCTGGTGTGTTATCCAAAGCCTGATATCTTTTATTTCCGATAAGGACATACTTTCCATCTGCAAAACTATCGTCAGCCTGTGTAGGAAGAAACTTCGCATTATACCAGTCTGTTGTAACGAGCCCTGCTTTAGAACAGGCATCTGAAGGGAGAAGACCTGATGCAGCGCAATAGGATCTTCGAACAATTCCGCCAGGCATTTGGAATTGCTGATTCGTTGCCACTAGCTCAGGAGCTGCATCATAGGCAGCATTAATAAGATCAGCCCATAAATATACGTTACGGGGACCGTGATGGACTCCTTTATATCTAAGCTCTAATGATTTTGGAGTGTCATATCCATTCCAGACACCGAAGCTAATTTTTGGATTAATAGCTACAAACCAGGAATCTTTTAAATCCTGACCTGTACCAGTTTTACCAGCCCAGTCTGAACTAAACTTTAACCGGCCTTTTAAAGAACCTGCTGTCCCTTGATTGATCACATCTCTCATCATATCAATGGTCAAATAAGCAGTTTGCGGGCTGAAAACTTCAACCGGCTTTACTTCATGCTGATAAATAATTTTTCCAGACTTATCTATGATTTTTTCAATCATGTAAGCATCCACAAAGTTTCCGCTATTTGCAAAGGTGCCAAAGGCATTTACATTCTCTTCAACGGTTACCCCATTTGTAATTCCGCCAAGAGCTAGCGAGTTGGTTGTATAGTCATTTTCGATAACAGAAGTAAAGCCCATTTTCTCTAGGTATTGAGCTGGCCGCTTATCAATAATAGTCCGATACGTCAACATGGCAGGAACATTATAAGACATCGCTAGAGCATAGCGCGCAGAGACCAGTCCACTGTATCTTTTATCATAGTTATTTGGGTACGGTACATTTGGGCGATGAGGGTCCAGAAACACCTCTACATCGGGAATAACAGATCCCGGCGCGACCTCTCCCAGCTCCAATGCGGGTGCGTATACTACGAGAGGCTTCATTGTTGATCCGTTCGATCTTAAAGTATCTGTTGCATGGTTTACCTGTTTAAGGTTATGGTCTCTTCCGCCAACAAAGGATAGGATTTTGCCAGTGCTGTTTTCAATGAGAATGGCACCTACCTGAACAGGCTCTACTATTTCTTTCTTTTCCTTCGTTTCAGGGTCTTCGATTATTTCAATTTTATCGCTTCCATAAAGGGCAAAATTATCTTTTGCTACTTGCATCGCATCGTAAATACCCTTATGAATAGTTGTATGAATCTGATAACCGTTTTGACGAAGATTTCGATCGGCTAATATTTTATATTCATTTTCCAGCTCTTTATCATTCTTCAAGTCTTCCTCAGTATAGCCATCTTCTTTGGCGAGGATGCCGGCCAAAATCTCTTTAGCCCGCTTCTCTATCTCAAATGTTAAATACGGATACTTCTCTACAGTACTTTCAACACGAGGTATAAAATCCTTAGTAATATCATAGGCTAATGCATCTTCATATTGCTTCTGTGTCAGCCTTCCGTCATCATACATTCTGTTTAAAACCGTTTTCATCCTTGTAAGACCTGGCTCAATGCCCTCAGGCTTCTTCAATTCCCCGCCCTGTGTATAGGGGGTATAGCCAAATGGGCTTTGAGGAAGTCCTGCAATAAAAGCGGCCTGGGGTATATTTAAATCCTTTGCATTCACTCCAAAAACCCCTTTAGCTGCTGCTTGAACACCAGCGATGTTTCTGCCAGATGAATTTCTGCCAAAGGTGGAGACATTTAAATAGGCTTCCAAAATCTCTTTTTTATCAAAAAACTTTTCTAAGCGAAGGGCAAGTAAAATTTCTTTCGCTTTCCTTTCAAAAGATACTTCATTTGTTAACAGCTGATTTTTTATTAATTGCTGTGTAAGTGTACTTCCCCCTGTTTGAACTGCGGAATTCGTTACTTCTTGAAAGAGAGCACGCATAATTGCCTTAGGAACAACTCCATCATGCTCATAAAAATATTCATCCTCTGTCGCAATCACTGCATCTATTAAATACTGGGATACATTCTCAAGCTTGACCTCTTCCCTGTCCAAATCTGTTCGAAGCTTTCCAAGGTAAACATTGTCTGTAAAATACAAATCGGATGTTTCTTCATAGTTATAAATATCCTTCTTCATCTTTTCATAAGGACGAATTTTCTCATTCTTAACGAGTGAAGCAAAATATCCTGCTCCGACACCACCAGCAAAGGAGCCTACAATGACAATGATAATAATAAATAATAAAATAAGATTCCAAGCAACTTGAAAGGAGATACTGGCACCTTTTGCCGCTTTTTTATTAGTTAGCAAGCCTAACCACGACTTCCATTTATCTTTTATATTTTGATTTTCTTTCATTCGTATCAATCCCCCTAAAATCACATACATTATAGCATAAACAGGCTATCCATTAGTCATTGGTTCGCTATTTTTCTAAATTTCCCTTTTTTCTTTTGTCCGAACATTTGACATTTCTAAACTCATATGATAAAAATGCTATTATATTAATAGAAAAGCGGAAGCGCCTTGCCCACCCCCGACAAGCATAAGACGGGCCGACGGGAAGGTTGTAGTTTAACCTTCTTGGCGGACTGGCTTATGACCTCGAGGGGGTAGGCGCTGGAGCTAGACATTAAAATAAATTAGCTATTGCTTTGATGGGAATAAGTAGTGCTTCTATCTCTGTTTCAGAAAGCCGGCGGCTGCTGTGAGCCGGTACACATAGAAGGATGAATTACCTCCCTGAGCATTCACTGTCAACCTGAGCTATCAGTTATAGCAGTGAACGGGAGGTCCGTTATCAGAAATGAGTGGAGGATAATTGTCCTCAATTTGGGTGGTACCGCGCAATTAAAGCGTCCCTGCAGTTTATGCAGGGGCGTTTTTTGTTTTTTTTTGAAAGTGGATAAAAGACGGGTTAACAAATAAGGAGGAAGCAAACAATGAGCTTACTAGAGGATTTACAGTGGAGAGGGATTATTTACCAGCAAACAGATGAAGAAGGAATGAAGGACACTTTAAATAAGGAGAAAATCTCTTTATATTGCGGGATGGATCCAACAGGTGACAGTATGCATATCGGGCATTTGCTGCCGTTTCTGACATTAAGAAGATTTCAAAATCATGGACATCGTCCGATTGTACTTGTCGGGGGAGCAACAGGCTTAATTGGTGATCCGAAAATGACTGAAGAAAGAACACTGCAAACAGTTGAAACCGTGCAGCACAACGTAGACTGTCTAACAAAACAATTAAAAATGATCTTTGATTTCGAAGGAGAAAACGGAGCGATCATGGTAAATAACTATGATTGGACTGCGCCGATGAATATTATCACCTTCCTAAGAGATTATGGGAAGCATGTAGGAATCAATTATATGCTTGCAAAAGATACGATTGCGTCACGACTTGAAACAGGGATTTCTTTTACAGAATTTACTTACACAATCCTGCAAGGAATGGATTTCAAACATTTATATGAGAATTATCAATGTAAGCTCCAAATTGGCGGAAGTGACCAATGGGGCAACATTACTACAGGTCTTGAACTGATCCGAAAAATGACAGGAGAAGGCTCGAAAGCATATGGGATGACAATTCCTCTTGTGACAAAGGCTGATGGAACTAAATTTGGCAAAACGGAAAGTGGCGCTGTGTGGCTAGATCCGGAAAAAACCTCACCATATGAGTTCTACCAATTCTGGATTAATGCTGCTGATGCGGATGTTGTTAAATACTTGAAATACTTTACTTTCCTTTCAAAAGAAGAAATTGAAGCACTAGAACAATCTGTTCAAGAAGAGGCGCATCTTCGTAAAGCACAAAAGGCCTTAGCTGAGGAAATGACACGTCTTATTCATGGGGAAGAAGCTTTAAGTCAGGCAATTAGAATTTCAGAGGCGTTATTCAGTGGAGATGTAAGCAATCTTTCTGGAACAGAAATTAAACAAGGATTTAAGGATGTCCCATCTTACGAGCATTCTTCTGGCGAGGAAATCGGCCTTGTTGATTTACTTGTGGATGCAAAAATCTCGCCATCTAAGCGCCAGGCCCGCGAAGATATTGCAAACGGAGCCGTTTCAATTAATGGTGAAAAAGTGACAGCAACAGACTATGTCCTGACGGTTAAAGACCGAATTGAGAATGAATTTACCATCATTCGCCGCGGGAAGAAGAAATATTTCTTAATTAAATACTAATTCATTAAGTCATCAGCAATAAAGATTTAATAAAAGCCCTAGAAATTACAAAAGCATAATTTCTAGGGCTTATTAAATTCTGTATATTTTATAACTTAAATTTCATAACTAAACCGTTTAGCTTTTCAGCTTGTTTTGCAAGTTCTTCTGAACTGCTGGCAACTTCATCCATTGAGCTGCTGATTTGCTGGGATGAAGCAGAGGTTTGTTCGACCCCAGCAGCTGACTCTTCAGAAATGGCTGCAATTTCGGAAATTGATCCGCTCATGATTTCACTATTCGAAGTGATGGCAGCTAGATTTTCATTAACAGTTTGAATATTTTTCGACATGTTATTTATAGCTGCACTAATGCCTTCGAAGGTCTCACTAGTGGTTTTAATTTGGCTAGTTCCTTGGACAACTTCTTCATATCCTGTTTGTAAAGATGTAGTTACTGTATTTGATTCATCCTGAATGCCTGTTACGATGTTTGTAATATCAGAAACAGATGCAGAAACCTGTTCTGCGAGCTTTTTTACTTCATTAGCTACGACTGCAAAACCTTTGCCATGTTCTCCAGCTCTTGCTGATTCAATAGCAGCATTTAAAGCTAATAAATTTGTTTGGTCGGCTATATCCTTTATGACAGAAATCAATTTAGAAATTTCTTGTGAACTGGTATTAAGGCCGTACACTTTTTGCATTGCATCCTGCATAATTTGATCAATCTTTGTCATTTGATTGAAGGAAGACTCCATTAGCTGGCTCCCTTCGCCAGTCATTAATAATACCTCATTGGACGCTTGTAGAATAAGATCCCCATTTGCATCCGCTTCTTGAACTGTGGCTGAAAACGAGCCCATGATGGAGGATAAATTACTTGCGTTGGCAGCTTGTGACTCTGTGCCAGTTGCCAATTCCTGCATGGTAGTCGCAATTTGTTGGGATCCAGCGTTTACTTCATTTGCTGATTGCGTTAACTCTTCACTCTGACCCGCAATAGATTCAGAGACTAGGTTAATTTCACTTAATAATTGGCGAACATTATTATTCATTTCATTTGTAGAAGCTACTAGCTGGCCAACTTCGTCTTTTGAATGATTTATTAACGGTTCAAGGCTTAAATCACCGCTAGCAATGAGATTCATTCTTTCCATAACCTTTTTTATTGGGGCTGTAATCACATTGGAGGTTATTAGTGCTACTGTAATACTTACAACTACAGCCAAAAGAATGACAACCGTTATGTAAAGGACTGTTTTTTCTCCGCTAGCTATAATTTCTTTCCCTTTTCTATTAATAGAATCTTGACTATCACTCGCTAATTTTTCATATCCAGCCATAAGCTCACGAACGGTTGAATCTGATTTCGCTAGATTTTGCCTTGCGATGTCGATATTTCCTTTTTCGTATTCTTCAAATACTTCCTTTGATACATACTGTCTCCATTCGACAGTACGGTTAATAAGTTCATCAAATTCCTGAGATGCACCGATCTTTCTAACTACCTGTTCATAATGCTTTCCTTTCTCAGTATACTCGTTAAAGCGTTCTTTGTAGTCACCGCCATATAGTACATAGCCTCGTGCAGTTGATATTCTATTTGCCAAAGTACTAGACATTTGCTCGTTTGCAATTAATAATTGGACCTCGTGGTCAACGATGATTTCTGTGTCTCTATTCGTTGTTTTGATTTCATAAAAACTAAATCCTCCTAATACTAACACGAGAAAAATCACTAATGAAAATCCAAACAATATTTTCGTTCTAATACTTTTGAAGCTTAATAAATTCTTCAATTCTTTTCCCCAACTTTCAATATATTCATCTTTTTTAGACATAACTATATAAGGCTAAATTGTCATTACTATAGCCGTTTCGGTTTTGATATATAGTAGCCCTGAAGTATAGGTACACCCAATTGTTTTGCCGCTAATAGGTCATTTTTTGTTTCAATGCCTTCTAGCACTAATTTTATTTCTTTGTTTGTGAATTCTAAAAAGAGAGAGACTAGTGCCTGTTTTTCGATTGATACTGATAGGCCTTTTGATTTCGTGTGATCCAGCTTTACAAAATCAGGTGAAATAATTTCTATCATTTTAAAAGAGTCTTTTGTAACCGGTAAATCGTCAAATGCAATTTGGAAGCCATTCGATTTTAAAAACAACAGACGGCTCATAAAAATTTGTTGTGCCCATATATTTTTTTGGATAGCTTCCTCGTTTATTTCAAAAACGATCTGCCCTCTAATAGTAGGAAATAGATGGAGCAGTTTATTTATGAAACTTTCAAAATCGTGATGGACGATTGTTGTGGGCAAAATATTTATAAACAATAAATGAGATTTTAAATAAAAGCTAGGGTATTGAATGACTGCATTCTTAATGCAATACGTGTCTAGCTCAAATAAAATCCCATTATCTCTAGCCTTTTCAAGCACAATTAGAGGATTCATTCGTGGTGTAGTTCTCATTAAAGCTTCATGTGCAAAAATAGTATCATTGCTGCTATTCAAAAGCGGCTGATATTCACTGTACAATAATTTTTCTTGCGTTATTGTTGTAATGGACCGAAAATCTATTTTACACCCTTCTTCCTACACAATATTAGCTTATTTATTAGGTAATTCTGTATTTATTACACCCATTCCATCTAATATAGCCTTTGCATCTTTGTTTAAATATTCGAGTATATCTGTTCGCAAAAGCAATTTTGCTCTATCCTTAATAATTAGCTTTAAGCCTCTAATATCAAAATTAGTTGCATATGTATTAATGGCGATTAATGTTGCCATGTCTTGTCTGGATATAGGCTGATACCCTGAATGATTTCTTTCTATAAGGAATTTAAGTAATTCTCTTGCATTGCTCTTCAGTGAGATCCTATGTTTTTCTAATACATTTAGATTTTCTTCAATAAGTTTTCGTGCAGTGACAAAGTCTAATTGCTCCATATATTTATTGATATCAGCAATTAAATCTTCAACATTCATAAAAGTTCACCTCACTTTTAATTTTTTTTGCCAAAACAATAAAGCGCTAAGTAATAAGCTTTTTCCGATAGAAAATAAAAAAAGGCTATTCCAAATAGAATAGCCAAAAATTTCATGGAAAATAAACGAGAATTTGGTAACCTGGCAATCATAGCAGTAGGTATTTTTTATTACCTAAAACCTTAGACCCAAGGGCTTTGCGTCCTATTCTTTCAAATAGTTTGCCTTTTACATATTAGGACTTCTTACTTACTTAAATAATAATAGAACAAAATAATACAAAATTCAACATAATTCAACAAAATAATACAATAACTGCAAATTGATGCATTTATTCAAATTTTTAACAAAAAAAGAAAAACCCTAGCGGCGTTATAAAACGCTCTAGGGTTAAAGTTAATTAACGAGAGTAGAACTCAACGATTAGAGATTCGTTAATTTCAGCTGGAAGTTCAGAACGCTCTGGTAAGCGAGTGAAAGTTCCTTCTAATTTGTCAGCATCGAAAGTTACGAAATCAGGAACGAAATTGTTCACTTCGATAGCTTCTTTGATGATGTCAAGATTGCGAGATTTTTCGCGAATGCTAATTGTTTGACCAGGTGCAACGCGGTAAGATGGAATATCAACACGCTTGCCATCAACTAAGAAGTGACCATGGTTAACAAGTTGGCGAGCTTGGCGGCGAGTACGCGCTAAGCCTAAACGATAAACAACGTTATCAAGACGTGATTCTAAAAGAATCATGAAGTTTTCACCGTGTTTACCAACCATTTTACCAGCTTTATCGTATAAGTTACGGAATTGACGCTCAGTTACGCCATACATATGACGAAGCTTTTGCTTCTCCTGTAATTGTAAACCGTACTCAGATAATTTCTTGCGTTGGTTTGGACCATGTTGTCCAGGAGCGTAAGGACGCTTTTCTAATTCTTTACCTGTACCGCTTAGAGAGATTCCAAGACGACGAGATAATTTCCAGCTTGGACCAGTATAACGAGCCATTTAAGACTCCTCCTTTAATGTTTTTATTTTGGTAAAATAAAAACAGATGTGCTATAAGTTATGGTCATTTTGTTTTCATGTACCTTCGCCCTAGCAGCTAAGGGTTACGCAGTACCCCTTCTTCAGAAAAGCTTCGAAAAGCTAATTGAGGAACAAAATGATTTCATAAAACAGTACACATAGGCTGCAATATTTTACACAAATAATATTATATGATTTTTCATTAAGAAAAGTCAAGGAGTATTTCGGAAACGGGTATGAAAGCATTTATTTTTTACTTACTCCATCATTTAGATATGATATAATATAGTAAGTAAAAATGAAAACGTTTTAAGAGTGATACAAGTGAATGAAACGAAAAAAGAAAAGTTTATCCGATTTATGTTAATCGGTTTTTTTATGTTTGTTATAGTTTACGCGTTTTTTCTGCGATATGATAAACAGCCATTAGAAACAATGGTGCAGGATCCAATAGCACTAGTTCTAAAGACAAGCTCAGTCCAAACCGATGCCCCGATTGTTGCGCTCTATGAAAATAAAAATAATGAGCATATATTAGCTATTTATAAGATAGAAAGAACCAACCGCTATAAGTTTAAAACATTACATAGGATTAAGCTAAACGATGCGCCTGACCAACTATTTTCCGATCGATTTGAAAATGGGATTTGGGCCCATATAGACAGGAAGTGGACTTATTTTTCCAAAGGTTTAAAAACTGAGAATAGAGACCATAAGTTTAAGAGGAATCATAGCCAATACAAGGTTTCATTTGTATATAATAGTGATACTTCAAAAATACTAATTAATAATAATCAGTCTATTAATTGGGATAATCGTTTAGGAAACCCAATTGAAATTCATGCTTTAACAAATGATGGTTTATTATGGTTAGTTTTAACAAAAACGGGTATAAGTATTGGAGCAGTTGAAACGCAATAGTCAAAAAATAATTAAGAACTTTTGTCTGCTTACATATATAATGGATGTATATGGGAAACGGGAATGAAAATAGGTGATGAGTATATGGCTAATAATGAGCATGAATTAATATTGAAGTTGAAAAGTAATTTTTTTGATATCGTAGATACAGAAAATGGCTTTTTGGTATATGATGATGTATTGAAAAATATGCTCTTCGCCATCAAAACCTTATTAAATGCCAAGGAAGCTACTTTTTTTAGTTTTAATAATTGTAAAAAGAAATTACTCATAGAGACCTCAACACTTTGCAATATAGAACAAGTAAAGTGTCCAAATATTTCTAAGGATGAAATAATAAATAAGGTTGGTCAATTTAAATCGTTTTATCGTAATTTGCCGGGATTTGAAGAATATGATTTAATGCTAGTCTTGGAGAAAAAGAATTCCTTTATTGGAATTATGGCTTTGAAGGAGCAAGAAGCTGGGATGATCTCTCTTTCTGATGAAGTTCTCGAAGGAATAAGTCATCACAGTTTAAAATTCCTTGAAAATGTACAATCACTGATTAATAAAGTATCTGAGGATAGACGGTATAAACAGCTATTCCGTGTTACAGAAAAATTTCATTCTACAATGAATATGGACGATGTCCTCGGTGAGATTATTCATACGCTCCAGGAGGTCTATCCAACATTCACTTACTATCTCCTTCTTTCACATGATAATCATATGCTTGAAGACCTTCCTATAAAGGATTTAGACTACAACAGTGAAAATATTGCGGCTATGCAGGCATACGTAACAGGCAATATTCAATTTGAAGATTCCATTCAAATGAAAAAATCTGTTTTATATGCACCATTGAAAGGGAAACAGGGCGTTTATGGGGTATTGCAAGTAATTGCACCTAATACCATTGTTTTTCCAGATGGTGAAATTGAGTTTATTACCCTTTTAGCAAATACAGCTGGCAGCGCATTAGAAAATGCTCAGCTTTACCAGCAATCAAAGCGTCTAATAACAGATCTTAAATTAATCAATGAAACTTCTCATCGCTTGAACTCTAATTTAAGATTAACAGAAGCAATGGCGTATATGACTGAGCAGATTTCGGACTCTTTTGGTGCAGAAGAAGTTGGTTTCATCTTATATACTAAAGGTGGAAAACAAATAGAAGTATTAAATGGCAGTACGGATTTCTTCCAGACAACTGGCGCAGAAAGCTATATTCAATATATAAAGGGTAGAATTGATAAAGAGGTTGAGTCCCTTTTTATCGGTGATTTTCAATTGCCATTAGAATCAGATATAAGGCAATTTAAATCAATAATGGCAGTTCCTATGACCCAATCCGGAGTCCTTAAGGGGTTTGTACTTGCTATGAGTGAGCCGTCTTATCATTTCTCTTTTGAAACGTTTAAGCTTCTGCAGTCATTGATCCACCACTCTACTCTTGCTATTACAAACTCAATGCTTAGAGAGGAACTTGAAAAGATGGTTGTAACAGACCATTTAACGAAGCTTTATTCCCGAAATTACCTTGATGAAAAAATATATCAATCAATGAACGAGGATCATGAAGGAACGTTTATTATGATTGATATTGATAATTTTAAGACCATCAATGATACATATGGCCATCAGGTTGGAGATGAGGTTATCATTCAAGTAGCAGGACTGATAAATGCCAATATTAGGGGAACTGATATAGGTGCAAGATGGGGCGGGGAAGAACTTGCTATTTATTTGCCAGGAGTATCTTTAATTGCAGGTGTGGTAATAGCTGAAAGGCTTGTTGCAAGAGTGTATGAATGTTCCAACCCTAAGGTGACCATTTCATGTGGAGTATCACATTGGAGCAGGGGACAAGAGGATACGTATCCTTCATTATTTAAACGTGCTGATAAAGCGTTATATGTTGCTAAGCAAACAGGAAAAAATAAAGTCATTGTTCAAGAAAGTGATATTGTTATTGAAAAGACTTCGCCATACTAATGGCGAGGTCTTTTTTTCCTAATTAAATAAGCATTCAAAACCTTCATATTATGCATATCCTGTAAAGAGAACTTTTTTTATTTTATGATGAGAGCATTCACTGAAGAGGGGAGATTTTGATGAAAGAGAAAAAAGATGTGAGTTTTGAAACAAAGGTCATCCATGAAGGATATGAAGCAGAAAAATATTGCGGCAGTCTGGCACCGCCTATTTTCCAAACATCAACATTTGCATTTGAAACAGCCCAGCAAGGGGAAAGGCGCTTTGCTGGAAAAGAAGAAGGCTTTGTCTATTCAAGACTTGGGAACCCGACAGTAAAAATGCTTGAAGAAAGAATAGCTGCATTAGAAAATGGCGAAGCTGCCCTTGCATTTGGTTCTGGAATGGCTGCTGTTTCAGCTGTTCTGTTTGCATTGACCAAAACAGGTGATCATATTTTATGCTCCCAAGGTGTGTATGGCTGCACATTTGGACTGCTTCAGATGATGAAAAATAAATACAAAATCAGTCACGACTTTTCTGCAATGGATACAAGGGAGAAGCTGCTTGAAGCTATTCTTCCAGAAACGGTATGTATTTATGTGGAAACACCCATTAATCCAACAATGAAGCTTGTAGATTTACAAATGGTTGCTGAGATTGGAAAAGAAAAAGGAATTCCGGTTGTTGTAGACAATACGTTCTGTTCCCCCTATTTACAAAATCCAATTGATCTTGGATGTGATGTCGTCATCCACAGTGCAACTAAATATATTTGTGGACATGGAGATGTGATTGCAGGCCTTGTAATTGGGACAAAGGAGTTCATCGGGGAAGTGGCCTTGACAACGCAAAAGGATATTGGCGGAATTATCTCTCCTTTTGATGCGTGGCTGTTACTAAGGGGGTTAAAGTCATTAGCAGTCAGAATGGATCGCCATTGTGATAATACAGAGAAGCTAGCAGATTTCTTATTTTCACATCCGAAGATAAACAAAGTATATTTTCCCGGACATAAACATAATTCAGAATTTGAAATCGCAAAGAAGCAAATGAGAAGACCAGGCGGAATGATTTCCTTTACTTTGAAAGGAGAAAAGGAAACAGCTCAAGATTTTATGAATGCATTAAAGCTCATTAAAATCGCCGTAAGTCTAGGAGATTCAGAAACATTAATTCAGCATCCGGCGACAATGACTCATGCAGTTGTACCTAAAGAATCCCGCGAAAAAATGGGGATTGATGATACGCTGTTGAGACTGTCTGTCGGCCTTGAATCTTGGCAAGACATTCGTGATGACCTTGAACTGGCGTTGGAAAAAGTAGTATAAGAGCAAAAACGCGATGAGATTAACTTTACTCGAATTTGAGAATTGTCTAGCTGCAGCGCCTACCCCCTCGAGGTCACAAGCCAATCCTCCCAGAAAGGTAAAGAACACCTTTCCGAGAGGCTCGTCTTGTGCTTGTCGGGGGTGGGCAAGGCGCTTCCGCTTTTCTTATAAAAAGGACACTAATATTCGTGCAAAGTCTTCTAGCTCCTTTTGGTCAAGCTCATCGAAGCGATTTTTTTCAGGTGAATCAATATCCAGCACACCGATTAACTGGCCATCTTTAATGAGTGGAATAACAATCTCTGATTGAGATGCAGCATCACAGGCGATATGGCCAGGGAATAAATGAACATCCTCAACACGGACAGTTTCCATAAGTTTTGCTGATGTACCGCAAACGCCTTTTCCAATTGGAATTCTAACACATGCTGGAAGTCCTTGAAAAGGACCAAGGACAAGCTCATCGTTTTCCATTAGATAAAATCCAACCCAATTAATCCGATCTAAAAATTGGTTTAACAGAGCGGAAGCATTACTTAAATTTGCAATTGCATTCCTTTCTCCTTCAAGCAACGCAGTGAGCTGCTTCTTCACTAGTTTATAGTTTTCCTCACGAGTCCCGCGGTAAGTTTCGACGTTAAACAACTTAATGCACCCTGCTTTCTATCAATGTTTTTAAGAATATTGCAAAATCAGAAGAAATAGCCATTACTTTGTCGAGATATTTATAAAGGATATGGTGATTTTAACAAGAATGTTTATATATAACAAGAAATCCACGTTATTTGACAATTTTTCGCTGTTGCTGTCTATTTGCTAAGGATTTTTATCTATGTTTTTTATGCTAAATATCATGATGAAAATGTTGTTTTAATAAAGCCGAAAAAATAATAAAGAAGGTGAAAACATGAGCAGAGATGTGAAAAAGGCAATTGTTGATGCAGCAATCAATCTATTTAATGCCAATGGATTTGATGGTACATCAGTTCGGGATATTGCCAAAAGGGCAAGGGTAAACACAGCAAATATAGCTTATTACTTCGATAATAAACTCGGATTGCTAGAGCATTGCTTTACAATTTTCTTTGAAGGATATGTGGAGCAGATTGAAGAGGGATTTGCAAACCTCGACCAGGGTGCAGCGAGCAGTTTGAGGAAAATTACCGAAAATGTGATGTACTATCAATTTGAAAATATGTATTTAACAAGATTAATATGGAGGGAAATATCGATTGACTCTCAAGTTGTTCGTGAAATTATGTCGACCTACTTGATGAAAGAGAGGTTTTATTTAAGTAAAGTGTTTGAAAGAGGAATGAAAACGAGGGAGTTCCGCACTCTTTCTCCGGATTATATGATTCTCCAATTAAAGGGGCTATTAAGCATGCCTTTTTTGAATATCCAATATATGACTGAGGTTTTGCATGTGATGCCAAACGAGAAGTATTTTGCTGAAAAATACGTGCGTGAAGTTTTCTGCTGGATTGATGGTGTAATATGCAAGCGGTCATATGAACCACCGATTTATCTTGCTGTAAAATAAAAAACAGGAAGGAAATCTAAATGAGATTTCCCCTAAAAAAGCATACGATCCATCCCATGCCCAAGATCCTTTATTTGATGTGAATCAGAACCATAAACAAGCGGGATCCCTTTTTTCATGGCTTCTTTTACAACCCAGTTAGGCGGATAGGGCTCCCTGCATAGAGGTTTAGAAAATCCTGCACCGTTATAGTCGAGCTCATATCCCTTTTTACCGATTGCTGAAAGTACATCTTGAATCAGTTCAGAGAAATCCCTCTGCGCGGGAAATTTTTTTTGGAATTTTTTCACTAATGTCATATGTCCGATTCTTTTTGGTTTGAAAGGACCTAGGTCAGAATGAATGGATGTAAGAACTGTATGAAAATAAGCTTCGTAAATAGCCTCTATAGATCCATATTTTTCAATCATTTGTCCAAAAACTTCTGGGCTGTAATCGAGACAATCATATTCATCCCCATACTTTAAAAAATGAACAGATAATATGGCATCATCTAAAAACGGTCCATATTGGGTAAGAAATCTACGTGTCTCTTCTTCAAATCCTTCGATAAAATCTACTTCAAGACCTGCGTTAATTTTGATTTTGTGGCTGAAAATTGACTTTACCCTAGATATTTCATGTAAGTACGTTTCAATCTCTTCCAATTTCATGGAGCTGTCCCTCGCCGGTGTAGGGTCAACAAATCCCTCAGGCAGTGGTGCGTGCTCGGTAAATGATATCTCCTTAAACCCTAAAGAAATTGCTTTTTCGACATAGCCCTCAAGCGGATCTTTTGTACCATGAGGACAAAAGGGGGTGTGAATATGTCCATCTTTTTCCATTGGATAATTAAACCTTCTTTCTGTAAAATTCAAGAAAAGGCAAAATATTTGAAAAAATGACAAGTTTAGTGTTCAATAAAGAATACAATTGATGTTTTTCACACTAATTTAGATAAAATATTGAAATTAATAGTCAAAAATTGTCGTATACATGGTATCATAAAAACATTGACCTGAACATTATTTTAAAGTTTATTATAGAAGGATTTGGCTCGGTATAGAACAGGGGGCTTTTTGGAGAATGGAATACATTATTGGCGGCATCGTCATAGTAATCGTGCTTTTTTTAACAGGATACATATTAAAGAAGAAATATTATAAAGAAATAGATCGGCTAGAAACATGGAAGATGGATATTGTGAATCGCCCTGTTCTTGATGAAATGTCGAAAGTTAAGCAATTAAATATGACTGGACAAACGGAAGAATTGTTTGAACGCTGGAGAACCGAGTGGGATGATATTGTTACAGCCCAGCTTCCAAATGTTGAAGAATATTTATTCGATGCAGAGGAGTATATCGATAAATATCGCTTTAGGAAAGCAAAAGAAGTACAGCAGACTACCGAAAAATTTTTAAATGAGATTGAAGAAAACATTAAAAAGTTATTAAACGAATTAAATGAGCTAGTTGGAAGCGAAGAAAAGAATAGATCAGATATTCAAGAGTTGAAGGATTTATATCGAGAGAGTAAGAAATTGTTGCTGGCACATCATCACACATATGGTAAAACAGCAGATATTCTTGAGCAGCAACTAGATGAAACCTTTGCAAAATTTGAAGTATTTGATGAAAAAACAGAAAATGGCAACTATCTGGAAGCACGGGAAATTGTTTTAACCATTCAGGCTCAGTTGGATGAAGTTAAATTAAAAATGGAGAGGATCCCTGAATTTCTTGTAGAGTGTCAATCAAAAATCCCATCACAATTGAAAGAATTGAGTGAAGGATATAAAGAAATGGTTGAACAGGGCTATATCCTTGACCATATCGAATTTGACAAAGAAATAAACAGACTTGAAAATGAAACATCAGCATATTTAAGTCTCATCGAGACAGCTGATTTGACAGATGTACATAAAGGAATAGAAGAAATTAAAGGAAGCATTGATTTCCTTTATGAACTGCTTGAGGCTGAGGTTCATGCGAAGCATTATATTGGGCAGCAGGATGATCCAACTAGGAATATGCTATTTACGAATAAAGAAATAAATAGGCAGTTAAAGGAAGAAATGGAGCTTGTCCGTCAAAGCTATCATCTCTCAGAAAAGGATATGTTCATTCAGGCAGAGCTGGAAAAGAAGTTAATCCAATTGAATAAAAGCTATGAGGTTCTGGAACACAAGATTATTTCAGAAAACACAGCCCATTCATTGCTAAAAACGGAGCTTGAAGGAATTAAATCACAATTGGAAGAAATTGAGGAAGAGCATGTTAAGTTTGCAGAAAAGCTGCAGGCATTAAGAAAAGATGAAATGGCTGCTCGTGAAAGCATTGATGATTTAAGGAAAAACTTGGCCGAAGCAGCAAGGCTTGTTTCAAAAAGCAATATTCCAGGACTTCCTCAGGACTATTTATATTTAATGGAAGATGCGAAAGAAAGCATTGGAAATGTCATTATGAAGCTAGATGAAAAGCCGCTAAATATTCAAACGATCCAGCAATATTTAGAGGTTGCAGTTCTAACAGTAGAGAAAATTGTCAATACAACGAATGATATGATTGAAACTGTCATGCTTGTTGAAAAAGTCATTCAGTACGGAAACCGTTACCGGAGAAGATATCCTTCAGTTGCAAAAGGGTTACAAGATGCAGAGGCTTCGTTTAGAGGCTTTGATTACAAGACTGCTTTAGAGCAGGCAGCAACAGCGATAGAGGAAATTGATCCAAGTGCAATGAAGAAAATTGAAGAATTAATAAGTGAATAGAAATAAAGAAGAGGTGTTCGATTACGGACACCTCTTCATCATTATTTATCTTAATAAATCTAAAAATCAATGACTGGATACTGTATTCTTCGGTGCATTAAAGATCATCGCAATAATATACCCAATAATTGCTCCAATGATTGCTGGTAAAGCCCAGCTAATCCCTTGAGAATACAAAGGAAGAACACTTAATGCTTCAGTTAGGACTGAAACGTTTAATCCGGCTGTGTTCAAACCATCCACTAGACTAATAATACCTGTAGGAATTATTGAACAAATGTAAACAATAGAATAGCCTCTAAAGTAATTATGCAAAAATGATAATAAGATTAGGACTATTGCTAATGGATAAATAATAACTAAAACTGGGACAGAGAATTTAATAAGCTGTGTTAACCCAGCATTCGCAATGACTGTACTAAAAATGGAAAAGATAATAACAATGGATTTATAAGAAAAGCGCGGCAGGAGCTTAGAGAAATATTCTCCGCATGCCGATACAAGCCCAATGGAAGTTGTTAGACATGCAAATACGATGGCTAAAGCCAGAATAATAGAACCGAATGATCCAAATAAGTATTTGACTGCACCAGAAAGAATAGCGCCTCCGTTTTCTTGTACCCCTATGGCAGCTGGGGCAGTCGATCCAATATAAGCTAAAGCAAGATAAACAACGGCAAGGCCTGCTGCAGCAATCAATCCAGATTGCACACAAATCTTAGTTAATGTTTTCTTATTTGTGACACCTTGTCCTTTGATTGCGCTAATGACGATAATTCCAAATACAAGGGCAGCAATTGTATCCATTGTTAAATATCCTTCTACAAACCCCTTAAAGATAGGACCATCTGCATATAGACCAATTGGTGCCTGAGGTTCGCCCATAGGAGTAATCAAGCTTTTGACTACAATGATTCCTAAAATAATCAGTAAGGCAGGCGTTAATATTTTTCCAATGCGGTCAACTAATTTTGTTGGATTCATTGCTAGCCATGCCGTAATTACAAAGAAAATAATCGAGAAGAAAAGCAATGGCAACCTGCTATTGTCAGCGTTTTCAGAAAGAAACGGAATAACCCCAATTTCATATGAAACTGTCCCTGTTCGCGGAATCGCGAATAAAGGCCCAATCACTAAATACATGACCACTGGAAAAGCTACACCATATGCTGGATGAACACGGCTAGCCAATGTTTGGACATCACCATTTTTTGCAATCGCAATAATGGAAACGAGTGGTAAGCCTACTCCTGTTATTAAGAATCCAATAATAGCAGTCCATACATTTGTTCCCGCATCTTGGCCAAGAAAAGGAGGGAAAATCATATTGCCAGCACCAAAAAATAAAGCAAATAGCATAAGACCAATTGCCATGATTTGCTTCGCAGATAAATTAGAATTCATTATTTCATCCCCCGAATAGATACCGTAATTTTCAGAATATTAGACTTGATAGTAATACATTCATTCATTTGAAAACATGATTCTTTCTAATTATTGAAACATTTACATATTAACATAGGGTTTAAAAAAAATGTCGAAACAACAAGAAGTCACAATATTGGGGTAATAAGCAATCTTAACCTTTTAAAAAAATTCACAACCATAAAATGCTTTTACACGTAATATTTATTTTTTGCGATAATATAGAAAAGATTCATTTTCATTCACACATATTTATGCTAAGATTTACAGTTGCCATCCGTTTATTATTGGGAGGAAAGAAAATGATTTACTTTGATAATAGTTCAACGACTAAGCCTTACAGTGAGGTTTTAGATTCCTTTATAAAGGTTTCCACAGAGTACTTTGGCAATCCATCTTCTTTGCATGGGCTAGGTGCTCAATCGGAGAAGCTGCTTTCCCAAGCAAGAGAACAAATAGCCAAGCTTTTAGATGTCCAAAAAAATGAAATATACTTTACTTCCGGGGGGACTGAAAGTAATAATATTGCGATAAAAGGGACAGCTCTCATGCATAAAGGCAGGGGCCGGCACTTAATAACAACCGAAATTGAACATCCTTCAGTAAAAGAATCCATAGAGCAATTAAAGAGCCTGGGCTTTCGGGTCACCTATATTCCTGTTGACCAAAACGGGATTGTAAAGGTAGAGGATATTGAAAGAGCGATTTGCGATGACACCATATTAGTTTCCGTTATGCACGTAAACAACGAGATAGGCTCTATTCAGCCAATTCATGAAATCGGACAGCTTCTCATGCAATATTCTAAAATCCTTTTTCATGTCGACTTTGTTCAAGGTATTGGGAAAGTGCCTTTGAATATTCGTGAAAGCCGAGTGGATTTATGCACAATATCAGGTCATAAATTTCATGGCCTAAAGGGGACTGGAGCACTGTTTGTACGAAATGGGGTAAAGATTTCTTCATTAATTACAGGCGGAGGACAGGAATGGCGGCTTAGAAGTGGCACTGAAAATGTTCCAGGTATGGTTGCGATGGCAAAGGCTCTTAGGCTAACATTTTTACAGCAAACAGAGCAAATAAATAATATGGTAAAAATTAAGGAGTTTTTAAGAGACAAACTGGAAATGATAGAAGGGGTTACTATTCATACCCCTATTTGCCAGTCGGCTCCTCATATTATTAATTTTTCAATAAAAGGATTTAAGGCTGAAGTGTTCATTCATGCTCTGGAGGAAATGGATATTTACGTTTCATCTACAAGTGCATGCTCTTCAAAAAGGCAAAAGGCAAGCACGACATTAATCGCCATGGGCATTCCTGAGGAAGAGGCGTTGAGCGCTATTAGAATTAGCTTATCCTATGATAATACACTTAATGAGGCAGAGCAATTTATGAAGGCAGTAAACGAAGCCGTTGCTAGGCTAAGAAAGGTAATGAACTAAAATGAATTATGATCGTATTCTTATTCGATATGGAGAATTATCAACAAAAGGAAGAAACAGAAAGTTATTTATTGATCAATTACGGAGAAATATTAAAAGGGTTCTTCGTAATTTTGAAAAAATAAAAATTGAAGCAAATAGAGAAAGAATGTTCGTGTTATTAAATGGAGAAAACGGTGAAGAAATTATCGAGCGTTTAAGGCATGTGTTTGGAATTCAATCATTCAGCCCTGCGGTAAAAACGGAAAAAGACTTAGAAAAAATGAAAGTAGCAGCCCTGTCGCTATTTCGGAAAATTTACGAGCCAGGGAAAACATTCAAAATTACTACAAAAAGAGCAGATAAAACCTTTATTCAAGATACAAATGAAGTTAATCATACATTTGGCACCCATCTTTTAAAAAATGTAGAGGATTTAAAGGTCAATGTAAAAAATCCGGATATCAATCTTCAAATTGAAATCAGGGATGAAGGTGTTTATCTTTCATGTGAAACGATACCGGGTGCTGGCGGTCTTCCGATCGGTTCTAGCGGAAAAGCCATGCTAATGCTGTCAGGTGGAATCGACAGCCCTGTAGCCGGGTTTTTATCCATGAAAAGGGGTATAGAGCTAGAAGCAGTACACTTCTATAGTCCGCCTTTCACGAGCGAGAGAGCGAAACAAAAGGTTTTGGATTTATCGGAAAAACTGGCTAATATAAGCGGTGAGGTTGTCCTTCATATCGTGCCGTTTACTGAAATTCAGCAGCTTATTCAACAGCAGATCCCTGAGAATTATTCCATGACTACAACAAGAAGACTCATGCTAAGAATTACAGATGAAATAAGAAATAATAATAATGGCTTGGCTATCATTACCGGAGAAAGTCTTGGGCAGGTTGCCAGCCAAACACTTGAAAGTATGTATGCTATAAATGATGTAACCAACACACCGATCATTAGACCGTTAATTACAATGGATAAGGCTGAAATTATTGATATTGCCAATGGGATTGATACATTTGAAATATCAAACCAGCCTTACGAGGATTGCTGTACAGTGTTCGTTCCTTCTTCTCCAAAAACAAAACCAAAACGTGAGAAGGTCCAACACTATGAAAGCTTTACAGATTTTGAGCCTTTTATTAGGAAGGCTGTTGAAAATACGGAAACAATCCGTATTAAACCGGAATCTTTAAAGCAGGAAATGCTAGAAGATTTATTTTAATGCAATATAACCGTTGGCTGATAAGACTCTCTTAATCTGCCAGAAGGTGTAACAATTACCAAATAAATAATTGAATATGGCCATGTGATTCTACACATTCTATACTCACAAGGAGGTGAAGTCACATGGCAAACAACAGTTCAAACCAACTTCTAGTTCCTGGAGTACAACAAGCTCTTGACCAAATGAAGTATGAAATTGCAAACGAGTTTGGTGTAAACCTTGGTGCAGATACAACTTCTCGCGCTAACGGTTCTGTAGGAGGAGAAATCACTAAGCGTTTAGTACAAATGGCTGAACAGCAATTAGGCGGTTTCCAATCATAATCTAAAAAATAAATAATATGGCTACATGGAGCAGGATACATACATCCTGCTCCTATTTTATTTTTCCCTGCCCGTCTAGGTAAAACCTAAAGCAGGTATTAAATAATTTCAAAATTCCAAAATAATTTAGTATAATAATTTTTAAAGAAGCATCTTGAGCAAAGTATTAGATTAGACCGACTATTGGAGGAGATTTGATGAAGCGTGAAGACTTATTAGCACCTGAGAAGTACAATCTAGTATCCGAAATAGAGCAATTCGCAAGTAATACTAACAGGCTTGCGTTAAAATGGGAAAATGAACTTGGGGAGAAAAAAGAGGTTACTTATAAAGAACTGCTTATAAATGCAAATAAAATCGGGAATGTTTTCCTTCAGCATGGACTTACAAAAGGCGATGTTCTTTTAATCATTGTTCCTCGGCTGATTGAAGCCTATCAAGTATACATAGCAGCTTTAAAAGCGGGATTAGTCGTAATACCTAGCTCTGAAATGCTTCGAACAAAAGACCTCCAATATCGAATTACACATGGTGATGTAAAGGGGATCGTTAGTTATTATCCATATGTCGATCAATTTGAACAGGTAGAGGAAATAGAGAATTTACCGAAGTTTGTGATTGGAAATCCGAAAGAGCAGTGGATCGATTTAAATAAGGAAATGGAAACTGCTTCAGACGAGCTGCCATTGGCAGATACAAGTAAGGGAGACATGGCGTTTCTTTCCTATACATCCGGGACAACAGGAAATCCAAAAGGCGTTGTACACACTCATGGCTGGGCATATGCACATCTGCGAGCGGCCGGACCAAACTGGCTTTGTATTGAAGAAGGTGATAACGTGTGGGCAACAGCAGGTCCGGGCTGGCAAAAGTGGATATGGAGTCCATTTCTTTCCGTACTAGGCTCTGGGGCAACCGGCTTTGTCTACAATGGAAAATTTGAAGCAAAGAAATATTTGCAGCTCCTTCAGGAATGTGATGTGAACGTTCTATGCTGTACGCCTACAGAATATCGAATTATGGCAAAAGTAGATAATATTCATGAATACAAGCTCCCGAACTTAAGAAGTGCTGTTTCAGCAGGAGAGCCTTTGAATAGTGAAGTGATTGACACCTTTAAGAGGCACTTTAATGTGGCCGTTCGTGATGGCTATGGCCAAACAGAAAATACATTGCTTGTTGGAATCACAAAAGGAATGGATTTAAAGGCTGGTTCTATGGGAAAACCTATACCAGGCAATAGTGTAGAAATTATCGATGAAAACGGCGAACCTTGCGGAGTGAACGAGGTGGGAGATATCGCTGTTCATATTGAAACACCAGCCCTATTTAAAAATTATTATAAAGATCCTGAAAGAACCGCCATGCAGTTAAGGGGAGATTATTATATTACCGGCGATAAAGCAAAGAAGGATGAAGAGGGCTATTTCTGGTTTGAAGGCCGCGGAGATGATATCATCATTAGTTCCGGTTATACAATTGGGCCATTTGAGGTCGAAGATGCCCTTGTCAAACATCCTTTTGTGAAGGAGTGTGCGGTCGTTGCTAGTCCCGATGAGGTTCGTGGAAATATTGTCAAAGCCTTTGTTGTTTTACAGGATGGGATAAATGAAGACGATTCAAAAATTGTGAAAGCACTTCAAGAGCATGTGAAGAGCCTTACAGCACCATATAAATATCCTCGTAAAATCGAGTTTTTAGCTGAGCTTCCAAAAACAACATCTGGCAAGATCCGCCGGGTTGAACTTCGAAAGCAAGAAATGGAAGCAGCTGCGAAAAAATAAACACAACATTTAAGTGGGATCAATCATTCATGCAGGCGAAATACCGCCTGCATTTTTAATAGGGAGGTAAACAGAAACATGGGTACACTTTGGTACGGTGGAAATATTTATTCTTTATTAGAGGAAAATCATAAGGTGGAAGCCCTTTATACGAAAGGAAACCGCATCGTTGCTGTGGGGACTTTTGCGGATTTGAAGGAGAGATTCCACCAAGAAATAGACAGTAATATTCATTTAAATGGTGAAACGATGCTCCCTGGATTTGTTGATAGCCATATGCATCTTATTGGATATGGAGAAAAGTTGAATCGGCTCGACTTAACAAATTGTCAATCGAAAGAGGAAGCTCTGCAGGCAGTAAAGCAATATTCCTCAACAATTGAAAAAGGAGAATGGATTATCGGTGATGGCTGGAATGAAAATCTATGGGGGCCTCGAGCTACACCCATCTTTAAATACGAATTAGATACAATTGTTCCGGATCATCCCGTCTTTCTTAAGAGGGTTTGCAGACATGCACTTGTCGCAAATTCTAAAGCACTCGAAGCCGCAAATATCAATGAAAATACAGCTAATCCGGAAGGAGGGGTGATAGGAAGGGATGAAAACGGAAGGCTTAACGGCTTGCTAAAGGAAGAGGCTCAAGAATTGTTATATCGTGTGCTCCCAGAAGTATCTGCTGCCAATCTAAAAAGCTACATTCGCAGGGCTATTCAAAGTGCCTACAAATTAGGATTAACAGGTGTACATACAGAGGATCTAAGCTATTTTGGCGGGTATGAGAGGACATTACAAGCCTTTAAGGATGTTATTGAGGAAGAAGGCTATCCTTTTCGGGCTCATCTTTTAGTTCATCACCTCGTTGTAGATGATATGAAGGAGGCTGGAGAAAGCTTTCTGAGCGGTAGTGAATGGATTGAATTTGGAGCAATGAAGATCTTTGCTGATGGATCATTAGGCAGCAGTACAGCATTGCTAAGTCATCCGTATGCTGATGATCCTTCCACATCTGGTGTTGCAATCTTTTCACAGGATCAATTAGATGAACTTGTTAAGAAGGCAAGAGAATATGAATTGCCAGTAGCTGTTCATGCGATCGGTGATTTAGCATTTGAAATGGTTTTGAATGCCATAGAGAAGTTCCCATTGAGAGGAGTTGGACGTGATCGGCTCATACATGCCCAAATACTTCGGATGGATTTAATTAACCGTGCAAAAATGCTGCCGCTTATTTTAGATATTCAGCCTAGATTTCTTGCTTCTGATTTTCCATGGGTGATGGATCGAGTTGGCGAGAAACAGGATAAATTTTTATATGCTTGGAGGACGTTATTAAAGGAAGGTCTTTCGTGTGCTGGGGGATCAGATGCACCAATCGAACCATTAAGCCCCCTTTTAGGCATTCATGCAGCAGTTACTAGGACAAACGTCAATGATTCGGAAAAAACGGTTTATTTTCCAGAGGAAGCACTATCTGTTTTCGAGGCTGTTAGTCTTTTCACGAAGGGAAGTGCCTATGCTGCTTGTCACGAAAATGATAGAGGATTAATTAAAGAGGGGTTTTTAGCTGATTTTACTATTTTTAAAGAGGATATTTTTAATATTGACTTACATTCTATACCTCATATAACAGTTTCAAAAACGATAATTGGCGGAAAAATTGTCTTTGATTCATCGAACAAATAATAAATGGGTAAAATTAAAAGATTGCCAGAATCTTTCAGTACGAATTATAATAGTAATATTTCGATACTAGAAAGAATTGAGGAATAAAAATGAAAAATAATGATATAAAGATAGGTGTCTTTTATGTTGGCTTTTCCTACATCATTTGGGGATTATTGCCGATTTATTGGAAGCTTCTACATCAAGTAAACGCGGACGAAATTTTGGTCAACAGAATTTTCTGGTCCTTTTTCTTTGTGGTCGGTGTTCTGCTTGTAACAAAAAAGTGGGAAGAATTTCTTCAAATACTGAAAAACTTCCGTACGAATAAAAAACAATTATCTGCACTTATTATAGCGTCTATGTTAATAAGCTGTAACTGGTTTATTTACATATGGGCAGTTAATACAGATCAGATTATTGAAGCTAGCCTTGGTTACTATATAAATCCATTGGTTAGTGTATTATTGGGGATGATTGTTTTTAGGGAAAGATTATCGTACGCACAGTATCTTTCTTTTGCGTTAGCGACAATTGGCGTTCTTGTTCTGACTATTTCTTATGGAAGCTTTCCATGGATATCTATTCTTCTTGCTTTTTCTTTTGGCCTTTATGGACTATCCAAAAAGATGATAAAGGTAGATTCCTCTATTGGGTTGGCTCTAGAAACACTAGTGGTAACCCCAATAGCATTTGTTTATATGGCCGTTCTTTTCGTAAAAGGGACGCAATCGTTCTTATCTGTATCAATTGGAACTGATATACTCCTGATTGGAGCTGGAGCGGCTACAGCAATCCCGCTCTTATATTTTGCGAAGGGCGCTCAAAAAATACCGATGTCCACTATGGGATTCTTACAATTCATTGCACCTACTATTTCATTGATTCTCGGCGTATTCGTTTATCATGAGCATTTTACGAAAATACATTTAATTTCATTTATCTTTATTTGGTCTGCGATTACAATTTATTCATTATCTAAGACAAAGCTTTTTGTTTTATTTAATTCAAAAAGAAATAAGGGAAATAGTTTAGGAGTTTAAGAGTAATAAGAAAAATAATATTTTTGAGGAGCTGTTCATGGGGGCAGCTCCTCAAATTTTCTTTATAAAAATGTTCTCTGTACCTTTTCCCAAAATGAATTATCTTTTAATTTGACTGTTTTTATGATTTTACCACTAAGTTTAATATCAACTTTCTCTACGTGCTGAATGCTTAATGCCTCATTGTCCATTGCCATTGTAGGATGATCATTCCCGTCCTGCACAACCCCAAATGTTAATTTTCTGTCGCCGCTTAGAATAAAGGACGAACCAAGTGTCCGGTAGCGGTTATTATTTAAGGAAGCCATTTCACTGACTTGCAAACAAGGAAGAAGCGGGTCTACAATTGAACCCCTTAATGATTTATTATATGCAGTACTCCCTGTCGGCGTTGCCACAACCATTCCATCGCCTCGGAACGTTTCGAAATGAAAATCATCAATAAACACATCTAATACAAATGTTTTAATAATGGCTGAGCGTATGCTGAATTCGTTTAAACAATAGAAGGAGGTTTGGTCATCAACAGATACCTCAATAGTTGGATATCGGCGGACTTCAATCTTTTCATTTGTCATCGCTTCACTCATTTGATCTGAATAATCAATATGGAAGTCGCAATACAGACTAGGACTATCCAAGGTAGATATTCCGACATATAAACAATCATCTCTAAAGCCTGTTTTCCGAACAGCCTGCAAAAACGCACCATCACCGCCAATGCTTGCAATTAAGTTTGCTTTTTTGTAATCCGTAACAACATTGAAGTGATGGGCTTGTGCAAGCTCATAAAGGGGTTCAACCCTTTCTCTCATTTCAGAATTATTATTATAATAAAAAAAGACGTTTCTACGAGTAGTCATGTGTATTCCTCCAAAAAATAGAGATAATTAAGTTCATATTAAACAATAGCATTGAAAAATTTGGTATGATAGGTAATGTTTCTCGACTCAGTTTACACTTTTTTGAAACGTTTTTAAAGTTTTATACGTATGAAAGACTGGATTGTATAAAGATAATGAAAAAAATTAGCTTTTTCGAATTCGAGAACTGTCTAGCTACAGCGCCTACCCCCTCGAGGTCACAAGCCAATCCTCCCAAAAAGGTAAAGAACACCTTTCTGGGAGGCTCGTCTTGTGCTTGTCGGGGGTGACCAAGGCGCTTCCGCATTTCAATTAAGGGGAGGATTAATCAATGACTGGTAAACGATGGGCCGCATTAGGGATTGCGGGTGTATTATTTGTTTTTTCAATTGTGACGAATTTTTTAACGGGACTGGCATTTAAAGACTTTGAGACTTCCATTACTGATTTATTTGCTTCAAGCAATGCCGGTTTTGTTGAAGAAATAATGGATGAGGGCAATCAAATGAAGAAAATTGTTGTCCTTGATTTAGATGGAGTGATTCAAGATACAGGAGAAGCGACTTCTATTTTTACATCTGCAGGCTACAACCATAAGAGTTTTATGAAGAAGCTTGAGCAGATTAAGGACGATTCAACGGTAAAGGCAGTTGTCATACGGGTCAACACTCCTGGGGGCGGGGTCGTTGAAAGTGCAGAAATACATGATAAGATCAAAGAAATCCAGTCGGAAACGAAGAAGCCAGTTTATGTTTCAATGGGATCTATGGCGGCTTCAGGCGGATATTATATTTCAGCGCCGGCTGATAAAATTTTCGCTAGCCCTGAAACGTTAACTGGTTCTTTAGGAGTCATCATGCAAGGTGTCAATTATGCTGGCTTAGCCGAAAAGTATGGTGTTGACTTTGTTACTATTAAAAGCGGGCCATATAAGGACATCATGAGTCCTTCAAGAGAAATGACAGCCGAAGAAAGAGAAATCCTTCAAAAAATGATCGATAATTCCTATGAAGGATTTGTAAAGGTCATTTCTGAAGGACGAAATATTCCTGTTGCCCAAGTAAAAGAAATTGCTGATGGCAGAATATATGACGGAAGACAAGCGCAGGAATTAAACTTAATTGATGGATTTGGCTACTTGGATGATGTCATTGAAACCCTTAAACAGGATCATAAACTAAAGGGTGCACAGGTTGTGAGATATACTGAAAACCTTGGTTTTGGTTCAATATTTAGCATGGGAGCACAAAAGCTTATGGGCAATGATATCGAAATGGCGGGGCTGATGAAGCTTTTATCACAGCCTAATTCACCGCGTCTCATGTATTTATATGCAGAATAGGAGGTGCAAAGATGAATGAATTTGATGAGGAATTGAATGTAAATAATAGAAACAGCGAAGAACCAGTGTTGAAAAAGCCTGAATCAGAGGACAATCAAAATATAAATGAGCAAAAGGGCCAGCCTGTTTCCGTTCGCTTTGCTGGCTTCTGGATGAGATTCTGGGCTTATTTGCTGGACTTAATTGTCATTGGCAGTATTGATCGCATCCTGATCAATCCTATCTTTCGATTATTAGATATTCCGCTTACAGAATTTAATACCTTTGCGCCGATTTCGATTGCAACTGCAATTACGTTTTATGCTTATTTTGTTCTAATGACGCGATTCTTTAATCAAACGTTAGGAAAAATGGCATTTGGCTTAAAGGTAGTTGATTTAAAGGGAAAAAAACTAACATGGGGTACAATTCTCTTTAGAGAATGGATTGGAAGATTCATTTCAGCTACGATTATGATTGGGTACATAATTGTTGCTTTTTTACCAAAAAAACAAGGACTGCATGATCTTTTTACAGACACGACTGTTATTCATGAAAAATAATGTTGAATATCCTTAAATAAACCTGCATGGCTGTTTAAAGCCTGCAGGTTTATTTTTCCTTTTGGCGGAAATAATAATAGGCTGAAAGGTTGTGACTCGATTTTGAAATGGATTCTTATTGCATTTGGGATACTAGTCATTATTTTTATTATCATTCTTATTACGAAATTAAAGGTTTATTTTCATTATGACCATCATAATGATGATGATCATTTAAAAGTTGAATTCAGGGCCTGGTTCGGTCTGATTAGATATAAAGTAGAACTTCCGCTAATTAAAATTGATGATAATTCACCAACTATTGTGGTTAAACAAAAGAAGGGTACGAAAGATCAATCGGTTAAGAAAGATACGAAACAATTTGATGCTGATGATCTGCTAAATAGTTTCCATGATATGAAAGAGCTACTTAGAAAAGTAGTATCCCTTCATAAAATTATTAAGAAGTTTCTGAGAAAGGTTACGATCCAAAAGGTGGAATGGCACACAGCTATAGGGGTTGGAGATGCTGCTTACACAGGAATGCTTACAGGTGCATTTTGGGCCATTAAAGGGAGTATTGTAGGCATAATCAGTCACTATATGAAGCTTAAGGCTAGTCCTATCTTAAGCATTACTCCTCAATTTCAATTTGCATTATCCAAGACAACCATTTCATGTATTATTTATTTTCGAATCGGACATGCTATGTTAGCAGGAATAAAATTGCTTAAATATTGGAAAGGCGGAAGACCTAATTTTAAATCAAAGCCCTTATCTGCCTTATCTAATAATAAAACCAAATCAATATAGAAAAGGGGGGCGCAGTATATGTCTGAGCATCCAATTCAAGGACTAATGACAACTGCCATGGAAAATCTGAAAGAAATGATTGATGTTAATACAATAATCGGTGACCCTGTTGAAACACCAGATGGCAGTGTGATTTTAACTGTTTCAAAGGTTGGATTCGGTTTCGCAGCTGGCGGGAGCGAATTTAAGCTAGAAGGACAATCAAATGGCGGCGGGCAGGGACAATCTGGCGGTCATCCATTCGGGGGAGGAAGCGGCGGGGGAGTCTCCATTACACCAATTGCCTTTCTTATCGTAAATTCAAACGGAGTGAAGATGGTTCACCTTGATGAAAGTACTCATTTATACGAGCGAATACTCGATCTTGCTCCTCAGGCAGTAGACAAAATTCAGCAAATGTTTAATAACAAGAATAACCAGGGAAGCAACAATCAAACCCAAACAAATGAATATGACGGGCCAAAGCAGGATTTAAATATTTAGTTCACATAGTTAACTTTCCGAAATTTCAGGAAGGTTAACTTTTTTTTGGCTACATTTAATGGTTAAAGTAAGGAATAAATAAAGTCAATAAAATTGCAAATCTTTAGTTAAGAGGATATATTTACAATGTACATATATTGTTTAAGGAGATGAATAAGATGGCAAATATTACTTTTAAAGGAAACGCAGTAACACTTTTAGGAAATGAAGTGAAAGTAGGAGATAAAGCTCCTGAATTTAAGGTTCTTGCCAATGATTTATCAGCTGTGACTTTGGCAGACTCTAAAGGCCAAGTTCGTTTAATCAGTGTCGTTCCTTCCATTGATACAGGAGTATGTGACGCACAAACTCGCCGTTTTAATGAAGAAGCTTCGAAATTAGATAATGTAAAGATTTTAACTGTTAGCGTAGACCTTCCTTTCGCACAAAAACGCTGGTGTGCAGCAGCAGGAATTGAAAATGTTCAAACTCTTTCTGATCATCGCGACCTTTCCTTCGGTGAAGCATACGGGGTTGCAATTCAGGAACTGCGTCTATTAGCTCGCGCAGTATTTGTAGTAGACTCAAATGACACAGTTACCTACGCAGAATATGTGAGCGAAGCAACTGACCATCCAAACTATGAAGCTGCGGTAGAAGCTGCAAAGGCAGCGAGGTAGTAGAAATTTTGAAAGTGTATAACAGAAAGCGCCCTGGATAATCTAGGGCGCTTTTGCTTTACTTTGCTTAATCTTGTTAATCTGCAAAAAGGTCTGTACAATAGGACAGAGAAAGAATCGGGAGGATTTATAATGAATAAAACGACTCCGGTTGAGGAATTGTTTACAGTTTTTAATGAAACAGCAATAATGATAAAAGAAGAGCTGTCTTGTACATATTTAGAAGCATTAGCTGAAACAGGGGAAAATATGTTTCATGAAAGTATCATACAGGAAGAGTTAAGTGAATTAACGGCAAAAAGGTTAAAAAAAGGCTATGAATCAATTCAAATGGACCATTTTACTAAGGAAGAAATTCGGAAGTCCTTTCAGCTCGCGATACTTAAAGGGATGAACGAGATGATACAGCCCAATCACCAGATGACACCAGATGCTGTTGGACTGCTAATTGGCTATCTTGTAAATAAGTTTGTGCAGAACAATGAATACCGATTACTTGATCCTGCAGTTGGAACTGGCAACCTTTTAACGACTGTAATCAATCAGCAGCCAAATAAATCAATTCATGCTACTGGGATTGATATCGATGATATTTTAATAAGGCTTAGTTATGTAAACGCCAATTTACAGCAGCATCCACTTCGACTTTTCAATCAAGATAGTTTGGAGCCATTATTTATAGATGAGGCTGATGCTATCGTAAGTGATCTGCCTGTTGGGTATTATCCGAACGACCTGAGAGCAGCAGACTATGAAATAAAAGCCGATCAAGGCCATACATATGCTCATCACTTATTTATTGAACAGAGTATTCGTCATGTTAAAGAAGGCGGATATTTATTTTTAATCGTTCCAAATGGTCTATTTGAAAGTGAGCAGGCGCCTAAGCTTCACGGATTTATTAAGAAGCATGCAAACATCCAAGGGCTATTGCAGCTGCCTCTTTCTCTCTTTAAAAATGAAAAAGCAGCCAAAAGCATTTTTATTCTTCAGAAAAAAGGCGATGGCGTAAAGCCGCCAAAGCAAGTGCTGCTTGCCAATCTTCCGAGCTTGTCCAAAACAAATGAGGTTGAGAAAATACTGTTAAAAATTGATGGATGGTATAAAGAAAATAAATAGAAAAGAAGCTGATTTTCCCAGCTTCTTTCTTCATGTTGTTTTCAATGGGAAAATAAGAGATATTAATAGCGACTATAGTGCAAAATAAGGGAGACCTATAAGAGCCAAGATAAAGGAGCGGTTGAAAGATGGCGAAAATTATAGCGATAAATGCCGGAAGTTCTTCATTGAAATTCCAGCTGTTTGACATGCCGAGTGAAGAGGTTATCACGAAAGGTTTAATAGAGCGAATTGGGCAGAGTGCAGGGGTATTTAATATATTTGCAAATGGCAAAAAAATAAAGGAAACAGCGATTATTCCTAATCATGATGCGGCTGTTGCTCTTTTGCTAAATAAATTAACATCGTTAAAAATTATTCATTCATTAAATGAAATTGAGGGCATTGGCCATAGAGTTGCACATGGAGGAGAAGAATTTTCAGATTCAGCGATTATTACAGATGAGGTTCAGGCGAAAATTGAAGAATATTCAGAACTAGCTCCCCTCCATAATCCAGCTAATATTGCAGGAATTAATGCTTTCAAGCAAGTTCTGCCAAAGGTGCCGGCAGTGGCTGTGTTTGATACTGCTTTTCATCAAACTATGCCTGAGAGCTCCTTCTTGTACAGCCTGCCCTATGAATATTATAAAAAATATGGAATTAGAAAATATGGCTTCCATGGCACCTCTCATAAGTATGTATCCCAGCGTGCTGCCGGCATGCTTGGACGTTCTTTAAGTCAGCTGCGTTTGATTTCATGCCATCTAGGGAACGGAGCAAGTATTGCAGCAATTAAAGGCGGAAAGTCGATTGATACTTCAATGGGATTTACTCCTTTAGCTGGTGTGACAATGGGAACCCGTTCTGGAAATATTGATCCTGCGTTAATCCCATTCATCATGGAAAAAACTAATAAAACAGCTGATGATGTGCTGGATATTCTAAACAAAAAGAGCGGAATGCTGGCATTATCCGGATTTTCAAGTGATATTCGTGATATTGAAATGGAAGCGGCAGAAGGAAACGAAAGAGCCAAATTAGCACTAGAAGTATTTGCAAATAAAATTCATAAATACATTGGTTCTTATGCGGCACGTATGTCTGGCGTTGATGCGATTATCTTTACAGCCGGCATTGGAGAAAATAGTGACGTCATTCGTGAACGTATTCTTCAAGGTTTAGAGTTTATGGGAGTTTATTGGGATCCTGCACTTAATAAAGTGCGCGGAGAGGAAGCTTTTATCAACTACCCACATTCTCCAGTTAAAGTGCTAGTCATTCCCACGAACGAGGAAGTGATGATAGCGAGGGATGTTGTAAGACTTGCTCATATATAAATAGAAGAATTTCCCACTTAGGTTATGCTATACTAAATTAAATGGCTAAATTAGTGATGTTGTAGATTTAGCCATATGTGTGCGTGTGAACCGGGTTTATTCGGGACGAATAACTTAGAGAACATGTGCATATATGGCGAACTGTCGTCAGCAATATTGTTTAATACAACCAATAAAAATAGAATATTGAATGGAGGAAATCTGCATGTCATTGACCGAACGGGAACAAAAGGTCTGGTCCGAAATTCAAGAGTGGGAACACAAACTTTACAACTATGAATCAAATGACTTTGAATTAACTTATGAAAAATATATGGAGAAATCCTTTGCTTTACTTCCAGAGAATATTCAGCAGCAGGTATTTACTTCAATGGATAATTGGATGTTTCATCTTCACGCCTTAATTCAAGGATCTCAGTTGCAAATAGATGCAAAAGAAAGGATCCTGCAGGCAGGCAGAGTATTTAATTTACAAATCGAGAGCGTGGGAGACTTACAATTATTAACGATTGATCAGCTTCAATACATAGCCCAGCAGCAAATTGCCCGCCACCGGCTATATTCCTTTGCCCAAGGTGGCTTAGCTGGGACAGGAAGTTCACTTATGCTTGGTGCAGATATTCCCGCGATGGCTGTCATTAATTTGAGAGTTGTTCAGCTCATTGCGATGACATATGGTATAGAAGTAAATACCCCTTATGAAATGATGAGTTCTCTTAAAGTATTTCATGCTGCCACACTTCCATCACGCATGCAAATGAGGGCTTGGGAAGAGTTAATCAGTGAATTGCACAATGAACAGGATTTTTATTTTTATGAGGGTGTAGAGGAAATTGCAAATGTCTCTTGGTTGGAGCAGCCTGTAAAACAGTTATTAAAAGGCTTGGCGATATACATGTTTCGAAATAAGTCTATCAAAGGACTTCCGTTAATTAGTATAGCTATTGGTGCCGGTACAAATTATCAGCTAACACGAAAAGTAACCGAGTTTGCTCACAAATATTATCAATATCGATACTTGTATAAGAAAGGGGGAAAATCCACTTGAGTACAATTGAACATAAGATGGAAGCTCCGAAGCAGGTCACCTGTAAAGTGATTACCGTTAGTGATACACGCAATAAGGAAACTGATAAAAGCGGGAAGCTAATGATTGAACTTTTACAAGAGGAAGGCCATATTGTAAAGGACTATGTAATCGTAATAGATGATGGAGATGAGCTTCGAAAGGAAGTCCTAAAAGGGTGTGATGATCCAGACATTGATGTCGTCCTTACGAATGGAGGAACTGGCATCGCCTTCCGTGATATAACGATTGAAACCGTCAAGGAATTGTTCGATAAAGAAATTAATGGGTTTGGGGAGTTATTTAGAATGCTTAGCTACCAAGAGGATATTGGATCAGCAGCCATTCTTTCTCGGGCCGTTGCAGGAGTTGTTAGAAATAAGGCTGTATTTTCAACACCAGGCTCTTCTGGTGCTGTACGCTTAGCCATGAATAAACTGATTTTACCTGAGCTTGGCCATGTGGTTAGGGAATTGAAAAAGGATTTGTAATGGGTAAGGGGAATGGAATTATACTTATTTTGTAGCACAGAGAGGGATTAATAGCTGTGCTACTTTTTGCTATGGAATGAATGGAGAATGTTTTTGTGTTGACGGGGGAGCTATATGAAAAAAAAGACAAAGACAAATATTGTAGCAGGGGTGGCAAGTTTCTTTTCTATCCTTGTCATTCTTTTTTTAGTAGATATATTAAAAGGGGAGAATAAGCTTAATGCTCTTAAGCAGGACATTATTTATGACTACTATGATGAGGAAAATTTACAAAAAGTATTAAAGGATCGGCTTGGGGATGCCTATGAAGATGATTTACAGACAGATTTTGATAATTTTACAATATCACTTGTCCTTGAGGAGTTAGCAAAATTTGAAATCAATAAAAATAAAGAGTTTAACTCCTTTTTAGATAAGGAATGGCTTCAGGGCTATAATGAAGAAAATAAAAATCTGGCTGAAGAAATAGCTGGAAAACCGATAGACAAATCGACATACTATTTGAAACTAACTACCTTCCAAGAAGGCGGCACATATAAGGAGTTAACCTCCTTGATACAGGAATTTAGTAAATATGATAATTTAATTATTGATTTAAGGGATAATACCGGAGGAAGTTTTAAAGAGCTTGAGAAGGTGCTTACTATGTTTATGAAAAAAGACACACTTTTATTTCAGCTTAAAACTAGAGACGACACTGAAAAATATTATTCCAATAATAAAAGTCCCGTTACCTTTCAAAACATTGTTGTTCTAACAAACAATCGAACGGCAAGTTCATCGGAATTATTAATCGTCTCTTTAAAAGAAAACTTAGAACATGTAACCCAAATTGGAACACATACATATGGAAAAAACATTGGGCTTTCTATAAGAACCTTTAACGATGAATCAGGAATGGTCTTTATTAGTTCGGTCATGGAAGGACCGAATTCGAAGAAATTAGATGAAAATGGGCTAGCCCCTGATATAGAGGTTATGGATAAAGCCAAGCAACTAGAAACAGCAATAGATTTTCTTGCAAGTCAAAAGCAATAAGAAAAACAGCACCTAGACCTTTAGAAAAAAGTGGTTAGGTGCTGTTTAGTTTTTACATAGTTTTTATAAATGAGCTTTTTCAGAAATGTCCTGGTGAGTCCTATACCAAAGCCATAAATCGTTAATAATAGAGGCGAGCTCAGAAATTTCGCTATTCAGTTCGCAAGATTTAATGAAATTTCCTTCATCATTAAGCTGAGCCTGCTTTGTATTTATTAAATCCTCAAGTTCGGCGATTCGATCAGGAATTCTTCCCCTTATACTCTCCCATCGATATAAAATATGCTCCTTTATATCATTTGGGTATTGGTCCCATTCCCGATCAAATGAAGGAATCGAGATGCCAAGCCGTTCATTGTGTGAAAAATACTCCACCATTTAGAAATCCTCCATATCTATTATGCTTACATTCTACTATAATCCCAAATTTCATTCCATGTCTTTCAAATAAATACCTATCCCCCCAGAAAAAAACAGATTAATTTTTATACATTTTTTTGCAAAAGTATTGATTTTGGATGAAATTATGATAATATAAATCATTATAAATGAATAAACATTACTATTGATGAATAAATATTCATAACTATCAGGAGGAATTTTAACATGACAAATCCAAAAGTTGTTCTTGCCTATTCAGGCGGTTTAGATACTTCAGTAGCAATTAAATGGTTGGAAGAGCAAGGTTATTCAGTAGTTGCTTGCTGTTTAGATGTAGGTGAAGGCAAGGATTTAAACTTCATCCAGCAGAAAGCATTAACAGTTGGTGCTGTTGAATCCTATGTGATTGATGCAAAAGAAGAGTTTGCTAATGAATATGCATTAATGGCCCTACAAGCACATGCATTATATGAAGGTGTTTATCCGCTAATATCTGCACTTTCTCGTCCACTTATTGCGAAAAAGCTTGTAGAAGTAGCTGAGAAGGAAGGGGCAGTAGCTGTAGCTCATGGTTGTACAGGTAAAGGAAATGACCAAGTTCGCTTTGAGGTGGCTATTCATGCATTAAATCCAGATCTTGAAGTATTAGCACCTGTACGTGAATGGAAATGGTCTCGTGAGGAAGAGATCGAGTATGCCAAACAAAAGAATATTCCAATTCCTATTAATCTAGATTCTCCTTTTTCAATTGACCAAAATCTTTGGGGAAGAAGCAATGAGTGTGGGATTCTCGAAGACCCTTGGGCTGCACCGCCTGAAGAAGCGTATGAGCTCACTTCAAGCCTTGAAAATGCACCTGACACACCAGATGTAGTTGAAATCGGCTTTGAAAAGGGTGTTCCTGTCAGCTTGAATGGAAAAGAATATAAATTAGCAGAGCTAATTTTAGAATTAAATGCATTAGCTGGAAAACACGGTGTTGGACGTATCGACCATGTGGAAAACCGTCTAGTTGGAATTAAATCTCGTGAGGTGTATGAGTGCCCAGGAGCAATGACATTAATTAAAGCACATAAAGAGCTTGAAGATTTAACACTTGTGAAAGAAGTAGCTCATTTTAAACCAAATATTGAAAAGAAAATTGCAGAGCTTATCTATGAAGGTTTATGGTTCTCTCCATTAAGAAAAGCATTAGCTGCTTTCTTAGAAGAAACTCAAACTTTTGTAACTGGTACAGTTCGTGTGAAGTTATTTAAAGGTCATGCTATTGTTGAAGGAAGAAAATCTCCATATTCTTTATACGATGAAAAGCTTGCTACTTATACATCTGATGATGAATTTGATCACAATGCAGCAGTTGGTTTTATTAAGCTATGGGGCTTACCGACAAAGGTTCAAACCATTGTCCAGCAAAACAAGAAGGTGACAGTGTGAAAAAACTATGGGGCGGTCGTTTTACAAAATCAGCAGAGGAATGGGTAGACGAATTTGGTGCATCAATTTCCTTTGACCAAGAACTAGTTATGGAAGATATTGAAGGCAGTATCGCCCATGTCACCATGCTTGCCAAATGCGGAATCATTTCAGAGGCAGAAGCAAACAAGATTAAAGACGGCCTTGAACAGTTAAAAGAAAAAGCAGCAAATGATGAACTTTCTTATTCTGTTAAGCTGGAGGATATCCACTTGAATCTAGAAAGCTATTTAACGGAATTAGTTGGCCCAGTTGGCGGAAAGCTTCATACGGCAAGGAGCCGTAACGATCAGGTTGCAACTGATATGCATCTATTTTTACGCAAACAGGTTCAAATTATTATTGAGCTGATTGAGGAAATGCAGGAAGCATTATTAGAGCAAGCAGAAGCAAATGTTGAAACAGTGATGCCAGGCTATACTCATCTTCAAAGAGCTCAGCCAATCTCATTTGCCCATCATTTAATGGCTTATTTCTGGATGCTTGAGCGTGATAAAGAGCGTTTCACTGAAAGTATCAAGAGAATTAATGTGTCCCCGCTTGGAGCTGGAGCGCTTGCAGGAACAACATTCCCAATCGACCGGCATCTAAGTGCAGAATTGCTGGGATTTGAAGGGATTTACGAAAATAGTCTTGATGCTGTAAGTGACCGTGATTTCATATTAGAGTTTTTATCTGGCAGTTCGATTTTAATGATGCACTTATCTAGATTAAGTGAAGAATTCATTCTTTGGTCCAGCCAAGAATTCAAATTTATCGAGCTTGATGACAGCTTTGCAACAGGAAGCAGTATCATGCCGCAAAAGAAAAATCCTGACATGGCTGAGTTGATTCGCGGAAAAACAGGCCGGGTTTACGGGAATTTAATGGGGTTATTAACAGTGTTAAAAGGACTTCCGCTTGCTTACAATAAGGATATGCAAGAGGATAAAGAAGGCATGATCGATACTGTTAAGACAGTAACAGGCTCCCTTAAGATTTTTGCTGGTATGATCCGTACGATGACAGTTAATGCGAATCAAATGGAGAAGGCAACGAAAACTGATTTTTCAAATGCAACGGAGCTTGCTGATTATTTATCAAGCAAGGGGATTCCTTTCAGAGAAGCCCATGAAATTGTAGGGAAGCTTGTGCTAACCTGCGTAAATAAAGGTTGTTTTCTAGCTGATTTATCATTAGAAGAATTTGTTGCAGCCCATCCATTATTTGAAAATGATATTTATGAGGTACTTGACCCCGTAACAGCTGTGAAGAGACGGAATAGTGCTGGTGGAACAGGCTTTAAGCAAATTATGATTGCAATTGAAAAAGCCAAGGAAATAATAGAGAATTAGTAAGTAGAAAAAGGAGTGCTGGCTCGTGTCCGCACTCCTTTTATTATACATGTATGTTACTTTTCCACTCTTTCAAAATAAATTCTCGAGTCTTTTCAATAGCAGCTGGATCACGGTTCGCAAGCTGCTGAGCCTCCTCGATAGATTCCGCACGAAAAATAACTAAACCTCCTGAATGGTCAGTAAAGGGACCCTTCGCAATAATTTTTCCTTTTTCAATTAAATCATTCAGATAATCAATATGTTCTTTCCGGATGGCCTCGTCCTTAGCAGGGTTAATGGTTTTCATTATGGCGATGAAATAATTCACTATTATCGTCTCCTTCCACTGTAGTCTTATTATATTATTGAAAGAATTGTTGGAAAAGTCAAATAATTTATTGGTGAATTAGAAGATGCAGGGCTTGAGAAAAACAAACTAGTAGAAGATTTGGAGTGTTAAACAGAAAAAATGATGCATGGACATTTGATCCTTGCATCATGATTAAAATTTATTCTTCTTCTTTACTCGTACGAACTACGAGCACGTCACATTTCGCATAACGAACAATGTTCTCAGATACGCTGCCGATTAGGAATCTTTCCATGGCGTTCATTCCCGTAGCCCCGCAAATAATGAGATCGACATTTTGTTTCTTAGCCATATCCTTTGGAATGATAACTTTTGGAGAACCGTAATCAATTACATACTCTACCTTTGCAACTCCTGATTCCATTGCTTCACTCTTATACTTTTCCATTAACTCTTTTGCGAACATATTTGCTCTTTCGGAAATTGTCCGGTCATACGCCTCGACCGTGGAGAAAGTCCGTGTATCGATGATGTGGGCTAAAGTGATTTGTGAATCATTTCTTTTGGCTACTTCAATTGCTTTTTTAAATGCCCATTCAGCCTCTGTTGAACCGTCTACAGCTACTAATATATTTTTATATTTCATCCCCATGAATATCTCCTCCTTTTCCTTTATTATACAATACCAAAATGTGTATATCTGTAACAAAAAATCGAACAATAAGACAGTTCATTAAATTAATTTTAAGGAGCTGTTAGAAGGATGGAAAAGCGTGACCCAAAAGCACAAGCAAATTATTTCTTCAACGAAGAAGGACAAAACGAGGTAAGCGAGCAAATTATGGATGCCTATAATAGTGGTGTCATCGATCAGGCGAATGCGAATTTTAATTTAGATGCCGAAAAGGAAACTGAGGGAAAAATATAATTTAATGCTCCAAAAGCTGTCAAAATCTTCAACGACAGCTTTTTTTGTGCCTAAAATAATTAAAAACTAGAAAAGGCATCCTGCTAATGATTAATTATGGATGTTTTTGAAGGAAATTGATTGATATTTGAAATCGTTTTCAGTACAATGAAATTAATAAAAATATGAATTAAGGGGTGATCTATTGTTAACACCTGAACGCCATCAAGTAATATTAAACCTTTTAAAAGCCAAAAACGTTATTAAGATCAATGAACTTGTTGAAATTACTAATACATCTGAATCTACGATTAGACGAGATCTTAGTCAATTAGAGGAAGAGAAATTTTTGAAAAGAATTCATGGTGGTGCTGCAAGACTTCAAGGAAAGCTGCAAGAACCGAGCATGACAGAAAAATCATTCAAAAACCTTCAAGAAAAACGCAGAATTGCTCAATATGCTGCCAGCTTAGTTGAGGGAGGTGATTGTATTTTTTTGGATGCTGGTTCAACAGTAACAGAGATGATCCCATTTTTATCTACAAAGGATATTGTCGTTGTAACAAATGGAATCACGCATGTTGATGCTTTACTTGCAAAAGAAATCCATACCTATTTGATTGGAGGGTATACAAAGGCAAAAACAAAAGCAATCATCGGCAGAGGAGCAATTGCAAGTCTTGAAAATTATCGTTTTGATAAGTGCTTTATGGGTGTAAATGGGATTCATCCCGAGGCGGGGTTTACGACCCCAGACCAGGAGGAAGCAATGATTAAGCAAATGGCTATTACTATATCTCGGGAAGCTTATGTTCTTGCAGACCAGACTAAGTTTTCGGAAATTTCATTTGCCAAAATAGCTGATCTCCACCAAGCATCTATTATTACTGATCAATTAAATATTGAAAATAAAGAACAATATGTTAGCAAAACAAAGATAAAGGTTGTGACAGCATGATACACACATTGACATTAAATCCATCGGTTGATTATATCGTCGGGCTTGAGAATGTAGAAATAGGGGCGTTGAACCGGACGGCATATGAAGCGAAATTTCCAGGTGGAAAAGGAATTAATGTCTCAAGAGTGTTAAAAAGAATAGGGGTAAACAGTCATGCGATTGCATTTATCGGTGGATTTACAGGCAATTATATAGAGGAATATTTGCAAAAAGAAGGCATTAAAACTAACTTTATCAAAGTAGAAGAAGATACAAGAATAAATATTAAAATTAAAACAGACAAAGAGACGGAAATTAACGGAAATGGTCCAACAATTACTGATGATAATTGGCTGGCTCTTCAAAAAAAAATCAGTGAGCTTTCGAGGGGGGACCTTCTAGTCCTTGCGGGAAGCATCCCATCAACAATGCCGGATACAACATACGAAAAACTTGTGAAGATTTGTTCAGATAACGGGGCTTCCTTTGTTGTTGATGCTGAAGGTGATTTATTAAAAAAAGTCCTCCCATATAAACCTTTTTTAATCAAGCCAAATCATCATGAACTTGGTGAATTATTTAATACTTCCTTTTCAGATGTGGAAGAGGTAGTTCCTTATGGACAAAGGCTAATTAGTATGGGTGCTGAAAATGTAATCGTTTCACTTGCAGGAAAAGGTGCTGTGTTAATTACGAAGGACGAAGCTTATGTTGCTTCAGTTCCAACAGGGGAAGTAAAGAGTTCAGTTGGAGCGGGTGATTCATTAGTTGCAGGATTTTTGGCAGCTTTTGAAAAAGAGAAGGATATTGTAAAAGCATTTCGTTATAGCGTAGCCTCTGGCAGCGCAACAGCATTTTCAATTGGTCTATGTTCAAAAGAAAAGGTGGAGGAATTGCTGCCGTATGTTTCTATCCGCCTACTAAAAAAAGGGGAGAACAAAATTGAGAGTAACGGAATTGTTAACAAATGAGACGATTCTTCTTTCTATAAACGGAACTGGAAAGCAGGATGCAATTAACAGTCTAATCGATGCACTCGATAAAGCAGGTAAATTAAATGACCGAATTTTATTTAAGGAAGCAATTCTAAAAAGGGAGAGTCAAAGTACAACGGGAATTGGTGATGGCATAGCGATCCCGCATGCAAAAACTGAGGCAGTTAAGGAGCCGGCGATTGCCTTCGGGAAATCAGCAGAGGGTATTGATTTTCAGTCGCTTGATGGTAAACCTGCACACTTATTCTTTATGATTGCAGTACCAGATGGCGCTAATAATACACATTTGGAAGCTCTATCTCGTCTATCCTCAATATTAATGATTGATGATGCCCGTAAGAAATTAATCGAGGCAGCAAGTGCCCAGGAAGTTCTGGCTATTATCGATAGTTATGATGAGGATGATGAGGAGGAGAACGCAAGCATCTCAGAAAGTAAACGATTTATCGTGGCTGTTACAGCATGCCCTACAGGGATTGCGCACACCTATATGGCAGCCGATTCATTAAAAGCTAAGGCTGCTGAAATGGGTGTTGACATTAAAGTTGAGACAAACGGTTCGAGTGGCGCAAAAAATGTTTTGACTAAAGAAGAAATTGAAAATGCTGAAGCTATTATTGTCGCAGCAGATACGAAAGTAGAAATGGAGCGGTTTAGCGGAAAACATGTACTGCAAACAGCTGTTGCAGACGGAATTCGCAAACCACAAGAGCTGATTGAAAAAGCCCTTAAACAGGAGGCTCCCATTTATCATAGCAAAAATGAAAATACCAGTTCACCTGAGGGGAAGAGTACGAAACAAAAGGTTGGGGTTTATAAGCATCTAATGAATGGTGTTTCCAATATGCTGCCATTCGTTGTAGGTGGCGGTATTTTAATCGCAATTTCCTTCATGTTCGGTTACAATGCATCCAATCCCGATGATCCTTCTTACCACCCAATTGCTGAGGCACTTATGACAATTGGAGGAGGCAATGCATTTGGATTAATAATTCCTATTCTAGCTGCATTTATTGCGATGAGTATTGCTGATCGGCCTGGATTTGCACCTGGTGCTGTCGGAGGAATGATGGCTGCAAGCGGAGGGGCTGGATTTCTTGGTGGAATTATCGCAGGTTTTCTTGCAGGATATTTAGTAATTGGTTTGAAGAAGTCCTTTTCGAGATTGCCTTCTTCCCTTGATGGCATAAAAACAATTTTACTTTATCCGTTGTTTAGCATTGCTTTGACCGGAATACTAATGCTCTACGTAGTGAATAAACCTGTTGGAGCACTTAACACTGCAATTACAAATTTGCTTTCAGATCTCGGAACTGGAAATGCTGTATTACTTGGGGCGATCCTAGGGTTAATGATGGCATTTGATATGGGGGGGCCAGTAAATAAAGCGGCATATGTCTTTGGAACAGGCCTGCTAGCAAGCGGTGTTTACGAATCGATGGCTGCGATTATGGCCGGTGGGATGGTTCCGCCACTTGCGATTGCTCTCGCCACTACTATTTTTAAAGGAAAATTCACGAAGCAGGAACTAGAATCAGGGAAAACTAATTATATTATGGGCTTGTCATTCATAACAGAAGGTGCGATCCCTTTTGCTGCAGCTGATCCAATTCGTGTAATACCTTCTCTAATGATAGGTTCAGCAGTAGCTGGAGCCATCTCAATGATGGCGCATATCGGATTAAGGGCACCGCATGGTGGGGTATTTGTCGTACCATTCGTTGAAGGCTCATGGCTTTTATATTTACTTGCCATTATTATTGGTGCTTTCATTTCCGCACTACTAATAGGCTTATTGAAAAATCCACTTAAACAAAATTAATATATTACAAAAATAGCTTCACGATATACATTAAAGGAGTTGTTATAAACATGACCGAGAAAAATTTTATTATTGCAGCAGATGCAGGCATTCATGCAAGACCGGCAACCGTATTAGTACAAACAGCTAGCAAATTCGCTGCTAATATCAAGATAGAGTATAAGGGAAAAGCAATAAACTTAAAATCTATTATGGGGGTCCTGTCTTTAGGAATTCCTAAAAATGCTGCAATCAAAATTACAGCGGATGGTTCAGATGAAGTTGAAGCAGTAAATATGATAGAAGCTGTTATTCTAAAAGAAGGTTTGGCAGAATGATCACTAACGAGATACCTGGTATAGCCGCATCAAACGGTATTGCCATTGGAAAAGCATTTCTGCTAGAAAAACTTGAATTAACGATAGAGAAAAATGTAATATCAAATACGGATGCAGAGGTATTACGTTTTGAGCAAGCTCTTAAAAAATCAAAAGAAGAGCTTAAGAGAATTAAAGAACATACTCGTTATGAAATAGGCGAGGAAGAAGCAGCAATTTTTGAAGCCCACCTTCTCGTGTTAAATGACCCTGAGCTCTTGAATCCGATTAAAGAAAAAATAACTGATGAACAATTAAACGCAGAATATGCCTTAAATCAAGTAGCAATGATGTTTATTAGTATGTTTGAAGCTATGGATAATGAGTATATGAAAGAGCGTGCAACGGATATTCGTGATGTAACTAAACGCGTCCTTTCCCATTTATTAAATGTGAGTGTTTCAGATCCAAGCTTAATTGCGGAAGAAGTGATTGTCATTGCTGATGACTTAACACCGTCCGATACTGCACAGTTAAATAGACAATTTGTTAAAGGGTTTTCGACAAATATTGGAGGCCGAACATCGCATTCGGCGATTATGGCTCGATCACTCGAAATTCCCGCAGTCGTAGGGACAAAAACAATTACAGAAACGATCAAAAATGGTGATATGCTAATTGTAGACGGCTTTAATGGAAAAGTCATTATCAACCCAAGTACGGAAATAGTAGAGTCTTACCAAGAGAAAAAAGCTGCCTGCGAGTTACAAAAAGGAGAATGGGCAAAGCTTGTTCATAAGCAAACCGTGACCGCATGTGGTCAGTATGTAAAGCTTGGGGCAAATATCGGAACCCCTGATGATATAAGTGCGGTGTTGGAAAATGGTGCTGAAGCGATTGGATTATATCGCACTGAGTTCCTATACATGGGGCGTGAAACACTTCCAACAGAAGAAGAACAATTCCAAGCCTATAAAGCTGTTTTACATTCGATGAATGGAAAGTCTGTAGTTGTTCGTACATTAGATATTGGCGGAGATAAGGAGCTGCCATATCTTGAAATGCCGAAAGAAATAAATCCGTTCTTAGGATTTAGAGCGATTCGCTTATGTTTAGAAGCCCAAGACATTTTTCGAACGCAATTAAAGGCCCTCTTGCGTGCGAGCATTTACGGAAACTTAAAAATCATGTTCCCGATGATCGCAACCCTAGAAGAGTTCCGGCAAGCAAAAGCTATATTATTAGATGAAAAAATGAAGCTTGTTAGAAAAGGTGTAGAGGTTTCTAACAATATCGAAGTAGGGATGATGGTGGAAGTTCCATCAACAGCAGTAATGGCGGACCTTTTCGCAAAAGAAGTAGACTTTTTTTCTATTGGAACAAATGATTTAATTCAATATACCATGGCAGCAGACCGTATGAACGAGCGCGTTTCTTATTTGTACCAGCCATATAACCCAGCTATTCTTCGACTAGTTAAAAATGTGATTGATGCTGCACATAAGGATGGAAAATGGGTAGGGATGTGCGGAGAAATGGCAGGAGACGAAATCGCCATTCCTATCTTGCTTGCTCTAGGATTAGATGAATTTTCAATGAGTGCAGCATCTATCTTGAAGGCACGCTCTCAAATAAGCAGGCTATCAAAATCTGTCATTGAAAACCATATCAAATTCATTCTTTCCATGTCCACAGCAGATGAAGTATATCATTATATAAAAAACTCATTCGTTTAAAATAATCTGCCCTCTCTCTATATAATAAACTAAAAAGGCTGTCATAAGTGACAGCTTTTTTAGTACTCTTATCTAATTATCTGCAGTTCTTTCGGGAATTTTGTTAAAATTTCTACCCCGTTAGCTGTCACAAAAATATCATCTTCAATTCTAACCCCAGCAACATCAGGAACATAGATGCCAGGCTCAATTGTATAAACCATTCCTTCTTCTAGCAGAAGCGGATTTGTCTCGGTTAAGGAAGGATATTCATGGACGCTGATCCCCAGGCCATGTCCTAGTCGATGTGGAAAATATTCGCCGTAACCAGCTTCAGCAATAATCTTTCTGGCTGTTAAATCAACTTCGGAGCACGGAACCCCAGGCTTACTTGCTTCAACCGCAGCCAGCTGTGCCTTTAAAACCGTATCATAAATCTCTCTTTGCTTATCATTGATATCTCCGTAAGCAACAGTTCTAGTTATATCTGAGCAATAGCCATCCACAACTACGCCTAAATCAAAAAGGACGAAATCTCCCTTTTTAATTTTCGTTAATCCTGGAGTTCCGTGGGGAGAAGCTGCATTTACTCCAGTTAATACCATCGTAGAGAAGGACATTTGGGTAACGCCTTTTTTCTTTAAGGCAAATTCAATTGCTGCAATGATCTCTAATTCTGATTTCCCTTCTTGTATTTCAGCACATCCCACTTCAACCGCATAATCTGCCAATGCACAAGCTTCGCGAATAATGCTCAACTCTTTTTCATCTTTCACCATCCGAAGCTTTCTTAACTTTTCCTCTGCGGAAGTAAATCGTGCTCCATTAAACATTCCAGTAAGAATTTCAAAGCGTTCAACATTCATATGTTCTTTTTCGACAGCTATATTCTCAACCGTTTTCACGCGGCTAAAAATTGCTTTATGTATCATTTCCCACGGATTTTCAATATCACTGTAAGAAATAATCTCATTGCTCCAGCCTGCATTTTTTGCATCAGTTTTATCCAATGCAGGGCAAACGAGAAAAGGCTCTTCTTCTTGAAAAACGGCTAATCCCAAAAGGCGTTCATGAGGGTCACTTAAAAAACCGCTAAAATAAAAAACATTTTCAGGTGAAGTCACAAAGCAAACCTGTACATTATTTTCTTTCATCCAGCTGGATAATTTCTGTAATCTGCTATTCATGATTATCCTCCTTGTAATTAAAGCAATTAGCTAATATTAAAAGATTAGCAACTTAATGGGTAAAAGTAAACTTTTAGAAGACTTCAAAATAGGGTAGTGTATAGGAAGAAGGAAAATGGAAACATTCGTTGAATCATTTACATAACGAAATAGTAGAAAGGGGAAGAGAAATGAAAGTATCATTTCATGGACATTCTGTTGTGAAAATTGAATCACAAGGGAAAACAATTCTCATAGATCCATTTATAACAGGAAACGAATTAACAGATTTAAAGGTGGATGATGTTAAGCCTGACGTCATTGTTGTGACCCATGGACATGGAGATCACCTTGGAGATACTGTGGAACTGGCCAAAAAGCATGATGCTCTCGTTATTGCCAACTTTGAGCTTGCAACCTATTTAAGCTGGCAAGGTGTGAATACTCACGGAATGAGTATAGGTGGAGCTTATCAGTTTGATTTTGGAAAGGTAAAGTTGACACCTGCTTTTCACGGAACTGGACTAGAGACAGATAACAATGAAATCATTTATTTAGGTATGCCAGCGGGAGTACTTATAACTATTGAAAATAAAACGATTTATCACGCAGGCGATACAGGTCTATTCTCCGATATGAAATTAATAGGTGACCGCCACCCGATTGATCTTGCCTTTTTGCCAATTGGAGATAATTTTACTATGGGGCCAGAGGACGCAGCCTATGCAGCGGGCTTGTTGAGTGCCAAGAAAGTTGTACCGATACACTATAATACGTTCCCGCCTATAAAGCAGGACCCATATAAATTTGCGGAAATGGTTGAACCAGGTGTTGTTCAGGTACTTCAGGCGGGAGATTCGATTCAATTGTAAAAAGCAGTGCAGCTGATTTAAGCTGCGCTGTTTTTTTATAGTCGCTCGCATAAAAGGTGTTAATGTTTTTCACTATATCCCCCTTCCAAAGCAAAAGAAATCCATACATTTTCCAAGCATGTCCGCATACATTTAAATGAAGAATGATCATTAGGAGGGAAATAGAAATGAAAAAAAATCGATATTTATTATGTCTGCTCTTGTGTGGGTTCTTTCTTTATTTTGCGTTACCAAGACTAAACATTTTCAGCGATGGTTTAGAAGGTATATTTGCCATTACCTGGCTAGCCTTTGCACTTATTGTCGTTGCCGGAAATTTAACAGCACTGCTATACTCACCTAAGAAAGCAGTTTCAAGATCTAGTATACAAGTAGAAGAAAGAAAGAGATCAAGAGCTTACCATCGATAATATTAAGAATATTTAGGTCGTTCGTCACATCGAATTGAAATAAAGGCGTTTTTAACCTTATAATGAAGATATAGGAATTATAGAAAAAGGGTGAACGTCTTGGCTACAAAGCATGAACAAATTTTGCAATATATCGATGAATTGCCTGTCGGGGAAAAAATATCAGTTAGACAAATCGCCAAGGCATTAAGTGTCAGTGAAGGGACAGCTTACCGGGCTATTAAGGATGCAGAGAACAAAGGGTATGTTAGTACGATTGAACGGGTTGGTACGATTCGAATAGAGCGGAAGAAGAAAGAGAACATTGAAAAGCTCACTTTTGCTGAGGTCGTTAATATTGTTGACGGTCAAGTGTTAGGCGGAAGAGACGGTTTGCATAAAACATTGAGTAAATTTGTAATCGGGGCCATGAAACTAGATGCCGTGATGCGGTACACTGATGCAGGCAGTCTGCTTATTGTTGGAAATCGAACGCAAATACATGAATCTGCCCTTAAGGCAGGTGCAGCTGTACTCATTACTGGCGGTTTTGATACCGAAGAACATGTAAAAAAGCTCGCTGATCAATTACAGCTCCCGATCATTTCAAGCAGCTATGATACATTTACTGTAGCAACAATGATTAACCGGGCTATTTACGATCAGCTGATTAAAAAGGAGATTGTTCTTGTAGAGGATATATTAACCCCTCTTGAAAAAACGGTATACCTCAAACCAACTGATAAAGTTTCAGATTGGCTGAATTATAATAAAGAAACCAATCATGGGCGGTTCCCAGTAGTCGATAGAAATTTAAAGGTACTTGGTATGGTTACATCTAAGGATATTATGGGGCATGACCCTGAAACTCCTATTGATAAGCTAATGACCAAAAACCCAATGACTGTCGGGAAGCAAACAAGTGTCGCTTCCTCCTCACATATGATGGTTTGGGAAGGAATTGAAGTCCTCCCGGTAGTTGATGATTCGAATCGGCTGGAGGGCATCATTACCAGACAAGATGTGTTAAAGGCACTCCAAATGATTCAGCGTCAGCCCCAAGTCGGTGAAACGATTGATGATATTGTTACCAATCAACTTGTGCTAATGAGGGGGAAGACAAAAGGAGAAGATGTGTACCGCTGCGAAGTTACACCGCAGATGACCAATCATCTCGGTACCATTTCTTATGGGGTGTTTACAACTATCGTTTCAGAAGCGGCCAATCGAGTGCTGAGGAATTATAAAAAAGGTGACTTAGTTGTAGAGAATATGACTATTTATTTCCTTAAACCCGTACAAATTGAGAGTATGCTAGAGATTTATCCACGTGTACTAGAAGTTGGACGAAAATTCGGGAAAGTTGATGTGGAAGTCTACAATGAGGGTGTTCTCGTTGGGAAGGCCATGATGATGTGCCAATTGATTGAGAGATAACTTGAAAAGCGGATAGGCGCTCTTCCTAAAAGCTAGCGTTTAGTCGTGCGAAGTTTATGCTGCCGAAGCCTTCCCTGTGGAGCTAGACAAAGAAGAAAGCCGTTCCATTAAGGAGCGGCTTTAAAAAAACTTTATTCTTTAGCTTCATTCGCGGCAATCGGCAAATAATATTTATAGGCTTTGAGGCCGCTAAAAATAGTAAAGACACCTAGTAGAAAAAAGACTCCACCGACAATATAAGTAATTGTATTTCCATTTAGGAAAAACTGGTTTAATCCATACAGTCCGATAAAAACACCTAAAGCCATACTAGATTTAGAAGATATCCACTTTTTCTCAGCTGGTTTCTTACAGCGAACAAATTTTACTTTGTAATATAGATAAAATGAAAGTGCGATTGTAATTAATATAACTAACGCTGGCATGTTTAATTAAACCTCCATTTTTTCATTACTCTGAAGCTATTTTAACTTTTTATCAGAAAAAATGCCAGAGCATGCTCTTTTTTCTTTATTATAAGGAGTAAAATAAAATTAGATGATCATAAAGGAGCAGACAATGAAAGAGAAAATATTAAACACGATAATAGAATATGAAACCATTATCATCCATAGACATGTTCGTCCAGATCCAGACGCATATGGATCTCAGGGAGGCCTAGCTGAAATTCTAAAAGCATCATTTCCCGAAAAGACAATTTATACCGTTGGAAGAGAAGAAGAAACTCTCTACTATCTTCGGAGACTCGATGATATCCCAAATGATGCATATGAAGGGGCTTTAGTCATTGTTTGTGATACGGCAAATGCCGAACGGATTTGTGATGACAGATACCACTTAGGGGATAAATTAATAAAAATTGACCATCATCCAAATGTTGACCCGTATGGGGACATGATGTGGATAGATACAGATGCCAGCTCAGTCAGTGAAATGATTTATGAATTTTACCTTTTTGGCAAGGATAAGGGCTTAAAAATGTCTGATGAAGCAGCTAGATTATTATTCGCAGGAATTGTAGGGGATACAGGACGCTTTCTCTTCCCGAGCACATCAGATAAAACCTTTGCCTATGCTGGTGAGCTTATTCACTACAATTTTTCACGGCCAGAGTTGTTTGACAAAATGTATGAATTATCGCCAAATGTTGTTAAGTTAAATGGATACGTTCTTCAAAACTTTGAAGTGAAAAAACATGGTGCTGTTTCAATGGTTCTAAAAAAGGAATTATTAGAGGAATTTCAAGTAAAGGCATCAGAGGCCTCGCTTCTAGTAGGGGCTCTAGGGTCTATTAAAGGCATTAAGGCATGGGTGTTCTTTATCGAGGAGGAGGACCAAATAAGAGTTCGCCTCCGTTCAAAAGGTCCAATCATTAATGATATTGCCAGAAATTACAATGGAGGAGGACATCCGCTTGCCGCAGGAGCCTCGATCTACTCTTGGAATGATATGGATCTGGTTATCAAGGACTTAGAAGAAGCATGTATGGGCTAGAAGGCAAATAGCAAGAAAAGGGTCAGCTCCCATATGCAAATGATTTTGCAAGAAGGATCTGACCCTTGAAATTTATTAATCAAGCTTAATATCCACTTTAATAGATAAGGTTGTATAGATCACCATTTGTCTAATTTCAACACGATAACGCTTTTCGTTCACTTTAAAAACCTTATTCTCAATAATTTTTTTGATTAAATCACTGCTTTTATAAATGGTTTCAATATCCTTTGCCTTCATCATTTTAATATCTTCAATTATTTCATCTTCAATTTCAAAAACACTAAATGAATCTAGTTTATATTTATCGCTGTTTTGGATTTTTACTTTAATATCTTGAACGATAAGCTTTTGACTATTTAATTTATTTAGTTCTTTGTAGTCTTCCTGCCAGATTTTTATATCATTTGTTAGATCAGCAATATCTTCTCTTTGCTTTTGTATTTCCTTGCTGTATTTCTCATTCCATTCGCCAAATATATATAGAAAAATAAACCAGCTGACTATTCCACCTATGGCCATTCCAGCAAAGAAGCGCTGCCAGACTGGTCTAGAAAAGTACGGTGGAATCCTCATTATATATGCTCCTTAGTTAGCCAGATGATAAGCATAGCACCAGTTTGAGCTCCTCCAAAAGCAGAAAGAATTAATAAGAATTGTTTGAATAAATCTTTTGTTTGACCATCTAATACACCTTTTTCAAAGCTATAAAGGGTATCAAATGTTCCGCCAATTGCTGCAATAATTGCCCAAATTCTAATAATGTTAGAGATTCGATAAGCTTCTGTTAAAGGTGGCTTTCCTGTAAGAAACGCTGAAAAGCTCCCAATAATCGAACCGCCAATGACTACCCCGAGAGCAATAAAATAACTATCAAATAATGTTGCGAAATAGGGCTGGATTTTCATAATCATCCTTCCTTACCGCTGAAATAAAGGTGCTTACGCCTTTCTTATCTCAGCTAAAATCAATACGTTTTCTACCATTCTATGGACAAACTTTCTGAAATATGTTTAATCCTCTACTATAAATTTTTATTAGATCTTATAAAAAAAGAACGTATTTTCCTTTTTCCATGAACAGTCCTATAATATAAGAAGAGAAGAATTAAGGGTGTGAACAAATTGTCATTTATTCACCTTCATGTCTATAGTGCGTATAGTTTGTTGACCAGCACAGCAGCTGTTGAGCAGCTCGTCAAAGATGCAAGACAAAAGGGCTTTTCAGCATTAGCATTGACTGACCGCAATGTCATGTATGGGGCTGTAGCCTTTTATAAGGAGTGCTTAAAACAATCGATTAAGCCGATATTGGGATTGACGGTTGATGTTGTTAGTGAGTTAAAGCCCTCTTTATCCTATCCAATTGTCCTCCTGGCAAAAAATCAGATTGGCTTTCAAAATCTATTAAAAATAACAAGTGTTGTTCAAACGAAATCTCTTGAAGGGATTCCAGCAAAATGGCTCAAGGCCTATTCAGAAGGTCTTATCGGAATTAGTCCTGGTGTGGAGGGGGAAATTGAACATTATTTAGCAACTGATGAATACGAAAACGCAATCGAAGCAGCTAGTATATATAAGGAATTGTTTGGGGAGAGCGATTTTTATCTGTCTTTCCAAAATCACGGGCTTGCAGAGGAAACAAAAATTCATCCAAGTTTAGTCCGTTTCTCAAAGGAAACAGGCATTGAACTAGCAGCAACAAACCAAGTTTATTATCTTTCAAAAGAGGATGCATTTGCACAAGAGTGCCTCATGGCCATTAAGAATGGAGAAAAGCTTCAGGATGAAACTAGGGAGCAATTAAAGAACGATGAGTACTATTTAAAAACGGCAGAAGAAATGGCTGAGTTATTAGCAGAATATCCGGATGCCCTGGAAAACACATTAAAAATTGCTGACCAATGTAATGTCATGATCGAACTCAATGGGCAGCACTTGCCAAAGTATCCGGTTGAGGATAATCTATCTGCTGATGAACTACTTGAGGCTGTGTGTCTGAAAGGGCTTAATGAAAGATATACAAACGTATCAGATGAGCATAAGCAAAGACTAGCTTATGAGCTTCAGATCATAAAAAGAATGAAGTTTAGCGATTATTTCTTAATTGTTTGGGATTTTATGAGGTTTTCAAGGGAAAATGGCATATTAACAGGTCCAGGCCGGGGATCGGCTGCAGGATCAATCGTAGCATATGTATTGTATATAACAGATGCCGATCCAATAGAGCACAAGCTTCTTTTTGAACGTTTCCTTAACCCTGAACGTATATCGATGCCGGATATTGATATTGATTTTCCCGATCATCGCAGAGATGAAGTAATCAAGTATGTTTCACAAAAATACGGTGAACTTCACGTGGCTCAGATTATTACATTTGGAACTTTAGCAGCAAAAGCGGCATTACGGGATGTAGGACGAGCCTTTGGACTAAATCCGAAAGAATTAGATAGCTTATCGAAAAGAATACCTTCTAAATTAGGGATTTCCTTAAAGGATGCTTATAAGGAATCAGAGCCGTTACGAAGGTTTGTGAGTGAGTCAAGCTTAAATCAGAGGCTGTTCGAAACAGCGCTTAAGCTAGAGGGGCTTCCAAGACATACATCTACCCATGCTGCAGGAGTCGTTATTAGTGAAAAACCATTAGTGAATGTTATACCGATTCAAAATGGGCATGACGGAGTGTATTTGACACAGTATTCAATGGAGCATTTAGAAGAAATCGGCTTATTAAAAATGGATTTCTTAGGGTTAAGAAATTTATCCCTGATTGAAAACATTTTAATGTCAATTCAAAAAAAGACCGGTCAGAGAATAAATATTAAAGCGATTCCCCTTGATGATTCTAGTACCTTTGAATTATTAAGCAAAGGGGAGACAACTGGAATTTTTCAGCTGGAATCTGAAGGAATGAGAAAGGTATTAAAAAAGCTACGTCCGTCCAGCTTTGAAGATATTGTTGCCGTTAATGCATTGTACAGACCAGGTCCAATGGAAAATATTCCTCTTTTTATTGATCGAAAGCATGGAAAACAAAAGGTAACATACCCCCACACCGATTTAATCCCCATTTTAGAGAATACATATGGGGTGATTGTCTACCAAGAACAAATCATGCAAATTGCTGCTAAATTGGCGGGGTTTACACTAGGAGAGGCTGATTTGCTAAGGAGAGCTGTCAGTAAAAAACAAAAGGAAGTACTTGACAGGGAAAGAACACATTTTGTAAATGGTGCATTAAAGAACGGCTACGATGAGAAAACAGCCAATGATATATATGATTTAATCGTTCGCTTTGCCAATTATGGCTTTAACCGGAGCCATGCTGTTGCCTATAGCTTTATCTCTTATCAGCTTGCCTATTTAAAGACACACTTTCCACTACACTTTATGGCGGCACTGCTTACATCCGTAATTGGAAATGAAGAAAAGATTTCACAATATGTGAGGGAGCTCAAGCAAATGAATCTTAAGATTCTTCCTCCTTCCATTAATACGAGCGGATACTCATTCTTAGTTGAAAAAGATGCTATTAGATATAGCTTGGCTGCAATTAAAGGAATTGGTGCTTCTGCACTTAAGGAAATTTTTCGTTCGAGAAAGAATAAACGGTTCGATGATTTATTTGATTTCTCAATCCGAGTGACAGCCAAAGCAATTAATCGAAAGATCTTGGAGGCATTAGTGCATTCTGGAAGCTTTGATGAATTTGGTCAAGACCGGGCTGTCTTGCTTGCGAGTCTTGATCCGGCAGTGGAACATGCGAATTTACTGAAGATTGAGGATGAACAAATTGATTTCTTTTCAGAAGGTGATTTTTTTCCGAAACCAAAGTATACACAAGTAGACCCAATTCGTTCGGAGGATAAATTGGCTTTTGAGAAGGAAGTACTGGGGGTGTATCTATCAGACCATCCTGTTGCCGCATATGAAATACATCTGCCAATGTTGAACGCATTTCAATTATATCAATTGCAGGGTAGTACGAACCGAGTCCGTGCAGTGGTTTACTTGGCAAATGTGAAGAAAATTAGAACAAAAAAAAATCTTGCTATGGCCTTTTTAACTATCAGTGACCAAACAGATGAAATGGAGGCGGTTGTGTTTCCTGATACATATAGCAAGTTTTCCGTATTTCTAAAGCAAGGAAATATTCTATTTATAGAAGGTAAGCTGGAAGAAAAGGATGGAAAGCGTCAATTTATTGTCCAAGCATGTGACGAAGTCCATGCAGCTATCGAAAGAGAAGAGAAAAAGGATCCTGTTTTATATTTAAAGATTACAAAAGAAAATGAAAATCCGGATACCCTTCATTATCTAAAGAAATTGTTTAATGAAAATGAAGGAAAAGTGCAAATTATTTTATATTATGAAAGCACGAAAAAAAGGATTCGTCTAGGAGAGGAAGATTTAGTCAATCCTACTGAAGAATTTATTATAAAATTAAAGGGAATCCTTGGAGATCAACATGTAATTCTAAAAAAATAGTATGTTTCTTGACTCATGTTATTACTTTACATCATCAACAAATATGGTATATTTGTTAAAAGAGAAATTGGTCTGACCACCGAGAGTCTGAAGGATTTCTACAATTGGTCGATAGAAAGATTATATCAATTAAAGAACAACAATTTGAATTTTACTAGCTGACTGCTTAGAACATCGCATAAAGAAATGATGTCATCTGTAATAGAACTTGTATACGTGAAGTTTTATTTTGTTTTTACATACGTATAGTGCTGCCAAATTCATAAGCAATCCAAAGGAGTGGAAAGAGCATGACTTTACGTGAAGAAGCTCTTCATATGCATAGAGTTAACCAAGGTAAACTTGAATCGAAGTCTAAAGTACCAGTGAGAGATGCCAGAGACTTAAGTCTCGCATACTCACCTGGAGTTGCAGAGCCTTGCAAGGAGATTTATGATAAGCCTGAATCTGTATACGAATATACAATGAAAGGCAATATGGTAGCAGTCGTATCAGATGGTACAGCTGTCCTTGGACTTGGTAACATAGGCCCCCAGGCCGCACTGCCTGTTATGGAAGGAAAAGCTGTCCTATTCAAAAGCTTTGCTGGTGTAGATGCATTTCCAATTTGTCTAAATACAACGGATATTGATAAAATCGTTGAAACGGTTAAATTACTTGAGCCTACTTTTGGAGGCGTTAATTTAGAGGATATTGCTGCCCCAAATTGCTTTGTGATTGAAGAAAGATTAAAGAAAGAAGCAAATATCCCTGTTTTTCATGATGACCAGCATGGAACCGCTATTGTAACTGTTGCTGGACTTGTTAATGCATTAAAGATTACAGGAAAGAAAATGAATGAAATCCGCGTTGTCGCAAATGGAGCCGGTGCTGCGGGGATAGCTATTATTAAGCTCCTTTACACATATGGAGTAAGAGATATCATTATGTGCGATACTAAGGGTGCGATTTATGAAGGCCGTTCGCATGGGATGAATGATATAAAAACGAATGTCGCCAAATTTACGAACCGTGATAAGGTTCAAGGAAGTCTTGCAGATGTCATTAAAGGTGCAGATGTGTTCATCGGAGTTTCTGCAGCTGGCTCCTTGACAGCAGATATGGTTGGTTCCATGAACCAAGATCCGATTATTTTTGCAATGGCGAATCCGACCCCAGAAATTATGCCTGATGAAGCGAAGGCAGCAGGTGCTGCCGTAATTGGAACGGGAAGATCCGATTTCCCTAATCAGGTAAATAATGTTCTCGCCTTCCCAGGAATTTTCCGTGGTGCTTTAGATGTAAGGGCGACACACATTAATGAAAAGATGAAGATAGCAGCAGTAGAAGCGATAGCCAATCTTATAACAAAAGATGAACTAAATGCAGACTATGTGATTCCAGGTCCTTTTGACCCTAGGGTTGCACCAGAGGTTGCTGCTGCAGTAGCAAAAGCAGCGATGGAGACTGGGGTAGCTCGAATTAAAGTTGATCCGGAAGCTGTCAAAGAGAAAACACGAAAACTTGCAGTTATTGGGAAAAGTGAGTGAACCTTTAACGTGGATTTAGGTAAGCAAGATTCAAAGATATATGTGGAAATTGTCAAACAGCTAAGACTGATGATCGAACAAGAGGGTCTAAAGGCTGGAGATAAATTACCTTCTGAACGAGAATTGTGTGAGCGCCTATTAGTTGGGCGCTCTTCCGTTCGTGAAGCGCTAAGAGCACTTGAGCTTCTAGGATTAATTGAAACTAGAAGAGGAGAAGGAACCTTCATTCGCGATTTTAAAGGTCATCAGCTTGTTCAACTAATCAGTACCTTTATTCTTCAGGATGAAAAAGCGAAAGCGGACATTGCGGAGACAAAGTTTTTGATTGAAATGGACTGCTTGTCGCTAGTACTGGTCAAATCAAGGGATAAGCTGCAGGACTTAAAAAAGTGGGCAGAAACCTCATCATTTACGGATGAAGATTTTTTCCTAAAAATTGTACACCTTGCTGATAATCATTTGCTTCTACGAATATGGACGATATTGAAAGACTATTATAATTCCTTGAAAATATTCAAAATGGAAGCAGACAAGCAGGAATATATGAATGTAGTCGATAAACTTTTAATAAGAAAAGAATCTGAGGTTAGGAAAGCCTATAAAGAGTTAAGAAAATTGTCGAATGATTAACGACAGCTTTTTGCAAATTTTGTAGCTCTTTTACTCTATATTTGTAAAGATAGACAAGTTTTCCTGCACTCATTTATTTTTGTCATTAGTGGTCTGACCACTTCTGTTATTAAAAGAAACGCTGTTATTTATAGAACGGGAGGTTTCACCTTGCTTAAGGAGATTTTTACAAAACCAAAAAAGAAGAAATACGCGACAATTCCTTCGGAAGCAGCCAAGCAGGATGTTCCCGAAGGAATTATGACGAAATGTCCGAACTGCAAAAAAATCATGTATACAAAAGAATTAATGAAGAATGTAAAGGTTTGCTTGCATTGCCAATACCATCATACTATGGATTCAGGAGAGCGGTTAGATAGCTTTCTTGATGAGGGCAGCTTCGAAGAATTGAATGCGGGAATGATTTCTGAAAACCCATTGAATTTCCCTGATTACATTGAAAAACTTGAAAAGGACAGGAAAAAATCGGGTATTAACGAAGCCGTTGTTACTGGAATTGGTACAGTTAACGGACATCAGATTGTCGTTGCTGTTATGGATTCAACGTTTAGAATGGGCAGTATGGGATCAGTTGTTGGAGAAAAAATTACTCTAGCAATTGAAAAAGCAGATGAATTGTCAGTACCTTTCATTATCTTCACAGCTTCAGGTGGAGCCAGAATGCAGGAAGGAGTACTTAGCCTTATGCAAATGGCAAAAACTAGTGTGGCTCTAAAAAGATTTAGTGATAATGGCGGATTAATTATCTCCATTATGACACACCCGACAACTGGAGGGGTTTCTGCAAGCTTTGCATCACTCGGTGATTATAATCTGGCAGAACCAGGGGCATTAATAGGCTTTGCGGGACGGAGAATCATTGAGCAGACAATTAGGGAAGAACTGCCGGAGGATTTTCAGACCTCTGAATTTTTATTAAAACACGGACAATTGGATGCCGTTATTTCAAGGTTAGATTTGAAAGAACAAATTGCCACAATTCTATCGATACATGAACAAGGAGGTGACCTCGAATGGTAGGAGTCCTTGAATTTGAAAGACCGGTTATTGAGCTTAGGGAGAAAATATCGGAGCTAAAGGAATTTACGAAAAATGCAGATGTGGACTTATCTGCTGAAATTGAAAAATTAGAAGCACGGTTAGAGAAATTAGAAAAAGAGATATATGAAAATATGAAACCTTGGGATCGTGTGCAAATCGCAAGACACCCTGGCCGTCCAACGACCCTGGATTATATTTCACGTCTATTCACTGATTTCTTTGAATGCCATGGAGATCGAACATTTGCAGATGATGAGGCGATAGTTGGCGGAATTGCTAAATATAAAGGGCTTCCGGTTACTGTAATTGGTCATCAGAGAGGGAAGGATACGAAAGAAAATATCCGCAGGAATTTTGGAATGCCTCATCCTGAGGGATACCGTAAAGCTCTAAGGCTTATGAAGCAGGCTGAAAAATTTAGACGCCCGATTATTTGTTTTATTGATACGAAGGGGGCTTATCCTGGTAAAGCAGCCGAGGAGAGAGGGCAAAGTGAAGCAATTGCCCGAAATTTATTTGAAATGGCTAGCTTAAAGGTGCCTGTTGTTTGCATCGTTATTGGAGAAGGCGGAAGCGGAGGAGCTTTAGCACTAGGTGTAGGAAATCATATTCATATGCTTGAGAATTCAACGTATTCGGTTATCTCCCCTGAAGGTGCTGCAGCGATTTTATGGAAGGACGCCACACAAGCGAAAAGAGCAGCTGAGAGCATGAGAATAACAGCTCCCGATCTTAAAGAATTAGGAATCGTTGATGAAATTATTCCTGAGGTTAAAGGTGGGGCACATAAAGATTTAGAGCAGCAGGCTCAATTCATTGATGGAAACCTCCTTAACTCATTGAAAGAGCTTAAAGGATTTACAGAGAATCAATTAATCAATCATCGATATGATAAGTATAAATCCATTGGTGAGTTTTCTAATTTAAAGGAATTTATCGGGGTAAAATAAGAACGTGCTATTACAGCATGTTCTTTTTTTTTGACAGATCGAAATTTTACAGAAGGAAAAGAACACATTTCCAAGGGGCTCGTCTTATGCTTGACGAGGGTGAGTAGAAAGGAAAGCTTCAGCGATTAATAATCGCAGGAACAATTGTCAATTCATTGTTCTGAAGGCGCTCCGTTTTTCTAATTCAGTTGTGATACCAATGTCTTCATGGTATTTTAAATGTATGCCAATTTGTGAATTCTAATATTTCCCTTTCTATTAGTGAATTTGATTTTCTCTTTATTGAATTGGGAGTAGTTATTTTTTTCAAATAGAATTTGAGGTGAACGTGTGAAAAGAATTGGAGTGCTTACGAGTGGAGGAGATTCTCCAGGCATGAACGCTGCTATTCGTGCTGTAGTAAGAAAAGCTATTTATCATGATATCGAGGTTTTTGGGATTTTAGGAGGATATTCGGGGCTCATCAGCGGCAATATTAAGAAACTGGAGCTAGGTTCTGTTGGAGATATTATACATCGCGGTGGTACGATCCTTTACTCTGCTCGATGTGAGGAATTCAAAACAAAAGACGGTCAGCAAAGAGGGATCGACCAGTTAAAGAAACTTGGGATTGAAGGATTAGTCGTAATTGGGGGAGATGGATCCTATCATGGTGCAAGAGCACTATCTTCGCAAGGCTTCCCATGTATTGGTGTGCCGGGAACGATAGACAATGATATTGCAGGAACTCAATATACGATTGGTTTTGATACGGCTATTAACACGGTTATTGACGCTATTGATAAAATTCGCGATACAGCTACTTCTCATGAACGTACATTTATTATCGAAGTCATGGGAAGAAATGCAGGAGACATTGCTCTTTGGGCAGGATTAGCTGGCGGAGCAGAGACAATACTTATTCCAGAAGAGAAATATAATATGGATGAAATTGCTGCTAGGCTAATAAAGGGACATACAAGGGGAAAGAAGCATAGTATTATCATTGTGGCAGAAGGTGTGACAACGGGAATGGAATTTGCTAAAGAATTGGAGGAGGCCACGAATTTTGATACCCGAGTTTCTGTCTTAGGACATATGCAGCGCGGCGGCTCTCCAACAGCATTTGACCGTGTTCTCGCCAGTCGCCTCGGAGCGTATGCGGTAGAGCTCTTGCTAGAAGGAAAAGGGGGACGTGCTGTCGGAATTGAAAACAACCTCGTTGTTGACCATGATTTACACATGGTTCTTAGTACTAAGCACGCAGTGGATCTTGGAATTTATAGATTATCAAAGGAACTTTCGATTTAATAAGAGGAGGAAACATCATGCGAAAAACAAAGATCGTATGTACGATTGGGCCAGCCAGTGAGAGTGTAGATAAATTAACACAGCTAATTGAAGCTGGGATGAATGTAGCACGTTTAAACTTTTCTCACGGAAATTTCGAAGAGCATGGTCAGCGAATCCGAAATATTCGGGAGGCAGCTAAACGGACGGATAGAACGATTGCCATTCTTTTAGACACGAAAGGTCCAGAAATTCGTACACATAATATGAGAAATGATGCAATTGAGTTGAAAGCAGGAAATGAAATCATTATTTCTATGAATGAAGTAGAAGGGACATCGGAGAAGTTTTCTGTTACATATGACGAGTTAATTAATGATATTGAGGTTGGTTCTAAAATATTGCTTGACGATGGCTTGATTGCTCTTGAAGTGAAAAAAATTGATCAGACTTCAAAAGAAATTCACACGATCATTTTAAATGGTGGAATTCTAAAGAATAAAAAGGGGGTAAATGTTCCAGGAGTTTCTGTGAATTTACCCGGTATAACAGAGAAGGACGCTCAAGACATTCTTTTTGGAATTGAACAGGGGATTGACTTTATTGCTGCATCATTTGTTCGAAGAGCATCTGATGTTCTTGAAATTAGACAGCTTTTAGAAGACAATCAAGCTTCGCATATACAGATTATACCAAAAATTGAAAACCAAGAAGGAGTCGATAAAATCGATGAAATTCTTGAAGTATCTGATGGAATTATGGTTGCTAGAGGAGATCTAGGTGTCGAAATCCCGGCTGAAGAGGTTCCTTTAGTGCAAAAGCAATTAATCAAAAAATGCAATGCACAAGGAAAGCCTGTCATTACAGCAACACAGATGCTTGACTCTATGCAACGGAACCCTCGTCCTACTCGAGCTGAAGCAAGTGATGTAGCGAATGCCATCTTTGATGGTACTGATGCTATCATGCTTTCAGGGGAAACAGCTGCTGGCGTATATCCTGTTGAAGCTGTGCAAACAATGCATAATATTGCTTCGCGTGCAGAGACAGCTTTAGCACATAAAGAAATTCTCTCCTCACGCAGTAAAGACAATAAACATAATATGACCGATGCTATTGGCCAATCTGTTGCACATACTGCACTTAACCTTGATGTTCATGCGATTATCACTCCAACTGAAAGTGGTCATACGGCAAGGATGATTTCAAAGTATCGTCCTAAAGCACCGATTGTTGCTGTTACATCAAATGATTATGTTTCCCGACGTCTTGCTCTTGTTTGGGGAGTTTATCCGCAAATTGGGAGAAAGGCATCAACAACAGATGACATGCTAGATACTGCTGTAGAAGAAAGCTTAAATAGCGGGATTGTGTCTTCGGGTGATTTAGTTGTCATTACTGCAGGTGTTCCAGTAGGTGAAGCAGGAACGACCAACCTGATGAAAATACATGTCATTGGGGATATATTAATAAAGGCCCAAGGAATTGGAAGAAAGTCTGCATTTGGAAAAGTTGTTGTTGCGAGAAATGCAGAGGAAGCGAATGCAAAAGTAACGGAAGGAGCCATTTTAGTAACGATTGGATCGGATCGAGAAATGGTGCCAGCTATCGAAAAGTGCAGTGCACTTATTACAGAAGAAGGCGGGCTAACGAGTCATGCGGCAGTAGTCGGTATAAATATCGGCATCCCTGTTATCGTTGGAGTTGAAAACGCAACAACTTTATTGAAAGATGGACAAGAAATTACAGTCGATTCCAATCGGGGTGTTATTTATAACGGACATGCAAGTGTTCTCTAAAATGGTGAGATCATGAGATATTTACTATTATTGATTATTATAGTACCTGCTGCAGAAATTGGGGTCCTTCTCCTCTCAGGGAATCTTATAGGGGTATGGCCAACAATTGGAATGATTGTATTTACTGGAGTGTTGGGTGCATATTTAGCAAAGAAACAGGGCCTTGAAACGATAAGGAGAGCAAGAGAGCAGCTGAATTATGGCCGAATGCCGGGAGAAGCGATTCTCGATGGGATTTCAGTGTTAATAGGAGGAACATTGCTTCTAACACCTGGATTTATAACTGATATATCAGGGCTTCTTCTACTAGCTCCCCCAACAAGAAGCTTTTTCAAAAAGCTCATGATGAAATGGTTTCGAAAATGGATGGACAAAAATACGGTTACAATTATTAGATAGAAAAATTACAAAAAAAGGTCATTCCGCACTGGAATGACCTTTTTACGTACTATTCTTCCTTCCCTTTAATAAATAGCCATAAATCATGGAATACGTTTGCTTTATGCAACGTTGTAATAATGACGAGTGTAACTGGACCTAGAATCAAGCCTAAAAATCCAATTAATTTAAATCCAACAAACAAAGCAATTAATGTAGCTAACGGGTCAAGTCCTATGTTGGAGGAAAGTATTTTTGGCTCCATAATTTGACGCTGAACGAGAACAATCGTATATAAAATAGCTAATCCGATAGCTGTACCTAAATCTCCGGCAACTGCTTCAAAAATGATCCATGGAACAAAAATTAATCCAGTTCCTAAATAAGGGATAATATCAACAATACCAGCAATTAGTGCAATTGTTATTGCATAATCAACCCGCAAAATTAATAATCCAATTAAAATAATGACTGTGGAAATGGAGATAAGTGTTGCTTGAGCCTTCACGAAACCAAATAGGGCTTTTTTAAGATCTGCAAAAACCGTTCTTCCGCTTGTTTTAGCTCGATTTGGAAGCAGTTTGCCTGCCATTGCAGAAAGCCGGTACCAATCTTTACTAATAAAGAATGTGCCAAGCAACGAGAAAATCAAGACAGTGGCTGCATTTGGGAACCAGGATAAAATATTTGGTATTTTGCCAAAGAAGTTTTGAATAAATGCCCCAAGAGTTGACCCAATTTTCTTGCCGACATTCTCTATATTTTCCATAATTGTCCCTTGCTGGCCTGTATCAAGACTATTAAACATGCTTGTAATCTGGTTGTAAAATGGAATGATTTGTCCTGCAAAGAATTGTTCAACATAATCAATTAGTGTTTCCAAATGGTCTGGAACGACTTTCGCCAAGTAATCTGCTCCTGATACAATCTCTGCTATTAATAGTGTGATCAGACCTGCAAATAAAGCGATGATCAGAACAATACTGATTAGCACCGCCAGCGCACGAGGTATTCTCCATTTATTCTGGAGGAAATTAACGAGCGGGTTAATAAGAAAAGCAATGGCAAAACCAATAAGGAACGGGTAGGTCACTTTTGAAATATAGAAAAAACCTACAAGAAGCAAAAGAGCAAAGCCGATAACGAATATTAATCTCAACGTTCGATAAATATATACTGGGTTCAAGCAGGTACCTCCTTATGGATTTACGTAAAAACCTAATAGTATTTACTTAAATAACAGATAAAAGTTTCATTTCTAAAAGAAAATAACAATATAAAATTAATGGAAAAGATAATTCTATGCAGAATATTCTACCATTTTCATAATATGATATCATCTTTTAAATACAGTAAACTTCAAAAAGTAGAAAAAAGTAATAAAAGTAAATTTATTACTAATAATACTAAAATTATGTTAGGATAATATTCAAGATAGCGATGTTAATATTTGGTCATTACAATAAATCAATCCATACTAATGACTAACTTTGTACGTTTTTGTTGCGATGCAATAAGTATTAATAATTCTCAATTTCCTGATATGAACCTCGTTAATACCAATTATACCCAAAATATAAGAAATATTAATAATGCTTAATAAGAAAAACTTATCGATTTATAAAAAAATATTAATTTTTTCTTATTTTTCGTTGCGTTTCCATTCACAAATGTCAGATAATTGTTTATAATAGGACTTGAAGTCGCAACCTTTTACAAACCTTTAAGAAATAAAAGTGAAATTTTTTTATATTTCTACTATTATTTCTATATATTTATTATAGAATGGAAATGTAAGCATTTTCATTCTGCTCGTTTACCGAGCATTCGCTCAAATCGATAGTGTAATATTGATGAAATCTATTCACGGAATAAGAGATTTAGCAGGTTGCCTTTTTATCATTGTATAACTGGTCTGTAGTTCGACATTTGTCGACTTAAAGGGTGAAGTTGCTGCCCATATATCAGATGTACCTGATAAAAGAGTCATGGGGTTTAGTTTAGAACTTAATTAACAGACAAATGGGTATGGGGAAATCATATTATGTAAAGGAGAGAGTCAATATGACAGTTACACGCGGTCTTGAAGGGGTAGTTGCTACAACATCATCTATTAGTTCTATCATTGATGATACACTAACATATGTAGGATACGATATTGATGATTTAGCTGAAAATGCTAGTTTTGAAGAAGTAATATATTTGCTTTGGCATAGAAAGCTTCCGAACCAATCACAATTAGAGGAATTAAAAAACCAATTAGCAGATAATATGGAATTGACAAAAGAAGTATTAGAGCATTTCAAAATGTATCCTATTGATAAAGTACACCCGATGGCTGCTTTACGTACTGCTGTTTCTCTTTTAGGGTTATATGATGAAGAAGCTGACTTGATGGATAAAGAGTCTAATTATTATAAAGCTGTTCGTCTGCAAGCAAAAATGCCTGCACTTGTAACAGCATTTTCAAGAATTAGAAAAGGTTTAGACCCAATTGCTCCAAGAAAAGATCTTGGCTTTGCTGCTAATTTCTTATATATGTTAACAGGGAAAGAGCCTGAAGCCATTGCCATTGAAGCTTTTGATAAGGCACTTGTTCTTCATGCAGATCACGAGTTAAACGCTTCCACATTTACAGCACGTGTTTGTGTAGCGACTTTATCGGATGTTTATTCAGGTGTTACAGCCGCAATCGGCGCCTTAAAAGGCCCATTACATGGAGGCGCTAACGAAGCGGTTATGAAAATGCTTACTGAAATTAGTACACTTGAAAACGTTGAAACTTATGTTCGCGGCAAGCTTGAAAAGAAAGAAAAAATTATGGGCTTTGGACATCGCGTATATCGTAAAGGCGATCCGCGTGCAAAGCATTTAAGAGACATGTCTAAGAAATTAACAGAACTGACAGGTGAACCGCATTGGTTTGAAATGTCAACAAAAATTGAAAACATCGTAACGGGTGAGAAGAACCTTCCGCCAAATGTTGATTTCTATTCTGCTTCTGTTTACCATAGCTTAGGTATTGATCATGATCTATTTACGCCAATTTTTGCAGTAAGCCGTGTGTCGGGCTGGCTGGCTCATATTTTAGAACAATATGATAACAATCGTTTAATCCGCCCTCGTGCAGATTATACAGGCCCAGGAATGCAGAAATATGTTCCTATCGAACAAAGAGGATAAGCTTTGGGTAACAGAAAAATAATGTGATAAACACAGGAATATTTCCAAAGTGGAAAATTCTGTAGTAAATAGAACAGATAAAGGTTAGGGGCGTTAAGCCGTCTAACCTTTGATTCTGATAGATAGCTTTGATACCCTAAATAGGTGATTAGCCAGGGGATTTGTCAATGCTTTTCAAAAATTGGAGGGAAAATCATGCAAGGTGAAAAAATCACGGTAAGTAATGGTGTATTAAATGTACCAAATAATCCAGTAGTTCCTTTTATTGAGGGAGATGGAACAGGTCCAGACATTTGGGCTGCTTCTTCAAGAGTATTAGATGCTGCTGTAGAAAAAGCATATAAAGGCGAGCGCAAAATTGTCTGGAAAGAAGTATTAGCTGGAGAAAAAGCGTTTAATCAAACAGGCGAATGGCTTCCATCTGAAACTTTAGATATTATTAATGAGTACTTAATTGCTATTAAAGGTCCTTTAACAACTCCAATTGGCGGCGGTATCCGTTCCTTAAACGTTGCACTTCGCCAAGAATTAGACCTTTATGTATGCTTGCGTCCAGTTCGCTGGTTTGAAGGTGTACCGTCACCTGTTAAGCGTCCACAAGATACAGATATGGTGATCTTCCGCGAAAATACTGAAGATATTTATGCGGGAATAGAATATGCAAAAGGCTCAGATGAAGTGAAGAAATTAGTTTCTTTCCTTCAAAATGAACTAGGAGTTAATAAAATCCGTTTTCCTGAGACTTCTGGAATTGGCATTAAGCCGGTTTCTGAAGAAGGAACGAGCCGTTTAGTGCGTGCTGCAATTGAGTATGCAATTAAAGAAGGCCGCAAATCATTAACGCTTGTACATAAAGGCAATATTATGAAATTTACTGAAGGCGCCTTTAAGAATTGGGGATATGAGCTTGCTGAAAGAGAATACGGAGATAAGGTATTCACTTGGGCTCAATATGACCGCATTAAAGATGCTGAAGGCACTGAAGCTGCTAACAAAGCACAAGCTGATGCAGAAGCGGCTGGCAAGATTATCGTTAAGGATGCTATTGCTGATATCTTCTTACAGCAAATTCTTACACGTCCAAAAGAGTTCGATGTAGTTGCGACAATGAACCTAAATGGTGATTATATTTCTGATGCCCTTGCTGCTCAAGTTGGAGGCATTGGAATTGCTCCAGGAGCAAACATTAACTATGTAACAGGACATGCTATTTTTGAAGCAACACACGGTACTGCTCCAAAGTATGCAGGCTTAGACAAAGTGAACCCTTCATCTGTTATTCTGTCTGGTGTATTAATGCTTGAGCACTTAGGATGGAATGAAGCAGCAAACATGATCGTGAAATCAATGGAAAAAACAATTGCATCTAAAGTTGTTACTTACGACTTTGCCCGCTTAATGGATGGTGCTAAAGAAGTTAAATGTTCTGAATTCGGAGATGAATTAATTAACAATATGGAGTAATATATATATAGTGGAGGCTGTCAATGAAGGTTCAAAGGCTAATAAGCGCTTTTAGTACCGTCTAGTTGCAGCCTCCTTTTTACATATTAAAAATACCTGAACATTCCAAGGGAGGAACTCTAATGTCATTAAAACGCAAAAAGATTTCCGTAATTGGCAGTGGATTTACTGGGGCAACAACTGCATTTTTACTTGCTCAAAAAGAGCTTGGAGATGTCGTATTAGTTGATATTCCGCAAATGGAAAACCCTACAAAAGGTAAAGCTTTAGACATGCTTGAAGCAAGTCCAGTTCAAGGTTTTGATGCTAATATTACTGGAACCTCGAACTATGAAGAAACAGCAGATTCTGATATCGTTGTTGTGACAGCTGGTATTGCCCGTAAGCCTGGAATGAGCCGCGATGATTTGGTGCAAACAAACCAGAAAATTATGAAAAGTGTAGCGGTTGAGATTGCGAAATACTCGCCTAACTGTTTCATCGTTGTGTTAACCAATCCAGTTGATGCCATGACTTATACGATTTTCAAGGAATCAGGGTTCCCTAAAAACCGTGTAATCGGGCAATCTGGCGTTCTTGACACAGCTCGTTTCCGTACGTTTATTGCTCAAGAATTAAAACTTTCCGTTAAAGATATTACTGGTTTCGTTCTTGGCGGACATGGCGATGATATGGTTCCTTTAGTTCGTTATTCATATGCTGGGGGCATCCCGCTTGAAACATTAATTCCGAAAGATCGTCTTGAACAAATCGTTGAACGGACTCGTAAAGGCGGCGGAGAAATCGTTAATCTTCTTGGTAACGGCAGTGCCTATTACGCTCCAGCAGCTTCTCTTGTTGAAATGTGTGAAGCCATTCTTAAAGACCAGCGGCGTATTCTTCCAACAATTGCTTACCTCGAGGGTGAGTATGGATATGAAGGAATCTACCTAGGTGTACCGACTATCCTTGGAGCTAATGGAATCGAGAAAGTGATCGAGCTTGAACTTACTGCAGATGAAAAGGCAGCACTTGATAAATCAGCCCAAGCTGTACGCAGCGTAATGGATGTATTAGTATAATTAACAATGGAAATTCGGAGGGATGTCCTCCGAATTTTTTAAAATAAATATAGTCCTTTATTGAAACTTTATCATGGTGGATAAAGGTGGTATAATGTTAAAAAAAACGAAATAATTTGACAGTAATTAGTTGTATTGATGAAAACGTTTACATAATTTTGGAGGTGCCCAAATTGTTACTGGGGAAAAAGCGAAAACTTGGAAGAGAAATTGCAGAAATAAATGTAGGGGAGAAATTAACGTTAACAGAAAAAATTGAAGATAAGGATTTACTTCTTTATTTGGGTCTTACAAATGATTCGAACCCACTTTATATTCAGCATGACTATGCGTCACAAACACCTTATAAAAAGCCCATAGTTCCAAGTATTATGCTGAATGGCATTATCAATTCAGCTATTTCTAAGTATTTGCCTGGCCCGGGATCCCATATTTTAAAGCAGGAAATTGAATATGTTAAACCTGTTTTTCATTATGGGACAATCCAGTTCCTGTTTGAGGTCACAGAAGTTAGTAAAAGCAGCCATACTATTCAAATTACAGTACATGGAACAAATGAAGATGATGAAGTAGTCATAAATGGAACATTACTAGTATGCCCTCCTCATCGTATTCAGGTAATGGATGGGGACACACTAGAAAATTTCTAATCATTCTTCGAAAAGACATATGCAGAGTGTATGTCTTTTTCTTTTTCCCGAAATTATAAAAAGGTTGTTATTCTTGTTACATTTCCATTGGCGTTATATATTAATAGTAGGATGAAGTAAGGGGTTTTTATTAGAATATTTAAGGGGAATACCGATTTTAAACGGAGGCTAGCATGAGTAAAAGAATTTTAGTTGTTGATGATGAACAGTCCATTCTTACATTATTGGAGTATAATCTTAAACAGGCGGGGTATGAAGTTATCACTGCCATGGATGGAGAAACAGGAAAGAATCTAGCCATTTCAGAAAAGATTGATTTAATTGTACTCGATCTTATGCTTCCAAAAATGGATGGGATCGAGGTATGTAAGGAGCTCCGGCAAAAAAAGGTCATGACACCGATTTTAATGCTGACTGCTAAGGATGATGAATTTGATAAAGTTTTAGGACTGGAGTTAGGCGCAGATGATTATATGACTAAGCCTTTTAGTCCGAGAGAAGTTGTAGCGAGGGTCAAGGCTATTTTGAGAAGGACGAAGATTCTGTCAGAGTCAATAGAAAATGCTGAGGAAGATTTAGAGTGTATCCAAATTGTAGGCTTAAAGATTTTCCCTGACCAGTATGAAGCCTATTTTGATGATGAACTTCTTGAATTAACTCCAAAGGAATTTGAACTCCTCTTATATTTAGCGAAGAATAAGGGACGAGTATTAACTAGAGATCAGCTATTAAGTGCGGTATGGAACTATGACTTTGCTGGAGACACTCGGATTGTGGACGTTCATATTAGTCACTTAAGAGAAAAAATTGAGATTGATACGAAAAAGCCCGTTTATATCAAAACCATTCGCGGATTAGGATACAAGCTTGAGGAGCCTAAATGAGAATGGCAAAATTTCGCTCACGGCTTCTGTTTGGTCTTATTACTTTAATATTTGCTGTCTTAATTGGAATCGATCTCCTATTAGGGCAGCTTTTTAAAAGCTATTACCTAAATGCATTTGATGAGCGGCTGAATAAGGAAAGTGTATTGTTATCGACCTTTATTGAAGATGAAGGCGGTATTCAATCGATCAATAAGGAAGAAATAAATAAATATAGCAGAATGCTTGATGCACGAGTAACGGTTGTTGATGTGTCTGGTAATATCATTCATGATAGCGGCCCAATAATGGATTTGAGCGCCAGGCAGCATCAATCGATTATTAATGAAATGATTGCTTATAGGGACATGAACCATTACCTAGTAGAAGATGCTGGAGTGTACGATTTACATTATTATTGGTATCCAGTCACTCTTTCAGGGAAAAAAGAAGGATTTATTTTTCTAAGTACCCATATGACTGAAATAAATGATGCTTATAAACAAATATGGAAGCTGCTAACGATCATTCTGAGTATTTCTTTTATTTTTATTTTGTTATTAGGGTCAAGAATGACAGCAAGATATACAAAGCCTATTGAGGCTGCAACAAAAACAGCGATTGAGTTAGCAAAGGGAAATTACCGCGCTCGTACTTACGAAGACCATGATAATGAAACCGGTATGCTAAGTGCTTCCATTAATGTGCTAGCAAGAAATCTGCAAGAGATGAGAAAAACCCAAGAAATGCAGCAGGATAGGCTATCAGTTCTTATAGAAAATATGGGAAGCGGATTGATTTTGATTGATAGCAAAGGATTTATCAGTATGCTCAACCGTACGTATAAAGAAATTTTCAATGTTAATCCCATTGAGCATATGAATAAGCTTTATTATGAAGTAATAGAGTATGGCGAAATCGTTTCTCTAATAGAAGAAATTTTTATGACTGAGGAGAAAGTAAAACAGCAAATTATTATTCCATTAAAAAGTGGACGGAGACATTTTGAGGTTTATGGGGTGCCTATTATCGGGACCAATGATGTGTGGAAGGGTGTCCTCTTAGTATTTCATGATATTACAGATATCAAGAAGCTTGAACAAGTGAGGAGGGACTTTGTTGCAAATGTATCACATGAATTGAAAACGCCGATTACGTCCATTAAAGGTTTTTCGGAAACACTTTTAGATGGAGCAATGGAAGATAGACAATCATTAGAAGCGTTTTTGAAAATTATTCTTCAGGAGAGCGACCGATTACAGACTCTTATTCACGATTTATTAGATTTATCCAAGATCGAGCAGCAAAATTTTATTCTTTCTACACAGCGGTACAATATTGCAGATACTCTTGAAGGAGTGATAGCGATTTTAGAACAAAAAGCTGCAGAAAGAGAAATTAGCTTAACGATGGATAAAGAAAACGATCCAATACTTATCGATGGCGATGCAGACCGGCTCAAACAAATTTTCTTGAACTTAATTAATAATGCTATTACTTATACGCCAAATGGCGGAAGTGTTTCAATATCATTAAGAGAATCTGAAGCGAAGGTTTTCATTAAAGTAAGGGATACAGGCATCGGTATTTCAAAGGAAGAAATCCCGCGAATATTTGAGAGGTTCTATCGGGTAGATAAAGCCCGCAGTCGTAATTCCGGCGGAACAGGCTTAGGGTTAGCCATAGTCAAGCATTTAGTTGAAGCGCATAAAGGATCTATTTCGGTCGAAAGTAAGATTGGGGAAGGGACAACGTTTTTTATTGAACTGAACAAGAAATTACCAACTGGTTAATGATGAAGTGGGTAAGTCGTTATTTTACATGTTCTTAACAATTAGCAAATGTTACCTTAATAATTGCTTGATAGAATCATGTTTGAAGAACCCCTTCATCCAAAGGACGAAAAAGGCGAAAGCAAACCCCGCTCTCGTCTTTTTTGCAATTTATATGAAACCTTTAGGCAAATGAAACGTATTAATTGTAAAGAAAGTGTAACAGGAAGGGGAGAGAGTATGGTCAGCTTAAAAAGAATATATACAGTAACTGGCCTCGTGCTGCTAATTATTATTTTGGGCATCACCGCTTTGACTACTTGGTATACGGTGGATGAATCTGATCAGGCCGTAATTTTAACCTTTGGAAAGGTTGAAGAAGGAATTACAGAACCAGGTCTCCATTTCAAATTGCCATGGCCTATTCAAAGCGTAGAAAAAGTCTCAAAAGAAACATTCAGTCTTCAATTCGGATTTGAGGAAAAAGACGGCAAGATGAAGGATTTTCCAGAAGAGACAAAAATGATTACAGGGGATGAAAATATCGTCCTCGCTGATCTCGTTGTGCAGTGGAAAATTACCGATCCACAAAAATTCCTTTACAATTCAAATAATCCAGAAGAAATTCTATATGACGCTACATCAGCTTCTTTAAGGAGTATTATTGGAAACTCCAAAATCGATGATGCTTTAACATCTGGGAAGGCAAAAATTGAAGCAGATGTAAGGGATCTATTAAGCTCTTTAATTGAAAAATATGATATTGGATTATCCATTTTGGCTGTAAAGCTTCAAGATGTAGAGCTGCCGAATGATGAAGTTCGGAAGGCATTTACAAATGTAACAGATGCCAGAGAAACTGCCAATACTAAAGAAAACGAAGCAAAAAAGTATGTAAATAAAAGAATGAATGAAGCACAAGGTGAGAAGGATGCGTTGATTTCGAAAGCCGAAGGGGAAAAAGCTGCCCGTCTTGAAAGAGCTAGAGGGGATGTAGCGGTCTTCAATAAAATTTACGCAGAATATAAGAATAATCCAGACATTACTAGAGAACGACTTGTTATTGAAACACTTGAACAGGTTCTTCCAGGTGCAGAAATTTATATTATGAACGATGATGGAAACACATTGAAATACTTCCCAATCAGGCCTCTTGAGAAAGAACAGCCTGTACAAACAGAGGAAGGAAGTGAAGATAAACAATGAGTGATAATAATGTAATTAATATTAATGAGCACGGCGGAAAAAACACCCAATGGCGAAGCTATATTAAAAGTGGTATTTTCTTAGTTATTCTGCTAATTATAATTGGAATCATTCTCAGCAACCTCTTTATTGTAAAAGAGGGAGAGTATAAAGTGATTCGCCAATTTGGTGAAGTTGTTAGAATTGAAAGTGAGCCTGGCTTAAGCTATAAAATTCCATTTATCCAAAGTGTTTCTACACTGCCAAAATATCAGTTAACGTATGATGTATCAGAAGCTGAAATTAATACGAGAGATAAAAAGCGGATTATTATAGATAACTATGCTGTTTGGCGAATTGAAGACCCCAAGAAGATGATTGCCAATGCGAGAACACTTGAAAGTGCTGAAACAAGAATGGAGGAATTTATTTATTCCACTACACGTACAGAGCTAGGCCAGCTAAACTATGAAGAGATTATTAATGATGAGAAATCCTCCCGAGGGTCATTAAATGATCGAATTACGGAAAAGGTTAACGAGCTTCTGGCAAAGGATAATTATGGTATTGTCGTGATAGATGTGCGAATGAAACGTACCGATCTGCCGGCAGAAAACGAACAGTCTGTCTATACGAGGATGATATCTGAACGTGAATCAACAGCACAAGAATATTTATCTAGAGGGGATGCCAATAAAAATCGGATCATTGCCGATACCGATAAACAAGTAAGAGAGATTTTGGCAAAAGCACAGGCTGATGCAGAAGAAATTAGAGCTGATGGGGAATCAGGAGCTGCCAAAATTTATAATGAGGCATTTTCAAAGGATCCTAGCTTCTACTCCTTATATAGAACATTAGAGTCATATAAAAAGACAATCAACGGTGAAACAGTTATCGTTCTGCCGTCAGATTCACCATATGCCCGTCTATTAATGGGTTACACGAATTAATTAACTTCATTCAGTTTTCATCTACCATTTCTATATATGGGGGATGAATGAAAAAAGGTATCTATTTCAGTGGAGATTCAAACTCCGGCTGAATGAAGTTAAGCCTCCGGCGATGCCTCAGATTTTTTTAGGGGAATTATCGAGCCAGCTCGATAAAAATCTGGGCGCAATTTCGCCGAGCCGAAATTGATTAAAAACCGTTATTTTTCTTTCTTTGTTTGCTCATGGTAAAATGAAGAAAGGAAATAACGGTTTTTTTTTGGTAATGCTATGTAATGGTAAAAAAGAGGTGGATTGTACTTGAAGAAAAAATTAGTGTTGATTGATGGAAACAGCATTGCTTATCGGGCTTTTTTTGCTTTGCCGCTGCTGAATAATGATAAAGGCATACATACAAATGCAGTTTATGGCTTTACGATGATGTTATCAAAAATTCTTGAGGATGAAAAACCTACTCATATTCTTGTTGCGTTTGATGCAGGAAAAACAACTTTCCGCCATAAGACATTTAGTGAATATAAGGGCGGAAGACAAAAGACGCCACCCGAGTTATCAGAGCAATTTCCGTTCATTCGAGAGCTGCTGGATGCCTATCAGATTCCAAGATATGAACTGGAAAACTATGAAGCAGATGATATTATCGGAACACTTTCACTTCAGGCAGAGAAGGATGACTTTGAAGTAAAGGTAATTTCAGGAGACAAAGACTTAACACAGCTAAGCTCAGAGAAAACAACAGTAGCCATTACGCGAAAAGGAATTACTGATATAGAGGAATACACCCCTGCTCATATTGCTGATAAGTATGGAATCACACCAGAAAGAATTATCGATATGAAAGGATTAATGGGAGATAGCTCCGATAATATTCCTGGAGTTCCGGGAGTCGGAGAGAAAACAGCTTTGAAATTATTAAAAGAGCATGGAACATTGGAAAACCTTCTCGAATCAATCGATAAAGTGAGCGGGAAAAAACTGCAGGAAAAGCTGGAGGAATTTAAAGACCAGGCAATAATGAGTAAAGAGCTCGCAACGATTACAAGAGAAGCCCCGGTTGACATACAGCTAAATGAAATTGAATTTGAAGGATTTGAAAAAGACGAGGTTATCAGAATCTATAAAGAGCTTGGTTTTAACTCTTTATTAGACAAGCTCGGTGACTTTGATGGTGTTGAAGAAGGAGATTTAGAGGAAATAGAGTTTACCATTATTCAAGAGGTAACAGAGGATGTTTTTTCTGATATAAATTCTTTTTATGTAGAAATATTAGAAGATAATTATCATTATGCTGATATTATTGGATTTTCGGTAGGAAATGAAAAAGGAATATTCTTTATTTCAGCTGAGGAGGCATTAGCGTCTCCGATTTTTAAACAATGGGCTGAGGATGAAACAAAAAAGAAAATCGTATACGATGGAAAAAGATCAGAAGTCTCCCTCCGACATCATGGAATCCATTTATCAGGGGTAACATTTGATTTACTTATTGCAGCCTACTTAATCAATCCATCTGAAACGATTGAAGATGTGAGTTCTGCAGCAAAAGCTCACGGCTATACTTCCATTCAATCAGATGAAGCTTTTTATGGGAAAGGTGCAAAGCGAAGGATCCCTGAAGAGTCGAAGCTTGCTGAGCATCTATCAAGAAAGGCAGATGCCCTTTTATTCTTGAAGGACAAGCTAGATGGAGAGCTTAAGGAAAATCAGCAGGATGGCTTATTCTATGATCTAGAATTGCCGCTTTCTCTTATTTTAGCTGATATGGAATCGACAGGGATTAAAATGGATCTTGAGCGTTTACAGGCAATGGGAAATGAGATTCTTTCAAAGCTTGTTGATATTGAAGGATGTATTCATGAATTAGCCGGGGAAAAATTTAATATTAATTCCCCTAAACAGCTGGGAGTTATTTTATTTGATAAATTAGGTCTTCCTGTTTATAAAAAGACAAAAACGGGTTACTCCACTTCTGCTGATGTTCTTGAAAAGCTTGAGCAGGATCATGATATTATTAAGGAAATTCTCCTTTATCGCCAGCTTGCCAAGCTGCAGTCCACTTATATTGAGGGCTTGCTAAATATTGTAAACAAAGAAAATGAGAAGGTTCACACGAGGTTCAACCAGGCTCTTACTCAAACAGGAAGGCTAAGTTCAACAGATCCTAATCTTCAAAATATCCCTATTCGATTAGAGGAAGGAAGAAGGATTCGACAAGCATTTATTCCTTCTGAAAAGGACTGGGTGATCTTTGCAGCTGATTACTCACAAATCGAACTAAGAGTACTTGCTCATATTGCTGGTGATGAAAAGCTGATTGAAGCATTTAATCATGATATGGATATTCATACAATTACCGCTATGGAGGTCTTTCACGTATCGGCAGAGGAAGTTACTTCGAATATGCGCCGACATGCAAAAGCTGTAAACTTTGGAATAGTGTACGGAATAAGTGATTATGGGCTTTCTCAAAGTCTAGGAATTACACGGAAAGAAGCAGGTCAATTCATTAATCGATATTTAGAGAGCTATCCAGGTGTTAAGCAATATATGGATGATATTGTATATGATGCTAAACAAAAAGGCTATGTATCTACCTTGCTGCATCGCAGGAGATATCTCCCAGAAATCACGAACCGAAACTTTAATCTTCGAAGCTTTGCCGAACGCACGGCGATGAACACACCTATACAGGGAAGCGCTGCCGATATCATCAAGAAGGCAATGATCGATATGGCTTATCGTTTAAAGCAAGAAAAACTGAAATCACGGCTCTTGCTTCAGGTTCACGATGAATTAATCTTTGAAGCACCAGAAGATGAAATTGAGCAGTTAAAGAAAATCGTCCCTGAAGTAATGGAAAATGCCATTGAATTAAAGGTTCCATTAAAGGTTGATTACTCCTATGGACCTACATGGTTTGATGCGAAGTAGAAAAGCGGAAGCGCCTTGTCCACCCCCGACAAGCACAAGACGAGCCTTTCGGAAAGGTGTTCTTTACCTTTCTGGAAGGATTGGCTTGTGACCTCGAGGGGGTAGGCGCTGGAGCTAGACAAGTAGAAAAGCTTTTAATAGAAGGAGGTGGTTCGATGCCTGAATTGCCAGAGGTGGAAACGATCCGCCGTACTTTGGATGAATTAATTATGAACAAGACGATTGACCATGTTTCAGTTTTCTGGCCGAAAATTGTGAAGCATCCTGAGGAAGTACCCCAATTTAAAGATGCATTAATTGGACAGACGTTTACCGGTACAGGTAGAAGAGGGAAATTCCTTATTCTTTATACTCAGGATTTTGCGCTCATTTCTCATTTGCGAATGGAAGGAAAATATGGGCTTTTTCAGCAGTCTGATGATGTGGATAAGCATACTCATGTTATTTTCCATTTCACAGATGGTACTGAGCTTCGCTATAAGGATGTCCGAAAATTTGGTACGATGCATTTATATTTAAAAGGTGAAGAATTCGTCCATCTTCCCCTTTCTCAATTAGGTCCGGAGCCATTTTCTGATGGTTTTACAAAAGAAGAATTGGCTAAGAAACTTTCAAGGACAAAAAGAAATATTAAAGCAGTTCTGCTTGATCAAAAGGTAGTCGTTGGTCTAGGAAATATTTATGTCGATGAAGCGTTATTCCGGGCGCGGATCCACCCTGAGAGAATTGCTGACACTTTAACCAAACATGAATTAACAAGACTTCATAAAGAAATAATAGCTACATTGTCTGAAGCTGTTGACAAAGGGGGAAGTACAATCCGTTCGTACATTAACTCCCAAGGCCAAATTGGAATGTTTCAGCTCGAGCTTTTAGTTTATGGCAGGAAAGGGGAAGATTGTAAAGTATGCGGCAGTCAGCTTGAAAGAATTATTTCCGGCGGGCGCGGAACCGTATTTTGTCCCTCTTGCCAAAAAAAATAATGTAAACTCGCCATTACGGCGAGTTTTTCTTTAGTAAGAGAATTGTCCAGCTCCAGCGGCTAGCCCCGCCGTACAGGACGTACTAGTGTCGACAATGCGACAGGACATCGCGTTTTTGTCGACCTCGAGGTCATAAGCCAGTCCATCAAGAAGGTTAAAGTACAACCTTCTCGCTGGCCTGTCTTATGCTTGTCGGACTTGCACAGGATGTGCTGACATCGATGTTCGCCACAGGACGTGGCGGTACTTAGTCGATGTTCCTTAGTGCTTCCGCTTTTCTTGTTAACAATGGATAGGCTTCTCCCATATACTATCTTAGCGATTTGACAGGTAGCAACAGGTTACGTGTTGATACGAGGGAGGAGTCCTATCCAAATGATGCATACAATATCACTTCTTATACTAGCATTTGCTGTTAGTCTAGATAGCTTTAGTGTAGGATTAACTTACGGATTACGAAAAATGAGCATCCCATTGAAATCAATTGGAATCATCGCTTTCTGTTCCGCAATCGCATTAGTGATTGCGATGACAATCGGTCGTTTTATTATTGGTTTTTTTTCACCTGCTTTTGCGGAAAGTGTTGGGGGAATCATACTTATTGGACTAGGAGCATGGGTGCTTTTTCAATTTTTCCGTTCGGGAAAGTCCAGAGATGTACTTCCACATGAAAAAACGATTGTCAATTTTGAAATTAAATCGCTTGGTTTAGTTATTCAAATTTTACAAAAACCAATGGCTGCAGATTTTGATAAGTCGGGTACGATAACGGGGATTGAGGCATTAATGCTAGGTCTTGCGTTATCCCTTGATGCTTTCGGAGCTGGGATTGGTGCAGCCATGTTAGGCTATTCTCCATATTATCTAGCGATAACAGTGGCTGTCATGAGTTCACTGTTTGTATATATGGGCCGAAAAGTAGGGGCCGTTTTCTCTAAAAGTGATTGGGTACAGAAATTTTCCTTTGTACCAGGGATACTACTAATACTAATTGGGATTTGGAAAATATAATGTAAGAAAGGGAAATGAGATGTCTATAGTTGTCGGCCTAACTGGAGGAATTGCAAGTGGAAAGTCTACTGTTTCCTCCATCTTAATTGAAAAAGGTATTACAGTCATTGATGCAGATGTAGAAGCGCGTTTAGCTGTCGAAAAAGGAGAAGAAGCTTATAATGAAATTATTTCCCATTTCGGTGAACAAGTCCTGCTTGAAGATGGATCGATTGACAGAGGAAAATTAGGGTCGATCATTTTTCATGATGAGCAGCAGCGTAAGAGGCTTAACAGTATCGTTCATCCCGCAGTTAGAAAAAGAATGGTATGGAAGAAGGAACAAGCAATAGCTAATGGTGAGAACCTTGTCATTCTCGATATTCCATTATTATTCGAAAGCAAGCTGACCTATATGGTTGATAAAACCATTTTAGTATTTGTGGATGAGGATGTTCAATTGGATCGGTTAATGAAGCGTAATCAGTTTACTAAAGCAGATGCAATGGCACGAATTAATTCGCAAATGCCGCTTAAGGAAAAGGTTCAGCTTGCAGATGCAGTCATTAATAATAACGGAACCATAATGGAAACGGAGCAGCAGCTTATTGAGATATTGAAAAAATGGAATGCTATATAGGAGCCTTAGGGCTCTTTTTCTTTGCAATTCAGTAAATATCAATTTGTCGATAAATCAGAATTTTAAAACATTTATTTTCCACATTTTAATCATTACAAATGTCTACTAATATGTTATACTAATAACATCTGATTAGGATATTAAGTATAACACTTATGCGGAAGGGGCCGTAAAATGAAAGCGAAAATTGCAATTAACGGTTTTGGAAGAATTGGACGAATGGTATTTAGAAAAGCCATTCTTGATGATAAACTTGATGTGGTTGCCGTAAATGCAAGCTATCCAGCTGAAACATTGGCACACTTAATTAAATATGACACAAATCATGGCCGATTTGAAGGAGAAGTAATTCCAGAAGATGGAGCACTAATTGTCAACGGCAAGCGTGTACAATTATTAAGCAATCGTAATCCGCAGGAGCTTCCTTGGAAAGAATTAAATATAGATATTGTCATTGAAGCAACTGGTAAATTTAACTCTCGCGATAAAGCAGCTCTTCATTTAGAAGCGGGTGCTAAGAAAGTTATTTTAACAGCTCCAGGAAAAAATGAAGACGTCACGATTGTTATGGGTGTGAATGAAAGCGCATTAAACATTGCAGAGCATGATATTATTTCAAATGCTTCTTGTACAACTAATTGCTTAGCGCCTGTTGCAAAAGTACTTGACGAGCAATTTGGCATTGAAAATGGATTAATGACTACAGTTCATGCTTATACAAACGATCAGAATAATATTGACAATCCACATAAGGATTTACGCCGTGCACGTGCTTGTGCACAATCTATTATTCCAACATCAACAGGTGCAGCTAAAGCGTTAACATTAGTACTTCCACATTTAAAAGGCAAGCTTCATGGAATGGCTTTACGTGTACCAACGCCAAACGTTTCTCTTGTTGACCTTGTAGTGGATCTTAAATCTGATGTAACTGTTGACCAAGTCAATGCAGCATTTGAACAAGCTTCCGAGGGTGCTCTTAAAGGTATCTTGGATATTACAGATGAGCCATTAGTTTCTATCGACTTTAACACTAATCCGCACTCTGCTATCATTGATGGGTTATCTACAATGGTCATTGGAACGAATAAAGTGAAGGTTTTAGCATGGTATGACAATGAATGGGGCTACTCTTGCCGAGTAGTAGATCTAACAAAATATGTTGCACAGGAGCTTCGTAAATCTTCTGCAGTAAATGTAGGGTAAAGGAAAGCGCGCTTTGCAGCTTTATTTAGGCCTGCCAAATTGGCAGGCCTATATTTTTTAAAATCATATCTATCTCTTGTAAAATCGAATGTCATTCCCCCTTTTGGGCGTATTTTTATCAGGACTTAGTTGACCCTTTAACAAATTTCTAGAATTCGTATTGCAAAAAGAAAATAAACAAAGTATACTAGTCCTCGTGAACTTCTATTATTTTGTTTATAGTAGCTACTTAAAGGGTTAGGACCTCTTTGGACTAACTTTCCCCCGTGGTAGTTATCTGGAAATGTAGAATGTCATTATCATTGTTAAAGGGGGAAATTTGAATATGGAAACGATGGGTCGTCACGTAATCTCAGAACTTTGGGGATGCGATTTTGAAAAGTTAAATGATATGGATTTTATTGAGCGTACTTTTGTGGATGCAGCATTAAAATCAGGTGCTGAAATTCGAGAGGTGGCATTTCATAAGTTTGCACCACAGGGTGTGAGCGGAGTTGTTATCATCTCTGAATCGCATTTAACTATTCACAGCTTTCCTGAGCATGGTTATGCCAGCATTGATGTATATACGTGTGGAGATCTTGACCCTAGCATTGCTGCAAACTATATTGCAGAGGCGTTAGGTGCAGAAACGTGTGAGAATATCGAAATTCCGCGCGGGATGGGTCCAGTTCAAGTTAAACAAGCGCAAGCTAATGCTTTATAAAAACTAAAAGGCATGAAAATCCAGAGGTGTATTTATTACACCTCTTTTTATTTGCACATTTTTGCACTCATTACTATTGGGGTTTTATCTAAAAAATAGTACAATAATAGTACCTGAGCATTTTGAATGAAAAGAATCCGGAGCTGATTGAATGAAATGTCCTTCATGTCAAAATAACAATACACGTGTACTTGATTCTCGTCCTGTTGATGACTACCGTTCTATTCGGCGAAGACGGGAATGCGAAGCCTGCGGATATCGCTTCACTACCTTTGAGAAGGTTGAGGAAATTCCGCTTATTGTCGTCAAAAAAGAAGGAACAAGGGAAGAATTTAGCCGTGATAAAATATTACGGGGTCTTATTAAAGCTTGTGAAAAACGGCCTGTTGCCTTGAAAGAGCTAGAAGAAATTACTTCAAGTGTTGAGAAGGAACTCCGCAGTAATGGTGTCTCTGAAATTCCAAGTGAAGCTGTTGGTGAAATGGTCATGGACAGGCTGGCTAAAATCGATGATGTCGCCTACGTTAGATTTGCCTCAGTTTATCGTCAGTTTAAAGATATCAATGTCTTTATTGATGAATTGAAAGAATTGATCAAGAAAGAAAAGGAATAAGAGGGGCACGTTTTGAGCTAAAGGAATCTTTAGCTCTTTTTAAGTGAGGCCTTCGTTACCGCTTTGAGCGGAAAGCGGATGCCTGCAGCGAAATCAGCCTTGTGAACTTATTAATGAAAGGATGATGACAATGGTCCAGCATTGGCAGGAAATGCTGCCGATTGATAGATATGCAGTTGCCTCAAGCGGGCTCTTGCATGAATACGACCGGAAAGTGCTGACCTTTTTGTATCAGCCTTTAATAGGCACTACCTGTTTCAGTTTATACATGACTTTATGGTCTGAACTAGAGGAAAATCGTTTATGGTCAAGCTCGAATACACATCATAGCCTAATGAATTTTATGGATCTAGGATTGAATGACATCTACAGGGCACGGATTAAACTAGAAGGCATAGGGCTGCTAAAGGTTTATGAAAAAAAAGATGAAGACTCCCGATCCTTTATTTATGAATTAATTCCTCCGCTTACACCAGAACAATTTTTCTTAGATGGGATGCTTAATATATTTTTGTACAAAAAAATTGGAAAAAATCAATTTTCTAGACTAAAACGTTTTTTTTCAGAAGATAAGGTGAATTCTAAGGAAAATTATCAAGAAGTAACGAAGTCATTTCAAGATGTTTATATGACAAGCCATATGAACTATATTACTTATGATTTAGAAGCCGAACAATCGCTGACTGCCTCTGAGGGGCAGGAGTTCATTGCCAGGAACGAGCAGGACCCTATTCAAATAAACCATGATACATTTAACTTTACACTATTAGAAGCTGGCTTGAATGAGTCGCTTATTTCAAAAGCGGCCTTCACTAAAAAAGTTAAAGGTGCCATCAGTAATCTTGCTTTTTTATACGGCATTGATCCGATTCAAATGAAGAATATCGTAATGAGCGCGATTACAGAAGAAAATGAGATCAATATTGAAAATTTACGAAAATCTGCACGTGATTGGTACCAATTTCAGCATCAGGATCAGCTCCCATCCCTTGTTGACCGAGTACAGCCTATTGCCGAGCGAACGCAATTAAAGGATCCGGAAACGAAGGAAGGAAAATTGCTGCGAGCATTAGAAGTTTCATCTCCGAGGCAGGTATTAAAAGATCTCTCAGGAGGGGCCGAGCCTTCCAAAGCTGATTTAAAAATTATTGAAGACGTTATGTTTAATCAAAAACTATTACCAGGTGTAGTAAACGTCTTAATTCAATTTGTATTGCTCAAGTCAGATATGAAGTTTACAAAAGGATATGTAGAAAAGATTGCAAGTCATTGGGCTAGAAAACAAATAAAAACGGCAAAAGAAGCAATGGAACTGGCCAAAAATGAACATAGACAATATATAGAATGGGGAGACGGAAGTAAAAAGAGAGCATCCAGCTCGTCCGCGAAAAAGAAACCAATCCGAACAGAGATGCTTCCAGACTGGTTCGAGGAAACAGGAGCACCAGATCTGGCCTCCGTTAATAAAGACCATGACGAGGATATTCAATTGAAGAAAAGAGAGCTGCAGGAAACTTTAAAGAAATTACGTTCAGGCAAGGGGGCTGAATAATGGAGAGAATTAATGATACATTAAAACGTTTGGCCGGCAAAGAGGATTTTCAGAAAAGATATGAGAAACAGCGGAGAGAAACGTTGAATCATCCAGATGTAAAGGCCTTCCTGAAAAGCCATGAAGACGAATTAACAGGTAATATTATTGAAAAAAGCATGGCAAAGCTTTATGAATATTCTAATCAGAGTAAGGAATGCAATAGATGTCCTAGCTTAGATGGATGTGTGAATTTCATGAAGGGCTATCATCCAAAGCTTGTTATAGGAAGAGGCAGCATTGAATTACATTACGACAAATGTCCTCGAAAGGTTATGGACGATGAGAAACGCAAAAATGAAAAATTAATTCAAAGCTTGTACGTTCCAAGAGATATCCTTGAGGCTTCCTTTGATTCGATTTACGAGGATGATGAAAGAATTGATGCAGTACAGAAGGCAGCTTCATTTATTATGAATTATAAACCTGACTCTAGACAGAAGGGTTTGTATTTTTATGGGAAATTCGGAGTTGGAAAGTCATACTTACTTGGAGTTATTGCTAATGAATTGGCTAAGAAAGAAGTATCATCAATGATTGTGTATGTTCCCGAACTTTTAAGGGAACTGAAAAGCTCCATTGCTGATTCTACTCTTAATGAAAAGATTGAGACGATCAAAAAAGTGCCTGTCCTTATGTTTGATGATATTGGTGCAGAAACGATGTCTAGCTGGACGAGAGATGAGGTCATGGGACCGATTCTGCAATTTCGAATGCTCGAAAGCCTGCCTACTTTCTTTACTTCTAATTTTGACTTTCAGGGATTGGAACATCATTTATCCTACAGTCAGAGAGGAGAAGAAGAGAAAATGAAAGCGCGGCGCATCATGGAGAGGATTAGATATTTAGCGGAACCAGTTGTCGTGGAAGGAAGGAACCGCAGAGTTTAGAGTCATTTCAATTAATTTATTTTTTAGCAGAGCTGTCCTGTTTTCTTCAGGATGGCTCTATTTTTTTACGAGGACAAAATATCCTAAACATACATATGAATTCTTGTCGGTACTTCTATTTTGTCCAAATTCCCCATATACATTTAAAACAGAATACTATATAAAGGGGGGATTTGGTTGATCGAAATCACTTTCCAGAAGACTGAAGATGCTAAAGCTCTTTTTAGATATTTACAATATTATTTGGCTTCTTCCGCACTTTCCAATAAAAATATTCTTCAAATTGAAGATCACCATATAGTTCGAATCCATATCGAGCCACAAATGAAAAAGGATCTAGAAATAATAAAAGAAGTTTTCTATAAGTTTATTATTACGAGTAAACAAGATGATTGGTTCCGTAGAATTATGGCTGAACATTATTATTATCAGGATGAAGAGGAACAGCAGCAAATCCTTGGGATTATTCATTCCATCTTAGAGGGAAATAGAGAGGATCTTTCTTCTTTTCTAGATGATCTCGATATGGAGGGAAATATTAAACATTCGATCAATGAAATTTTCCATGAGGATATCACCTTTTCATTCGATTCATTTGTAAAGTTTAGGATGCGGCCTTTAATGGACCAAATGGCTAAATATGTAGAGATTTCAATAGATGAATACAAAATGGAGCAAGAGTACCAAATGTTTATTCAAACATTAAGGGAATTCTTAATAGGGAGAGAAGCGAAGCTAGACCATATTCATTTACTAATTGATGATGGTATTCATTTTTTTAATGAAAATTATTTTGAAATGAAACGTGGGGATTTAGTGCGTATGATTGACAGAAAGCTTCTAATTAATCACCCTGTTTATGTGGATTCAGTTACAATTGCCCCATTGCTCTCCATTGCACCAGCAATTATTTATCTTTATACCGAGGATAAGGAACAGGCGCTCGTTAGAACGATACAAAATATTTTTGAAGAAAGACTCCTGATTAGCTCAACTAGTGATTTTTATAAAAACAAAGGTATGCTGACGTATACCGCTGATGAAAAAATATAAAGATGCCCTTGATTTTCCTGAAATAACAATCTATAATACGTACATAATATGAAATGCAATAAGTATAAGTTATGATAAGGACATGGGTATTCTATTACGGTTTCAAGAGAGGGAAGGCAAGGCTGGAACCTTCCTAACACGAATTGAATGCTTACCACCTTTGAACTTCAGCTCGGAAATGAGCTGACGGTCACAAGCCGTTAAATTGCTACAAGTCATTTTACTTATCCTGTGAAATGAGAAGTAGGGTGGAACCACGTGTTAATAACAACTCGTCCCTTTTTAGGGGCGGGTTTTTTTATTTTTATCCAAATAGGAGGATTTACTATGTCAGATTTAATTAAAGTATCGTTTCCAGATGGGGCTGTAAAGGAGTTTCCTATAGGGACGACAACAGAAGATATCGCTGCTTCTATTAGTCCTGGACTTAAGAAGAAGGCAATAGCAGGTAAATTTAATGGCGAAATGTACGACCTGCGCCGTCCAATTGAGGAAGATGGAGCTGTCGAAATCGTTACTCAGGACAGTGCAGAGGCATTAGAGGTTCTTCGCCACAGTTCTGCCCACTTAATGGCACAGGCGATTAAGCGCTTATTTAAAAATGTTAAGCTTGGTGTAGGTCCGGTTATCGAAGGCGGGTTTTACTACGATATCGATATGGAGCAATCCTTGACTCCGGAGGATCTGCCGCTTATCGAAAAAGAAATGAAAAAGATCATCAATGAAAACATTGAAATCGTTCGCAAGGAAGTCAGCCGAGATGAAGCTGTCCAATTATTCAAGGAAATCGATGATGAATACAAACTAGAACTGATTGAAGCAATCCCTGCAGATGAAACAGTGACTCTTTATGAGCAAGGAGAGTTTGTTGACCTTTGCCGTGGTGTTCACGTGCCATCTACTGGCAAGCTGAAGGAAATTAAACTTCTAAGCATTGCTGGTGCATACTGGCGTGGAAACAGCGACAATAAAATGCTGCAGCGCATCTACGGTACAGCTTTCTTTAAAAAGGAAGATTTAGCTGAGCATTTGCGCTTGCTAGAAGAAGCGAAAGAGCGTGACCACCGTAAGATCGGGAAAGAATTAAATCTTTTCACTAACTCACAAAAAGTAGGACAAGGCTTGCCGCTATGGCTTCCAAAAGGAGCAACTATTCGCCGCATCGTGGAGCGCTATATTGTTGATAAGGAAGTTCGTTTAGGTTATGACCATGTTTATACACCAGTGATGGGAAGCGTTGAGCTGTACAAAACGTCTGGCCATTGGGATCATTACCAAGAGGATATGTTCCCTGTCATGGAAATGGATAATGAGCAGCTTGTTCTTCGTCCGATGAACTGCCCTCACCACATGATGATATATAAAAATGGCATTCACAGCTATCGTGAGCTTCCTATCCGCATCGCTGAGCTTGGAACGATGCATCGCTACGAAATGTCTGGAGCATTATCAGGCCTTCAGCGTGTACGTGGAATGACTCTGAATGACGCTCATATCTTTGTCCGTCCTGACCAAATTAAAGAAGAATTTAAGCGTGTTGTCCAACTGGTGCTTGATGTGTATAAAGACTTCGGGATCAATGATTATTCATTCCGTCTGTCTTATCGCGACCCGCAAGACACAGAAAAGTATTTTGATGATGACCAAATGTGGGAAAAAGCACAAGCGATGCTGAAAGAAGCAATGGATGAGATTGGACTTGATTATTTTGAAGCTGATGGGGAAGCAGCTTTCTATGGCCCAAAATTAGATGTACAAGTGAAAACTGCTTTAGGCAAGGAAGAGACTTTATCAACAGTTCAGTTAGACTTCTTATTGCCTGAGCGCTTTGATTTATCTTATATCGGGGAAGATGGAAAACAGCATCGTCCAGTCGTTATTCACCGCGGCGTTGTTTCAACAATGGAGCGCTTTGTTGCCTTCTTAATTGAAGAGTATAAAGGGGCATTCCCAACATGGCTTGCACCTGTTCAAGTTCAAGTCATCCCTGTTTCGCCAGATGTTCATTATGATTATGCAAAAGAAGTCCTTGAACAATTAAAAGCTGAGGGGTTCCGTGTAGAGCTTGATGATCGAAATGAGAAAATTGGCTACAAAATCCGTGAAGCCCAAATGCAAAAAACTCCATATATGCTAGTAGTCGGCGATAATGAAGTAGCTGAAAAGGCAGTCAATGTCCGAAAATATGGAGAGCAAAAATCTGAAACAGTTCCTTTTGCAGATTTTATTGCGGGATTGAAGGAAGAAGTTAAACGATAAGAGGGAAATATCAGCGACTTTCTGGATATATCGGCGATTTTCCGGATATATCGGCGACATTCCGGATATATCGGCGACATTCCGAATATATCTGCGATTCCCGGGATGTTCTGCTAAAATATTGGAAATTCAAAAAATGTATTGCATGTTTCCGATACATTTGTTACAATTTTCTTCGTTGCAACTGAAATGATCGTTTGACATGAAAACATCTTTTGTGATATAGTTGCTAAGGTAATTGAATACAATTTGAGGAAAAGAAGAAGCACCCGCTTCTCACCTGATTGACGCAAAGAGCAGTTGGCAGGTTTTACGTAAACATGGTTGTTTAAATTTTGTACGTAAAGTGTGGGTGTTGTCATCCACACTTTTTTTATTGGATTTAAACAGATCTGCTTCTCTTTGGAACAGATATGTTATGTATTCTTGCGAATGTAGCTTTCGTCCGGTGCAATAGGCATCTAATGCCTTCTTGACCCAAATGTTGTGTTCGCATATTAACCTTGGAGGTGTCTAACTATTAGCAAAGATATGTTGTTAAACGAGGGCATTCGCGCCCGTGAAGTTCGTCTTATTGACCAAAACGGCGAGCAATTAGGAATCAAGTCAAAAAACGAAGCACTTGAAATTGCTGCACGAGTTAATCTTGATGTTGTTCTTGTTGCACCGAATGCAAAACCTCCTGTAGCCCGTATCATGGACTATGGAAAGTTCAAGTTCGAGCAGCAGAAGAAAGATAAAGAAGCTCGTAAAAATCAAAAGATTATCAGTGTTAAAGAAGTTCGTCTTAGTCCGACTATTGATGAGCATGATTTTAATACAAAGCTTCGCAATGCAATTAAATTCCTTGAAAAAGGCGATAAAGTTAAAGCATCGATTCGATTTAAAGGACGTGCCATTACCCATAAGGAAATTGGTCATCGTGTATTAGTTCGCTTTGCTGAGGCATGCACAGAAGTAGCTACTGTAGAATCACATCCAAAAATGGATGGCCGCAGTATGTTCATGATGCTAGCACCTAAAAACGAAAAGTAAGAGGAGGACTTCCAAATGCCAAAAATGAAAACTCACCGCGGCGCTGCTAAGCGTTTCAAAAGAACAGGATCTGGAAAACTTAAGCGTAACCACGCTTACACAAGCCACTTGTTCGCTAATAAATCTCAAAAACAAAAGCGTAAGCTTCGCAAAGGAACTCTTGTTTCTTCAGGCGATTACAAACGCATCCGTTTCTTATTAGTAAATCTTAAGTAATATCCGATATTAGGAGGGAAATCATATGCCACGTGTAAAAGGCGGTACAGTTACTCGCAAACGTCGTAAAAAAGTTCTTAAATTAGCTAAAGGTTATTTCGGTTCAAAACATACATTATATAAAGTTGCTAACCAACAAGTAATGAAATCTTTAATGTATGCTTACCGTGATCGTCGCAACAAAAAGCGCGATTTCCGCAAACTATGGGTTACTCGTATTAACGCAGCAGCTCGCATGAACGGTCTTTCTTACAGCCGTTTAATGCACGGTTTAAAGCTTGCTGGCATCGAAGTAAACCGCAAAATGCTTGCTGAATTAGCAATCGCTGACGAAAAAGCATTCACAGAATTAGCATCTGTTGCTAAGCAAAACCTTAGCAAGTAATTATAGCAGCCATTCTCAATTGCGAGAATGGCTTTTCTTTGTCTAGCTCCAGCACCTACCCCCTCGAGGTCACAAGCCAATCCTCCCAGAAAGGTATAGAACACCTTTCTGGGAGGCTCGTCTTGTGCTTGTCGGGGGTGACCAAGGTGCTTACGCTTTTCTTTTTTGGAGGTAGGAATAATGCTAAAGATATTTATAACCTTGTTTATCATGATTAATCTAGTTGGCTTTTACTTGATGATGATTGATAAGAAGAAAGCTAAAAATCATCAATACCGAATTAGAGAAAGTACATTATGGCTTGTTGCCTTATTTTTTGGTGCTATCGGCATGACGCTAGGGATGAAAACCTTTCGTCACAAAACAAAGCATTTCCAGTTTAAATACGGCTTGCCGGTGCTATCTCTCCTTGAAATAGGACTCCTCCTATATGCATTTAATCTTTTGTCATAACTGCCAGATTCCCTCAATAAGCTGTAAAAGAAGACAGCAAGGAATTCAGCATAAAGAGGGTGAGTGAAGTTGAATGATCAATTATCATTGCTATTTGTGATGATTGAAACAGCCGGGATTTTAGCCCCCATTGCCTTTATATTATTTCATATTTTAAGACAATTTTTCTTTATTCCTGTTCCCCTAGTCTGTTTAACTGGAGGAATCTTATTTGGCAGTTTTTTTGGCAGTTTATTCTCGTTAATCGGTCTAATGTTAAGCAGTATTCTTTTCTATTTACTTATTAACCGGATGCCGAAAACACATGCAAAACTATCAAACTTAAAAAAACGTTGGTTTGGGGAGTATCGGAATTTGAGTGTTGGTCAAGTGGCTGTGCTAAGACTTATCCCCTTTATTCATTATCATTTATTGAATTTTTGCTTAATTGAACGGAACAAAAGCTTTCAGGATTACATTAAGAATTCATGGTTAACAAATCTGCCTTTAGCTATTTTTTATACAGTGTTTGGGGAATTTATTAGCAGGTTTACTCCATCGATGATTCTCATAATCTTACTTTCACTAGGAGTCCTTGTTTTCTTATTGAGGGAAAAGGTAACGGTGATTAAGTGGCGAGAATTCTTTAAAGCAGTATAAAGAAAAACGTTCGGAGATTACCGAACGTTTTTAACTGTGATCATTGAATGGTGTTTCAGGTGCTCTACTCTTTTCCATAAACTCTTTGATCGGACTTTTCCAGTCGATCTTTGCATTTGGGTAATTTTCATATACTTTTCTCTCGATAAATTGTAAATCTTCCCGCACCATCCCTTGTAGTGAGGCGAGATTTCTGGGCCAGATAAAGATAGAGATAACCTCAAATGCATTTTCAGTTGTCCCTAAATATTTTTCCCCTTCAAATAAAACCCCTTTATAAGTAATCAAAAAGTTTTTGCGAACATTGTCTTGATCATCTAAGAAATAATACCGCTTTTGCTCATGGGCCAGTTCGAGCTTCCGTTTTGGATTTAATAAATATTTAAACACGCTATATATAAGAAAAATAATAAGAGCAAATAGCAGGAAGCGTATTAGCCACATCATAACAAGCCCCTCCAATTGTATTTTCCTTTCATTACGAATAACTACATGAAAAAGTTTCAACTTTTTGTGATTTTGTTATAATTTTTTTATAACTATTTTTTAAAAGACATAATTAGGATGGTGTAAAATGAATTATCAAAAATTATTTGCAATGCAAGAAGGACTAGATAAGCATATTGAAACAAAACATCAACTGCACAATGAAAATTTAGTTGATCGTAAAGTGCTGGCGCTCCTCGTAGAATTAGGAGAACTTGCGAATGAAACTAGGTGCTTCAAATTTTGGAGTTTAAAGCCCTCATCTCCTCATGAAACTGTTTTAGAAGAGTTTGTGGATGGTGTTCATTTTATTCTTTCTCTGGGAATAGAGTGCGGGTTTGAAGGGGAAAGTGAGTATTTGGGACAGCATGAAACAAAAGTGTCTGTCAATGATCAGTTTTTGCATGTGTTTGAACTCGTAAGTATATTCAAAAACAGCAAGGCATTAGAGGATTATAAGGAAATGTTTCACGCATACATACAATTAGGGGAGCTATTAGGCTTCAATGCTGAGGAGATAGAGAAAGCCTATATTGATAAAAATGAAGTTAATTATGAAAGGCAGCGTCAAGGATATTAAATTGGTATTTCTTTTTATTACTAGGGAATTTTAGTATAATATAGCCGAATACATATTAAGGGAGTCGAAATAATGACGAAATTAGATGCAACGTTAACAATGCTAAAGGATTTAACTGATGCAAAAGGAATTCCTGGCAATGAGCGTGAACCTCGTGAAGTCATGAAGAAATATATAAGTGAATATGCCGATGAGGTGACAACTGATGGACTTGGCAGTTTAATCGCCAAAAAGGTTGGGAAAGAGGGCGGCCCGAAAATTATGGTTGCTGGCCATCTGGACGAAGTAGGCTTTATGGTTACAAATATTGATGATAAAGGATTTCTTCGTTTTCAGACAGTTGGCGGCTGGTGGTCACAGGTAATGCTTGCCCAGCGTGTAACAATCGTGACAAACAAAGGGGATATAACTGGGGTAATTGGTTCAAAGCCTCCGCATATTCTTTCTCCAGAAGCAAGAAAAAAACCAGTCGACATTAAAGATATGTTTATTGATATCGGTGCTTCTAGCAGGGAAGAAGCGAAGGAGTGGGGCGTGAAACCTGGTGATATGGTTGTTCCATACTTTGAATTTACAGTGATGAATAATGAAAAGATGCTGCTCGCAAAAGCATGGGATAACCGCATTGGCTGTGCGATTGCCATTGATGTTCTTAAGTCACTTAAAGATGCTGAACATCCAAACATTGTTTATGGTGTAGGTACGGTTCAAGAAGAGGTTGGACTTCGTGGCGCCCGTACATCTGCTCAGAAAATTGAGCCGGACATTGCTTTCGGAGTGGATGTAGGGATTGCCGGAGACACTCCTGGAATTACCGAAAAGGAAGCACTAAGCAAAATGGGAAAAGGACCGCAAATCATTCTGTATGATGCATCCATGGTTTCCCATAAAGGCTTGCGTGATCTAGTGACAGATACCGCTGATGAACTGAATATCCCATATCAGTTTGACGCAGTCCCAGGCGGCGGAACGGACTCAGGTGCCATTCATTTAACACATAATGGAGTTCCTGCACTTTCCATCACAATCGCAACACGATATATCCATTCACATGCAGCCATGCTTCATCGTGATGACTATGAAAATGCTGTAAACCTAATTTCAGAGGTCATTAAGCGACTTGATAGAGAAACAGTTGAAAAGATTACGTTTCAATAATAGCAAAGAAAAAAGATGAGCCAATTTGGTCATCTTTTTTCGTTTCCACTATTCATTTCAATCCATTTTCCAATGTTTGAAGCATCTCCTGTTTGTCTTGCTCAGAGGAATTCTTCCAAATCACTTCGAATAATACTCCTAATCCAGGGAGCATTTTTTCCTCTCCATTTTGAATAGCATCTACAATCGTATCCTTTAATTCGTCTTGTGAATTGCCTGTAACATTGTGTATAATTGCGTTTCTTAAGTTTAAATTCATTGACAGCACTCCTTCCGTATAATCGAATCGTTATTATGATTTCATTTTTTGGATTTATTATGTATTTTAATTGGGCTATAATAAGAAAATTGAAGCAAAATATAAAGGAGTGAGGAGTGTGAAGTATATTCACTCTGCTAATAACCCTCAAGTGAAGCAATGGAAAAAGCTTTTAACGAAAAAAGAAAGAGACAAAACAGGAACCTTTTTAGTCGAAGGCTTTCATCTTGTTGAAGAAGCAATATTAAGCGGTCGTATTGAAGAAATTGTGGTCAGTGAAAATACAGGATTGCCGCCTTCTTGGGATTATGGCGATATCCCAGTAACGTTGGTGACGAGTGACATTATTCAGAGTTTATCTGATACGGAAACACCTCAAGGGGTCATCGCCATTTGCCGTCAGCCAGAGTTTAACACCGATCAATTTAATGGAAATAAATATTTGCTCATTGATGCGGTTCAAGACCCTGGTAATTTAGGGACGATGATTCGAACAGCTGATGCTGCTGGTGTGGATGCTATAATTATTGGGGATGGAAGTGTAGATATTTACAATCCGAAGGTACTCCGTTCCGCTCAAGGCAGTCATTTTCACCTTCCGATTATGAGAGGAAAACTGAATGACTGGATTAGTAAACTAAAGAAGGAAAGCATCCCTGTGTACGGCACGGCATTGGAAGATGCCAAAGAGTATACAGACATTGAGACTACGGGGAAATTTGCATTAATCGTGGGCAATGAAGGAAGCGGAGTAAGAAAATCGATTTTATCTGAAACAACCGACAATCTTTATATCCCCATTTATGGAAAAAGCGAATCGCTAAATGTTGCGATAGCAACAGGGATTCTTCTTTATTATTTGAGAAACTAGTGATGAAGGACAAATCGAGTATATATTTGGAGTAAACTGTCCGTCATCGAGGCTATGAAGGACAACTCGAATGAATATCTAGAACAAAATATCCAAGCCCAACCAATTAACCGCCTATTTTTGCAAAAAAATTTGAAACTATACGCGGAATATACTATAATTACAGGAAAATTATATTGTTATAAAACAATGATGGAGACAAGTAGCTTGCAGGTAACTTTTCAGGGAGAGAATGCCTAGACTGAGAGCATTTTCAGAGGGAAAGCAAGAGAAATTTCACCTCCTGAGTTGGCATCGGGACCACTAAAAAGCTAGGCTTGCTAAGCCGTTTTCCGCTTTTCGGTGTAAAGATGTTCCGGCTTATTGCCGTTATCCGAATGAAGCGAATACATAAAGCTGTCCACAACCTGCTTTTTGTATTAAAAAGGGTGGTACCGCGAATCCAAAACCTCGTCCCTTTATGGGATAGAGGTTTTTTATTTTGGAAAAAAACAGAATTAAAGGAGGATTTTTTAGATGCAAGAGCGTTTAAAAGAACTGCAAACCGAAGCGTTGGACAAAATCAGTCAAGCGTCTGATTTAAAAGAACTAAATGATATTCGAGTTTCCTATTTAGGAAAAAAAGGGCCAATTACAGAAGTATTAAAAGGCATGGGGAAATTATCTGCCGAAGAACGCCCAATCATGGGAGCACTAGCGAATGAAGTGCGCGATGCGATTGCTGTTGAAATTGAGACAAAACAATCTCATTTAGAAGAGGCGGCTGTCCAAGAAAAACTAGCCGGAGAAAAAATTGATGTTACTCTGCCTGGCCGTCCTGTGAAAACAGGAAATCATCACCCGCTTACAAGCATTGTTGAGGAAATTGAAGATTTATTTATTGGGATGGGTTATACAATTGCTGAAGGACCTGAAGTGGAAAGTGATTATTACAATTTCGAAGCTCTGAACCTGCCAAAGGATCACCCAGCTCGCGATATGCAGGATTCCTTCTATATTACAGATGAAATCCTTCTTCGTACCCAGACATCTCCTGTACAGGCGAGAACAATGGAAAAGCATAAAGGGAAAGGTCCTGTAAAAATTATTTGCCCTGGAAAAGTGTTCCGACGCGATAATGACGATGCTACACATTCCCATCAGTTTATGCAAATTGAAGGCCTAGTTGTGGATGAAAACATTCGCATGAGTGATTTAAAGGGAACATTAGAATTATTTGCGAAGAAATTATTCGGAGAAGACAGAGAAATCCGCTTACGTCCAAGCTTCTTCCCATTCACTGAGCCTTCAGTAGAGGTGGATGTATCCTGCTTTAAATGTGGCGGAAAGGGCTGTAACATCTGCAAAAAAACCGGCTGGATTGAAATATTAGGAGCTGGAATGGTTCATCCAAATGTACTTGAAATGTCAGGCTTTGATTCAAAGAAATACACAGGGTTTGCATTCGGTATGGGTGTAGAGCGAATTGCAATGCTGAAATATGGCATTGATGATATTCGTCATTTCTATACAAATGATGTGCGTTTCTTAAAACAATTCTCTATTAATGAATAGATATTAGCTGCTGAAGGGCTAGAAAATGAGATACAGGAGGATAAAACATGTTTGTTTCATATAAATGGCTGCAGGATTATGTTGATTTATCAGGTGTTACTCCTGCAGAACTTGCAGAAAGAATTACGAAAAGCGGTATTGAGGTTGAAGGCGTAGAAGTCCTAAATGAAGGAATTCGCGGTGTTGTTGTTGGGCATGTTCTTGAAAGAGAGCAGCATCCGAATGCGGATAAATTAAATAAATGCTTAGTCGATATTGGTGTGGAAGAGCCTGTACAAATCATTTGCGGTGCTCCCAATGTTGATAAGGGGCAAAAGGTTGCTGTTGCAACAGTTGGCGCCGTTCTGCCAGGCAACTTCAAAATCAAAAAGGCAAAGCTTCGCGGAGAGGAATCAAATGGAATGATCTGTTCCCTTCAGGAGCTTGGCATTGAAAGCAAGCTTGTGGCAAAGGAATATTCAGAAGGCATTTATGTATTCCATCAAGGGGCCGAGGTTGGTACAGATGCAATTGAACTATTACATCGTGATGACCAAGTGTTAGAGCTTGGCTTAACTCCAAACCGTTCAGATTGCTTAAGCTTGCTAGGAGTTGCGTATGAAGTGGCGGCAATTCTAGGAAGAGAAGTAAAGCTTCCAGAAACAGATCATACTGAGTCATCAGAAAAGGCTTCTGATTATATAACTGTTGATGTGGAAGCACCTGAAGATAACCCGCTATATATTGCAAAGGTTATTAAAAATGTACAAATCAAGCCATCTCCTCTTTGGATGCAAGGAAGACTGATGGCATCAGGCATTCGTCCGCATAATAATGTTGTTGATATTACGAACTATATTTTGCTCGAATATGGCCAGCCGCTTCATGCGTTCGACTATGACCGTTTAGGGTCAAAGCAAATTCTCGTTCGCCGTGCAAAGGATGGAGAAATCATTCAAACACTGGACGAAGCAAAAAGAGAGTTAACTTCAGACCATCTTCTTATTACAAACGGCCAAGAGCCAGTTGCTCTTGCGGGTGTAATGGGGGGATTAAATTCTGAAGTTCAATCCGATACAAAAACTGTCCTTCTAGAATCTGCATTTTTTAAAGGGACAACAGTCAGAAAAGCATCTAAAGATCATGGTTTACGAAGCGAGGCAAGTGCACGTTTCGAAAAAGGTGTAGATCCAAACCGGGTAAGAGCAGCGGCGGAGCGAGCAGCACATCTGCTTGAAAAATATGCTGGCGGAGAAGTGTTAGCAGGTTCGGTAGAAGCCAATACACTTAAGGTTGAACCGGCTGTCGTTTCCGTAACATTAGATAAAATTAATCGGGTGCTTGGAACGGAATTAGCAATGAAAGACGTTGAGGATATTTTTGCTAGGCTTCAGTTTGAAACAAGCGTAGACGGCGATTCCATTATTGTTACTGCTCCAACTCGCCGTGGTGATATCACGATTGAAGAAGATCTAATTGAAGAAGTAGCTAGACTATTTGGCTATGATAATCTTGGGTCAACTCTTCCTATTGGTTCTTCAACGCCGGGACATCTAACAGCTTATCAAAATAAACGCCGTATCGTGCGCAGATACCTTGAAGGGGCTGGGCTGTATCAAGCTATCACGTATTCACTGACTAGCGGAGCGAAAGCTGCACAATATGCATTAGAAACGCGAGAGCCAATTCGCTTGGCGATGCCGATGAGTGAAGATCATAGCACACTTCGACTAAGCATCATTCCACAGCTGCTAAATGTCTTAAAATATAATGCAGCACGACAAAATGATAGTCTTGCTGTTTATGAAATCGGAGATGTATTCCTTTCAGAGGGCAAGGACGTATTGCCAGAAGAACGCGAGCATCTTGCTGGTGCAATAACAGGTTTATGGCAAAGCCATCCATGGCAAGGAGAAAAGAAGCCAGTTGATTTCTTTGTTGTAAAAGGAGTTCTTGAGGGATTATTTGCTAGTCTCGGTTTAGAAAATGCAATTGAGTATCGACAAGCCGAAAGAGATGGAATGCACCCCGGCAGAACAGCGGAAATTATCTTGAATGGCGAGGTAGCTGGTTTTGTTGGCCAAACGCATCCAACAGTGGAAAAGGAATATGATTTGAAAGAATCTTATGTATTTGAGCTAAGCTTAAAGGCAATTTTAGAAGCGGAGACAGCACCGTTACATTATCAATCTATTCCACGCTATCCGTCTATCACACGCGATATCGCGCTCGTTGTCGATAAAGCAGTTGCTGCTGGAGAAATGGAAAGCATCATTAAGAAAGCTGGCGGAGTATTATTGAAAGAAGTTCAGGTATTCGATTTATACGAAGGCGACCGTATGGAGGAAGGGAAGAAATCCATTGCCTTCTCACTAAAATATTTTGATCCTGAACGTACGTTAACAGATGAAGATGTTGTGAAAGCTCATGACAAAGTTTTACAGGCAGTGAAGGAACAAGCAGGAGCGGTATTAAGAGGGTAAAAGACAAGGGGATGCCAATTTAGGCATCCCTAGTTTTTTATTTGCGGTATTTCAAAGCAAATAATCGCTTGGCCTTGTCCGTATTAGCAAAATGAAGCTTGACGAATGCTGGCAGACTTTCTAGCCCATTTTCATGAATAATCCTCGCAGCCGCCTCATCGACCTTTGCCCCAGCACCTTTTGTGATGGTAAACCCAGCAGCTTTGCTTAAATTATCAAAGTGCTTGATAAATGCATACCTTGCTAGGATCGATGCAGCTGCTACTGCCAGGTGAATGCCCTCTGCTTTCGTACTAAAATAAACATTTTTCTTTTGGACGACTGACTCTTTTTTAAGGTATGAATAATACACTTCTTCTTTAGCAAATTGATCAATTAAAATCGCTTCTGGAACGTCCGGGGCAATTTTTTTTAAGAGATGCCCAATGGCTTGATTATGAAGCAAAGCTTTCATTTTGCCCTGTGACATCCCTGATTGCTGTAGTTTATTATATTTTTCATTGTGCAATGTTAATAGGCTATAAGGGATAATATCTTTAATTTCCTTGGCAATGCTCACAATCTTTTCATCATTTAAGTCTTTCGAATCCTTCACGCCTAATTCCTTTAGCGATGGAATTTGTTCCTTGTTCACATAGGCAGCAACTACTGTAATAGGTCCGAAATAATCCCCTGTCCCAACTTCATCTGAGCCAATAACAGAAAGCGTGCTAATATTTTTTGGCAAGTGAGTTAAATTGGAACTGCCCTTTTTGGGAGATTCAGATTGTTTGGCAGGCTGTCCCCATTTGGCTGATTCTTCCTGGCAGCCGCTACCCTGAAATAATACTTTTCCGGATTTATAGGCGGTAATAGAACAGGCTGGTGTTTTCGCGGCAAAGATACTGCCAGGTGGATTTTTATCAGAAAGATAGCGATGATAATATATTTTCATCTCACCAATTTCATTTAAATCTTTAACAAGAACAACATTGCTCATACATTTTGCCCCTTTCCTATAGGAGTTTACATATTCTGTGTTTTTTTGTCATGCTTCTACTTCCCACGATTTTATGTTTCATGTTATGATATTGATTAGGATTCTAACGGAATGGAGGCATGACGATTGTCAGAAGAACAAAAAAACCGTACAAGTGTAGATATATATGGTCAGCAATATATAATTATCGGAACTGAGAGTCATAGCCATGTTCGACTTGTTGCCTCAACGGTTGATGATAAAATGCGTGAAATTAGTTCCAAGAATCCTTATCTCGACAGCAGTAAATTAGCCGTTTTAACGGCTGTCAATGCGGTTAATGATTATATCAAGCTAAAGGACCGTCTAGAAAGGCTTGAAATTGAATTAAAAGAGAAAAGGACTGAATAAGTCATGCTAGATCTTGCTATACTCATTTTTTTAATAATAGGTTTTTTCGTTGGCTTAAAGAGGGGCTTTATTTTGCAATTAATCCATTTAGTCGGCTTTATTATTGCATTTATTGTTGCTCATATGTATTTTGAAAAGCTGGCCCCTAAATTAACCTTATGGGTTCCTTACCCAAATCTCCAAAGCAATTCAACAATAAGAATGCTATTTGATGAGGTCAATCTTGAAGATGCTTACTATCGCGCCATTGCCTTTGTCGTGATTTTTTTTGCGGTAAAAATTGTCCTGCATATGATCGGAAGTATGCTTGATTTCGTTACACATCTGCCGGTTTTAAAGCAATTAAATGTATGGGCAGGCGGAATATTAGGATTTATAGAAATATATCTTATCATGTTTATTCTATTATACATAGCTGCATTAGTACCAGTAGATTCCATACAGAATGCCATAAATGATTCCTTTATGGCAAAGGGAATTGTCAAAAATACTCCGATATTTTCTCAATCTATAAAGGAGATGTGGATTGAATACATGGCTTCTTAACTTCTCTAAGGCAGAGAAGTTTTCTTTTTAAGCAGGTAAAAACTAATTATTATAGGAAACAATATTCATATTACAAGTTTACAAAAAAAGCAGGTGGTAATAGATGGAAGTAAATAAAAAAGATGTTACACGGCTCTTAGAAACGATTGCGATTTATATGGAGCTAAAGGGAGAAAACCCTTTTAAAATAGCAGCATTCCGTAAAGCGGCCGCTGCTTTAGAGGCAAATGATCAAAGTTTAACTGAAATAGAAGATTTTACGAAAATTTCCGGGATTGGAAAGGGAACTTCTGCAGTCATTGAGGAGTATATAGAGTTAGGACATTCAACTGTATTGAACGAACTGAAGGAAGAAGTTCCAAAAGGATTAATTTCGCTGCTTCAATTGCCGAGTCTTGGAGGCAAAAAAATTGCGAAGCTGCATAAAGAGCTAGGGATTGAAAATGCCGCTGACTTGGAAACAGCTTGCCGAAATAAACAAGTACGGGCTCTTGCGGGATTTGGGGAAAAATCAGAAGAAAAGCTTCTCGCTGCATTAAATCAAGTGGGGGGCAGACCAGAACGTCTTCCACTAGCCTATATGCTTCCGATTGCAGATTCTATCGAATCTGTTTTAAATGATATGAGTGAAGTTGAAAATTTTTCACGGGCAGGCAGCTTAAGAAGAGTGAGAGAAACTATAAAGGATTTAGATTTTATTATTGCAACGACTAAACCTGCGGCTGTAAAGGAAAAACTATTAGCTCTTCCACTGATTAAGGAGACTATTGCGGCAGGGAATACAAAGGTTTCAATTATTCTCGGACATAGCTATGATATATCTGTTGATTTTCGTCTAGTTACACCTGAGGAATTTGCCACTACTCTTCATCATTTTACTGGCTCCAAGGAACATAATGTAAGAATGCGCCAGCTTGCTAAAGAACGCGGGGAAAAGATTAGCGAATATGGAGTAGAAAATAATGAAACGGGTGAGGTTGCTACTTTTACAACAGAAAGAGAGTTTTATGCCCATTTCGGACTCCCTTATATTCCTCCTGAAATCAGGGAAGATGGAAAGGAAGTAGATGAGTATTCTGCTGACATGGATTTAATCACTCTTTCTGATATAAATGGGGATCTGCATATGCACACGACTTGGAGTGATGGCGCCCATACGATTGAAGAAATGGTTGAAGCCTGTCGTGCCAGAGGCTATAAATATGTAGCAATAACGGATCACTCACAATATTTGAAGGTAGCAAATGGCCTTACTCCTGAACGTCTGAGGAAGCAGAAAGAAGAGATAAAACGACTAAACGAGCGCTATGATGATATAACTATTTTATCAGGTGTTGAAATGGATATCTTGCCTGATGGAACTTTAGATTATGATGATGAACTGCTTGCGGAAATGGATATCGTCATCGCATCTATTCACTCTGCCTTTTCACAGCCAAAAGCGAAAATAATGGAACGGTTAAAAACAGCCTTGGAGAATCCACATGTTGATATCATCGCTCACCCTACTGGCAGAATGATTGGCCGGAGAGATGGCTATGAAGTGGATATCGATTTATTGATTGAACTAGCAAAAGAAACGAATACCGTCTTGGAATTAAATGCAAATCCAAACAGGCTCGACCTTGCGCCACAATATATTCGCAAGGCTCAAGAAGCTGGAGTGAAAATAGTTATTAATACGGATGCCCATAAGATGGACACATTGGAACATATGTCTATCGGTGTGTCATCAGCAAAAAAAGGCTGGATTAAGAAAAGCAGTGTCCTTAACGCTATGGATATCGGGGAGCTGCTGGATTTACTAAACAACAAGGGAAAGATAGGAAGCTAGCCTATTTGTTAGCTTCAGCGGCCCTTTTGCATTTCGAATAGGAGGTCACATCCTCATGCAGGAAAGAATTTTTAAAGTGCTGGAGTTTAATAAAGTAAAAGAACAATTACTCGAGCATGTATCATCTGAGTTAGGAAGAAGAAAAGCAGAGCAATTATTGCCATCAGTCAATTTTGAAAAAGTTCAGCAGTGGCAGGAAGAAACAGATGAAGCTGTAAAGGTGCTTCGAATAAAAGGAAACGTCCCGCTAGGCGGAATATATAATATACGGCCGCATGTCAAAAGGTCAATCATTGGCGGAATGCTAAGCCCGCATGAATTAACACAAGTAGCTAGCACTGTTCATGGGAGCAGACAAATTAAAAGATTTATCGAAGATTTTGAAGATGAAAATGAGAGTTTGCCCATCCTAATCAGCTATGTAAGTCGAATTGTCGTCCTAGCTGATTTGGAAACAACGATCAGAAATGCAATCGATGATAACGGAGAAGTTTTGGATAGTGCAAGTGATACACTTCGCTCTCTTAGAAATCAATTGCGTACGAAAGAATCCCGGGTAAGAGAAAGATTAGAAAGCATGATTCGTTCGTCAAATGCACAGAAAATGCTTTCAGATGCCATTATTACGATTCGAAATGATCGCTTTGTTATTCCGGTTAAACAGGAATACAAAGGCCATTATGGTGGAATCATCCATGATCAAAGCTCTTCAGGCCAAACGTTATTTATTGAACCTCAATCGATTGTTCAATTAAATAATGAGCTTCAGGGAATTCGTGTGAAAGAGCAGCAGGAAATTGAAAGGATTCTAATAGAACTTTCAAGCAATGTAGCAGAAAATAGTTCTGAGCTAGAAGAAATTGTTGATGTTCTAACCGAAATAGATTTTATGTTTGCAAAAGCGCGTTACAGCAACCGGATGAAAGCATCAAAGCCTAAGGTAAATAATGAGGGCCGAATATCACTATTTAAGGCGCGTCATCCGCTTATTCCTGCTGACGTTGTAGTAGCGAATGACATTTCATTAGGAAAAGACTTTTCGACCATTGTTATAACAGGTCCAAATACCGGAGGGAAAACCGTCACATTAAAAACAGTTGGCTTATGTACGCTAATGGCTCAAGCTGGACTGCAAATCCCAGCCTTAGATGGATCTGAAATTGCTGTCTTTGATGCTGTATATGCAGATATTGGCGATGAACAATCTATCGAACAAAGTCTTAGTACCTTCTCCTCTCATATGGTGAATATTGTTGACATTCTAAATAAGGTGGACTTTAACAGTCTTGTTCTCTTTGATGAATTAGGTGCAGGAACAGACCCTCAAGAGGGGGCCGCTCTTGCTATTTCCATATTAGATTATGTATATAAACGAGGAGCAAGAGTTATTGCAACGACTCATTATCCTGAATTAAAAGCATATGGTTATAATCGGGAAGGAGTCATCAATGCGAGTGTAGAATTTGATATTGATACACTTAGCCCGACATACAAGCTGCTGATAGGCGTTCCCGGCCGAAGCAATGCATTTGAAATTTCCAAGAGGCTTGGCCTGCAAGATGATGTGATCGATACAGCACGCTCCTATATTAGTGCGGACAGCAACCAGGTAGAGAATATGATCGCATCGTTGGAGGAAAGCAGAAAAGAGGCTGAAGCAGACAGGGAAGAAGCAAATGAGCTATTAAGAAGTGCTGAAAAGCTTCATAAAGATTTGCAAAAGCAAATGATCGAATTTTATGAGCAGAAAGATACTCTGCATGAAAAGGCGGCAGAAAAAGCCGAAGCTATTATTGATCAGGCGAAAGCTGAAGCAGAAAAAGTTATCCGTGATTTAAGAAAAATGCGTATCGAAAAAGCAGCAGAAATAAAAGAGCATGAATTAATTGAAGCGAAGAGACGTCTGGAAGAGGCAGCGCCAAAAATTAAAAAGCCGAAAAAACTAATTGCAAGTAAAGATAAACATGTGTTAAAGCCTGGAGATGAAGTTAAGGTTCTAAGCTTTGACCAAAAGGGTACTTTGATTGAGAAGACATCTGAAAAAGAATGGCAAGTACAAATTGGGATTTTGAAAATGAAGGTGAATGAAAAGGATTTGGAGTTCATTAAGAGTCCAAAACCAGTAGAAACAAGACCAATGGCAACTGTAAAGGGTAAAGACTTTCATGTTAGTCTTGAGCTAGACCTGCGAGGGGAACGATATGAAAATGCTCTGCTTCGAGTGGAGAAATATATCGATGATGCACTGCTAGCTGCTTATCCGCGTGTTTCCATCATACATGGAAAAGGAACTGGGGCTCTTAGACAGGGTGTACAGGAATATTTAAGAAATCATCGTTCAGTCAAAAAAATCCGATTCGGCGAAGCAGGCGAGGGCGGATCAGGTGTAACGGTCGTTGAGCTTAAATAACAGATTGGGAGAGAAAAAATGAACCAATTTTGGGAAAATGAATTTGTGCAAACAGCGGGGTATTACAGTGTTGTCGTTTTATGTATGATTGTATTCTTAGCTGTTTTCGAATTGGTCACGAAATATCGGAACTGGGAAGAAATCAAAAACGGGAATGTAGCGGTTGCTATGGCAACTGGGGGAAAGATATTTGGGATTGCCAATATTTTTAGACATTCCATTATGCATAATGATACACTTTTCACTATGATCAGCTGGGGAGTTTTCGGCTTCTTTCTATTGTTAATTGGTTATTTTATATTCGAATTCCTTACACCAAAATACAGGATTGATGAAGAAATTGAAAATAATAATAAAGCAGTTGGATTCATATCCATGGTTATTTCGATTGGATTGTCGTACATTATCGGGGCAGGTTTATCTTAAGGAGCGGGGAACTAAGTGGAGAAATTAGCAAAAGTATTATTTGTTCTTTGTGGGTTGTTTATTGTAATTGGTGCTATATACTTATTATTTATCGCTTAATATTTTTTTAGTATAGTTTTCTAATCGCCATAGTGATGTGGCGATTTTTTTGCGTTCTTTTGTATTACCATAAGTTTTAATTCTTCACTTTCTAGAATTGAAACATGATAACTATATTAAATCTTACATAATAAATTAATTGCTTATGAGGACATGTTAAAAATATACAATAACCTATTATTCTAATTGTCATGTAAACTTCATTATATTATAATAAGAATGAACAATTTGAATGTTCTAAATATTTAACGATTAAAAAGGAGGGAATATATTGGTAACGAATAAACCATGGCTTCAAACGTATCCGGAAGAAATACCCTCATCTTTGACATATCCGAATCAGCCGGTTCAAGACTATTTAAAAAAAGCGGCTGATGATCATCCAGAGAAAATTGCGATTCATTTTATGGGAAAGGAATTTACTTATCGAACAATTTATGAATTGTCTTTAAAGCTTGCTTCCTATCTTCAGGAACTCGGAATTGAGAAAGGTGATAGAGTCGCTATTATGCTGCCGAATATTCCGCAGGCTGTTATTAGTTATTACGGAATCTTAATGGCAGGAGGAATTGTTGTACAAACAAATCCCTTGTATACAGAACGGGAACTTGAATACCAAATGAAGGATTCTGGATCAAAAGCCATTATAACAATGGACATTTTATTTCCAAGGGTAACAAAGGTTAAACAGCAAACGGATTTACAGCATGTTATTGTAACCGCTATCAAAGAATTCCTTCCATTTCCGAAAAACTTGCTATACCCATTTGTGCAAAAAAAACAATATGGAATCGTTGTAAATGTCAGGCATGAAGGAAGCAACCATTTATTAACTGAAATTCTAAAGCAGCCAACAAAAACACTGAAGGAATATGAATTTGATTTTGAAGAGGACTTAGCATTATTACAATATACAGGGGGAACAACCGGATTTCCAAAAGGGGTTATGCTAACGCATCGGAACCTTGTAGCGAATGCTTCTATGTGTAAGGCTTGGCTGTATAAATGTAAACCGGGTCAGGAAGTGGTTCTTGGATTATTGCCATTTTTCCATGTTTATGGAATGACAACCGTTTTAATTTTATCTGTTATGGAAGCACACAAAATGGTATTGCTGCCAAAATTCGATGTAGAGACAACACTAAAGACGATTCAAAAACAGCGGCCGACTCTTTTCCCTGGGGCGCCTACGATTTATATCGGATTATTAAACCACCCAGATTTAAAGAAGTATGATCTTTCCTCTATTGATTCATGTATAAGCGGATCAGCGGCTCTGCCAGTAGAGGTTCAGCAAAAGTTTGAAGAGATAACAGGCGGGAAGCTTGTTGAAGGCTATGGTTTAACAGAATCTTCACCGGTTACTCATTCGAATTTCCTCTGGGACCGCCCGCGTGTGAAGGGAAGCATAGGTGTACCTTGGCCTGATACTAATGCTGCAATTCTATCATTGGAGACAGGAGAGTTTCTTCCGCCAGGTGAGGTTGGTGAAATTGTTGTAAATGGACCTCAAGTTATGAAGGGATATTGGAATCGTCCAGAGGAAACAGCCCAATCCCTAAAGGATGGCTGGTTATTAACTGGAGATCTCGGATATATGGATGATCAAGGCTATTTCTATGTAGTTGATCGTAAGAAGGATATGATTATCGCTGGAGGTTATAATATTTATCCGCGTGAAATTGAAGAAGTCCTTTATGAGCACCCTGCCGTGCAGGAAGTTGTAGCAGCCGGTATACCTGATCCATATCGTGGAGAAACTGTTAAAGCTTACATCGTCTTAAAAGAAGGGGCAACTGCAAATAAAGAAGAGTTAAATGAGTTTGCTCGAAAATATCTTGCGGCCTATAAGGTTCCAAGACTTTACGAATTCCGTAACGAGCTTCCAAAAACAGCCGTTGGAAAAATATTAAAAAGAGCACTGATAGATGAAGAGAAAAAGAAATTAACTGATGATCAGGAAAAGCAGGCTTAATTTTTGAGTCCGAGCTTCTACTTCGGCTCTTTATTTTTGACGAAATAGGCTTGTACCATTATTAAATAAATGACATAATAAATCCGTCCATCAAAAACTGCACAACAGATTCTTGACAGAACGGAATTGTGGCACTATTATAAAAATATGAATGATGATTCATTCATTATCATTTAGCAATTAATCGCCCCTTATACTAAAATCAGCTTACACATTCTTGGAAGGAGGGACACTGTGAAAAAAAATAAACCTAAGTATCGTCAAATCATTGATGCTGCAGTCATAGCCATTGCAGAGAATGGTTACCATCAAGCACAGGTTTCCAAAATTGCCAAGCAGGCTGGAGTTGCTGACGGAACGATTTACTTATATTTTAAGAATAAAGAAGATATTCTCATTTCTCTCTTTCAAGAAAAAATGGGATACTTTGTTGAGAAATATAAAGAAAAAATTGCAGGAAAAGAATCAGCTGCGGAGAAATTATTAGTATTGGTTGAAACACATTTTAATATGCTTTCTGAGAATCGCCATCTTGCTATCGTGACTCAATTGGAGCTAAGACAGTCCAATAAGGAAATCCGTCATAAAATCAATGAAGTTCTAAAAGGTGTTCTTTCTTTAGTGGAAAAAATCCTAATAGAGGGAAAGGAAACCGGGGAGTTTTCAGCCGCTTTAGATACCCGATTAGCACGCCAAATGATATTTGGCACGATGGATGAGACAGTTACAACCTGGGTCATGAATGAGCAAAAATATGATTTGCCCTCGTTAGCAGGCCCAGTGCATCAACTACTTCTCAATGGCTGTGCCGCGCGTCATTAGCCATTGCATAGTATTGAAAGAAAAGGGGATGGATGAAATATGGAATTTTTAAAATGGTCTTATCAGGATATGGTAGCTACTATTACGATTGAACGTCCTCCGGCAAATGCTCTTTCTTCAGGAGTATTGAAAGAGTTATCCGCCGTATTAGATGAAATTGAAGCAAATGACGAAATTAGGGTCATCTTAATACACGGAGAAGGCTGTTTCTTTTCAGCAGGTGCAGATATTAAAGAATTTACAACAATTGAATCTGGAAATGATTTTTCTAGTCTTTCAACCTATGGCCAGAAATTATTTGAACGAATGGAAACATTCCCTAAGCCTATCATCGCTGCTATTCATGGTGCCGCACTTGGCGGTGGACTAGAGCTAGCTATGGGTTGTCACTTCAGACTAGTTGCTGAGAATGCAAAGCTTGGACTTCCTGAGCTTCAGCTTGGATTAATCCCAGGATTTGCAGGAACACAGCGTCTTCCGCGACTTGTTGGCACAGCTAAAGCTGCCGAAATGCTATTTACAAGTGATCCTATTACGGGTTTGGAAGCAGTACAGTATGGTCTTGCCAATCATGCTTACCCTGAAAGCGAGCTTTTAGAAAATGCCTATAACATGGCAAAGAAAATTGCCAAGAAGAGCCCAGTTTCCATTAAGGCTGCTATCGATCTTTTAAATTACCCTAAAACTAAAGAATACTTTGAAGGAGTTAAGATGGAAGCAAAATTGTTCGGAGATGTATTCGTCTCAGAAGATGGAAAAGAAGGGATTTCTGCATTTATCGAGAAAAGAGAACCAAAATTTATTGGAAAATAGAAATAATAATTTTTTCCGATAACAATTTTTCTAGCAATCTATTATAATAAGCATGTACAGGGTGAACATTCTGTATGAAATAAATTATCTTAATTTTTAGAAGTAATAAAATGTTTTTGCTTCGGCACTTACGATTTTACTATCTGCCTACTGTGCCTGGGGGCTCGAGGTCATACGCTTTTATTATTAGGAGGGATATTATGAACATCTATGTTTTAATGAAAAGAACCTTTGATACAGAAGAGAAGATTACGATTTCAGGTGGTCAAATAAACGAAGATGGAGCAGAATTTATCATTAATCCTTATGATGAATATGCAATCGAAGAAGCCATTCAGGTCCGTGATGAAAATGGCGGAGAGGTAACTGTTGTCTCTGTCGGAAATGAAGAAACTGAGAAACAGCTTCGTACGGCCCTTGCTATGGGTGCTGATAAAGCTGTGTTAATTAATACAGAAGATGACCTAGAATACGGTGATCAATATACAACTGCAAAAATCCTTTCTGAATACTTAAAAGACAAGGATGCTGACTTAATTATTGCTGGAAACGTTGCGATTGACGGCGGTTCAGGTCAAGTTGGACCACGAGTAGCTGAACTTCTCAACATCCCTTATGTTACAACGATTACAAAGCTCGATATTGCGGGCAGCAATGTAACAGTTATTCGTGATGTCGAAGGGGATTCCGAAGTAATCGAGACAAGCCTGCCTTTATTAGTAACAGCTCAGCAAGGCTTAAACGAGCCTCGCTATCCATCATTGCCAGGAATTATGAAAGCGAAGAAAAAACCGCTTGATGAGCTAGAGCTTGATGATCTTGATCTTGAAGAAGACGATGTTGAGGCAAAGACAAAAACAATTGAAATCTATCTGCCACCTAAAAAAGAGGCTGGAAAAATCCTCGAAGGCGAGCTTGCAGATCAAGTCAAAGAACTAGTGCAACTTCTTCATACAGAAGCAAAAGTAGTCTGATCGGAATATACAAGAATATGAACGCAGGGGGTAAAGCATAATGGCTAGAAAAGTTTTAGTTTTAGGTGAAGTCCGTGATGGATCATTGCGTAATGTATCCTTTGAAGCAGTAGCTGCGGCAAAAACGGCAGCAGAAGGCGGAGAAGTTGTAGGAATTTTAATTGGCGATTCTGTAAGCGCTTTAGGCGGAGAATTAATCCAATATGGTGCGGACCGTGTCGTAACCATTGAAGATGAAAAACTTAAGCAATATACATCTGATGGCTATTCACAGGCTGTTATGGCTGTCATTGATGCAGAAAAGCCGGATGGCTTGATTTTTGGTCATACAGCTTTAGGGAAGGATTTAGCTCCAAAAATTGCTGCTAAATTAAGCTCTGGATTGATTTCCGATGTAACAGCCTTAGAATTAGCAGGAGGCAATTTAGTATTCACTCGTCCAATTTATTCAGGAAAAGCTTTTGAAAAGAAAATTGTTACAGATGGTTTAATTTTCGCTACTATTCGCCCGAATAATATTAGCCCGCTTGAAAAGGATGAATCTAGGTCTGGAGACGTTTCTACTCTATCTGTTGACATTAAAGATCTTCGCACCATTATTAAAGAGGTTGTCCGCAAAGCAAGCGAAGGAGTCGATCTTTCTGAAGCAAAGGTTGTAATCGCTGGAGGGCGTGGAGTTAAAAGTGAGGAAGGCTTTGGTCCATTAAAAGAGCTTGCGAAAGTTCTAAATGGAGCAGTTGGAGCTTCTCGTGGTGCTTGTGATGCTGATTATTGCGATTATTCATTGCAAATTGGCCAAACAGGTAAGGTTGTTACACCAGACCTTTATATTGCGTGCGGAATTTCCGGAGCCATTCAGCATCTTGCAGGTATGTCAAACTCCAAAGTCATTGTAGCAATAAATAAAGACCCAGAAGCAAATATTTTTAAAGTTGCAGACTATGGGATTGTTGGGGACCTGTTTGAGGTAGTTCCAATGCTTACAGAAGAGTTTAAGAAACTGTTAATAAATGCATAAGCCTATGATATAAGCGAAAAATGAGCGGCAAAATGCCGCTTGTTTTCATTATAGGAATAATCCCAAAATGAAAATGAGATATGAATAGTTATAGAAAATTTAGGGGAAATTACGTTCGAAGCAAATCGTTAGCATGAGGGAATAAACAATGGTATACTGTCGTTATATTTATTAATTTTCTTAAAAATAGGAGGCATATCAATGGCTATTATAAACGCTACAGATCAAACTTTTTCTACTGAAACTGGTTCAGGAGTTGTATTGGCAGATTTTTGGGCACCATGGTGCGGACCTTGCAAAATGATTGCTCCAGTACTTGAAGAGCTTGATACAGAAATGGGCGATAAAGTTAAAATCGTCAAGCTTGATGTAGACGAGAACCAAGAAACTGCAGGAAAATATGGTGTCATGAGCATCCCTACTTTAATCGTTTTTAAAGATGGAGAAGTTGTAGACAAAGTGGTTGGCTTCCAGCCTAAAGAAGCTCTTGCAGAACTTCTATCAAAACATGCATAATAAGATTAGATTTGTAAGGGGTCTGACTTAGTCGGCCCCTTACGCATTTCTATTCGGAAGTGATAATAAAATGAATGAAATTATTAAAAATAAATTAATGCTGTTGCCCGATCAGCCGGGGTGCTATTTAATGAAGGACCGTCAAGGAACTATCATCTACGTAGGAAAGGCAAAGGTTTTAAAAAATCGTGTCAGATCCTACTTTACTGGTTCACATGACGGAAAAACACAAAGATTAGTCAATGAAATAGAAGACCTCGAATATATTGTGACATCCTCTAATATGGAAGCATTAATTCTTGAGATGAACTTAATTAAAAAGTACGATCCTAAATATAATGTTATGCTCAAGGACGATAAAACCTATCCATTTATAAAACTAACTGCCGAGAGACATCCCCGCCTCATAACTACCCGAAAGGTCAAAAAAGATAAGGGGAAATATTTTGGGCCTTATCCAAATGTCCATGCTGCAAATGAAACTAAAAAGCTGCTTGACCGAATTTATCCATTAAGAAAATGTACAACCTTGCCTGACCGTGTTTGCCTTTACTATCATTTAGGACAATGTTTAGCTCCCTGTGTAAATGAAGTAAGCGAGCAAGAATATAAAACAATGGTTGATGAGATCACCCGTTTCTTAAATGGAGGCTACAAGGAAATAAAAGCTGAATTAACACAAAAAATGACAGCCGCTGCCGAAGAACTTGACTTTGAAAAGGCAAAGGAGTTTCGGGATAGAATTGCTCATATTGAAGCAACGATGGAAAAGCAAAAGATTACAACTACAGACTTTACAGATCGAGATGTATTCGGGTTCGCTGTCGACAAAGGCTGGATGTGTGTTCAGGTCTTCTTTATTAGACAAGGTAAATTAATCGAACGGGATGTTTCGATGTTTCCAATTTACAATGAGCCCGATGAAGAAATGTTAACTTTTCTAGGTCAATTCTATTTAAAGGCTAATCATTTTAAGCCTAAGGAAATATTGCTGCCCAATACGGTTAATTCCAATATGGCTGAAGAGCTTATAGAAGTAAAAACAATCCAACCGCAACGAGGCCAGAAAAAGGATTTAGTCCAATTAGCTTGTAAAAATGCTAAAATTGCCCTTCAAGAAAAGTTCTCCCTTATTGAAAAGGATGAAGAACGAACCATTAAAGCGGTTGAAAATTTGGGGAACCAGCTAGGGATCTATACCCCTCATCGAATTGAAGCCTTCGATAACTCAAATATTCAAGGAACAGATCCAGTATCTGCCATGGTTGTTTTTATTGATGGCAAGCCAGAGAAAAGAGAATATCGTAAATATAAAATAAAAACCGTGCAGGGTCCGGATGATTATGATTCTATGCGCGAGGTAGTACGTAGAAGATATTCTCGAGTATTAAAAGAAAACCTGCCCCTTCCAGATTTGCTCATTATTGATGGAGGAAAAGGGCATGTTGAAGCAGTAAGAGATGTATTGGAAAATGAATTAAATCTTGATATTCCTATTTCTGGCCTAGTTAAGGATGAGAAGCATAGAACTTCACAGCTCTTGTACGGGAATCCGTTAGAAATGATTCCTCTTGGGCGTAACAGTCAGGAGTTCTATTTGCTGCAAAGAATTCAAGATGAAGTCCACCGTTTCGCCATAACCTTCCATCGTCAGCTAAGAGGAAAAAACGCCTTTCAGTCAGTGCTTGATGAAATCCCTGGGATTGGGGAAAAGCGCAAGAAACAGCTGCTAAAAACCTTTGGGTCCGTCAAAAAGATGAAAGAGGCTAGCATTGAGGAATTTAGAAAAATCGGTATTCCTGCAAATATTGCGGAAGAATTAAAAAGAAAATTACAGGAATAGTATTGTGAGAAGAAATTGAACGTGCTATAATTACTGAAAATTTAATATCACTTTATAGTATTAAAGTGAAGGTAGAGGTGCGAACTTCAATAGTAAAAGCTTGGAGAAGAATGAGCTTCAATGAAAAGCTTTGAAAGGGAATGTTTGCCGAAGTGGACAAAGTCTCATAACTTTTTTCGCTGGTCTTGCATTGAATAAATGTAAGATTGTCAAGACAAAACCGTCTTGGAGAGCTATCTCACTGTGTAAAATCGTATTTTTTTATACGTTTATAAACACAGCAATGAGATAGGATCTCATTGCTTTTTTTTATGCAAAAATCCAATCAATCGGGCATTTTCTGCATAATTTATAAAGGCAATTGAAGGATAGCTGCTAATTCAATAATTTGCAAAATAAGAAAGAGGGGAAAACATGGGACTTATCATCCAAAAATTTGGTGGAACTTCTGTTGCTAATGTAGAAAAGATCCGAAACGTTGCCAATCGTGTAATCGAGGAAAAGAATAGGGGCAATGATGTTATTGTGGTTGTATCCGCAATGGGAAAATCTACAGATCATCTTGTCGGTTTGGCAAAGGAAATTTCCTCCTCTCCAAGCAAAAGAGAAATGGACATGCTTTTAACTACTGGTGAACAGGTGACGATTTCTTTATTAGCAATGGCTTTATCAGAAAAGGGCTTTCCTGCTGTATCCTTAACAGGCTGGCAGGCTGGAATCAAAACAGAGTCAGTACATGGAAATGCAAGAATATTGGATATTGATACTTCAAGGTTGAAGAGTGAGCTTAACCAAGGAAGGATTGTTATAGTTGCGGGGTTCCAAGGAATTACGGAAGACGGAGCCATTTCAACATTAGGGCGTGGGGGGTCAGACACTACGGCAGTCGCAATAGCCGCGGCTTTAAAAGCGGATAAATGCGATATTTATACAGATGTGACTGGAGTGTTTACGACAGACCCGCGCTATGTTAAAGACGCAAGAAAATTATCGGCGGTATCCTATGATGAAATGCTTGAGCTTGCCCATTTAGGAGCTGGCGTTTTGCATCCTAGGGCAGTAGAATTTGCAAAAAACTTTAATATTCCAATTGAGGTTCGTTCAAGCAGTGAAAGAGAAGCGGGCACTATTATTGAGGAGGAAGTAAATATGGAGGAAAATCTAGTTGTACGCGGAATTGCATTTGAGAATGAAATCACAAGAGTCACTGTTATTGGGTTGCCGAATTCTTTAATTGGCTTATCGACAGTTTTCTCTGAATTAGCAAAAAATCATATAAATGTTGATATTATTATTCAAAGTACACTGGCAGAGCAATCAACTAATCTATCCTTCTCGATTAAAAATCAAGATCTCGATGACGCCATAAAGGTTCTAGAAAACTGTAAGATGAAATTAAACTATAGCCGAATTGAGTCAGAGACAGGACTTGCCAAAGTTTCAATTATTGGTTCAGGAATGGTTTCAAACCCAGGGGTAGCAGCAGAGATGTTTGAAGTGCTGGCCTCCAATGACATCGAAGTAAAGATGGTGAGTACATCGGAAATTAAGGTTTCAACGGTTATTGGACAAGAAAAAATGGTACAGGCTGTTGAGGCCCTTCACGAGGCTTTTCATTTATCTGGTATACCAATTGAATCATAAAATAGAGTAGAGGCTGTCATAATGAACAGCCTCTTTATCATTATTTAAAGTTAAAATTCGGTTTTGTCCTTTTTATCCCATTTTATTGTAAACTGAACTTTTCCTTTTCTTTTATTAGGATGTTCATATGCTTCGCAAATGACTTCAGATTGAAGTTCAATTTGTTGAGCAATAAACCCTGCCTCGAGCTGAAAAGTGCATCGGCTATTTTTTTTGCATCGCTCCTGTATGAAAGAACTAGAAAGCTCAAATTCCATTTCACTTTTTGATTCTTTCTTTAGGACTAGGTTTCCCCATGAAGCCTGCTTGAAGAAATCAATCATGTGAGATATTGACTCTTGTGGATATTTACGTGCAAGGCTTTTTCCAGCCCAATATAATATTTCAGGCGTATCATCGCCTAATATGTCGTGTAAAAGAACTTCTCTAATAAGTTCGTATCCAAAGACAGAAATGAACTCGTTTTTTTGTTCAATTGGTCTTAATTCTGTAGCTGTTTCATTCAAGCTTAAATCCCCTCTTTCTATTATTCTTCTATTATATACAAATGAGAAGAAATTTAGATATAGAATGACGAAAAAGCGGACTGTTTTGCAGTGGAAGATTAATGCTTTTTTGATATATTAAACCAAAAGTGTTAACACTTAATAATAATGGTTAATACATAATTAATAGGGAAAAATATACAATACTAATATATTTTTATGATTTTAATATTTAAAATATTTTATGTAATCGTTTCCTTGACGCTCTAAGATGTTGGGAGTAAAATGGACATGTCACATAATTGTAAGAAAATGATATGCCATTTTCGAATTGATGTTTTGGTGAAAATTCTTATATACGAAGTAACGACACCATACATCTTGCAAAAAATTAGGGGGGTAAATCATGGCGGGTAATCGAGAGTTTTTAAGTCGCAGATTGCATTCATTACTAGGTGTTATACCAGTAGGGCTATTTTTAGTTCAGCATCTAGTAGTCAATCATTTTGCAACAGGGGGAGAGGAGTCTTTTAATAAGGCAGCAGGTTTTATGGAGAGTCTGCCGTTTAGAATTATCTTAGAAACATTTATTATTTTCTTGCCTTTATTATTTCATGCCATCTATGGGCTTTATATTGCTTTTACAGCAAAAAATAATGTAAGCAAATATGGATTTTTCCGTAACTGGATGTTCATGCTGCAACGTGTGTCTGGCGTTATTACACTTATTTTCATTGCATGGCATGTATGGGAAACTCGTGTACAAGCTGCATTCGGTGCAGATGTTAATTTCCAAATGATGGAGAATATTCTTTCGAATCCATTTATGTTCTGGTTTTATATTGTAGGCGTTATTTCAACAATTTTCCACTTTTCTAATGGATTATGGTCTTTCTGTGTAAGCTGGGGAATTACAATTTCTCCTCGTTCACAATTAATAACTACATACGCTACAATTGTTATCTTTATTTTATTATCAATTGTAGGTATTCGTGCGATTACAGCATTTGTTTAATTAATAATAGAAAATGTTCGGATAAAAATTATGCTTTAGTTTTACAAAGTAATAGGGAGTGAGTCACTATGGCTAAAGGTAAAGTAATCGTTGTCGGCGGCGGTCTAGCCGGCTTAATGGCAACAATTAAAGTTGCAGAATCAGGGACTCCGGTTGAGTTGTTTTCCTTAGTTCCGGTTAAACGTTCTCACTCTGTTTGTGCCCAAGGCGGTATTAACGGAGCTGTAAATACAAAGGGTGAAGGAGATTCACCATATATTCACTTTGATGACTCTATTTACGGCGGAGACTTTTTAGCGAACCAGCCGCCAGTTAAAGCAATGTGTGAAGCAGCACCTGGTATTATTCACTTATTCGATCGTATGGGTGTTATGTTTAATCGTACACCTGAAGGTTTACTCGATTTCCGCCGCTTTGGTGGAACACAGCATCACCGTACTGCGTTTGCTGGAGCTACAACAGGGCAGCAGCTTTTATATGCATTGGATGAGCAAGTTCGTCGTCAAGAGGTTGTAGGACTTGTAACGAAATACGAAGGCTGGGAATTCTTGGGTGCCGTTATTGATGATGATGGAGTTTGCCGTGGAATTTCTGCACAGAACTTAACTTCTGGTGAAATTCAAACATTTGCAGCAGATGCAGTTATCATGGCTACAGGCGGCCCTGGAATTATCTTCGGTAAATCAACGAACTCCGTGATCAATACAGGATCGGCTGCTTCTATTGTTTATCAGCAAGGAGCTTATTATGCGAATGGTGAATTTATTCAAATCCACCCAACTGCAATCCCTGGAGACGATAAGCTTCGTCTTATGAGCGAATCTGCACGTGGTGAAGGTGGACGAGTGTGGACATATAAGGATGGAAAGCCTTGGTATTTCCTTGAAGAGAAATATCCTGCATATGGAAACCTAGTTCCGCGTGATATTGCAACACGTGAAATTTTTGATGTGTGTGTCAATCAAAAGTTAGGAATCAATGGAGAAAACATGGTGTATCTTGACTTATCTCATAAAGATTCCCATGAGCTTGATATTAAACTTGGCGGTATCATTGAAATTTACGAGAAGTTCATGGGTGATGACCCACGTAAAGTTCCGATGAAGATCTTCCCAGCTGTTCACTATTCTATGGGTGGACTATGGGTTGATTACGAACAACAAACGAGCATTCCTGGTTTATTTGCTGCAGGAGAATGTGATTATTCGCAGCACGGTGCAAACCGTTTAGGTGCAAACTCCCTGCTTTCCGCTATTTACGGAGGTATGGTTGCAGGACCAAATGCAGTTAAATATATTAACGGTCTAGAGAAAAGCGTTGATTCTATTTCTTCTTCTGTATTTGATCGCCATGTGAAAGAAGAAGAAGAAAAATGGAATGACATCCTGTCCTTAGATGGAACAGAAAACGCTTATGTTCTTCATAAAGAGCTTGGTGAGTGGATGACTGATAATGTGACAGTTGTTCGTGAAAATAGCAAATTATTAAAAACTGATGAAAAAATCGTTGAGTTAATGGAACGATTCAAAAACATTAATATTAACGATACAGCAAAATGGAGTAACCAAGGAGCTGCATTTACTCGCCAGCTGAAAAATATGCTCCATTTATCTCGTGTCATTACTATCGGTGCTTATAACCGTAATGAAAGCCGAGGCGCTCATTACAAACCAGAATTCCCTAAACGTAATGATGAAGAATTCTTAAAGACAACGATGGCGAAATTTACTGGTGAAGAGTCAGCACCAGCGTTCCATTATGAAGAAGTTGATATTTCATTAATTAAACCACGTGAACGTGACTATACAAAAAAACATTAAGAGAAGGGGAGAGTAAGTGATGAGTGACAAAAAAACAATTCGCTTTATTATAACTCGTCAAGACAATCCAGATTCTGCACCTTATGATGAAGAGTTCGAAGTGGAGTACCGTCCGAATTTAAACGTTATTTCAGCACTTATGGAAATACGCCGCAGCCCTGTTAATGTGAAAGGTGACAATACAACACCAGTAGCATGGGATATGAACTGTCTTGAGGAAGTATGCGGTGCGTGTTCAATGATTATAAACGGCAAGCCGCGCCAATCTTGTTCGGCCCTAGTTGACCAATTAGAACAGCCAATCCGCTTAGCGCCAATGCGTACATTCCCGGTTGTAAGAGACTTGCAAGTCGACCGCAGCCGTATGTTCGATTCATTGAAAAAGGTAAAAGCTTGGATCCCTATTGATGGTACGTATGATCTTGGTCCAGGACCACGTATGCCTGAACCAAAGCGTCAATGGGCATATGAATTATCTAAATGTATGACTTGTGGTGTATGTTTAGAAGCATGTCCTAACGTAAACAGCAAATCAAACTTTATGGGACCTGCTGTCTTTAACCAAGTACGTCTATTTAATGCCCATCCAACAGGGGAAATGAATAAAGCAGAACGTCTAAATGCATTTATGGAAGATGGCGGTATGCAAGGCTGTGGGAACTCCCAAAACTGTGTGCAGTCATGTCCAAAAGGAATTCCAATTACAACATCAATCGCTGCTGTAAACCGTGCAGCTACATTACAATCTTTCAAAAACTTCTTCGGAAGCGATCAAGTTTAATAAACGAAAAAACCCCCTTCTCCTTGAAGAGGGTTTTTTTGTTTCCAATTCATTCTGCTAGTTATATAATGGTAGAATAAATGAATGGGTATTCATTTTGATTAGAATGGAGGAGCTTACGTGAACAGAATTAGCTATATTAAGGATTTTCCTTCGTGGGAAGAAGGTTTTGAATTTTTTCATCCCGTTAAGGTCCGATTTTCCGAAACAGATATGTTTGGTCATTTAAATAACACGGTTCCCTTTACCTATTTTGAAGTTGCAAGAATCGAGTTTTTCAAAAACATCGGTTTTATGCAGGATTGGGTTAATCCGAAAAATGAAACCATTCCCGTTGTAGCTGATTTGCAGTGCGATTTTTTAAAGCAAGTTTTTTTTGATGAACATATTAAGGTATATGTGAAGGCTGCTTCAATCGGTACATCCTCAGTAGATCTTCACTATATGGGAAAAAAAGAGGATGGCTCCGTCTGTTTTACTGGAAGGGGGACGATGGTCCAAATTTCAAAGAAAACAGGGAAAGGCTATCCATGGACAGAAGAAATGAAAACATTGCTTCTAAATCATGTTATGAAGCTTATTAAATAATATTAATAACTTTTTTAAAATAAAACCTTCTACAGTAAGGAATTGGTGTCACTCAAGTCCTCTCCCTTACATAAGATATTGTGACTAAATATATACCCATCCCGCGGTTCATAGCTGGCGAAAGGCAAGGAGGGTTACAATACTTGAAGGAGAACGAATTTACTCATAAGCCGTTACTCACCAAACGAGAAAGAGAAGTATTCGAACTGTTAGTACAGGATAAAACAACGAGAGAAATCGCTGGTGAATTGTTTATAAGCGAAAAAACGGTTCGGAACCACATTTCGAATGCCATGCAAAAGCTTGGTGTTAAGGGGCGATCACAAGCTGTTGTAGAGCTCCTTCGAATGGGAGAGCTAGAACTTTAATTAAGACCGGCCATCCTTTATTGGATGCCGGTTTATATTATTTATTTTGCAAATTTAATTTATCTATAGCTCCTATTTTAATTCAGCCTTGAAATTTAGCTGAAAAAAGGTGAAAATAAATGCAATAGAGCTTGTGGATTATATTCATCTGATGGAATAGAAATAGCAATATAGGAGTTGTATGTAATGGATTTAGAAGATGTGAAAGCAGTTGATGAAATAGATACAGTATCAATTATTGAAAAAGAACTGCGCTATATATCAGGCATTATTAAGCAAAAGGGCCGTGAAATTTTAAGCGATTACAAAATTACTCCACCGCAATTTATCGCCCTCCAATGGCTTTTTGAAGAGGGAGATATGACAATTGGCGAGCTGTCGAATAAAATGTATCTTGCTTTCAGCACAACGACAGATCTTGTTGATCGTATGGAGAAAAACAATCTTGTAAAACGGGTTAAAGACCCTAATGACCGTAGGGTTGTTCGAATTCATCTTTTAGACGAGGGAGAAAGGATTATTGACGAGTGTATTAAAAAGCGGCAATTATATTTAAAAGAGGTACTCGTTAATTTCACAGATGAAGAGGTTCAGCTCCTGAAAGCGAACTTAACAAGATTACACCAAGATATGCGCAAAGAATGAGGCGGTTTGATTGGAAAATCCGATAGGTATTATTGATTCAGGTGTCGGAGGCCTGACTGTAGCTAAGGAAGTGATGAGGCAGCTTCCAAATGAGGAAATTATTTATTTAGGAGACACGGCACGATGTCCTTATGGTCCAAGGCCAGGTGAAGAAGTTAAAGCATTTACTTGGGAAATGACGAGATTTCTTTTAAGCAAACAAATTAAAATGTTGATAATTGCCTGTAATACAGCTACAGCTGTTGCCCTAGATGAAATTAGAAATGAGCTGTCCATACCGGTAATTGGAGTGATATCACCTGGAGCAAGAACGGCGATAAAGAACACAATAAATAAAACCATCGGTGTCATCGGCACAGAAGGTACGATAAAGAGCGGTGCATATGAAAGGGCCCTAAGGCAAATTAATAGCCGTGTCAAGATTCATAGTCTAGCCTGTCCTAAATTTGTCCCACTTGTGGAAAGTGGGGAATATGAAGGTCTTTTAGCTGAGAGAATCGTAACTGAAACGCTGCAGCCGTTAAGAAATAAGGGATTGGATACACTTATTTTGGGTTGCACACATTATCCGCTGCTGGAGCCGCTAGTACAAAAGGCAGTAGGTGATGGGGTCAGGGTAATTAGTTCAGGAGACGAAACAGCAAGAGAGGTAAGTACGATTCTTTATCATCAAGGCTTATTAAATAGGTGTCAGGACGAGCCGACCCATCATTTTTTCACAACAGGATCGACAGATATTTTCAGAAAAATTGCTTCCGAATGGCTGGCCATTCCTGTTTGCCATGTAAATAAAGTTACGATATAAACCTCCTAACGGGGGTTTTTCCTATTTGAAAGACAGTATAAGCTTATCTGAGGCATGGTGGACACAAGTTCCGTTATTTGTTGCAAAAGGGGTTAATTTCTTATGTTTGCGGACAGAGGTTCCCTTATGTTGTGAAAATGCAGTGATTTTCTAGGCTTTTTCGTAAATAGCAAACTCTGTGTCCGCTTAGCCCTTAAATTAGAGTCATTTAATGAAAATAAGGTATTTAGTGTCCGATGAATTTCTTTAACTATCATAAACGCTATTTTTCCCTGCTCATATCTCCACATAATCAATAACACTTATTGTTTCATTTACTAGCAATACATTTCCAAGCCTATAAAAAAATGATAAGATTAAAACAAATATAATAGAATAAGGTGATCAATTTTGGCCCTTCAGGCAGAAAACTATTTAAAGCAATACTTTGGATATTCCACCTTTCGTTTCGGACAAAAAGAAATCATCAACAATTTGTTACAGCATAAAAATACGCTCGGCATCCTTCCAACTGGAGGAGGCAAATCCCTCTGCTTTCAGATTCCCGCATTAATTCTCCCAGGAACTGCCGTTGTCATCTCACCTTTAATTTCCTTAATGAAAGATCAAGTTGATGCATTAATCACTGCAGATATACGAGCGACATTTATTAATAGCTCTCTTAATATGCAGGAATATAAAGAAAGAATAGCTGATATTCTTGCGGGTAAGTATAAATTAATTTACGTTGCTCCAGAACGCTTCGAATCAGACAGCTTTATAGACATGCTTAATTCTCTGGAAATATCGATGATCGTTTTTGATGAGGCACATTGTATTTCTCAATGGGGCCATGATTTCAGGCCAAGCTATCGCTCCATTATTTATCACCTAAGCAGACTTAATCAAGTACCTGTAGTTGCGGCATTAACAGCAACAGCCACAAAGGATGTTGCGGATGATATCCGGAATCTCTTGCATATTCATGAATCTGATAGTTTCATTACAGGGTTTGCGCGGGAAAATCTTGCGTTTCACGTAATGAAGGGAGTAAACAAAAGAGAATTTATTACCCAATATTTGAATAATCACCCGAAAGAATCTGGGATTATCTATACGTCAAGCCGGAAAGAAACAGATCAGCTCTACAGTTACCTTAAAGGAAAAAATCTCTCTGTTGCTAGATATCATGCTGGCATGAACGAGGATGCACGTAAAGAATCTCAAAATCAGTTTGTCTTTGATGAGGCAGATATAATGATAGCGACTAACGCATTTGGCATGGGGATTGATAAGTCCAATGTTCGCTTTGTCATCCATTATAACCTCCCGCGTAATATCGAAGCTTATTATCAAGAAGCCGGCAGAGCTGGAAGGGATGGAGATGAGAGCTCCTGTTATTTATTATTTTCACCACAGGATATTCAGCTTCAAAAGTTTCTTATTGAGGAATCCAATCTTGATTTTCAGAAAAGAGAACAAGAATATAATAAATTAAAGCAGATGGTCCACTACTGTCATACCGAAAAATGTCTGCAAGCTTATATAATTGAATATTTTGATTCACAATATGAGAATGCAGGCTGTGGAAAATGCAGTAATTGTTTGGACAAGCGGGAGCAGTTCGATATAACAGAGGAAGCGCTCATGATATTCTCCTGTATTAAAAGAATGGGAGAACGATTTGGTGTCACCTTAACCGCACAGGTATTAAAAGGATCCCAAAATAAAAGGATTCGCGAATTTCAATTTAATAAACTAACGACATATGGATTACTTCATCGCTATAAGGAAAAAGAAATCTCTGATATCATCAATTACTTACTGGCAGAAGGGTACTTAACATTGACAGATAGTAAATACCCAGTGGTCAGACTTGCCGAGAGAGTCGTACCAGTAATAAAGAAACAAGAAAATGTTTATATGAAAAAGACAATCCAAGCCCCTATTGTGGAAGCAGAAGAAAATAGTGATTTATTTTCAGCTCTGCGGACATTGCGGAAATCGATTGCGGATCAGGAAAAGGTTCCTCCGTATGTTGTTTTTGCAGATACGACATTAAAGGAAATGAGCCAGTATTTTCCGGTTGATCGGGAGGCAATGCTCCGAATTAAGGGGGTTGGGCAAGTAAAGTTTGATAGATATGGTGACTTATTCATTGAAGAAATTAAGAATTTTATAAATGATCACAATATAAAAGCTGAAGCAGTAAAGCAGGTAGAAAAGAGTTCAGGGGAAAGGGAGATAAACGATACGCCTAGCTATTTATTATCTTACCAATATTATTCGGAAGGACTTACGATAGATGAAATTGCCAAAAGGCGTAATTTTTCATCTGTTACCATCCAGAACCATATCATTCGTGCTGTTCAAGAAGGAAATACGTTGCAATGGTCTGATATTTTCAATGAAGAGACAGAGCAAATCATTATGGAGGCCGTAAAAAGAGTAGGGAAGGAAAAACTTAAACCAATAAAAGATGAACTCAACCATGATATTGATTATTTCACCATTAAAGCAGTCTTAGCGAAAAATGAAAGCACTTAAGTAGTTTACAAGAAAAAGCTTACTGCCAATTAACAAAATAGAATAATCCATCCAAAGACAGTTCTACAAAAAAAGCCGAAATTTTTTTCAACTAGCCGGTCTAATTTGCAAACAGGCTCGTATACATGTTAGTACAAACTGTTCTTTGGAGGGATTATATGTCTATAAATAAAAAAGCAACGATTGTTTCGGCTGTCTTTGTCTCATCGGTGTTTTTATCAGGTTGCGGGTTATTTGGAGGAAGCGGAAAAGAACAAATTGATCCGCCGAAATCAGTTGCCTATGAAGAAGATCAAACGTCTATAGAGGATCAAACGGATATGGAAACTGCAGGAAGTGACCAAGCCGTTACAAATACTGTGCAAACGGAGCTTTATTTAATTAATAAAGATGGCTTAGTTGTCCCTCAAACCTTGAATCTGCCGAAAACAGAATCGGTTGCAACCCAGGCTCTAGAACATTTAGTAAAGGATGGTCCAGTAACAGAAATGCTGCCTAATGGATTCATGGCTGTTCTGCCTGTTGATACGAAATTATCGGTTGATATAAAGGATAAGGTGGCAACTGTTAACTTCTCTAAAGAATTTAAGGAATACCAGGCAGAGGAGGAATTGAATATCCTTCAATCTGTCACATGGACCTTAACTCAATTTGATTCGATTGATAAAGTAAAGTTTAAATTGAATGGTCATGAGCTTAATGAAATGCCTGTTAACAGCACTCCTATCGGCGAGGCTTACAGCCGATCTAATGGCATAAATCTGGATATAACCGATGTCATCGACATTCGCAACACGAAGCCGGTTACTGTCTACTATATTGGCGGGGAAGAGGATTCATATTACTATGTTCCAGTGACAAAGAGAGTTTCAAATAATGAGAAAAACAATTTAACCGCAGTTGTAAACGAACTAGTTAAAGGCCCTAACGTTAACTCTAATCTTGATAGCGATTTCTTGTCAGATGTAAAGCTTTTAGATGAGCCAAAGATTGAAAATGGGAAAGTGACTCTTAACTTCAATGAGTCTGTATTCAGCAGCTTTGAGGAAAAGATAATCTCTAAGCATCTGTTAAATGCCCTTGTTCTATCATTAACTGAACAAAAAGGAATTGAAAGTGTGGCCATTACAGTAAATGGCAAGTCAGATGTGATTAGTGAAACAGGAGAGAAAATGACTGAGCCTGTGACACGTCCGCAAAAAGTCAACACAGGTAGTTTTTAAAAAAAGTTTTTTGATATACTATATAATGACAATCAAGGAGGAGGCGATATGCCCCCTCTTCTTTATTGTTTTTTGAATAAGGGAGGAAAATTAACTTATGCGTGCTGATGGAAGAGAACTGCTGCAATTAAGACCTATACATATTGAAACAAATTATTTAAAGCATCCTGAAGGATCCGTGCTAATAAGCGTTGGAGATACAAAGGTCATTTGTACTGCCAGTATAGATGAACGGGTCCCTCCTTTTATGAGGGGAGAAGGGAAAGGGTGGATTACAGCTGAATATTCGATGCTTCCAAGAGCAACCGAACAACGGAATATTCGTGAAGCGGCAAAGGGGAAAATTTCAGGAAGGACAATGGAAATTCAGAGATTAATTGGACGTGCTCTTCGGGCAGTTGTCGATCTTGAGGCAATCGGTGAGAGAACAATCTGGCTGGATTGTGATGTGATCCAAGCGGATGGAGGCACACGGACCGCCTCGATAACAGGTGCCTTTGTTGCCATGGCCATAGCTTTAGATAAAATTGCAAAAAGCAAAAAGCTAGCAAGCTATCCAATCAGAGACTTTTTAGCAGCCACAAGTGTAGGCATATTAGAAAATAAACAAGTAGTCGTAGACTTGAATTATATTGAAGACTCTAAAGCTCTAGTTGATATGAATGTTGTAATGATAGGCAATGGGGAATTCGTAGAGTTACAAGGAACAGGGGAAGAGGCTACCTTTTCATATAGTGAGCTTCAGGAGCTATTAAAAGCGGCACAAAACGGAATAGTCTCCCTTTTTGAGATGCAGAAAGAGGCACTTGGTGAAGAAATTATGAGTAAAATTAATGCAAAAAAAGAAAGCTTAGAGGGGAAGGCGTAGAATGCAAGAAGTTATTATCGCTACCAAAAATGCAGGAAAAGCAAAAGAGTTTGAGCGTATGTTCATGCCGCTTGGCTATAAAGTTAAAACCTTAATAGACTTTCCGGAGATAGATGACATTGAAGAGACAGGGAGTACCTTTGAAGAGAACGCGATTTTAAAAGCAGAAAGTGTCTCTAAGGCACTAAATAAAATCGTAATTGCAGATGATTCCGGCCTTGCTATTGATGCGCTCAACGGCCGCCCAGGTATTTACTCAGCCCGATATGCAGGAGAAGAAAAAAGTGACGAAGCCAATATGGCGAAAGTGCTGGATGAATTAGAGGAAATACCCGATACTGGCCGACATGCTAGGTTTTACTGTGCATTGGCTGTTGCTGTACCAGGTCTTGACACATTTACGGTTTCAGGTACATGTGAAGGATTTATTTTGCGAGAAAAAAGGGGTTCAAATGGTTTCGGTTACGATCCAATTTTCTATGTAGTTGACAAGGGAAAAGCGATGGCCGAATTAAAACCAGAAGAAAAGGCGGAAATTAGCCATAGGGCTCAGGCCTTAAGAAAATTAGAAACCAAGCTGCCTGCCCTCCTCCAAAAGGCAGAAAACCCATGAGAATTTTGATTGTTAGTGATAGTCATGGTTTGACAGGTGAATTAACGGAAATAAAAAAGCATTCCACTGGAATTGATAAACTAATTCATTGTGGGGATTCAGAATTAATATCAGATCATCCTGGCTTAGAGGGCTTTACTGCTGTGCGTGGAAATTGTGATTTTGATAATACCTTTCCAGAGGAACATGTTGAGGATATAGGTGGTCATAGGGTTTTCATTACCCATGGCCATCGATACTCAGTGAAATCTACATTATTGAATTTAAGCTATCGAGCAAAAGAGCTCGGTGCCAGGATTGTTTGTTTTGGACACTCCCACTATCTAGGGGCAGAAATGATTGATGGTATTCTTTTTATTAATCCAGGGAGCATTCGTAAGCCGAGAGGACGAAAAGAGAGAACGTATGTTATAATAGACATCGAAAAAGATGAAATTAATTTGAGTGTATATGATTTAAAGCTTGGCGAAATTAGCGAATTGTCCCAAAAGTTTTTACTAACGTAAAAGGTTTATGAAGCATATAGTATTTAGGGGGGGAGATTAGTTTCCCCTAAATAAAAAAATATTTTACTTTTTATATTGACTTTTCATTGTTAGCCTAATATAATAAAACTTGTCGTTGAAATAAATCATAAATATGTCCCAGTAGCTCAGCTAAGCGTAAACATCATTGAATGATCTTCAATGTAGCTTTGTTCCGACGCATCAACCATTCTCGAATAATCTCTCAGAGGAAGGAACAGGATCATACGCATACAGTTTAGTTACTACTCATTAATTGATTAATATTAAATATGTCCCAGTAGCTCAGCTGGATAGAGCATACGCCTTCTAAGCGTACGGTCGGGAGTTCGAATCTCTCCTGGGACGCTAAAAATTAGCGGTAAAAAAGCGCTGCATCAACCCCTTATATTGTAAAGTGAAAACAGTCAGTACAACGGTCATGTAAGCAAATTACATCGATTTTTGACTTAACCACTTTACGGTATAGGGGGTTTTTGTATGTTCATAAGTTTAGATGCCTGAAGCAGATATTCAGTTAGAATAAAATAATCACAATAAAAAAATCCTGTCAGTGTATTGTACTGCACAGGATTTTTTTAAGGAAGCGGAATTAAGTTAGCATTTATGAAAGTTACAACAAACTGCACCTACAATGATTAATAAAATAAATAACACTACAATTAAGATAAAGTCATCGCACCGGTTAGAAGGATAGCCGTAACCAAAGGCAGGAGACGGATAGCCATAATCAAAAGCGGGAGCCGTATAGGTAGGATAAGGAGGAACATTAGCACCAAGAGTCGGAGGTGCGTTTACGTTAGAATACATTTTGACACTTCCCTTCGTGTAATTAGGTCTTTCACTATATAATACTCACAGAAATGAAACTGGAGCCCGTCTAAAAAAAAATGGGTGGGTGTCAGGGATTGTAAGATGACCAAAAAACATTTAAATTGGATTTGCTATTTGATAAAAGCAAAAAAACATTTACTAACTATCTAACTTTTGAGCTTACAACATATTCAAATTAGATAATTAAGATATTGTACATACGATACGGAACTTTTGTTATGGTGCACGATAGGTCGTTGCATTTTGTATGCTCTGCTACTTGTTTGCCAATTTGCCAATCTGGCTAAAGCGGTAAAAGAAGGTCTTGTCACTAATTGTGTCAAATAAGCTGATTGATGACTGCCGGGTTTTCTCTTTTCATTAAGAATTTGAATGATTTGTTCAGCAGTACTTATGCCAAATCCATGTCCAAAAAATCTGCCATCGTTGAGAAGAACAGCATTAACGCCTCTAAACCATGGTGTTTGTGGATGAAAGTCAGGATTATTAAAGTAAACAACATCACCGGGTAAAAAATGATTTGAATAAAAGGTAGATATTCCAAGGTCAGGATCAGTATGCCAGCTATAAAGATAAAGATTTTGAAAGAGAGAATTAAATAAACTGCTGCCAATACTATACAAAATGGCATGGTAATAGATGATTACACAAGCAGTTGCACATTCAAATGCATAGAGTGAACTGTTCCGATAAATGTCCAGAATTGCATCAGCAGGTCGCACATCAGGTCTTAAGAGGAACCCGCCTGCCATAGTTAATTGCCAGTATTTAGGGTTGCAGCGGGCATATTCAAAGCTTCTAAACTGAGCTTGGCTTTGATTCATTTCGTTTGCACTTTTGATAATATTTTTTCGTACTTTGATTTCAAATAAAAGTTCATCCACGGAATAATAAGAATAAAAAACGGGATCATTATGCATATGTTGAATGATTGTTTTTTCAATACTTTCAAACTGCCACGTTTCATTAAGGTGAAACGGGACCCCTGATATTTGTATCATAAAATCCTCCGCAGAGTTACAATACCTTGAAAGTATATAAAATTACTGTTACTCATAGGTAATTCCCATACCTATGACCATGGCCTTCCTCTGCAGCCATTGCATCATCTTTAGTTACATGAACTGTCCCGTGTGGATGTTGTGGAGGTGCATAGATTGAATAAAGCTTTAGTGGAATACTCCCAGTATTGGTTAGATTATGCCATGTCCCAGCAGGTATCATAATTGCCGAGTCATCAAAGACTCTTCTTTCAAAATTTAAATTTTCTTTACTTTTGCCCATTTGAACAATCCCCTGACCTTGTTCAACACGTAAGAATTGATCAAGGTGAGGGTGGATTTCCAAACCAATATCTTCGCCAACATTGAGACTCATTAAAGTAACTTGTAAATGTGTTCCTGTCCATAAAGCGGAACGATACGTATTGTTTTGCTTTGCTGCCTCATTGATATTAACGACAAATGGTTTTGCACCATAATCTGTTCTCAAACTACTTCCAACATCATCTAAAGCGCAATAAGAATTAAATCTGTTTCCATATATCTCATTAGGAGAAGTCCAGTTAACAGTTTGATTTTGATTGTTATACATTGGAATATTAACATAATAAGGATAATGATTTGGATACATATTAGGAACATAGTACATTTTTTCTCAATCCCTTCACAGTTTCTCAAATTATCCTATGCTCTTGTTTTGGGAATGTACTTAAATTTAAGTGACTTAAATAAATTAGAGTAGCTTATCAGGATAGGGAGTATTCAATTTTTTGAATCTTAATGTTCAAAAAAAAGTAAAAAAATTTGAATCATGAAAGAACATTTGTAAATCAACGATGAAAGCGGATACATCAAATCAGAGTAATTAAAATTATCAAATTATTTGCAAATAGGGTGTTGACGGTTTAGTAAAATGAGCGTAAGATAGTCCTCAATATAAGAAAATAAAAAGCTCAACAAAAGCTAAACATACACTTTAGTTGATAAATTATTTCTTAAAACAAGTTTTTTTAACCTGAAAATTCAACGGTTTAAAGCATTAAAAAATCGAGTAATATTGATTAAAGCGAAGAAGAGGATAAGTAGTTTTATGTGATGGGATTTACAGAGAGCCGGCGGGCGCTGAAAGCCGGTAATTCCAGCATAAAGTGAACTCACCTCAGAGCACCAGCTTGAAAGATTTTTCAAGTAGAGTTGGTCGGGTGTTGCCCACCCGTTATCAAAACGAACAGCTTGACTGTTCATAAGTGCACGCTTTTGCGTGAATTTAGGGTGGTACCGTGGAATAGGTTCTAAAGCCTTTTCATCCCTTTACCTGCGATAAGTAGGTTTATGTGGGATGGAAGGGCTTTTTTTATTGAATTATGTAAGGAACAAAGAGGAGGTTTTATTAGAATGTTGCAGGAAGCTGCCTATACAGAATCAAAACTTGAGACGAGAGAAGTCACAGGTGCTGATCTGTTATTAGAAGCCTTGGAAAGGGAAAAGGTAGAAATCATTTTTGGATATCCAGGAGGAGCAGTTCTACCGATTTATGACAAAATTTATCATTCAAAAATCCTCCATGTTTTACCTAGACATGAACAAGGCGGAATTCATGCCGCTGAAGGCTACGCGAGGATTTCCGGAAAGCCAGGGGTTGTAATCGCCACTTCAGGACCAGGTGCGACAAATATTGTGACAGGTTTAACAGACGCTATGATGGACTCCTTGCCGCTTGTCGTATTTACAGGTCAGGTAGCTACTAGTGTCATCGGTTCAGATGCTTTCCAGGAAGCGGACATTCTAGGCATTACAACACCAATAACAAAGCATAACTATCAAATTCGAAATATTGAGGACATTCCAAGGATTGTGAAAGAGGCTTTCTATATTGCATCCAGCGGAAGACCTGGTCCAGTGTTAATAGATGTTCCAAAGGATATTGCGGCTTCTGTATCAAATCCTCCAGAAGAGCAAGAAATGAATTTACCAGGGTATCAGCCGACCTTACAGCCTAACTATTTACAAATTCGTAAATTAACTGAAGCTGTAAGCAGTGCCAAAAAACCAGTCATCCTAGCAGGAGCTGGGGTGCTGCATGCTAAAGCTTCTCAAGAGTTAAAGGAATATGCCGAACAGCAACAAATTCCTGTTATCCATACATTGCTTGGCTTAGGCGGTTTCCCTGCTGATAATAAACTTTTCGTTGGACTTGCAGGAATGCATGGATGCTATGCAGCAAATATGGGACTAAGTGAATGTGATTTGTTAATCAATATCGGAGCACGATTTGATGACAGATTAACAGGTAATCTACAGCATTTTGCTCCAAAAGCTACAGTAGCTCACATCGATATTGACCCAGCTGAAATTGGCAAAAACGTGCCGACAGCTCTTCCGATTGTAGCCGATGCAAAAGAGGCATTAAAGCAATTAGTTCAGCAAAATGGAAAACCGCCAGTCAATACAGAGTGGCGTGAGCAGATCCAAAAATGGAATGAGGAATATCCGTATTATTACGGAGTGTCTACCGAAGACAATTTAAAGCCTCAGAAAACAATGGAGATGTTATTCGAGAAAACAGCTGGAAATGCAATTGTTGTTACAGATGTCGGTCAGCATCAAATGTGGGCAGCACAATATTATCGCTTTAATCAAGCAGATAGATGGGTTACCTCTGGAGGATTAGGAACTATGGGATTCGGTCTTCCGGCAAGTATTGGCGCCCAGTTTGCTGACCCTGATGCATGTGTCGTCGCTGTTCTAGGAGATGCAGGGTTCCAAATGTCTACCCAAGAGCTCGCAGTCATTAGAGAATTTAATCTTCCAATTAAGATTTGCATCTTTAACAACCACTCTTTAGGAATGGTTCGTCAATGGCAGGAAATCTTCTATGAATCGCGCTTTTCTCATAGTAAAATCTCAGTTCAGCCTTCCTTCGTGAAACTGGCTGAGGCATACGATATTAAAGGGTATGTGATTAGATCAGAGGAAGAAGCAGAGAAGATTTTAAACGAAGTGTTAAATGATCGTGAACCAGTTCTGTTAGATTTCAGAATCGATCCAAATGAAAATGTATATCCAATGATCGCACCAGGAAAAGGATTGCATGAAATGGTAGGTGCTAAGCCTTGAAAAGAACAATAAGCATGACAGTACTAAACCATCCAGGAGTATTAAATAGAATTACAAACTTATTTTCTAAACGGAACTTTAACATTGAAAGTATTTCAGTTGGCTTGACAGAGCATGAAGGCGTCTCTCGAATCACATGTGTTGTCCATGTTGAAAGTGATCGTGAAGCTGAACAGATCACGAAACAGCTGAACAAGCAAATTGATGTATTAAAGGTAGTAGATATAAGTGATCAATCTATTGTCGCGAGGGAATTAGCCTTAGTAAAAGTTCTTGCAACCGCACAAACAAGAAGCGAAATTTATTCACTTATTGAACCATTTAGGGCCACTGTCATTGATGTAGGCAAGGATAGCTTAGTTATTCAAATTACTGGTGAATTTGAGAAGATTGAAGCCTTTATCGAGCTAATTAAGCCATACGGAATAAAGGAATTAGCGAGAACTGGAACAACAGCCTTCCCTAGGGGAACACAGAGATCAGCAAAAGATCTGAAGACAATTTCAATTGTTTAAGAGAATGGTGCTAACCATTCCACCTTATTAAACTTGTATAGTAAACAAAAAATTCAAAATAAAAAATAAACTTTAGACGAAGAAAGGGAGATTAACAATGGCAAAAATGTACTATAACGGAGACGCAAATGCAGCATATTTAAACGGAAAGAAAGTAGCAGTAATTGGTTACGGCTCACAAGGTCATGCACATGCACAAAATATGAGAGACAGCGGTGTTGAAGTTGTAATTGGTCTTCGCCAAGGAAAGTCATGGAATAAAGCGGTGGAAGATGGCTTCCAAGTATACCCTGTAGGCGAAGCAACTGCACAGGCAGATATTGTAATGATTCTATTGCCAGATGAGCAGCAAACAAAAGTATATAAAGAAGAAATTGAGCCTAATTTAACAAACCAAGCAATTATGTTTGCTCACGGTTTTAACGTACACTTTAACCAAATCGTACCTCCTGCAGACAGTGATGTGTTGCTAGTTGCTCCTAAAGGCCCTGGCCACCTTGTTAGAAGAACGTTTGAACAAGATGCAGGTGTTCCAGCATTATTCGCTATCTACCAGGATGTAACAGGCGAAGCAAAAGAACTTGCTTTAGCATATGCAAAAGCGATCGGATCGTTGCGTGCTGGCGCATTAGAAACAACTTTTAAAGAGGAAACAGAAACAGATCTTTTCGGAGAGCAAGCAGTACTTTGCGGTGGTTTAACAGCACTTGTAAAAGCTGGTTTCGAAACATTAGTTGAAGCTGGTTACCAGCCAGAACTTGCTTATTTTGAAACATTACACGAGCTAAAGCTAATTGTTGACCTAATGTATGAAGGCGGAATGGCTGGAATGCGATATTCAGTATCTGATACAGCAGAATGGGGCGATTTCGTAACTGGTCCTCGAATTGTAGATGCTAGGGTGAAAGAGGAAATGAAGGCTGTTCTTAAAGATATTCAAGATGGCAAATTTGCACAAGGCTGGATCATTGAAAACCAAACAAACCGTCCTGTTTATTCTGCTATCAAGGCTAGAGAAAACGAACATTTGATTGAAAAAGTAGGTAGAGAATTAAGAGCTATGATGCCGTTCATTAACCAAGGCAAGAAGAAAGAAGTTGTTGGCAGTGCAAAAAATTAAAATCTTCGACACAACTTTGAGAGATGGAGAGCAATCGGCTGGTGTCAATCTTAACCTATCTGAAAAACTAGAAATTGCGAGACAGCTTGAAAGATTAAATGTCGACATTATCGAGGCCGGCTTCCCAGCAGCATCAAAAGGTGATTTCACATCTGTACAAAAAATTGCTCAAATGGTAAAAAACTGTTCCGTAACAGGTCTTGCCCGCGGCGTCATTTCTGATATTGACGCTGCTTGGGAGGCACTGAAGGATGGTGCTGAGCCTAGACTGCATACTTTTCTTGCTACATCACCGATTCATCGTCAATATAAATTAAAGATGTCAAAAGAAGAGGTAATCGAGAGGGCAGTTCAATCAGTTAAATATGCTGCTAAAAAGTTCCCGGTTATTCAATGGTCAGCGGAAGATGCTTCTAGAACGGAACTGCCTTTCTTAGCCGAAATTGTAGAAAAGGTAATCCAGGCTGGAGCTCACGTAATTAACCTGCCAGATACGGTTGGATACGGCACACCTGAAGAATACGGAAAAATATTTAAATATTTAAGAGAACATGTTCCTTCTATTGATAAGGTTTCATTATCTACTCATTGTCACGATGATCTTGGGATGGCAATTGCTAACTCATTGGCAGCTGTGGAAAACGGAGCAACGCAGGTTGAAGGAACGATCAACGGAATTGGTGAAAGAGCTGGGAACGCAGCTCTTGAGGAAATTGCAGTTGCCTTGCATATTCGTAAGGATTTCTACCAAGCTTCAACTCGCTTGAATCTTCAGGAGATTAGCCGCTCAAGCAGTATCGTAAGCAAACTGACTGGAATGGTTGTTCCAGCTAATAAAGCGGTTGTCGGTAAAAATGCATTTGCACATGAATCTGGTATTCACCAGGATGGGGTACTAAAAGAAAAAACAACTTACGAAATTATTTCTCCAGAATTAGTTGGAGTACAATCAAATTCTTTAGTACTAGGAAAACATTCAGGAAGGCATGCTTTTAAAAATCGCCTTAATGAACTAGGATTGGCTGTTCCTGATGAAGAAATTAATAAATTATTTGTTTCCTTTAAAGAATTGGCTGACCGTAAAAAGGAATTGACTGACTATGATTTAGTTGCACTTGTACTTGATGAGAAGTTATCTAAAGAAGTGAGCTTCTACGAACTGAATCAAATACAAGTTCAATATGGTACAAATCAAATCCCTACAGCAACAGTCACATTGACGGGAATTAACAAGGAAATCATTCAAGAAGCTGGAACCGGAGCAGGGAGCATCGAGGCGCTTTATAATACGCTTGAAAAATGTGTAGATGGATCCATTAATCTGTTAGATTACCGAATCCAATCAGTCGGCGCAGGCAGAGATGCTTTAGCAGAGGTTTATGTAAAAATGAAATATTTGGATATCGAGACAAGCGGTCGCGGACTGGCACAAGATGTGCTGGAGGCTTCAGGAAAGGCATATTTAAATGCCATTAACAGAGTTATATATATGAAGAATATGGGTCGTGAACTTAGTTTAACTCAGTAAATAATAGGTTTGTCTTACATCAACTAGAAAATCATAAATACTAAACGGAGGGATAAAAATGGAGAAACGTATCGCTGTACTACCAGGAGACGGAATCGGCAAAGAGGTAGTAAAAGGAGCAATTGAAGTTTTACAGGCTGTTGGAGAGCGTTTCGGTCACCAATTTCATTTTCAATATGGAAAAATCGGTGGAGAAGCAATTGATACGGTTGGAACACCGCTGCCCGATGAGACAGTTGAACTATGCAAGCAAAGCGATGCGGTTTTACTAGGGGCAGTTGGCGGTCCTAAATGGGAAAGCCAGCCACCCCACCTCCGGCCTGAACGCGGTTTATTGAAGATTCGTAAGGATTTAAATTTATATGCCAATTTAAGACCTACTACCTATTATCAAAGTCTTGCAGATTCTTCTTCTCTTAAGAGAGAAGTTATTGAAGGCGTAGATATGATGATGGTTAGGGAATTAACAGGCGGCTTATACTTTGGAAAGCCAAGTGAACGTATTACAAGAGATGGCGAAGATGCCGTTGTAGATACATTGTTTTATAAAAGGGAAGAAATGCAAAGAGTGATTAAGCTTGCTTTTGAGCTTGCAAAATCGCGCAAGGGAAAAGTGACTTCCGTTGACAAGGCTAATGTTTTGGAATCGAGCCGAATGTGGAGAGAGGTAGCCGAAGAAATCTCAAAGGACTTTCCTGAAGTCGTTCTCGAGCATATGTTAGTAGACAATGCAGCTATGCAGCTTATTAGAAAGCCGACACAATTTGATGTTGTAGTTACTGAGAATTTGTTTGGAGATATCTTAAGTGATGAAGCTTCAGTTCTTACTGGCTCATTAGGCATGCTTCCATCAGCAAGTTTATCACCGGAAGGGCCATATCTATATGAACCAATCCATGGATCAGCTCCGGATATCGAAGGGAAAGATCTTGCTAATCCACTAGCAACAATTCTTTCAACAGCAATGATGCTAAGACTTTCATTTGGAATGACTGTGGAAGCAGAAGCGATTGAACATGCTGTAAATCAAGTGCTTGAAGCCGGATACCGCACAGGAGACATCATGTCGGTCGGAAAGAAACAAGTTTCAACAACTGAAATGGTTGCAGAAGTTAAAGCAACATTGCTTGATAATGAAGCTATTTTAAACATCATGGGTGCTTATGCATAGAAAAGCGGAAGCGCCTTGACCAGGGGCGACAAGCATAAGGCGATCCGACAGGAAGGTTGTACTTTAACCTTACTGACGGATTGACTTATGGCCTCCGACGTACAGGACGTACTAGTGCCGACGAAGACATCAGGCCGTGGCGAATTTAGTCGGCTAGCCCCTAGGCGCTGGAGCTAGACAGATAGAAAAGTAAAAGCGAATTTGACACGGCCAGATTTGGTCGTGTTTCTTTTAAAAATCCTATTTGAAGGGAGAGGAAAAAATGGGAAAGTCAATTATTGATAAAATTTGGGAACAGCATATTGTCCATCAGGAAGAGGGGAAACCTGATCTATTATATATTGACCTGCATTTAGTCCACGAGGTTACTTCTCCACAAGCATTTTCGGGTTTACGTATGAAGAATCGGAAGGTAAGAAGACCTGATAAAACATTTGCAACCGTTGATCATAATATCCCAACTGATAATCGTTATGAAATCAATGATACTGTTGCCTTAAATCAAATGTCGACTTTAGAAAAGAACTGTATTGAATTTGACATTCAATTAGCAGGTATTGATAGCCCCGATCAAGGAATTGTTCATGTTATCGGACCAGAGCTTGGTTTAACCCAGCCAGGAATGACCATTGTTTGCGGTGATAGTCATACTTCTACACATGGAGCTTTTGGATCCATTGCGTTTGGAATTGGGACTAGCGAGGTAGAGCATGTTTTAGCAACTCAAACAATATGGAGAGCAAAGCCGAAAACATTAAAGCTTGAAATTAACGGTGAGCTTAAAAAAGGCGTATCTGCAAAGGATGTAATTCTTTATGTGCTGGCGAAATACGGAATTGATTTCGGAACAGGCCATGTAATTGAATACTGCGGAGATACGATCAAAAGAATGACAATGGAAGAAAGAATGACAGTTTGTAATATGTCCATTGAGGGCGGGGCACGTGCCGGACTTGTAAGCCCTGATGAAACAACATTTAATTATATTCAGGGAAGAAGATATGCTCCAAAAGGCGAGGATTTCTCTGAAGCTGTGGCAAAGTGGAAGGAGCTTGCTTCAGATGCTGATGCCGAATATGATCGTGTCATCGTTATTGATGCAAATGATATTGCTCCTATGGTGAGCTGGGGAACAAATCCAGCCATGACTGCAAAAGTGAGTGATCGAATCCCGACCATGAATGATTGCAAAACAGACCTTGAAAAGAAATCACTTGAACGGGCATTAACATACATGGGATTACAGGAAGGTCAAAAAATTGAAGATATCGAGATTCAGCATGTCTTTATTGGCTCTTGTACAAATTCCAGAATAGAGGATTTGCGCCAGGCTGCTAGTATTGCTAAAGGGAAGAAAGTGCACCCGAATGTTAGAGCACTTGTCGTTCCTGGTTCACAGCAAGTGAAGAAGCAAGCAGAAACAGAAGGATTGGATGTTATCTTCAAGCAGGCTGGATTTGAATGGCGTGATTCCGGCTGCAGCATGTGTTTAAGTATGAACAATGATATCGTTCCTAGCGGAGAGCATTGTGCTTCAACCTCCAATCGGAATTTTGAAGGCAGACAGGGTTCTGGAGCAAGGACGCACTTAGTCAGTCCAACTATGGCTTCAGCTGCTGCGATCTACGGAAAATTCGTTGATGTTAGTACATTAATTACTGCAGAAACAGTTTAAGCATTGAGAAAAGGAGGGAAAATGAATGAGCGGTTTTAAAGTTTTAGAAGGAAAAGCAGCAGCTCTTGACCGAGCCAATGTGGATACAGATCAAATTATTCCTAAGCAATTTTTAAAAAGAATTGAAAAAACAGGTTTTGGCCAATTTCTATTTTATGATTGGCGATTTTTGAAGGATGGAGAGCCTAATCCAGAATTCGAATTGAATCGTCCGGAAAACGAAGGTGCAACCATATTAATTGCCAATGAGAATTTTGGGTGTGGATCTTCAAGGGAACATGCTCCTTGGGCCCTTTTAGATTATGGTTTTAAAGCAGTCATTGCCCCTTCATTTGCTGATATTTTTCATCAAAACTGCTTAAAGAATGGAATAGTTCCAATTCAACTCAAAGAGGAAGAAGTATCCTATTTATTAGCCAAAGGAAAATCTCAAGCGTTCCAGCTGAAAATTGACTTAGAACAGGAAACGATCTCTGACGAACATGGTTTCTCGACATCTTTTCCAATTAATGATTATTGGAAGAAGATGTTGATGAATGGCTGGGATGAAATTGAAATTACCCTTCAGCTTGATGAAAAAATAGCTGAATATGAAAAATCTTTGCAAGTTGTTCGCTAAACATGAGGATTCACAGTCTATTCTGTGAATCTTTTTGTTTTTCGTCCATAATCATGCTACACTAACTTCAAAAACGAAGCGGCGTGACAAATATGAAAAAACGGAATCGGAAAAAACTAAATGATAAAGTACTCCTTTTTCCTGGACTGGAAAAGAGACTTTTGGAAAAAGGACTTGAAAGCCTGCAGCAAAAAAGGTTCCGTGAGGCAGTTGATTTTCTTGAAGAGGCGATGACGTTAGAACAAGAAAATAGTGATATACATATTGGCCTCGTTCTTGCTTATTTTGAGTCCGGGCAATTAACGAAAGCAAAGGAATTAGCAAATACCATGCTTCAAAAGGGCATTGGAGATTACATTCAAATAATTGACCTCTATTTAATGATTCTCGTGCAATTGCATCAGTATGATGAAATTGTAAAAACGATTGAAATATTAATAGAAGAAAAAGAAATACCTGAAGATAAAATTGAGCATTTTACACGTATGCTCCAATTTAGCAAGAGAATGGCTGAATCATCCCCAAATATTCATACTGATGACCCTACTGGGGATGAACCTTTGGATATGAAAATAGACCTTTTTTCTATAGAAGATCAGCATGGGCAAATCCAAATGGCTTCCATGCTAACTAATAGAAATTTAAAGCCTTATATAAATGAAATTAAAGCTTATCTGGAGTCGAGTGAAGGACAGCCGTTCTTTAAAACCATGCTATTAAATGTATTAATTGAACATGAGTATGATAAAGATGTTATCGTACAAAAGCTTGGGGAAAGGATTATAGTAAAGCCATCTAATCTCCAAGGTGCCCAGCATAACAGTCAGATGGATAAACTGCTAAACATCGTAGCCAAGCAGCTCGAACATGAAGACCCTATTCTCTTTGAACATATCAAAAGTTTGATAGAGCGCCATTTGTTTATTCTATACCCATTTCAGCTTAAGCCTTTTAGTGAGGATGTATGGGGTGCTGCCTATCATCATCTTGCAGCGGAGTATCAAGGACTTAATTATTCTATCAAGGAGACCGCTTTAAGATACAATGTTACTGAGAAAGAGATAGGTAATGCAGGAGCATTTTTAAAGAAAATAGAAGAAATTTCATCCCTAAATTATTAGCTTCATTGTTGAAAGCTAGGGCCTGTATGTTATAATATAATGGTTGTATATGTAAATGGTATTTATTGTGTAAAAAAATGATAATGCTTGGGAATCGAGCTGTATCAATACCAATTCGTTACGAATGAAATGATAATAGATTGTTGGAGGGAAATAATTATATGTCTGCTAAATTTGAAAAACTAGAAGGGAACCTTGGAGTTCTTACAATTGAAGTAGATGCAGAAAAGGTAAACGAAGGTTTAGACGCTGCATTTAAAAAAGTCGTTAAACAAATTAATGTTCCAGGCTTCCGTAAAGGGAAAATGCCTCGCGGAATGTTTGAAAAGCGTTTCGGTGTTGAATCACTTTACCAAGATGCAATTGATTTTCTTCTGCCTGAGGCATATGCAGGTGCAATCGAAGAAACTGGAATTGAGCCAGTAGATCGCCCAGAAATCGATGTAGAACAAATCGAAAAAGGCAAGAGCTTAATCTTCACAGCAAAAGTAACTTTAAAGCCTGAAGTAAAGCTTGGCGAATACAAAGGACTTGAAGTAGAAAAATTCGATACAGAAGTAACGGAAGAAGACGTAAATAACGAGCTTAAATCTATGCAAGAAAAACAAGCTGAGCTTGTTGTGAGAGAAGAAGGAAAAGCAGAAAACGGCGACACAGTTGTAATGGATTTTGAAGGATTTGTTGACGGAGAAGCATTCGAAGGCGGAAAAGCTGAAAACTACTCTCTTGAGCTTGGTTCAGGTCAATTTATTCCTGGATTTGAAGATCAATTAGTAGGCACTGCAGCTGGCGAATCTAAGGATGTTGAAGTATCATTCCCTGAAGAGTACCATGCTGCAGAATTAGCTGGCAAGCCGGCTGTGTTCAAAGTAACAGTTCACGAAATCAAAACAAAAGAACTTCCTGCTCTAGATGATGAGTTTGCTAAAGATGCAGATGAAGAAGTTGAATCTTTAGATGCTCTTAAAGAAAAAATTAAAGCTCGTTTAGTTGATAGCAAGAAGCATGAAGCTGAGCATTTTGTTCAAGATACTGTAGTTGAAAAAGCTACAAAAAATGCTGAAATCGAGCTTCCATCTGTAATGGTTGATACAGAAATCGACCGTATGATGAATGAATTCGAACAACGTCTTCAAATGCAAGGCATGAACCTTGAGCTTTACTTCCAATTCTCTGGTCAAGATAAAGCTGCACTTAGCGAGCAAATGAAAGAAGAAGCTGAAAACCGCGTACGTGTTAACTTAACTCTTGAAGCAATTGCGAAAGCAGAAAACATTGAAGTAACAGACGAAGAGGTAACTGCAGAGCTTAATAAAATGGCTGAAATGTACAACATGTCAGTTGAAAACATCCAAAAAGCTCTTGGAAGCCTAGAAGGACTAAAATCTGATCTTCAAATTAAAAAAGCAATTGAGTTCTTAGTAGAAAATAGCAAAACTATATAATTAGTAACACTTTCAAATTATGAACAAGGCGCGAACTATTCGTGCCTTGTTTTATACAATAAACATATAATTACATACATAATTAATCATATTGCTACATAATGTCTTTTAATAACCTACATATGAAGGAATTGGATAAATTCTCTCGATTTAAATTGATCAATAATGGTTAAGCTTAGTTTATTAGGAATATAATTTTTAACATAAGTAAAATGTGAATCCTCTTTGCGACAGCCATACATAACAGAAAAGCGGAAGCTGGACAAAGAAAAGCGGAGCCGACAGTTCCTAAGTGTTTTCATTTCCAGTCCATTGTGAAAATATGTTACAATGCAATACATAACAAAAAGTTGAATGTAAAGAAGGGGCTTTAAATACGTAACTGTTTGCATAAGATTCGCAGAAATAATACCAAATGGAAGTTTTTTAAGGGGTGAAGGAATTGTTTAAATTTAGTGATGAAAAAGGACAATTAAAGTGTTCTTTCTGTGGAAAAACGCAGGATCAAGTGCGAAAGCTTGTAGCCGGTCCAGGTGTATATATATGTGATGAATGTATAGAGCTCTGCACCGAAATTGTTGAAGAAGAGCTTGGAACTGAAGAGGAAGTTGAGTTTAAAGATGTACCAAAACCAGCTGAAATCCGTGACATTCTTGATGAATACGTAATTGGGCAGGACCAGGCAAAAAAATCATTATCAGTAGCAGTGTACAACCATTACAAACGGATTAATTCCAATAGTAAAATCGATGATGTAGAGCTCTTCAAAAGTAACATCTGTATGATTGGACCAACTGGAAGCGGTAAAACATTATTGGCGCAAACATTAGCACGTATTTTAAATGTGCCATTCGCTATTGCTGATGCAACATCACTTACGGAAGCAGGCTATGTTGGTGAGGATGTTGAAAATATTTTACTAAAACTCATTCAATCAGCAGACTATGATGTCGAGAAAGCAGAAAAAGGCATTATTTATATTGATGAAATTGATAAGGTTGCCCGTAAATCTGAAAATCCTTCTATAACTAGAGATGTTTCCGGTGAAGGGGTTCAGCAAGCATTATTAAAAATCCTAGAGGGGACAGTGGCAAGTGTTCCGCCTCAAGGTGGACGCAAGCATCCTCATCAGGAATTTATTCAAATTGACACAACGAATATTTTATTTATTTGTGGAGGTGCCTTCGATGGCATCGAACAAATTATCAAGCGCCGTCTAGGTCAAAAGGTTATTGGTTTTGGATCTTCTACAAAAGATACTGAGGTAGACCAAAAAGAACTTCTGACTAAGGTGCTTCCAGAAGATCTACTGAAATTTGGTTTAATTCCAGAATTTATTGGCCGTCTTCCAGTGATTGCAAGTCTTGGTTTGCTGGATGAAGAAGCATTAATCGAGATTCTAACTAAACCAAAAAATGCATTAGTAAAGCAATATCAAAAAATGCTTGAGCTTGATAACGTTGAGCTTGAATTTGAAGAGGCTGCACTAGTGGAGATTGCGAAAAAAGCCATTGAGCGCAAAACAGGTGCTCGCGGACTTCGTTCTATTATTGAAGGAATTATGCTGGATGTCATGTTTGACCTTCCTTCACGTGATGATATTAAAAAATGTATCATTACGAAGGAAGCAATCACAGAGAATTCATCACCAAAGCTAATTCTTGAAGACGGCACAATCATAAAAGAAGAAAGAAAAACTTCAGCTTAAGGCAAAAGCAGTGGTCAACGTCTTATTAAAAGCCAAACCTCAACAGGTTTGGCTTTTAATGTTACCTAGAGATTTTCATTATTTTATTCTAAGACAATTCATTTACCTTAGAAGGCGGTAGTAGGCTTTTGCTGGTCAATGAGAATAAAGTCTATTAACCGCACATGGTTAAATAAGGCTTTTACTGGCAATAAAGATGCCGTTTATTTACCGCAAAAGTCAAAATTTAGCTCTACCGGGCAATGAAAAATCCGAACTAGATATTCAAAATCCCCCCAGCTTTTTACAGTAAAATCTTGTTTATTCCAACTCAGTCAGGGAGATACTAGCATATATCACCGAGAACTAGATTGCAGGAGGGAAAAGTATGAGTTGGACGGGGATCGCCTTATTTATTCAATTGTTTTTTGGAATTGTGATTGGTCTATATTTCTGGAATTTGCTTAAAAATCAACGCACACAGAAAGTATCAATTGATAGAGAATCAAGAAAAGAAATGGACCAATTGAAAAAGATGAGATCCATCTCTTTAACTGAGCCTTTAGCAGAAAAAGTTCGGCCATCAAGCTTTGCAGACATAGTAGGTCAAGAGGATGGAATTAAATCATTAAAAGCAGCATTATGCAGCCCAAACCCGCAGCATGTGATCATTTATGGTCCTCCAGGGGTAGGAAAAACAGCCGCAGCAAGATTGGTGTTAGAAGAAGCAAAAAGAACGGCAAAATCCCCTTTTAAACAATCATCCGTATTTATCGAATTAGATGCAACTACTGCCCGATTTGATGAAAGAGGGATTGCAGACCCGTTGATTGGATCCGTTCATGATCCCATTTATCAAGGTGCAGGAGCCATGGGACAAGCAGGAATTCCTCAACCGAAACAGGGGGCTGTCACAAATGCACATGGAGGCGTCCTATTTATTGATGAAATTGGAGAACTTCACCCTATCCAAATGAATAAACTTTTAAAAGTGCTAGAGGATCGGAAAGTATTCTTGGAAAGTGCATATTATAATGAGGAAAATACCCAAATTCCAAACCATATTCATGATATTTTTAAAAATGGACTTCCCGCTGATTTTCGATTAATTGGAGCAACTACAAGAACCCCAAGTGAAATTCCTCCAGCCATTCGATCCAGATGTATGGAAGTATTTTTCAGGGAGCTGGCCGAAGAAGAAATCGCTGATGTCGGCAAAAGGGCAGCCGATAAAGTGAATCTGGCCATTAGCGAGAACGGATTAATGATACTTTCTTCTTACGCAAGGAACGGCCGCGAAGCTGTCAATATGATCCAAATTGCAGCAGGTCTTGCCATTACAGAAGATCGAAATTACATAAGAGATGAGGATATTGAGTGGGTGATTCAATCGAGTCAGCTGACACCGAGAATGGAACGAAAAATAAACACGAGCTCTGAAGTGGGCTTAGTAAATGGTCTAGCTGTATATGGTCCAAATTCAGGTGCTCTTCTAGAAATTGAGGTAACCATCATTCCTGCTAAAGAAAAGGGCAGTATCAATATTACAGGAATTGTTGAAGAGGAAAGTATTGGCGGACAAGGAAAATCCATTCGCAGAAAAAGTATGGCAAGAGGATCCATTGAAAATGTTATTACCGTTCTCCGATCGATGGGAGTCCCTGCGAGCGACTATGATATTCATGTTAATTTTCCCGGAGGCGTTCCAATTGATGGTCCATCAGCAGGTATAGCGATGGCTACAGGAATCTATTCTGCGATATATAAGTATCCAATAGATCATACCGTTGCAATGACAGGGGAAATCAGTATACATGGGCATGTAAAACCAGTTGGCGGTGTTTATCCAAAAGTGAAGGCAGCGAAAAAGGCTGGTGCTCAAACCGTGATTATCCCAAAAGATAATATGCAATCCATTTTAAAAGAAATAACCGGAATCAAAATTGTTCCTGTAAGCCATTTAAATGAAGTTTTTGAACTAGCCTTAAAGAAAAATTTTCACCTGGAACAATCCATCACTGCTTCAATTGAATTGGCAAAAAAAGAAAGCATTTAGATGGTCAACTTCGGCTTATTGTTACCAGCATGATAGCCGGAGTTTTCTTTATGCTGAGAATACGGATACGCGGAGCTAAGATGACACGAGAAATATCCGCATCAGCCTGAATAGCAGGGTGTATTGATCCTTTGAGGCTGCTTAGCTTTTAAATTAGACACTGCTGCGCAAATAAGTTAGAATTGTACAAAGAAAATATTAGCAATTTTAAGCTAATTAAGATATGTATTTTGGAGGTGCTTCCTAGGTTATGGCGAAAAAGAAAGAAATCATCGTCCCCCTCCTGCCGCTTAGGGGTCTGCTAGTTTACCCAACAATGGTCCTACACTTAGATGTTGGACGTGAAAAGTCGGTACTGGCCCTTGAAAAAGCGATGGTAGATGACCATTTAATTTTCCTGACTACGCAAAAAGAAATTTCGATAGATGAACCGGCTGAAGAGGATTTATACCAAATTGGAACATTAACACGTGTTAAACAAATGCTTAAACTTCCTAATGGGACCATCCGGGTTTTAGTAGAAGGATTAAAAAGAGCGCAAATCCTCGAATTTAAAGATGACCCTGACCACTACGCAGTCAAAATAGAAGTATTCGAAGAGGAAACAACAAAGGATACAGAAGATCAAGCTTTAATGAGGACCATGCTGGAATACTTTGAACAATACATAAAGGTATCGAAAAAAGTATCAGCGGAAACCTATTCAGCGGTTTCGGATATTGAAGAGCCTGGTCGCATGGCAGATATTATTGCATCCCATTTGCCTTTAAAGCTAAAGGAAAAACAGGACATTTTAGAAACCTTTGATGTCAAAGAGCGGATGAATCAAGTTATCGAAATCATTCATAATGAAAAAGAAGTATTAAATTTAGAAAAGAAAATTGGTCAGCGCGTAAAGAAATCAATGGAACGAACACAGAAGGAATATTATTTGCGCGAACAAATGAAGGCCATCCAGAAAGAGCTTGGGGATAAAGAAGGAAAGACAGGCGAGATTGCCGACCTCACTGAAAAAATTGAAAAAGCCGGCATGCCGGAGCATGTTCAAACGACCGCACTCAAAGAACTTGATCGATATGAAAAAATTCCTTCAAGCTCTGCGGAAAGCGGCGTTATCCGGAATTACATTGAATGGCTGATTTCCTTGCCGTGGAGCAAGGCAACAGAAGATGATTTAGATATTCATAAAGCTGAACGTATTTTAAATAATGACCATTACGGCCTTGAAAAGGTGAAAGAACGTGTGCTGGAATACTTAGCTGTTCAAAAGCTGACGAATTCGTTAAAAGGGCCAATACTCTGTCTAGCAGGACCCCCTGGAGTAGGAAAAACAAGCCTGGCACGTTCCATTGCTACGTCACTTAATCGGAATTTTGTCCGTATTTCACTAGGTGGCGTTCGCGATGAATCTGAAATTCGGGGACATCGAAGAACGTATGTAGGTGCTATGCCAGGCCGTATTATTCAGGGAATGAAGAAAGCAGGAACAATCAATCCAGTATTTTTACTAGATGAAATTGATAAAATGTCAAGTGACTTCCGGGGGGACCCGTCTTCAGCCATGCTTGAAGTCCTAGACCCTGAACAAAATCATAATTTTAGTGATCATTATATAGAGGAAACCTATGATCTGTCTAAAGTCATGTTTATCGCAACAGCCAATAATTTGGCTACTATACCTGGACCTTTAAGAGACCGGATGGAAATCATCACAATTGCCGGATATACAGAACTTGAGAAAATTCATATTGCTAAAGACCATCTGTTACCGAAACAAATAAAAGAGCATGGCCTCACCAAATCTCAGCTTCAAATTCGCGAAGACGGGATTCAAAAAGTCGTCCGCTATTACACAAGAGAAGCGGGTGTACGCGGACTTGAAAGACAGCTGGCTACCATTTGCCGGAAAACAGCGAAGATTATAGTTTCAGGTGAGAAGAAAAAGGTTATCATTACGGAAAAAAATATAGAAGACTTCCTAGGAAAACCGATTTTTCGCTATGGGCAAGCTGAGCTTGAGGATCAAGTGGGTGTGGCAACAGGGCTTGCATATACAACGGTTGGCGGGGATACACTGCAAATCGAAGTGTCACTGTCACCTGGGAAAGGCAAGCTTGTCCTCACAGGGAAGCTTGGGGATGTCATGAAAGAATCAGCTCAAGCAGCCTTTAGCTATGTTCGTTCCAAAGCTAGTGAGTTAGGAATTGAAGAAGATTTCCATGAAAAGTATGATATCCACATTCACGTTCCTGAAGGAGCTGTTCCTAAGGATGGACCTTCTGCTGGTATTACAATTACAACCGCATTAGTTTCGGCACTATCTGGCAAGCGAATTCGCAAAGAAATAGGCATGACTGGGGAAATCACATTACGTGGGCGCGTCCTGCCAATTGGCGGCGTTAAAGAAAAAACACTTAGTGCTCATCGAGCGGGTCTAACTAAAATCATTCTTCCAAAGGATAATGAGAAGGATATTGATGATATACCTGAGAGTGTCAGAGGCGAGTTAGAATTTGTGCTTGTCTCCCACGTAGATGAAGTGTTAAAGCATGCATTGACTGGTGGTGTAGAAGCATGAAGGTAGTTTCAGCAGACATCGTCATTAGCGCGGTAAAGCCTGACCAATATCCTAGTGAGGCTTTACCGGAGTTTGCTTTAGCAGGCAGATCCAATGTTGGGAAATCATCGTTTATTAACAAAATGTTAAATCGAAAAGCGTTAGCTAGGACCTCATCTAAGCCTGGAAAAACACAAACGTTAAATTTTTTCCTAATTAATGAGATATTGCATTTTGTCGATGTCCCAGGTTATGGCTACGCTAAAGTTTCTAAAAAGGAACGGGAAGCTTGGGGAAAAATGATTGAAACGTATTTAACGTCTAGAGAGCAGCTAAAAGCTGTTGTACAGATAGTTGATTTACGTCATCCTCCTACAGAGGATGATATCATGATGTACAATTTCCTAAAGCATTACGAAATCCCATGTGTCATTATTGCCACGAAGGCAGATAAGGTTCCGAAATCGAAATGGCAGAAGCATATAAAAATAACGAAAGAAACACTAGACCTCGATCCAAATGATCATCTGATTCTCTTTTCGTCCGAAACTGGACAAGGGAAGGATGAAGCCTGGTCGGTTCTCAAAAGCTATATGTAAGCTCCAATCCCGATGCAGAAATGCACCGGGATTTTTGATTGTGCTATAAGAATGAGATATAGCAAATTTTAATATAGTAATAGAATATAAAAGTATAAAAGCTTTAGACTGCTAGAAGCGAGCGAAATAAATTGATTATGATACATTTAGCAGAAAATATGAATCTTAAGAGAATTCTTATCATATGTTTAGGTAAATAGAAAAAAATTTGAAAGAAGAAGAAGGGAGAATTTCTGATAGTGAAGCATTTAGGGAAAGGTTTACTTTTATTCATTTCTATTATTGTTCTTGCTGCTTGTGGGTCTAAGGATGCATCTAAAGAGGGATTTAAACTAGTCGAGGATGGAAAGTTTACTTACGCATCATCAGGTGAATTTAATCCATTTAGTGTGACGAATGCGGATGGAACGATGAGCGGTTTTGACATTGAGGTAGGAGAAGCGGTAGCAAAAGAACTTGGGCTAGAGCCTGTTCAGAAAAAGTTTAAGTTTGGAGGCATCGTTGAAGGGGTTAAATCTGGCCGCTTTGATGCTGCGGTTGCTAGTCATACAATCACGGAAGAGCGGTTAGAAGCCGTAAACTTCTCGATTCCATACTACTATTCTGGACCGCAAATCTATGTGCGTCCTGACAGTACGGTTGAAACTATTGATGATTTAAAAGGATTAGAAATTGCTGTAGCTAAAGGAACTACCTACGCAGATGTCGCCCAGCCTGTTACAGATAATATTAAATTTTATGATAGTGATGTCGTAGCGCTTGAAGCATTGAGCAAAGGGAAGCATGATGCCGTCATCACTGATTTTATTACAGGTAAAGAGGCAATAGGTGCCGGAATGAAGATCGTTGGAAAAGAATTGCTAGGAAAAAGTGAACAAGCAATAGCCGTTGCGAAAGAAAATGAAGAGCTTCTGAAAAAAATAAATGAAGCACTTGAAAAATTACATGAGAACGGGACATTAACCGAAATCAGTAAAAAGTACATTGGTGATGACATTACGAAAGACCCCGAGAAGGAATAAGCATACAGAGGATGACTGAGTCATCCTCTATTTATTAATAGAATTATTAGTTGAAGGAGGAAAGCCTATGGACTTATTTACAAAATTCATGGACACATACCCCATTTTCTTAAAAGGGATGGTACTTACCTTCCAACTCACGATTATATCCATTTTTATCGCTATATTTATCGGCCTCTTTTTTGCCTTTTTAAAAATATCAAAAGTAAAGGTATTAGAGTTGGTGGCGGATGCTTATATTTTTCTCGTACGTGGAACACCGCTCGTTGTACAAATCTTTATTTTCTACTTTGGGTTAACTTCTATCAATATGCCGGATTTCTGGGCTGTTGTTCTTGGACTAGCCTTTCATAACGGTGCTTATATTGCTGAAATTTTCCGCGGGGCGATTCAGTCTGTCGACCATGGGCAAATGGAAGCCGGTCGTTCTCTTGGTATGACGGTTTCCTTAGCTATGAGGAGAATAATTCTTCCACAGGCCATTCGCAGAGCACTCCCGCCTCTTGGTAATCAGTTTATTATTGCCCTAAAGGATTCCTCTCTTGCATCCTTTATTGGAATGTACGAACTCTTTAATGTAGCCACTACACAAGGTTCAATTAAATACGACTATATGAGCTACTTGCTCATTGTAGCTGTTTACTATTTAGTATTAGTTCTATTCTTCTCCATTATTGTCAGGTTTATCGAGAAAAGAATGGCTAGCAGCGATTAAGAAAGGAGTTATGATATGAGCGATCAGGTTATGATAAAGGTTGACATGTTAAATAAATCATTTGGAGATTTGCACGTATTAAAGGATATTAATATGACAGTTAAGCAAAGTGAAGTGGTTTGTTTAATCGGCGCCAGCGGTTCAGGGAAAAGCACACTTCTTCGATGCATCAATTTCCTGGAGTTTAAGGATAGTGGTTTAGTTGTAATTGGCGGCGAACAAATTGAGAAGGAAACACATGATCTCAATAAGGTTCGGGCACGTGTAGGAATGGTATTTCAGCATTTTAATTTATTCCCGCATAAAACAGTACTCGAAAATGTTATTGAGGCTCCCATATATGTGAAAAAACTTTCTAAAGAGCAGGCTATTACGGAAGGAAAAGCATTATTGAAAAAAGTAGGTCTTTCAGATAAGGAAAATGTGTACCCCTCGAAGCTGTCTGGCGGACAAAAACAGCGGGTAGCGATTGCAAGGGCATTAGCGATGAAGCCAGAAATCATGCTTTTTGATGAGCCTACTTCTGCTCTTGATCCTGAGCTTGTTGGCGAGGTTCTTGCCACAATGAAGAAGCTGGCTGAAGAGGGAATGACAATGGTTGTCGTCACACACGAAATGGGCTTTGCAAGAGAGGTTGCTGATTGGGCCGTCTATATGCATGAAGGCCGTATTGTCGAAGTTGGACATCCGAAGGACTTATTCTCTAATCCAAAGGAAACCCGTACGAAACACTTCTTAGATTCGGTATTATAAACATGGAGGACAGGGAATAATAACCTTGTCCTCTATTTCTTTTTAAAAAACAGGAAATAAACACCCGCAAGAATAAAGATGGCAGGCCAAAACTTCCAGGCGGTTGAAACACCGTTTTCCAATAAACCAAACCATACAACAATCCGGTCATAAAATAATAGCAAGGAAGCTAAAATTAAAAATAGTAGTCCTTGAAATAAACCGGTTCTAGATTTTTGGTGCTGAAGTAAAAAACCTAAAGCAATAATTAATATAAATGCTCCGATATGATCTGGCCATATTTCAAGACGGTTTACGACATGGAAATGCAAGCCAAAGCCCGTTAAGATGACTCCAGGTAAGATGGCATGATAATCCTTTGCTCCGTAGCCTTGGAATAAAAAAGCGATCCCAATGATGATTAATAGGCTTGGCCATGTAAAAAAAGGCTGAAAAAGAGTGATATCAGATTGCTGGAGAAAGAAGTAAGCTCCGAAGCCAATTAAGATAATTCCAGGAAATATTCTCTGATTTTTCATATTTACACCGCTTCCAATAAGGTTCACTTGAATCTATTAGTAATTTTTGATACTGTACATAAGGGAGTATTTTGTCGAATATAAATACAGAAAAAAATTTCTTGAACGAATCTATTAGAATTCAATGAATATTTTATCATAGGAGTTCAAGATCTGTTCACATTTTCGCATAATTTAACGGGAAATAAGTGCTACAATTAAGATAATATTGTGCAATTAATTTGGGGGTGTCAATTTAAATGCATATAGTCGTTGTTGGTCTAAATTATATAACGGCCCCTGTTGAAATTCGGGAGAGATTGACGTTTAACCCTTCTCAATTACCAGATGCTATGAAAACGCTTAAGAATAAAAAAAGCATCCTTGAGAATGTTATTCTGTCTACTTGTAATCGGACTGAAATCTATGCGGTAGTGGATCAGCTTCATACAGGCCGTTACTATATTAAAGAATTTTTATCAGAGTGGTTTAAAATAGAAAAAGAAGAATTTTCTCCTTATTTGTTTATTTATGAGCAGGAAGGGTCTATTGAGCATTTATTTAATGTCTCTTGCGGGCTGAATTCCATGATCCTTGGGGAAACTCAAATTTTGGGACAGGTCCGTACAAGCTTTCTGCAGGCACAGGCAGATCATACGATTGGAACGGTGTTTAATCATTTATTTAAACAAGCAGTTACGTTGGCTAAACGTGCTCATTCTGAAACGGAAATTGGTGCCAACGCTGTTTCTGTCAGCTATGCAGCTGTGGAGCTGGCAAAAAAGATATTTGGTTCATTAGAGAATAAGCATGTGCTTATTCTGGGCGCCGGTAAAATGGGCGAGCTTGCTATTCAAAATCTGCATGCAAACGGTGCAAGTAAGGTAACCGTTATTAATCGTACGTTTGAAAAAGCGCAGGATTTAGCTGGCCGTTACGCTGGCCAGGCGAAAACTCTTCAAGAACTTCAGTGCTCATTAATTGAAGCGGACATTCTAATCAGTTCCACTGGTGCAAAAGGATTTGTTGTCACTAAGGAAATGATGACAGGCGTTGAAAAGATGCGAAAAGGGAAGCCCTTATTCATGGTTGACATCGCAGTGCCGCGTGATTTGGACCCAGCCCTCGCTGAGTTAGATACTGTCTTCTTATATGATATAGATGACCTTGAAGGTATTGTTGAAGCAAATCTGCAGGAACGTAAGAAGGCAGCTGAAACCATTCAGCTCATGATTGAGCAGGAAATTATTGAATTTAAACAATGGCTGAATTTACTTGGTGTCGTTCCCGTTATCTCTGCTTTAAGGGAAAAAGCATTAGCCATTCAAGCTGAAACAATGGAAAGTATTGAAAGAAAGCTGCCAAACTTAAGTGAACGAGATAAAAAGGTATTAAATAAACATACAAAGAGCATTATTAATCAGCTATTAAAGGATCCTATTTTACAGGCGAAGGAAATGGCTGGGGGTAAGGATGCTGATAAGTCGTTAGATTTATTTATAAAAATTTTTAATATCGAAGAACTTGTTTCCGAGCGGATAATCACACAAACAGCCGAATCACAAAACTCTATCGCTCATATGTCACAGGCTTCCTTTCAATCGTAGGAGTACTTGGATATGATCGATATTTATATGACAAGGCTGCACGAAGCCACTGTCGTTCTGTATGCCTTGTGTGTCTTACTATACTTTATTGATTTCTTACATCATAACCGGAAGGCAAACCGAATTGCCTTCTGGTTACTTGCATTTGTATGGCTTTTACAAACGGTCTTTCTCTTTTTGTATATGAAACAAACAGGCAGATTTCCTGTCCTCACAATTTTTGAAGGATTATATTTCTATGTTTGGGTGCTTATTACCTTGTCATTAGCATTCAACCGTTTACTAAGAGTCGATTTTTTTGTCTTTTTTGCGAATGTACTTGGTTTTATCATAATGGCCATACACACATTTGCTCCTGTTCAATATGAGTCACATGTGATGGCACAAAAGCTGATTTCTGAATTGCTGCTTATTCATATTACCGTTGCTATATTGTCATATGGGGCATTTTCCTTGTCTTTTGTATTTTCCGTATTATATTTAATTCAGTACGATCTTTTGAAAAGAAAGAAATGGGGCCCACGGCTATTAAGGGTTGCTGATTTATCGAAGCTGGATAAAACCTCATATGTATTAAATGTAATCGGTGTTCCCATGTTGATGATCAGCTTAATCTTAGGTGTTCAGTGGGCATATCTTAAGGTCCCAGATATGAATTGGTACGATTCTAAAGTAGTCGGTTCTTTTATTGTGATTGCTGCATACAGCATTTATCTTTATTTAAAAGTAGGCAAGGGGCTTGCTGGGAAGCAATTAGCATTATGGAATATTGCTTCCTTTCTAATTGTTTTGATTAACTTCTTTTTATTCGGTTCACTATCATCTTTCCATTTCTGGTATTCGTAAATTAGGAGGCTGTCATGAGAAAAATTATCGTTGGTTCTCGTAGAAGTAAACTTGCATTAACACAAACAAATTGGGTTATCGATCAATTGAAGGCGATTGATCCATCCTTTGATTTTGAAGTGAAGGAAATTGTTACTAAAGGGGACCGCATATTAGATGTGACGCTTTCAAAGGTCGGCGGGAAAGGTTTGTTTGTGAAAGAAATCGAACAGGCCATGCTGGATAAAGAAATTGATATGGCTGTCCACAGTATGAAGGATATGCCCGCAGTTCTTCCTGAAGGGCTCATAATCGGCAGTATTCCTGAAAGAGAAGATCACCGGGATGCGCTAATTTCCAAAGGCCATATTCGTTTCGCTGATCTTAAACCAGGGGCTGTAATCGGAACGAGCAGCTTGCGCAGAGGGGCACAGCTGCTTGCTCGCCGTCCAGATTTAGAAATTAAATGGATTAGAGGAAATATAGATACAAGACTTGCCAAGCTTGAAACAGATGATTATGATGCGATTCTTTTGGCTGCCGCCGGGTTAAAGAGACTTGGATGGGCAAGTGACGTCGTGACAGAATTGTTAGACCCAGATATTTGCTTGCCTGCAATCGGGCAGGGAGCACTTTCAATTGAGTGCCGCGGCGATGATGAAGAGCTTCGTGGCTTATTAGATAAATTTACATGCAAGAAAACAGATGCAACGGTTCGAGCAGAGCGAGCATTCCTTCACAAAATGGAGGGAGGCTGCCAGGTACCAATTGCGGGCTTTGCAGAGCTTAACGGAGACGAAGAAATTGTGTTAACCTGCCTAGTCGGATCTCCAGATGGAAAAATAATCTACTCAGAACAAGTGAAAGGCTTAGATCCTGAGAAAGTCGGAATTGAAGCGGCTAATCGCTTAATTAAGCAGGGAGCTAAAGATTTAATCGATCAGGTGAAAGAGGAGCTGGATCGCGAATGACCGGTGGAGGCGAGGGCAATCCTCTAAAGGGGATGTCGGTCCTCGTTCCAAGAGGAAAAGAGCATGCAAAAACCTTTTCAAATTTAATTAAAGGCTATGGAGGAATTCCTGTTGAAATTCCTCTCATCGCTTTTAAGCCTGTAAATGTTTCGGAAGAGATTATTAAGATTATTAATCAGTTACATACTTATGATTGGATTATTTTTACGAGCAATGTCACGGTTGAGACTTTTCTGTCTTTTATTGACTCTCCGGAAAAAATGAAATTGCCTAAAATCGCAGCTATTGGAAAAAGAACAGAAGCCTGTCTGCTAAAAGCAGGAATAGAAGTGGATTTTATTCCGAATGAATATGTAGCGGAAGGTTTTGTTAAGGATTTCTTGCCAATTGTGAAAGCCGGGATGAATATTTTAATCCCTAAAGGGAATCTAGCTAGAAATATTATTTATACATCCTTAACGGAAAAAGGCGCGAATGTGGACGAAGTAATCATGTATGAGACCTTCTTTCCTGATGAAAGCAGAACAAAATTAATAGAGGTATTTTCTAAAGGAAAGATTGATATCCTTGCCTTCACAAGTCCCTCTACTGTCGATCATTTTATGAGAGTGATGAAGGAAAATCAGCTTTTTCATAGGCTTGAAAATAGTATTATTAGCACGATTGGCCCTATTACAAAGGATAGAATAAAATCATACGGACTAGATGTCCACTGTGAGCCAGCCATCTATACATCTGACCATATGCTCGAAAGTATTATTGAATACGTAAACATGAAAATGTAATTTTTCAAAAAAAGGAGTGATTCTGATGGATATCCAATTTACAAGACATAGAAGACTTCGCCAAAGTCCAAACATGAGAGCTTTAGTTCGTGAAAACCATCTAACTACAGACGACTTGATTTATCCGATTTTTGTTGCTGAAGGAAAAGATATTAAAAGAGAAATTTCCTCAATGCCAGGAATTTACAATTTATCATTAGATCATCTAGAAGAAGAAATGAATGAGGTTGTTTCATTAGGGATTAAATCTGTGCTGCTTTTTGGAATCCCAGTTGAAAAAGATGAATGCGGCAACCAGGCGTATCACGATCATGGAATTGTCCAAGAGGCGACTAGATTAATTAAAGAAAAGTTTCCTGAAGTAATTGTTATTGCAGATACTTGTCTATGTGAGTACACGAGCCATGGGCATTGCGGTGTAATTGAGAATGGACAAGTTTTAAATGATGCTTCACTTGATTTATTAGTGCAAACCGCTGTCAGTCAAGCAAAAGCAGGCGCAGATATTATTGCTCCATCAAATATGATGGATGGATTTGTTGCTGCGATTCGTGCGGGCTTAGATGAATCTGGCTTTGAAAATGTACCTATTATGTCTTATGCCGTGAAATATGCATCAGCATTCTATGGCCCATTCCGTGATGCGGCTGACAGTACACCTCAATTTGGTGATCGTAAAGCTTACCAAATGGATCCGGCAAACCGCATGGAGGCTCTGCGTGAAGCTGAATCCGATTTAATGGAAGGCGCAGATTTTATAATTGTAAAGCCCGGAATGCCTTATCTCGATATCGTCCGTGATGTGAAAAATAATATTAATCTCCCACTAGTTATTTATAATGTGAGCGGAGAATATTCCATGGTGAAAGCAGCCTCTCAAAATGGCTGGATTGATGAAGAGAGAATTGTTATGGAAATGTTAGTCGGAATGAAGCGTTCCGGCTGTGATTTAATTATTACGTATCACGCTAAAGACGCCGCTAGATGGCTTCGAAACAAATAATAAAATTCACTCCTATGAATGAAGCGCTATAAAACGCCCTTCAGTGCAAGAAGTTCGGACTGAAGGTAGTTAAAGGAGCTGTATAACGCCCTTCATGGTAAGAATACAGATTCAAGGGAGTTAAGACTAAGTGGAATTCAGAAATACATTAAATTGAGAAGAGGGATTAAATGCGCTCTTACGAAAAATCTATTCAGGCTTTTAAGGAAGCAAGTAAATTAATGCCAGGCGGGGTCAACTCACCAGTTCGTGCCTTTAAATCCGTTAAGATGGATCCAATTTTCATGGAACGAGGAAAAGGCTCTAAAATTTATGATATTGATGGCAATGAATATATTGACTATGTTTTATCTTGGGGCCCCCTGATACTCGGACATTCGAATGATCGAGTTGTGGAAGCAATTAAAAAGGTTGCTGAAATGGGAACTAGCTTCGGTGCACCGACTGTTCAAGAAAATGACTTAGCCAAGCTAGTCCAGGAGAGAGTACCTTCAATTGAGGTCGTCCGCATGGTCTCTTCAGGTACAGAAGCAACAATGAGTGCTTTAAGACTTGCACGCGGCTATACGGGGCGAAATAAAATTTTGAAATTTGAAGGCTGCTACCACGGGCATGGCGATTCCCTGCTTATTAAAGCGGGGTCTGGGGTCGCTACACTTGGACTTCCTGATAGCCCAGGTGTTCCAGAAAGTGTTGCGAAAAACACCATTACTGTCCCTTATAATGATTTAGAAAGTGTTAAATATGCATTTGAACAATTTGGTGAAGACATTGCCTGTATCATTGCAGAGCCTGTTGCTGGGAATATGGGAGTTGTTCCGCCGCTTCCAGGCTTCTTGGAAGGCTTGAGAGACATCACAAGTCAATATGGTGCCCTCTTAATCTTTGACGAGGTTATGACAGGCTTCCGTGTTGACTACCATTGTGCTCAAGGCTATTACAATGTTACACCAGATATTACTTGTCTAGGTAAAGTAATCGGCGGAGGACTACCAGTTGGTGCATATGGCGGAAAAGCGGAAATTATGGAGCAAATCGCACCGAGCGGTCCTATTTATCAGGCAGGAACTTTGTCTGGAAATCCATTAGCAATGACGGCTGGCTATGAAACATTGAGTCAGTTAACTCCAGATTCATATAAAGAATTCCAGCGTAAAGGGGATTTATTGGAAGCTGGCATAAAAGCGGCTGCGGAAAAATATGAAATCCCGCACACTTTTAATCGTGCTGGATCAATGATTGGTTTCTTCTTTACAAATGAAGATGTGATTAACTATGACAAAGCTAAATCATCAAACCTAGATTATTTTGCATCCTATTACCAAGAAATGGCTAATCAAGGAGTATTCCTTCCACCATCACAGTTTGAAGGCCTCTTCCTATCAACGGCACATAGTGATGAAGATATTGAAAAAACGCTGCAAGCAACAGAAATTGCATTTTCAAAGCTTAAAGGCTAAATACCTGACACTCATCTTTTTAGATGGGTGTTTTTTTATTAGTTTTTTGCCGAGCTGTGTTATTTTCAATCATAAAAAAATTATCATTCTCATAAAGTGTAAATGACATAGTGATTAAACGTAAAGGTTATGAAAGGAGGAGTCGCTTTGTCTCAAGGAAACCCATCGTGCTTACGATTTTCTTTAGAGGAATCTGTATGGTTTCAAAAAGGACAGGAAGTATCTGAATTAATTTCAATTTCACTTGATCCAGATATTCTTATTCAAGAAAATGATCAATATGTAACGATTCAAGGAGCACTCGAGCTATCTGGTGAATTTAAGCGGCACGAAACAGCAGAAATAGAATATGAGGATTCCTTTACAGCTCCGAAATTTATTCAAGTAGTCGAAGAAAGAGATGAAGGAGTATGTGAATTCACTCACTTCTTCCCGGTAGACATAACGATACCTAGAAATAGAATCGAAAGTGTTCATGATATTGATGTGTTAGTCGAATCTTTTGATTATGTTTTTCCCGAAAGAAGCTGTATGAAGTTAACTGCGAATCTTACTATTTCTGGTTTGTACGGGGAACAGCAGCATGCCCCTCCAAGAACAGAGACTGAGGATCAAGAGCCTGCTTATCATATAGAAGAGGCAACGCCTGAATTAAATTGGAATTTAAAAGCAGAGGAAGAATCAGCAGAGGAAAGAGAGACATTTGGAGAAAAGGAAAAAAATCCAATTTTTGTTCCATTTGAGGCTGAAGCAAAAAAACAGCCTGAAGAGGCAGTAAGAATTGAAGTAGTTCAGGAAGAGGCTGTTGCGGAAAAGATTGAAATACAGCCAGAAATCTCCTTCTCGGCCCAAAGAAGTGAACAACAACCTCCTTCTGCCGAAGAAATCTATTCGATGCCAAATGTGGAAGAAAGCCCGATGCAGGAAGTTGAGATGGAAAATCATCAAGAATCCAGCAGTGACGAATCCTCTGATCATGTAGCCAAAAAGGCTGCTGAAAAAGAGGAAGCTGCTGATAAAAAGAAGAAAAAGCCATCGAAAAAGAAAAGCATGTCTTTAACTGAATTTTTTGCCCGAAAGTCAGAGGATGATGTGGCTAAGCTTAAGGTATGCATCGTTCAGCTTGGTGATACGATCGATATCATTGCAGAAAGATATGAAATTCCTGTTCAACGGTTGCTTAGTGTGAATCATTTGGAAATTAGTCAAGATATATATGAGGGGCAGGTCCTTTATATCCCTGTAGCCGTTGCCCACAAATAATTTCTAAATAACAGGCTGGGCAGGTAAATACGAACCTGCTCAGTTTTTCTATTTGTCTAGCTCCAGCACATTGGCGTTTACGCTCCTCTATAAAGGCAGGTGATTCTTATGAATGAAAAGAATCGATTACGACAGGTTTCTCCAATTTTAAAGCATTATGCAATAGAACCGCATTTTGTTGAGGAAATGGGAAGGATTCAAAAAGTCTATTCCAATAAAGGAGTTTTTGCCTTAAAAAAAATCGACCCAAGACACGGGGGAGATTTTGTCAAGCAAATCCAAAGTCTATATCAAAAGGGCTATAACCGCATCGTACCTGTTTTTCCAACTCTAGATGGAAGGTACGCTGTATTACATGAAAATGAACTTTATTACCTCATGCCCTGGATGATGAATGAAGCAAATGAATTAAGCCATGAACGCCACCATCAGCTCTTTCGTGAACTAGCTAGACTCCATACTTTATCAGCAACTGAATTAAAGATTAGTAAAGAAGATAGAGCTGAGCATTTTGAAAAAACACTGTTAGAAAGGGAAAAGGAAAAGGAATTTTTGGAAGGATTTATGGAAGCCTGTGAACAGAGAGACTATTTGTCCCCCTTTGAATTAATGTTTGTCCTTTCCTATAACGAAATGAACCAGGCTTTAGATTTCTCAATTAGAAAACTTAAAGAGTGGTATGAAAAAACGAAGGATCATGAAAAAGCGAGAATTGTAACCGTTCATGGGAAAATTTCAACAGACCATTTTTTATATGATGAAAGAGGCTATGGCTACTTCTCAAACTTTGAACGTGCTAAGCAAGGATCACCTTTGCATGACTTGCTGCCGTTTTTGTCACGTACGTTGAAAACCTTTCCGAGGAGAGCAGAGGATTGTATTGAATGGATTTATACTTATTTGAAATACTTCCCATTAAAGGAGGATGAACTGCTGCTATTTCAAAGCTATTTTGCCCATCCAGGAGCGGTTATTCGTGCAGCTGAGAAATATTATAAAAATCCTTATAGCCATCATGAACGAAAGATTCTTTTGCACTATCAAAAGCAATATTGGCGAGTAAAAAATACGGAATACGTATTGTCGAGGATGGAAGAGATCGAGAGGCAAAAGCAGGAAGCAAAAGCACAGGCTGAGGCTGCTGCACAACAAGAAGGAGCCCAAAATTAAAAGGATTTTGGGCCCTATAATAACTCAAGACGAAAGGCAACAGCAATAAATATTAAAACAGCAAGGAATAGTACGTCAAAGGTAGTTGGAAATATAATAACACGTATTCCTTGAAAACAGCAAAATGGAATAATGAATTGGGAGCAGGCCCCTCTTATTGTTTTTAACCACGGCGGCAGTGTATAAGGATTATACCTTCTTCTCATTTACATGCCCCTTTCCAACATTTCTCATATCATACTATGTGTTATCCCCAATGATCGTGCTTTTTAATTTGGATTAATCTAAACTGTCAAATGGCAAATTGATCAAACTTGATGCACCAATGAAGTCCAATCGTATAATATATTGATAAATAGGGAATAATGATTGACGTCCATCCTATTTATTAGGTACTATATTGAATAAAGAAAAGTATAGGCGCTAGGCGCTAAATCTAGACAATTATAAATGAACAGCTACGACAGGGAAGAGTACGATGGCCATTTGCTTAAAGAGAGGAAAACTATTAGCTGAAAGGTTTTCTAAGCAGAACCGTTGGAAGGTCGCCCTTGAGCTTCTTTCATGAAAGAATGTATTTTCGAGTAGTGAAGGACGGGAAATCCGTTATCTAGTTAAGAGTCAATCAAATGTAGATTGCAGATGCTTTTTAAATAAAGCCGCATCCGCATTTCTATTTTCGGTTGAAAAAAAGGTGGTACCGCGAAGCAAACTCCATTCGTCCTTTTATGACGAGTGGGGTTTTTTGTTTTTTCAAGAGAATGAATGTATCAGAAAGGAATGTGTGTAATGGAAACAAAAGAATTAACTATGCCAACCAAATATGACCCTCAATCAATTGAACAGGGACGTTATGAATGGTGGCTTAAGGGGAAATTTTTCGAGGCTAAGGATGATGCGGATAAAGAGCCGTATACAATCGTTATTCCACCTCCAAACGTGACAGGAAGGCTTCATTTAGGTCACGCATGGGATACAACTCTTCAAGACATTTTAACGCGGATGAAGCGTATGCAGGGTTATGATGTCCTTTGGCTTCCAGGGATGGACCACGCTGGGATTGCTACACAGGCAAAAGTAGAGGAAAAGCTTCGCGGAGAAGGAAAAAGCCGCTATGATTTAGGCCGTGAAAAGTTTGTTGAAGAAACTTGGAAATGGAAAGAGGAATACGCCAGCCATATCCGCCAGCAATGGTCTAAGCTTGGACTTGGTTTAGATTATACCCGTGAGCGTTTTACACTTGATGAAGGCTTATCAAAGGCTGTTCGTGAAGTATTTGTTACATTGTATAATAAGGGGCTAATTTACCGGGGCGAATATATTATCAACTGGGACCCATCAACTAAGACGGCACTTTCTGACATCGAGGTAATCCATAAAGATATTCAGGGTGCGTTCTACCATATGAAATACCCGCTTACAGATGGCTCAGGACATATAGAAATTGCGACAACACGTCCAGAAACAATGTTAGGTGACACGGCAGTAGCTGTTCATCCTGAAGATGATCGTTATAAGCACTTAATTGGTAAAACAGTTAAGCTTCCGATTGTTGGACGTGAAATTCCAATTGTTGGTGATGATTATGTTGATATGGAATTTGGTTCAGGTGCAGTTAAGATTACACCAGCGCATGACCCGAATGACTTTGAAATTGGAAATCGCCATAATCTTGAACGAGTTCTTGTCATGAATGAAGATGGCACAATGAATGAAAGAGCGGGAAAATATAAGGATATGGACCGTTTCGAATGCCGTAAGCAAATTGTTAAGGATCTGCAAGAGCAAGGGGTACTTTTCAAAATTGAAGAACATATGCATTCAGTTGGCCACTCTGAGCGCAGCGGCGCCGTAGTAGAGCCTTATTTGTCAACACAGTGGTTCGTAAAAATGCAGCCATTAGCAGATGAGGCCATTGCCCTACAATCGAAGGAAGAAAAAGTTAACTTTGTTCCGGATCGATTTGAAAATACGTACCTTCGCTGGATGGAAAATATTCGTGACTGGTGCATTTCCCGTCAGCTTTGGTGGGGACATCGCATTCCAGCTTGGTATCATAAAGAAACTGGTGAAGTATATGTTGCACATGAGGCACCAGAAGATATCGAGAACTGGGAACAAGATAAGGACGTATTAGATACATGGTTTAGCTCTGCATTATGGCCATTCTCCACAATGGGCTGGCCGGATGTTGAATCCGCGGATTTCAAACGCTATTATCCAACTGCTTGTCTTGTTACAGGCTATGATATTATTTTCTTCTGGGTATCTCGTATGATTTTCCAAGGGCTTGAATTTACGGATCAAAGACCATTTAAAGATGTATTAATCCATGGTTTAGTTCGTGATGCTGAAGGACGCAAAATGAGTAAATCCCTCGGCAACGGAGTAGATCCAATGGATGTTATTGATAAGTACGGCGCAGATTCTCTTCGTTATTTCTTATCAACGGGAAGCTCACCAGGACATGATTTGCGTTTCAGCATGGAAAAGGTGGAAGCAACTTGGAACTTTGCGAACAAAATTTGGAATGCATCCCGTTTCGCCTTAATGAATATGGATGGACTGACATACGATGAAATCGATTTAACTGGTGAAAAATCAGTTGCAGATAAATGGATTTTAACTCGATTAAATGAAACGATCGAAACGGTAACAAGATTATCAGACCGCTACGAATTCGGAGAGGTTGGCCGCGTCCTATACAACTTTATCTGGGATGACTTCTGTGACTGGTATATTGAAATGGCGAAGCTTCCGCTTTACGGTGAAGACGAAGGAGCTAAGAAAACTACACGCTCGATTTTAGCTTATGTACTAGACAACACAATGCGTCTGCTGCATCCGTTCATGCCGTTTATCACGGAGGAAATTTGGCAAAACCTTCCTCACGCAGGAGAGTCAATTACAGTTGCCGAATGGCCTAAAGCAAATGCTGATTTCACAGACCATCAGGCGGCTGGCGAAATGAAGCTGCTAGTGGAAATCATTCGTTCCGTTCGTAACAGCCGTGCAGAAGTAAACACGCCAATGAGCAAGAAAATCAAAATGATTTTAAAGGCTAAAGACGAGACTGTTCTTCGTACTTTAGAAAATAACCGCGGTTACATTGAACGATTCTGTAACCCAGAAGAGTTAACTGTTGCAATTGAAGTAGATACACCAGACAAGGCAATGACTTCTATCGTTACAGGTGCCGAGATTAATCTTCCACTTGAAGGGTTAATCAATATCGAGGAAGAAGTCGTCCGTCTGCAGAAGGAATGGGAGAAGCTAGATAAAGAAGTAGAACGGGTTCAAAAGAAACTTAGCAATGAAGGCTTTATCAAAAAGGCTCCTGAAAAGGTAATTGAAGAAGAGAAGGCAAAAGAGCAGGATTACAGTGAAAAAAGAGCTGCTGTAGAAGCCCGCATTAAAGAATTAAAAGGGGAATAATTTTGATTGAAGGCGAATCCAATTGTTTGGGTTCGTCTTCCTCTTGATATTTGAGAATTGGTTTATAAAAATACATAATACTACGTCATACTTTGGAGGCAGTAAACATGTTCACAACTTATGAAGAGGCTGTTTCTTGGATTCACTCTAGGCTCAGGCTTGGAGTTAAGCCAGGGCTAAAAAGAATGGAATGGATGATGGAAAAACTGGAACACCCAGAGAGAAGGGTAAAAGCTGTACATATAGGCGGAACAAATGGCAAAGGATCAACTGTTACCTATTTGCGCTCGATCCTTCAGGAGGCAGGGTATGAGGTTGGGACGTTTACCTCACCCTATTTCGAACTATTTAATGAGAGAATTTCGATCAATGGGGTGCCAGTAAGCGATGAAGACATTGTCAGGTTAGCTAATGACATCTATCCCCTTTCCCTAGAATTAGAGGAGACAGAGCTTGGCGGTCCGACTGAATTTGAAATCATTACAGCCATGGCTTTTCAATATTTTGGACGAGTAAACCCAGTTGATATTGTCCTTTATGAAGTAGGACTCGGTGGCAGATTTGATTCAACTAACGTTATTTTACCGATTCTCTCCATCATTACAAACATCGGTCTTGACCACACAGGCATACTCGGAGATACACATGCGGAGATTGCTTTTGAAAAAGCAGGAATTATTAAACCAGGTATAAGTGTGATCACAGCTGTTAAGCAGAAGGAAGCTCTAGAAGTAATCCTTGAAAAAGCAGCAGAGATGAAAGCACCTGTCTATTCACTTGGAAACCAGATAGTCATTAAAGATCACAAATCAAGCCAAACTGGTGAAGTATTTACGCAAAAAACACCATTTAAAGAATGGGACAATCTCGAAATATCGATGGCAGGAACGCATCAGACAGAGAATGCTGCATTAGCGGTAATGGCAGCAGAAGTATTAAATAAGTTTTATTCCTTTTTAATCGAGGATAAGCATCTTTACAGCGGTTTAAAAAAGGCTTACTGGCCAGGCAGATTTGAAATGATGTCTAAAGATCCTGTCATTGTTATTGATGGCGCTCATAATGAAGAAGGAGTCGCAGCATTAGTAAGTGAGCTTAAAAAGCGTTTTAGTGATAAAAAAATAAACCTTATCTTTACAGCTCTTGCCGATAAAAAACTGGATAAAATGATTGGGAATTTAGATGCAATTGCTGACAAAATCACATTTGTTGAATTCGATTACCCACGTGCTGCTAAAGCCAAGGCGTTATTTGAATTAAGCGGAAATAAGAATAAGCACTTTAATCCTGATTGGAAGAAAGAAATTGAAGAAAATGTCAGTACACTGGAGGAAAACGATATTCTTGTAATAACAGGCTCTCTTTACTTTTTATCGGAAATGAAGCCTTTTCTAGCAGAAAAAGTAGAAAAATGATATGTGACATTATTTTGAAAATTTGATAAGATGTTCATATTACTATTACTATTATCCTATAAAAGTTAGAGAGGAGGGGTATAAATGATAAGTGCTATAAAGAAAAAGATGATTTGGGGGCTGTGGCTCTTCATATTCCCACCCAGTCTATGGCTAATCTATCAATTATACCCGCCTCATATAGCTGGACATGAAATTGACATTATCGTTTTTCTAATTCTTGCGTTCTTTGTAGCAGCAACTCCAATGATTATAAACGGATCACCTATTTTTTTAATACAGTGGGTCGCCTGGGCTGTATTTTTAACATTCGGCTTGTTTGTTGAATTGATTATTCTTCAGTTAACGATAATTGTTTTATTCATAAGAGTTAAATTACCAAAAGAACAATTTTTTCGGATTCCTTTAAATTCACTTATGTTTATGTTCGTTTCTTTCCTGAGCGGTGCAACTTATTACATGCTTGGCGGCAGCCCTGGTGCAAGATTAGCGGACATCGATCATTCTTTTTGGCTGATCCCTATTTATCCGATTCTCTATTATGTTTTCAATCATTTCTTTATTTGGATCATTAATTTGGTTCTTTATAATGGGAAACGGGAGACATTTGGAATTGATTTTATTTGGGAAACTATTACAACAATTATTACTTTCCCGATGGGTTTTGTACTTTTTATTCTATATAAAGAATTGGGACTCGTTGCGCTTATTTTTGTCGGAATTCCATTTGCCAGCCTTTCAGTTATTTTGAATTTATATTACTCTAGCAGAAAAATAAATAAATTATTGCAAAGCGCGACAGAAATCGGCCATCAGCTGGCAGAAAGATTAAATGTAGATGAGGTACTGGATTTATTTATTCAGAAGCTGACAGAAATGCTGCCTGTCGATTATGCCTATATTCTCGATATCATTGATAATGAGGAATTACAAATCATTCGTCAGGTTGAAAAGGGAGTAATAAAATGTTCTAAAATGGAGCCGCTCAGGAAAAGTGAAGGGATTAGCGGCCTTGTTTGGCAACAGAAGAAAGCGGCACTTTTCAGCTCGCAAAAAGAGTGGAAGAATATTGTGAAAGGCTATATGCCTGACAAGGTCGAAAGCGTTTTAAGTATGCCGATTGTCCGTAATAGCGAGGCCGTTGGGGTACTATTCTTAGCATCTTCTGGGAAAAGGGCCTATGAAAAATCTCAGCTAATGATCGTTGATATTCTATGCTCCCACTTTGCCATAGCACTCGAAAATGCAAGAAATTATGAAAAAACAAAAGCACAAAGTGAACGCTGTGCTTTAACTAAGCTTTACAATTATCGCTATTTTGAGAACTTTTTAAGCACCGAATTCGAAAAAATATTGCAAAATGTGCGGGAAGAAATCTCCCTGATCATCCTTGATATTGACCACTTTAAAGCTGTTAACGATATGTATGGGCATCAAAGCGGGAATGAAATCCTTTGCCAGTTAGCAGATGTCCTAATGGATTTAATCGGCGATAAGGGCATGGTTGCACGATATGGTGGAGAAGAGTTCGTGATCCTTCTCCCAGACGTTAAGAAAAGCAATGCTGTAAAAATTGCTGAAACAGTCAGACAAGCCATCGCTAACCATCCATTCCTCCTAACCCAGCATATCGATAAACGGGACCAACCACAGCAAGTTCATATCACTGGTTCCATCGGAGTGGCATCAGCCCCTCAAGATGCCGATGAACCGCTTGCCCTAATCCGCCACGCCGACCGAGCGTTGTATGTCGGAGCGAAGAGAGCGGGCAGGAACCGGGTGGCGGAGTATGTGAAATAGGAAAGACCCCCAAGGTTTTGGGGGTCTTTATAATAGTGATAAAAATTTGTGTTAATAATATGTGGGAAAGTTGAGCTAATATTTATAATCATAGTCCGCATATATCGAGAGATCGCCCCAAGATATTAGAGATCCAGATTTTCTCGAACACGCACCACCATCTTTAAAAGCCGCATCACCTTTTATTACATTATTGTTATTGCTATTTTTAGCATAGACTTTACTATTTGAATTGCTATTAAAATTATTTTCGATTTTTAGAAATCCATTAACACAAACTGTGGAGTTACTTCCAATATCGAGACCTTTTATATCTGTATCAGAATTAACGAAAATTACAGAGTTCTCCATTCCGTTAATTTGTCCAAAATTTGCTTTATATTCACCAACATAAATAGTAGACCGCAAAAGTTTCATATTATCAAATTTAGCATTTCCACCAATCTCAATTATTGAATCAGTTAATCCGCTTCCATTAAAGTGACCAAAATGACCAGCTCCATTAACATGTAATTTTAAATGGGTAAGACTATTCATATTCCCAGTAGTCATACTTCCAAGTACATATAATGTAGAATTAATTATGTCCTTGTTCATTTGAGGAAGAGAAAGTGCACCGGTAACCTTAAAAATAGAATTATTAAAGATTAATTGATCGTTATTATCATAGCTATCGCTACCATTTACTTGACATTTAATATTTGAATAATCAACCTTCTTATTATCATTATCACAAGCACTTAAATTTCCTGGGTCCGGAATGTCATTACCAGAAGGTAAAATAGCATTTTGTACACCGGTATTACCAGTCTCTCCGGTCCCACTGTCACTCATTAACTCGCTAAAATCAATATTCATAACAGTTTCAATCGTAGTGATTTTTCCATTTTCGGTACCAATACTTTTAAAATCTATCTTAAGCACTTTTCCATCTTGTTTAAGATTTGAGTTCTTATTATATTGTATCGAGAAATTTGCTCCTGGGTTATCATCAATTGAAATGGCGGTTGGATTTAATTCATTTTTTATTATATCCTTCATTAAATTCATAGCAATTTGTGTATATTCATCATTTGTTCTTTTTATTTTATCGCTCTCACGTATAGATTTAACCTGTTGGACGATAGATTGATAATTGGATTTAAATATATTTTGGATGGCATGCTGAAAATAAGTAACCCCCATTTCAGCAAGAGCCACTGACTGGGATTTCGTTTCCACAGCCTTATTCTGTTTCATACTATTTGCTGCTTGTCCCATAAATGAAAAAGCAAGAAGCATAAATATTGTCACGGTCAAAAGTACAGCAACAAGTGTATAACCTTTTTCATTTTCAACGATCATTTATTATTTCCCCCTTTCAGTCGGTATAGAAGGGTGGTGATTGAATGTGAATTGCCTGAATCCTTGTCAGTTACAATAAGAGTAAATCGAGTATCAGTTTCTTTTGGAATTCTATTATTTATGGATGTAGATGAAAATTCTAAATTACTATTTTCAAAAATTACTTCTTGTGAAGTACCATTTTTATCATCATAGGTTACTGCAATTATGCCATTGTTAGAAACAATAGAATATTTTTCAGAGGTTAGATGAATTTCTTTCAGTTTTGTAGTAATAATATTAGCTTCCTGTTGCATTTGGTTTCTTGTTACAGCATTATTAGAATATTTTACACCTTGGAAAAACACACTCCATATTATTACACCTACAATTGACAAGATAGAAATTATTGCAAGCAATTCAATTAAAGTAAGTCCGTTTTGATTTTGTTTAAGCATTGCCATCCCCCTAGATAACAATTATGTATCCATAAGTTTCACTTATTTTTTTTCCTTGATTATTTTTAAGTTTGATATGAACGAGATAAGCTTTAGAGGGATAACCGTCTAAATCAGGTTTCTTTCTAATTTTTACTTCAATATTTAAATTTCCTTTTGTTTCATTAAAATAAAAATATTTGTCATCATTATGGCTATATCCAGGAAGGACATTACTAGACGGATTAGTAAGGAATTTCTTCAGGTCATCCCCTTTATTCTGCCAATCAATTAATATTTCTTTTGCAATATTCACTGCCTCCTGTTTAATCTCATTCTGTTTGTTCATCATTCCCATTTGGGGGAAAAATTTAATAATAGTACCGAGGATTATCGTCAAAATAACAATAGATAGTAGTACTTCTACCAAGGTTAATCCTTTTTGATTATCACAATGCACAACATATTACCTCCTTTTGAGGTCGATTGCATATTAATGGAATACTAGAAAAGTCACACATTAATAATCTTCCTAAATACCCACTTTTATTATACAATATGTATCATCCATTATATGTTTTATTTTAGGTCTTTTTTAGTAGGTTTTGATAATCTGTAACATTTTTCCTGCGGTTTTTGTGATAAATTGGGATTATAATTCTCATGGGGGTGTAGAGGAATGATAACTGTTATATTTTTGATAGTTTCGTTGTTAATTCTTGCGCCCATTATGTTTTTATTGCCGATGGGGTTTTCATGGAAATGGAAACTAGGGATAATTGGTGTTGCATTTTTATTAGCAAATGTAGGACTATTGGCTAATATGCAATTCCCATTGTATCAAACGATATTGATTATTTCTCTGCTTTGTTTGTTAGTATCCCTTTTGTTAGAGAAACGAATAGTGGAAACTGCCTTAAAGAAAGTTGATTCTAAAATAGTAGACGAGGAAATTATTTCCTTAGAAAAAGAAACTTTACATAGAGAAGATAAGAAACCAAATATAGTCATAGAAAAAGAAACTTTACCGCTTGTACTAAATGAGGCAGCTACAGCAATCGAGATTCCTCAAGAAGAGGATGACTTAAAGGAACTAGAATATTCCCCCTACGAGGAAGAACAGGCTGGAGAGGAACTACATGAACAAAAAGTTACTGAAACTAAAACACCTGAAGATCCTCTAGACTTTGATGAGGATGTTTCATTTCTTGAGAATCGGGTGGCAAATATCAGTACTAATGAAGACGTGAGTAATAGAGAGTATCCAGGAAATCAAACTGAAAACACCTATATGTCGGAAATTGAGAAATTACTTGAAGGAAATGATATAGGGGATAAGGAAACAGAAGATATGCCTAATACAATTGAACCTGTTCCTCAACCAGTCATGGAAGAAATAGAGGAAATTGTGTTTACTGAAGAGGTTCTATTAGAAAAAGTTAACAAGGAAAAATCCGATTTGAATGAAGAAATCGAGATAGAAGAACTTATATTTCATAAGTAAGTGATAAGCAGATCAAAGGGGAGTCGGCTAGGTGAAAAACAAGCAGGGCGTTAAAATTTTTATTGTGCTTTTCCTTTGTACTTTTTTTATCTTCGCCTTCTCACACTATGGAGCTTCCGCCTTTAATTTGATGTTAAATAACATTGACACCTTTGATGAGAATACAATGGTTGGAAATGTTAATATTTCAGACAAAACTGAATCAGAGGCGATGAGAGCGGTAGACGAGCAGCTGACCATTTGGTTAGATGATATGGTTATAAATATTCGTTTTAAAGAAAGTCAGATCCAGTTAGACAATGCTTTGTTTCGTTTTAATGTTATGGAATCAGTTAATACAGCACAAAATGGGCAAGAGAATTTGGTTAATGTTCATTTTGAAGAGTACACTCTAGAAGATGCTATCTTGAATTCTTACCCAGCAATAGATTCCCAATCTATTGACTTTGAGAAATTACAGACAGACTTGTTAAAAAGTGCAACACTTTTACAATCTGAGCAACTTGAATTAAAGCTTGAAGACTATATTACAGGTTCAGGTACTAACGAAGATGTTGTTATTCAAGAGGTTCAAGTTAAAACAGATACAATTTATTTTAGCAGTATATTGGATAAACTTTCCACAATTGAGATTCCAGCTAATAAAAGGTTCTCACTGCTTGAGTTGATAGAAGAAAAGGGACTTAAGAACGAGTCTGCAGAAGCCATAAATGCCATATCTTCTGGAATCTATCAATTAATTTTGCCGACTAATTTTGCTATTATTGAAAGAAATATCGGCATTGAAAAGCCGGGATATATCCCAATAGGTTTTGAAGCAAAAGTAGATTCACAAAAAAATATAGATCTTATTTTTGCTAATCCGAATGAAGTGCCATTTGAAATTAATATGGAATCTATTGACAATACGTTAATCCTTTCGCTGAAAGGGAAGTCCTTTTTAAATAAGTATGCTGTACTTACAAAGGATGAGCAAAGCTTTAAGCCTAAAATTATTAAGCAATATAATAATCTATTAAAACCTGGTGAAAAGGTAGTTGAGAGACAAGGAAAAGAAGGATTATTCATTAAAGTTATTCGTGAGATTTATGATGAAAAAGGGGCTCTCCTAATAAGTGAAGTGATATCTGAAGATTATTATCCCCCTATTCATCAAATAGATGTGTATGGTCTTCTTACCAATGATGCAGTTGGCAGTGAGAGCCCGCCTAGTGAGTCTACAGATGAGGGTCCTCAAAACAGTAATCAACCAGAAATTGACGATGCAAAGGAGACTAATGGAGTAATTGAATCGAATAGTGACCTTTGGGGCAAATCTTACGAACAAATGAAATAATTTCGAAAAAGCAGGGATAATATATGAAACAAATTCGGAAGCGGCTTGGAGATTTACTTGTATATGCTGGTCTTATTACAGAAGATCAGCTCCTTCTGACTTTAAAGGAAAAAAGTGATGGACAAAAGCTTGGGGATGCCTTGCTTCAAAGGGGATACATAACAGAGCAGCAGCTTATTGAAGTACTTGAATTCCAGCTTGGTATTCCACATATTAGCTTGTACCGGTATCCTTTTGATACAAAGCTATTCAATATTATTCCGAAAGAAACAGCAAAACGCCAGCTTCTTATTCCATTAAAAAAAGATGGGGACAAGCTGTTTGTCGCGATGGCAGACCCGATGGATTTTTTTGCAATTGATGATCTGCGTCTATCAACTGGCTTTCAAATTGAGACTGCGATTGCTACGAAAGACGATATTTTAAGAGCCATTAATAAGTATTATGACATTGATGAAGGCTTTGAAGAGTTACTAGTTGATAATCAGCCAACTGAGATGGTTCAAGAAGAGAAAATTACTGATCAGGATTCACCAATAGTGAAATTAGTGAATCAAATTTTGTCGACTGCAGTAGCGATGAAGGCAAGTGATATTCATATTGATCCGCAAGAAACGAAGGTTGTTGTCCGCTACAGAATAGATGGTGTACTAAGGGTTGAACGGGTTTTACCGAAGCATATGCAGAGTGTGCTAACTGCTAGAATTAAGATAATCGCAAACTTGGACATCACCGAGCACCGCGTCCCACAGGATGGGAGAATTAAAGTCAATCTTGATTTTCACCCTGTAGATTTGCGTGTTTCGACACTGCCCACTGTTTTTGGGGAAAAAATTGTTATGCGGATTCTTGATTTAGGCAGTTCTTTAAATGATATTAATAAGCTTGGTTTCAATAAATTAAACTTAAAAAGATTTATGGAGATGATCGAAAAGCCTACTGGAATTGTACTGTTAACAGGCCCTACAGGTTCTGGGAAATCATCGACTTTATATGCGGCATTAAATCAGTTAAATAGTGAAGAAGTGAATATTATTACGATTGAAGACCCAGTTGAGTACCAGCTTGAGGGCGTAAATCAAATTCAAGTAAATTCCAATATCGGGATGACATTCGCAGCAGGATTGCGATCTATTCTACGCCAAGACCCAAATATTATTATGGTCGGTGAGATTCGGGATAAGGAAACAGTGGAAGTCGCCATTCGAGCTTCCCTTACAGGGCATCTAGTATTGAGTACCCTCCATACGAACGATTCTATTGGTACAATTACTAGATTAATGGATATGGGAGTTGAGCCATTTCTAGTTGCCTCGTCTCTTAGCGGAATTGTCGCTCAAAGGCTTGTTAGAAGAATTTGCCGAGATTGTGCAGAGGAAAATGCACCTTCTAAACGAGAAATAGAGATTTTTGCAAAAAGAGGGATGAGTGTAGACAAAATCACGCGCGGGCGCGGCTGCTCATCTTGTAATATGACGGGCTACAAGGGCAGGATTGCTATTCATGAGGTACTTGTCGTCAGCGATGATATTAGAAGAACAATTATGAATGGGGATTCTATTACTAAATTAAGAGAGTTAGCCATTAAAAATAAGACAATTTTCCTTATTGATGATGGTCTTCTTAAGGTAAAACAAGGACTAACAACTACTGAAGAAGTATTACGAGTCGCTATACTTGAATAGGGGTGCGAGGAATGAAGGAAAAAATAGATTATTTATTACGCGCCGCATTTGAATTAAAAGCATCAGATTTGCATTTAACTGTAGGTATTCAGCCAATCTTTAGAATTAATGGCGATCTGAAGAAATACGGGAAAGATTCATTAAAGCCGGAAGAGACTGAAGGTATGGCACGAGCGATTATTCCAGAACATATGTGGGAGCAGTTTAAGGACAAGGGCGAATTGGATTTCTCATATGGGATTCCTGGCGTTTCGAGATTTCGTGTAAATACATATCATCAAAGATCGTGTATTGCGATGGCGATACGGGTTGTTCCTACAAGAATTCCTACGATTGATGAACTTGAATTACCCGATATTTTACGGAAAATTGCTGCAAAGCCACAAGGACTCGTTCTAGTTACAGGTCCGACAGGCAGTGGTAAATCAACAACTCTTGCTTCGATGATCCAGTATATGAATGACTCAATGAGAAAGCATATTATTACACTTGAGGATCCGATTGAGTATTTGCATAAGCATGGGAATTCTATAATTGACCAGCGTGAAGTTGGCTTTGATACAAGGAATTTTGCGAATGGGCTAAGGGCTGCACTTCGTCAGGATCCTGACATTATCTTAGTTGGTGAGATGCGCGATTTGGAAACGATTCAAACTGCGATTACTGCAGCGGAAACAGGACATTTAGTGTTGGGTACATTGCATACATCAAGTGCCCCAGCAACAATTAACCGGATTATCGATGTTTTTCCACCTGAACAGCAGCCACAAATTCGAATTCAGCTTGCTTCTGTTCTTGTTGCGGTTATTTCCCAGCGATTGTTCCGTAGAGAAGATCAGGCAGGGCGTAAAGCGGCAACAGAAATTTTAATTAATAATTCGGCTGTAGCGAATCTTATACGAAATGAAAAGATTCATCAAATTGTCAGCATTATGCAAACATCCCGTGCGCAAGGAATGCATACGCTTGAAAGCAGCATCAAGGATCTTATTCAAACAGGGATAATTTCGAAGGAAACCGCGGAGCCATTTTTACAGGAGATATTGATTTAATATGGCTCGGTTTAAATATTCCGGAAGAGACCGCAAAGGAAAAATAGAAGGTGTTATTAACTCGTCCTCCAAAAGGGAAGCAATGTTTAAGCTGAGGGAGGATGGAATCAGGGTTTTAGAAATTACCGAAGTCCCTGAATCGATGCTTACAAAAGATATTTCCATTGGAAATCCAGTAAAGCTTCAGCATTTTGTCATTTATTTAAGACAGTTTTCAACACTTTTAAAGGCAGGGGTTTCCGTAGTTGATTCTACGAAAATACTATCTGCTCAAACGGAGAGTAAAGCATTGAAAAAAGCCCTGCTTGATATTGAGCAGGACCTCCGTGAAGGAAATCCATTGTCAGAAGCAGCAGCCAAACATAAAAAAATCTTTACGCCCATGTTTATTAATATGGTCCGCGCTGGTGAAGCTGGCGGTAATATGGATGAAACGCTCGACAGACTTGCGGAACATTTTGAAAAACAGCATAATACAAGGCAGAAGATTTCATCTGCGCTCGCTTACCCGATTGTTGTTGGTATTGTAGCTATAGGGGTTGTTATTTTCCTATTAGTATCAGTTGTCCCTACATTTGTTGCCATGTTTGAAGATTTTGGCGGGGAGCTGCCTGCAATAACGAGATTAGTTTTAAATTCAAGTGAGATTATGCAGAGGTTTTGGTGGTTAATTGTTTTACTTTTTATAGGGTTTGTCATAACGATTGTTTTATTGCGGAAAAACCTTCAAACGAAATATTATTTAGACTACTTTATTTTGAGAATTCCTATTTTCGGAAAGATGCTTCAAAAGGCAGTATTGGCAAGGATGACAAGAACATTAAGCTCGTTATTTACTAGTTCTGTTCCCATTTTACAGGCAATGACAATCGTTGAAAGGGTAGTAGATAATGAAGTGATCGCTAAAGTTATACGCGAGTCTAGAACCGCTCTTGAAAAGGGACAATCTATTACAGAGCCAATGAAAAAGCACTGGGCCTTTCCTCCCTTGGTAACACAAATGATTGTCATCGGAGAAGAAACAGGTTCCCTTGATGCTATGCTAGGGAAAGTAGCTGATTTCTATGAAAAAGAGGTAGAAAACAGTACAGATAGAATCAAGTCTCTTATCGAACCGATAATGATTGTATTTCTTGCTGGCATTGTCGGAACGATTGTGACATCTATTATGGTGCCGATGTTTGATATATTTAATCAGGTAGGGTAATGTTTGCAAAATATTAACATTTTTATCTTTTATTTTATTTAGCTTCAAGTATAATTATAAGTAGGTCTTATGTCATATTACATAATTAATAGAGAGGGAGATTTGTATGTTTAAGATGATTGGAAAAAGATTGAAGGATCAGCGTGGGTTGACGTTGGTTGAGTTATTGGCAGTTGTAGTTATTTTGGGGATTATTGCGGCGATTGCGGTTCCTAGTATTGGGAATATTATGGCAAAATCAAAGTATGATGCAGCAAAAGCAGATGCTGTTCAATTACTTTCTGCAGGAAAGTTATTTATAGCGGCTAATGGTACTCCTAGTGTTAGCACAGGGTATTCAAATGGTGATACTGATACTGACAAAAAATTCAAAGAATATATAGAAATAACTGATGCAAATCTATCAGCTTGGACAGTGACTATAACACCTGATGGGAAAATTACTATTGATGCAACATCAAAACATCAAGCGAAGGGTGAGGTATCAGGGACTAAATTTGTGGGTGATCTTAATAAGGTTAATTCACAACAATTCGATAAACATTCAAATAGTTAAAGAAATTAATAAAAATAAAGGAGTGTTAGCCAATGCACTTTCTTTTAATCTATATTTTAATAATCGGTGTAATATTTGGCTCCTTCTACAACGTCATCGGCCTCCGCGTCCCAAAAAACCAATCCATTGTGGCACCGCGGTCAGCCTGTCCAAAATGCAAACATCAGCTCAAGCCTTATGAACTGATCCCAGTTCTGTCATACCTTATCCAAGGAGGGAAATGCCGCCAATGCAAGACGCGCATTTCTCCTCTTTACCCATTTGTGGAGCTGCTGACAGGACTGCTATTTGTAGCGGCACCATTAATCCTTGGCTGGTCAAGCGAGCTGTTTGTCGCCTGGACATTAATTTCATTATTTATGATTATTTTCGTTTCAGATATCACGTATATGATTATCCCTGATAAAGTACTGCTTTTTTTCACAGGGCTTTTTTTGTTGGAACGGATTTTTATCCCACTTCATCCTTGGTGGGATTCCGTATTGGGAGCGGCTGTCGGATTTTTTCTTCTGCTTTTGATTGCCATTATTAGCAAAGGTGGAATGGGCGGCGGGGATATTAAGCTCTTTGCTTTGTTAGGACTAGTGGTTGGTTTGAAAATCGTTCTGCTATCTTTCTTTCTAGCAACCTTGTACGGGGCGGTTTTTGGTATAATTGGGTTATTGATCGGAAAACTGAAAAGGAAAAATCCAATTTCATTTGGTCCATTTATCGCTGCAGGAACATTGACCGCTTATTTTTATGGTGATTTTATTATCCAAAGTTACTTTAAGTTATTGGCATCTTGAATTTAGTTAGGGGTTTATTCGATGGCACTTTCCCTTTTTTCGCGAAAAAACCGTATCATTAATATCGTTATTAATGACTATTCGATTCGGTTTGTCGAATTGAAGCAATCGAATCCGCTTAGCGTCCACAGATGGGGAGAGCGGTTTATTCCGTTTGGGATTGTTCGAGACGGGAAAATTATTGATCATGACACTTTAGAAACAATACTTGAAGAGTGTATAACTGATTGGAAAATTCAAAAGCGTTCCGTTCGTTTCATCGTTCCGGATTCATTCGTGATTATCCGTAAGGCTAACATACCTGTGGATGTTAAGGATGATGAAATCAATGGATATTTATATTTGGAACTTGGCACTAGTATACATCTCCCGTTTGATGAACCTGTTTTTGATACGTATATCGTAAATAAAAATAAGGATAACAAGGAAGTATTAATATTTGCTGCGCAGGAAGAAAACATATTAGATTATTCCTCTTTATTTACGAATATAAAATTGGCCCCAGTGGCAGCGGATATCTCTCCACTGTCCCTATACCGGCTTTATGATCGTTTAGGAATGCCTGCGAAGGATGAACGGCTATTAATGATCCATTTTGACTTAAATATGGTCAATCTATGTATCTTTGAAAACCAGCTTCCTCTTTTTATGCATCACTTAATGATTGATTTTGATGAAGATCAATGGACGTATAGAACGAGTAAGATAGGAATGCAGGAGATAGAATTTAATGGAGAATTAGAAGAATTGTCTTTTCAATTGGAAGACATCTATAAAGAGATTAGTAAGTTTATGGACTTCTATCGTTATTCGATTAATCAAGGAAAACAGCATGTGTCTAAAATATTGTTAAATGGCGACCATCCATACCTTGATCTAATCGAAAAAGAAATACAAACGAGGTTTGAAATTCCACATCAAATCATTCATTTAGCAACAGAAGATAATTTGCCTCGATCACATTATCTAACTCTGGGGCTTGCATTGAAAGAGGTGTAAGCATGCTCGTTGAGATTAACTTACTTCCAAAAAAGGAACCGAGAAATACATCTCTTTTATTGTTAATGGGGATACTCGCTTTTATCGTGTTAATCGGCATCGGGGTGACTATTTGGCTTGGACAAGGCTATAAGGGGAAAATAGAAACGATAACACAGCAGCAGAATGTGATACAGGAATTAATTGCTGCGGAACAAGCGAAAATGATGGATGCAGAATCCTTAAATTCTGTTGAAGAACTAAATAAGGCTGTTAATTGGGCTCAGGATTACCCGATTAAAACAGTCCCTATATTAAGAAAATTAACTGCTTTATTGCCTGAAAGGGGATTTATCCAAACCCTTTCTTATGAAGAAACAGGTAGTATTGTTGTACTCGTGCAATTTGATACAAGCCGGGAAGCCTCCTATTATTTAAAAAACTTGCTTGATTCATACTGGGTGGAAGAGGCTATGATTCTTAAACTGGCAACAATCGATTTGACAGAGAAAAACAGCAATCAAGCCGAAGAAAAAAAGCTGGATTTAGACGAGCAGCAAATTCTTCCGCGTTATTTTGCTGAATATGAAGTAATGTTAAATCGGTCTGTCCTAAAAAAAGAGGCTTTCAATGAAGGAGGGGAAGAATCATGACCCTTCTATCATCGAAAAAAGGAAAGCTCATCGGGATAACAGGAATCATCCTATTAATATTACTATTTACCGGGCTCTACTTTTTATATATCCAGCCATTAAAGACCACATTAGCTAATAAGCAAAGGGAATTGCAAACAGAAGAACAATTGCTTTCAGTTATAGAAAATCAAATTAAAGAAACTGGAACTGATACGTTCGAAAGCACAGAAGCCCTCCAAAAGGAAATCCCTGTGCAGCCGTTAGTAGAACAGCTGCTACTTGATATTGAAAAGGCAGAAACTGTGTCAGGGAGTCTTGTTTCAAATATGGATTTTTCTGATAGCGAATTGGAAGAAGAATCAGCTGAAGAAACACAGGAAACAGACGATGAAGAAACAGCAGAAAAGGCCGATGAAAAACCAAGCATTCCAATGCCTGCAGGAATGAAAAAAACAACAGTCGTTCTAACCGTTAAGTCCGCCGATTATTTTAGTTTGGAAAAATTCATACAATCACTTGAATCAGAAACTAGAACTATTATTGTTGAAAATCTGCAAATTTATGGACAGGACGAAATCATTTCTGCAGATCAAGAGAAATTGGCTATTGAGACAGAAATCACCATATCAGCCTTCTACATGCCAACATTAACTGATTTAATTGATCAGCTGCCAAAAATGGAAGTTCCAAATACAAGTAATAAAAAGAACCCGTTTAGTATGTCAGGAAATATCAAAACAGGTCAAGTTATTGAAATTCCACTTAAATAATAACTATAAAAAATTTGACGAAAATCCCCCGTAACAAGACGACAAAAGTCTTGTTATTTTTTTTTTTCGATATGTTAGGATGAAACTTAATCAGCAATCGACATGGAAGGGGGACGAATGGTGGAAGGCCCGGAAAAAGGTAGAACGATTACGATAAAAATAAATGGCAAGCAACGGTCTTATGAAGAAAACCTTGTGGAAGAAAAACATATAGAGGATATTAAAATTGAGAGTTTACGAGAGGAAAACAGAACAGAAAAATGGGACGATTTATCATTTAAGGAATCGGCAGCAGCTAAGGAAACGACTGAAGATGATAGCTTTGATTGGATCCTTCCAGAGGACGCGATTGAACCTGATTTAAGAGAGTATAATATAGCGACAAAAACGAAAACTGTTAATAAAAAGGGAATTAGAACATTTGGCCAAAGCTTTAAAAAGAATGGGCATAAGGGATTTCTAACGTCCATATTCATTACAGTGTTTTTCGCTATTTTACTAGGGACAGGTTTTGGATTTATTATGCTAAAGCTAGTCATAACTGAAAATTCAGCCGAAATTGAACAGCCTGTAACTGCCGAGCCAGCCGTAGAGGAAGATATTAAACAACCTGCAGATACAGAAACAGGTGTTTTACAGCCTCTATCAACCTTTGTTATTCAAGGCGGTGTATTTTCTAATATTGAAGCGGCAAGGCAAATTGAAGAGGATCATATACAAAAAGGAATTCCTTCAAAGGTAATTGAAATAAATGGACAAGCCGTACTTTATTTAAGTGTTTCCTCAAGTATTGAAGACGCGAAGGAAATAGGAAATCAATTTAAAGATAAAGGTTATGAAGCTTTTGCAAAGCCTGTCACATTAGAGGAGAAATCACTAGAGGGGCTTCTTCCAGAGGAGAAAAAAGTAATCGATGCTGCGCCTGCCATTTATCAAGCTATAGCTGAGGGGGCATCGGAAGCGGCGAGGACCCATACATTATCAGATGCTATTATCGATAAAATAGCAGCCCAAATGGAAAGCATAAAGTCGATTAAAGAAGATCAACTAAAAAACAAGGGGATTCTTTCATTAAATAATGAGCTAACTCATGCCCATCAACAATTATTGGCATATAAAGAGTCAAAAGATATTACAGCTTTAACAAAGGTTCAACAGCATTTGCTCGAATTCCTTTCAGTTTATCAATCGATGTAAAAGTACATATTTACATGTACATAACTTAAGTAGATATTTGGGTGTTTCGGATAAAAGATTCAATACTGTTAAGTGCCTATTAAAAACCTTAGCCAATATTAAAAGCAAACTACTATTTTTCGACATTAACCACCCTTTATCGAATATTTTCTGGGAAATAACACAAATTATTGGAGTCTGTTGGCTATATATTCGACAGACTCTTTTTTTATTTTGGTTAGGTAACGAGGTAAAGCACCTAGTCTCATTAAAGAATAGAAAGTTTTAATATTTGCCGCTATAAAATTGTTTGTCCTGCCGAATTTTGGTACGATATAGGTGTATCTCCCGAATATGATACAAATTTAAGGTAAGGTGATTATATGAAAAACCTCATACTAGCCTCTTCTTCTCCACGACGAAAAGAACTTCTTGAAAATCTTCATTTAACCTTTGAAGTATCCAGCAGTGATGTCGATGAAAGCTTTGACCCGGCATTAACACCGGGTGAAATTGTCATGGAGCTCAGCAGTAGAAAAGCAAAGGCAGTAAGCTTACAAAACCCAGAGTCATTTGTCATTGGTGCAGATACGGTAGTTGTTCTGGAAGACATAGTGCTAGGTAAACCAAAGGATAGATCTGAAGCATTTTCGATGCTAAAAAGTTTATCGGGTAATATCCATTCTGTCTTTACAGGGGTATCCATAATTGCACCGGAAAAAGAGAAAATTTTCTATGTAAAAACAGATGTGGTGTTTTGGGAGCTTTCAGATGAAGAAATAAATGCTTACATTGACACCGGTGAACCGTTTGATAAGGCAGGAGCCTACGGGATTCAAGGCTTCGGCAGCGTCCTAGTTAAGGAAATTAATGGCGATTACTTCTCTGTTGTTGGCCTACCTCTATCAAAGACAGTTCGAGAATTAAGGAGCGCTGGATTTTTCCCTCCAGCTTCTTAATTTCAAATTCATCTTAATCTCCCTTACACCCAAGTGAAAGGGAGGAAATGGAACTATGGAAACACAAAGCTTATTGATTAAGGATTTTCCGCAGGATGAACGACCTAGGGAACGTTTTATCCAAAATGGACCTCAAAGTTTATCTACCCATGAACTTGTTGCCATCCTTCTTCGTACTGGTACAAAAGATGAATCGGTGCTCCAATTATCCAACCGTCTGCTAACCCATTTCGAAGGCTTAAGACTTTTAAAGGATGCATCTTTAGATGAAATCACTTCTATAAAGGGCATTGGTACAGCAAAAGCCATTCAACTCTTGGCAGCCGTTGAAATTGGCAGGAGAATATCCAATTTATCTTATGACGACCGTTATACAATCCGCTCTCCAGAGGACGGGGCAAAATATGTCATGAACGACATGCGTTTCCTTTCTCAGGAGCATTTCGTTTGCCTCTATCTAAACACCAAAAATCAAGTCCTTCACAAGCAAACTGTTTTTATCGGCAGCCTAAATGCCTCGATTGTGCACCCAAGGGAGGTGTTCAAGGAAGCTTTCCGGCGTTCGGCTGCTTCAATCATTTGTGCCCATAATCATCCTAGCGGAGATCCTGCTCCAAGCAGAGAGGACATCGAGGTGACGAAAAGACTTTCTGAATGCGGAAAGATAATTGGTATTGAAGTGCTCGATCATCTCATTATTGGTGAAAATAAATTTGTGAGTCTGAAGGAAAAAGGGTATTTATAACACTATGTTTTTATTTGACGATAAGCTATAATATTGTTTATGCTTTTTTACGTGAATGAATATAATCACCTATTCGAAAAGTAACTTTTTTGAAAATAAATGTAACAGTCAGCCATCTGCTGGCTCTGTCAATTTTCGCATTTCGTATCAGAAAGGGAGATACAAACGATGTTTGGTACAAAGGATCTAGGAATTGATTTAGGAACAGCTAATACACTTGTTTATGTAAAAGGGAAAGGGATTGTTGTCAGAGAGCCTTCAGTTGTGGCATTGCAAACGGACACAAAAAATATTGTGGCTGTCGGAAATGATGCAAAAAACATGATCGGCCGGACACCAGGGAATATCGTGGCACTTCGTCCTATGAAGGATGGGGTAATTGCTGATTATGAAACAACAGCCGTCATGATGAAATACTATATTAAGCAAGCAAATAAAAGCAAAGGCCTTTTCTCAGGAAAGCCTTATGTGATGGTTTGTGTACCGTCAGGAATTACCGCAGTTGAGCAGCGTGCCGTTATAGATGCTACACGTCAAGCAGGAGCAAGAGATGCTTACCCAATAGAGGAGCCATTTGCAGCTGCAATCGGGGCAAATCTTCCTGTATGGGAGCCAACAGGCAGCATGGTTGTTGATATTGGCGGGGGAACAACTGAGGTAGCAATCATTTCTTTAGGCGGCATTGTAACTAGCCAGTCTGTTCGTGTTGCTGGAAATAATATGGATGAAGCAATTATTAATTACATTCGTAAACATTATAATCTTTTAATCGGTGATCGTACGTCTGAAACGATTAAAGTCGAAATTGGTTCAGCAGGTGACCCGGACGGAATTGAAAATTTCGAAATTCGCGGTCGTGATCTTTTAACAGGACTTCCTAAGACGATTGAAATTACGGCAGAGGAAATTTCTAAAGCTCTGCATGACACAGTTTATGCTATTGTTGATGCTGTTAAGGTAACGCTGGAGAAAACACCTCCAGAGCTTGCAGCTGATATTATGGATCGCGGGATTGTTTTAACTGGCGGAGGTGCCTTGCTTCGAAACTTGGACAAGGTAATTAGTGAAGAAACCAAAATGCCGGTATTAATTGCAGAAAATCCGCTTGATTGTGTAGCGATTGGTACGGGAAAAGCACTGGATCACATTGATTTATTTAAAAATAAATCAAGGGATTCCCGATAATAACATGATAGAAGCCCACTCACCTAAAATAGTGACTGGGCTCCAATCGTGTGATTTTTAAAGGATTTAGACTTACGTGTAAATATTAAGCTCCTAGTTATTTTTATACAAATAGTAAATTGAGGTGTTAAGAATGCCACAATTCTTTCTGAATAAACGCCTGATTATTTTGCTTGTTAGCATCATTATTCTCGTGGCATTGATTGGGTTTTCATTAAAAGAACGTGAAAAATTAAGCTGGCCAGAGCAATTTGTCAAGGATACAACTGGATGGATTCAAACAGCCATTTCACGTCCAACTCATTATGTTGCTGGTTTCTTTGAAAATTTGCAAGACTTGCAAAATACATATACGGAAAATAAAGAGTTAAAAAAGCGGCTGGATGAACTCGCACGCCTTGAAGCGGATGTACAAATGCTAAAAAAGGACAATGCCGAGCTTCGTGAAATTCTCGATAAAAAGGAATCATTAAGTGAATTTGATCCGATACAAGCTACTGTTATTGGAAGAAACCCGGATAGATGGACTGATCTTCTAATTATCAATAAAGGATCTAAGGATGGCATTAAACAAAATATGGCTGTCATTACCGCAAATGGTTTAATCGGGAAGGTAAAAAGTAGTCAGCCTTTAACCTCTACAGTACAGCTATTAAGTGCGATGGATCCGACTAATCGTATTTCGGCTGAAATTCAGGCAGATGGAAACAGCTATTATGGCCTGATTGAGGGATATGACAAAGATAAAGGTCTTCTATTACTGAAAAGAATTCCATTCGATGCAAAGGTAGAAAAGGGGCAAAATGTCATCAGTTCCGGCAAGGGCGGGGTGTTCCCAAAGAATCTCCCAATCGGAAAGGTAGTTGAAGTTGCTCCTGCTGAATATGGCCTGACTTTAACAGCCTATGTGGAGCCAGGGGCAAATTTATATGATATTGAGCATGTGATGGTTGTAAATAGGAAGTCTTTACAGCCTGACTTGGAAGATATGATAGATGATAAGGAGGAGGAACTGTGAGAAAATTTCTTCTTCCTCTTTTATTCATTTTGTTTTTCATTGCAGAAAGCATTTTTGTTGAGTTAATGCCTGAAAAAACTTTTGGGGAATCCTATATTATTGCTCCTAGGTTTTTAATGGTTGCCTTAATTTTTCTAACGGTTTATGGACCAAAAAAGTATGGAATCATTTATAGCTTCTTTGTTGGACTCCTTTTTGATATTGTATATACCGAAATCATCGGGATTTATTTATTTATGTTTCCATTAGTTTCCTATATTATTTTAAAGCTGATGAAAATATTTCAAACGAATATTGTCATTGTTTCGTGTGTTGCAATGATTGGGGTTCTGCTTTTGGAATTAGGCGTTTATGAAATGTATTTCCTTATTCATCGGACAAACATGCCATTTTCTACTTTTCTGTCACTTCGTTTTCTTCCAACAGCAATTTTTAATTTAATTTTCATTATTATTGCAGCTTATCCGCTTAAAAAGCATTATGATAAGTTAGTAGCCAGTTTGGACATATAGATTTGTTTTTTGTAAAAATAAAATTCCACACTTTTTATCAATGAATTCTTATCAGAAAAAGGATTTTCTAGTATTTCTGTCGAATTCTTTTTATTTAAAGGAAAAATCTTTTAAACCCTAATGATAAGAGGATACCTCTTTTGATGATGGCTAAAGGAGTATCCTTATATTAGGCGTGCCTTGCGTTAGTAAATGAAGTAGAATATACAGGTGCTAAAAATGTAAGGAGAATGTTAGGAAACTGACTAATTTGTCAATATTTCTCCTGCATAATGGCAGCTAAAGGCGCTTGCGCTTTTCTAGAGGTGAACATCTTGACATGAAGAAATTCCAAAATGTAACGATTAAAGGGACAAAGGATGGATTAACACTCCATCTCGATGATTCCTGTTCTTATGAAGATTTAAAAAAAGAGTTGGATATTAAGCTTTCGGAAAGCTCGAGATCACGTGAAGATCACCTAATCACAGTAAAGGTTCAGGTTGGCAACAGATATTTAACGAACGAGCAGGAAGAAGAGGTTAAAGAGCTTATTCGGCAAAAGAAAAACCTTGTCGTTGATTCAATCATTTCCAATGTAATAACGAAAGAAGAAGCAGCAAAATTAAAAGAAGCAACCGAAATAATACCAATTGCTAGAATTATTAGGTCTGGACAAGTATTGCATGTACCAGGCGATCTACTTCTCGTAGGAGATGTGAATCCTGGAGGGACCGTTATTGCAGGCGGAAATATTTTTATAATGGGGACCTTAAAGGGGATAGCACATGCGGGCTTTTATGGTAATAAAGAAGCAATCGTTGCAGCATCTAGCATGAAGCCTTCACAATTGCGTATTGCCTCTTGTATTACAAGAGCTCCTGATCAAAATCAAGACCAGGAAAAAAGAGAAATGGAATGTGCTTACATAAATGAACTAGATCAAATAACAGTAGATAGATTGCAAGTGTTGATGCATCTAAGACCAAATATTACGAGATTGGAAGGGGGACAATAGGATGGGAGTAGCAATTGTCATTACATCAGGTAAAGGTGGAGTTGGAAAAACGACAACTTCAGCTAATATTGGAACAGCTTTAGCTCTGCAAGGAAAAAGGGTTTGTCTCGTCGATACAGACATTGGCCTCCGTAATTTAGATGTGGTGATGGGACTTGAAAATCGTATTATCTATGATTTAGTTGATGTATTAGAGGGTCGATGCAAAATTCATCAGGCACTTGTGAAAGATAAACGGTTTGAAGATATGCTTTATTTATTGCCTGCCGCACAAACAAGTGACAAAACTGCGGTAAATCCAGAACAAATGAAGATCCTCATCAATGAATTAAAACAAGACTACGATTATATTATTATTGATTGCCCTGCAGGTATTGAGCATGGATATCGAAATGCTGTTGCAGGAGCTGACAAAGCAATTGTTGTGACAACACCTGAAGTCTCAGCTGTTCGTGACGCAGACCGCATCATTGGCCTGCTAGAGAAAGAGGAAAATGTTGAAGCGCCAAAGCTAGTCATTAATAGGATCCGCAGTCAAATGATGAAAAACGGGGATATGCTCGATGTGGATGAAATCGCCGCTCATCTGTCTATTGAATTAATAGGTATTGTGGCAGATGATGATGAAGTTATTAAAGCTTCTAATCATGGAGAACCGATTGCGTTAAATCCAAACAGCAAAGCATCAATAGCTTATAGAAACATAGCCCGCCGAATTTTAGGAGAATCGATTCCTCTTCAGCCCCTAGAGGAAGATCACGTAGGTGTTTTTTCGAAAATTAAAAAGTTTTTTGGTGTAAAGTAAAAGCCTTGGATTATTCCTTGGCTTTTTTATATTGATTTAACAAGTCATTTGACAGCACTCCCACTTAAAGTTCCTTGATATGAACGAAACTTTCAAGTCATACTCCCTATGGACAACTCATAGACTTGTACAAAGAAATCGTAAGGGAATGGTGGGGGCGTATGAGATCACGAGCTGACGAAATTCGAAGACGGATGGAACGAAGAAAAAAAGAACGAGAGCGCATGGCGAAACCGATAAAAAAACAAAATCTTTGGACGGAAGATGAAGAAAGATATGGCTTTGATAGGATTTCTTCCTATGACGGCAGAGGAGAAGAAGGCTCTCATCCTTTATTCCGAAAAGAAAATTTCTTATTTAAAATACTTGCCTCTGCATGCCTATTCTTAATAGTTGCCATTATGTTCAAAAACAGCGCTGGAACCTTTGAAACTGCGAGGAACTTTGTCACGAAAACGATGGAGACTGACTTTCAATTTGTTGCTGTCGCGAATTGGTATGAAGAGAAATTCGGAAAACCGCTTGCCCTTTTACCAATTAAGGATGAGAAGGAAGGGAAAAAGGAATTAACTCCTAAAACAGAGTATGCTTTACCGGCTGCAGCTAGAATTCTTGAGGATTTTCAGGAAAATGGGCAAAGAATTACGATTGAAACGAGCAAGGATGCCGCTGTAGTCGCTATGAGTGAAGGTTTGGTTAAATTTGCTGGGAAAAAGGACGGCTTTGGAAAAACCGTGATTATTAGCCACGCTGATAATAGTGAATCATGGTATGGAAATTTAGAAGAAATTAACGTGAATCTTATGGAATATGCTGAAAAAGGCACCCAATTGGGTAAGTCAACTGCGATGGAGGATGGAGAGAAGGGTTCCTTTTATTTTGCCATAAAAAAGGGTGATGATTTTATTGACCCAATACAGGTGATCCCATTTGAATAAATTTGCAGGATTGATAAAATATATTCATATTCACCCGCTTCTATGGGTCGTTATTGGATTAGCTGTTATGACCGCACACTTTATAGAAGTGTCTCTATTTTTGCTTATAATTTTTATTCATGAAATGGGGCATGCGGCAGCGGCGTCTTTTTTTTCGTGGAGGATTAAACGGATTGCCCTGCTGCCATTTGGCGGGGTTGCAGAAATGGAGGAGCATGGAAATCGACCATTAAAGGAAGAACTGGTCGTTATTCTATCAGGTCCTCTCCAGCATCTTTGGATGATGGGCGCTGCCTACCTTCTTTATCAGCTTTCGTTTCTTTCAGAAGGCATGTACGAGCTGTTCATTCAGTATAATCTAATGATCCTCTTATTTAATCTGCTGCCCATTTGGCCGCTTGATGGAGGAAAACTTGTTTTTCTCCTCTTATCCATCTATCAATCATTTCCAAATGCGCATCGAAGAGTTTTGCTAATTTCTGCTGCTTGTACAGTGCTATTTTCTGTTTTTATCTTAACTTTTTCACCAATCAATTTAAATATTTGGGTAGTTATCGCCTTTTTGCTATTTTCCCTGTATCATGAATGGAAGCAAAGCCGGTACGTCTTCATGCGGTTTCTGCTTGAGAGGTATTATGGGAAGAATAGTGACTTTCGTCAGTTAAAGCCGATTGTAGTGGAAGAGGATGAAATGGTCATGCATGTGCTCGAGAAATTTCAGCGAGGATTTAAGCATCCAATTATTATCGAAAAAAACGGGAAAGAAAAGGGTTCAATGGACGAAAACGAGCTTTTACATGCTTATTTTACGGAAAAAATGGTTACATCCCGAATTGGGGATTTGCTCTATATGTATTAGGTCTATGAAAAAGCCTGTATGACTAACGTGAAGGATCAAAGACAATTTCATCAATAAGGTTAAACAAAGCTTTTATTTCAAAGTGAGGAACTAATTTGTATACAATAATTATAAACAGTTTAACAAGGGAAAAACGCTATGCTTTAGTAAAAAATAACATGGTAGAAAAACTATATATTCAGCAGCCTAAGCAGCAATCTGCTGTAGGCAATATTTATTTAGGCATTGTTGAAAAGGTGCTTCCTGGGATGAACGCAGCCTTTATTGAAATTGGTGAGGAAAAAAGCGGATATTTACATCGGGATAAGCTGGCTTCATTTATACAGGCAGAAGGGGATAAAAATATAAAAGACTCTAAGAGCATTTCCGCTTATGTGCATCAAGGGGAGAAGCTTCTCATTCAAGTGGAAAAGGATGCAGCAGGAACAAAGGGGCCGCGTCTATCTGGTGTTATTGAGCTGCAAGGAAATCATTTAATTTACATGCCCCTAGGACGTTATGTTGCTGTGTCAAAAAAAATTGAAGATAGCCTAGAAAGAGAAAAGCTGCGTGAGCTCGGCCATGAAATAAAGGAGCCAGAAGAAGGGCTAATTTTTCGAACATCATCAAGAAATACACCGAAAGAACAATTAATAGCTGAGCTTGAAGAGCTTCGGCAAAAAAACAGGGAACTCCTTCATACTGCTGGTGCTTTAAAAAAACCAGGAAATGTGCTCCAGCGAAATTCATTGATTGATGAAATTTCTGAGGATGTAGAGAAACTTGAAATAAGTGAAATCATTGTTGATGATTCTGCTTTGAAGGCTGAAATTCAGCAAAAATTTCCATGCTCCATACAGCTTTATAGTGGGAAAGAGAATATTTTTTCTGCTTTTAGGCTTGAACATGAAATTGAAAAAGCATTAAAGAGAATTGTATGGCTAGATAATGGAGCCTATTTAATTTTTGACGAGGCAGAGGCTTTAACAGTCATCGATGTGAATACAGGGAAATACTCGGGAAAACACGAGCTTTCCGACACGATCCTGAAAACAAATGAATGGGCAGCAGTGGAGGCGGCTAGACAAATTCGCCTACGCGATATTGGCGGTATGATCTTAATCGACTTCATTGATATGAAGAAGGAGAAAGATCGTCATCGGATTCTCAGCCTGCTGGAAAAAGAACTAAGAAAAGATGAGAGACGGACAAACGTAATTGGCTTTACCCCGCTCGGCATCCTGCAATTAACGCGGAAGAAGACCAAGCCTGCCCTGTCAGAAGCCTTAACAATAAAATGCACTAGCTGTGAGGGGACAGGGCGGGTACTAAGTCCAGAAACAATCGCTTTTCGTCTGGAAAGAGAACTGTGGGAGCATAGAGGCGGGGACTATGAGGCTGCCTTAATTGAAGCTACACAGGATGTTCAGAGGACTTTCTCAGGAGAAAATAATGCCCACAAGAAAAGGATGGAGGAATTGCTCGGTCTAAAGATAATTTTTAGCAACAGTCATTCTATAAATCCATTTTATGAGATTCGGCAATTTGGAACATTTGCTGAATTAATAAAAAAGCTAGAATCTAATTGACATTTTAGGGCGATTTATGATAGGATTTTCATGTTATGTTTGTAGCGCACCCGTGCTACAACCGCTCAGAACAGGTCATAAGTTTTTGCATTACTTTCAAGTGATGTGAGACGCCTGACGATGGCGAGTCTTAGTCTAAGAGGAGGTGCAGTTCATGTACGCGATTATTGAAACTGGTGGTAAGCAAGTACGTGTAGAAGAAGGTCAAGCTATCTACATCGAAAAGCTAAACGCAGAAGCAGGCGAAACAGTAACTTTTGATAAAGTTCTTTTCGTTGGCGGAGACAATGTAAAAGTAGGAAGCCCTGTTGTTGAAGGAGCTACTGTTACAGCTAAAGTTGAAAAGCAAGGCCGTGCGAAGAAAATTATTGTTTTCAAGTACAAAGCGAAGAAAAACTATCGCAAAAAGCAAGGTCATCGTCAGCCATACACTAAAGTTGTGATTGAAAAGATCAACGCTTAAGGCGATTAATATGATTCAAGTTACGGTGAATCGTAAAGAGTCCGGAGTAATTCAGTCATTTGAAATAAGCGGCCATGCCTTTTTTGCTGAAAGAGGGAATGATATTGTCTGTGCAGGCGTATCAGCCGTATCGATTGGCGCAATTAATGCGGTGCATGCTTTAATCGGCATTACACCCGAAATTGAGCAAAAAGAGGACGGTTTTCTCCGCTGTGTCATTCCGGAACATTTGCCGGAAGAAACAAATGAGAAAATTCAACTTCTTTTAGAAGGAATGGTTGTCTCATTGCAGACGATTGAAGAGCAATACGGGCAGCATATAAAAATGACCTTCAAAAAGCAGGAGGTGGAATAAATGTTACTAAAATTAGATCTTCAGTTATTTGCTTCTAAAAAGGGAGTAGGTTCAACGAAGAACGGCCGTGATTCTATCGCGAAGCGCCTTGGTGCTAAGCGTGCTGATGGTCAGTTCGTAACTGGTGGTTCAATTCTTTACCGTCAACGCGGTACTAGAATTTATCCAGGTGTAAACGTTGGTAAAGGTGGAGATGATACACTTTTCGCGAAAGTGGACGGTGTTGTTAAATTCGAGCGCCTTGGCCGTGATCGTAAACAAGTTAGCGTATATCCTGCAGCTCAAGAAGCATAAGGAATGCTTAAGATAACTCTAGCCTAAATGGTTAGAGTTTTCTTTTTGGTTTAAATAGTGTATATTTTGCTTACGTCTGCCTGGTTTTTTGATATACTAACAGCAAGCAGTTTACTGAAACTTAATATGCTGTGTAGGAGTGCATGTATGAAAACAGATTGGGATGTAATCGAGGTGCTGCGTTTCGCACGCCACGACTGGTTAAACAAAATCCAACTAATAAAAGGGAATTTGGCATTAAATAAAATTGACCGGGCTAAAGAAATAATTAATGAAATTGTTGTTGATGCCCAAGCTGAAGCTAAGCTGTCTAACTTGAATATTCCTCAATTCGCCTCCTTGCTTCTTACATATAATTGGGAAAATCATTCATTTCAAATTGAATATGATGTAATGGAAAGTTCAGTGAGCGGTTTTTTGGATGATGATTGGCTGACAAATTGGACTAGTTCCTTCTTTAAACATTTGAATTCAGCCATTAAGCCATTTAATGAGAATCATTTATCCGTTACAATTGATCCGCAAATAGACGGAACCCGTTTCTTTTTTGATTTTAGAGGGATAATATTAAATAAGATTCAGCTAGTGCAATTTTTGGAGACAAAAGGATCAGCTTTTCCGGAAATTGTCATTCAAAGCTGGACTGAACAAGAACTATCATTTGATTTTTTTGTTTCCCCTAGTAAATAGACCATCATCATTGTACATAAGGAATACAAACAGTTCTTGCTGTTTTATGAAATTGAAACAGCTAAGACGGGAGGAATAATATGTTTGTCGATCAGGTAAAAATTTATGTTAAAGGCGGAGATGGAGGCAATGGCATGGTTGCCTTCCGCCGCGAAAAATATGTTCCTAAGGGAGGGCCTGCAGGCGGAGATGGCGGTAAGGGTGCAGACGTTGTCTTTGAAGTAAACGAAGGGCTGCGTACACTAATGGATTTCCGTTATCAGCGCCATTTTAAGGCTACGCGCGGGGAGCATGGCATGTCCAAAAACCAGCATGGCAGAAATGCTAAAGATATGATTGTTAAGGTTCCCCCTGGTACAGTTGTCACAGATGTAGAAACAAATGAGATAATTGCTGACCTGACAGAGCATGGCCAACGAGCTGTGATTGCAAGAGGCGGACGAGGAGGAAGAGGAAACTCAAGGTTTGCCACTCCTTCTAATCCAGCACCGGAATTATCAGAGCATGGGGAGCCGGGAATCGAGAGAGAAGTTATTCTTGAATTAAAGCTTTTGGCTGATGCTGGGCTTGTTGGCTTTCCAAGCGTAGGAAAATCAACGCTATTATCTGTTGTATCTTCAGCTAGACCGAAAATTGCAGAATACCATTTTACAACTATTGCTCCAAATCTAGGTATGGTTGAAACAGAAGACGGGCGCAGCTTTGTCCTAGCAGACCTGCCGGGATTAATCGAGGGGGCACACTCAGGAGTCGGTCTTGGCCATCAATTTCTAAGACATATTGAACGTACCCGTGTAATCGTTCACGTCATCGACATGGCGGCTACAGAAGGCAGAGATCCTTATGAAGATTACTTAACCATTAATAAAGAACTACGAGAATATAATTTGCGCTTAACAGAAAGACCCCAAGTTATTGTAGCAAATAAAATGGAAATGCCTGGAGCAGAAGAAAATCTTCAAAAGTTCAAAGAGCAAATTGAAGAAGATTATCCGGTCTTCCCGATTTCGGCAATTACAAGGCAGGGATTAAGAGATTTAATATTTGCTGTTGCTGATAAAATCGAAAAAACACCTGAATTCCCGCTGCATGATGAGGTCGAAACAGGTGTCCATCGCGTAGTATATAAACATGAAGCGGAAGAAACTGAATTTGTCATTACAAGGGATTCAGCTGGCACATTTATTGTTTCAGGAGACGCTATTGAGAAGCTCTTCAAGATGACGGACTTTACTCGGGATGAGTCTGTCCGCCGATTTGCAAGACAGCTTCGTGGAATGGGTGTTGATGAAGCTCTCCGCGAAAAAGGGGCAAAAGATGGGGATACGGTAAAGCTTCTTGAATATGAGTTTGAGTTTATAGAATAATCTCTTCAGGCTTAATGGAGTGTAGGTATGAGACAGGAGAAGTTCGATAAGAAATTTTACCTCGTTCGGGAGGATGTTCTTCCTGAGGCTATGAAAAAAACGTTAGATGCAAAAGAAATGATTGAGAGAGGGAAGGCAGAATCCGTTTGGGATGCAGTGCAAAAGGTGGATTTGAGCAGGAGCGCCTTTTATAAATACAGGGATACTGTCTTTCCTTTCCATACTGTGGTCAAAGAAAGATTAATTACTTTATTTTTCTATCTGGAAGATCGTTCAGGTACTTTATCCCATTTACTTGCTGTAGTTGCCTCTTCTGGATGTAATGTAATGACGATTCACCAAACGATCCCTTTAATGGGAAGGGCAAACGTGACCCTGAGCTTAAATATTACAGAGATGGCTATGGAAATTGAAGAGTTGCTCGCAAATTTAAGAAAACTAGAGTTTGTAGAAAAAGTTGAGGTACTCGGTTCAGGTGCATAATCTATGTACCTCTTCCGGCCTTGATTTTTTCTTTTATGGGCCTTTTTTCAAAACAATCAAAATTGATTACATACATTCTTAATGTAAAGTGGTAAAGTATTAGTATTAAAGATTGTATGTAGGTAAGGGAGAGATATTCGTGAAAGTAGGTTATTTGGGTCCAAAAGCAACATTTACTGACATCGCTGTACGGGAAATGTTTCCCGAAGAACAGGCTGTACCCTATTTAACAATTCCTGATTGTTTTGATGCTTTAATAGAGGATGACATTGAAATAGCAGTAGTACCACTAGAGAATGCACTTGAGGGATCGGTTAATATTACACTTGATTATTTAGTTCATGAAGTAGATCTGCCAATCGTTGGGGAAATCACTTGTCCGATTAGGCAGCATTTTATGGTTCATCCGGCAAATAAAGATCACTGGAAGGAAACTGGTGTTGTATACAGCCATTCTCATGCTTTAGCTCAATGTCATAGATTTCTGCATAAAGAGCTAAAGGGGACGCCGTGTGAAAAAACAACATCAACCGCTGCAGCAGCTCAGTTTGTAAAGGAACATCCAGACATTAAAGCGGGAGCCATTGCTAACGAGCTTGCGGCGAAGGAATATGGTCTTGAAATTGTACGTGAGGATATTCACGATGTAAGCTATAACCATACTCGATTTATTGTTCTATCGAAGAACGATGTGCATTTGCGGGAAGAGAAGGCATCATTTAAGGGCTACAAAACGACCGTCATGATTACTTTGCCCGATGATCGTGCCGGAGCTCTTCATCAGGTTCTTTCAGCTTTTGCCTGGAGAAGACTAAATCTTTCTAAGATTGAATCGAGACCAATGAAAACGGGTCTTGGTAATTACTTCTTTATTATCGATGTGGATATGAAGCAGGATGATGTACTTATTCCAGGAGTAGTCGCTGAACTAGAAGCATTAGACTGTAAAGTGAAAATTCTCGGAAGCTATCCATACTTTCAGCTCGGCATGGAAAAAAGCCGAGTTCACTATATATGAGCTATCTTATAAAGAGGATCCCGGTCATTGGGATCCTTTTTCTTATTCCACCATAAAATTAGCTTTTTTTAAAGCATCGACTGCTTCATCGAGTTTATGTTCGGAGGCCGCTTGGAGGGTGTGGAGGTGAATGCCTTCTGTAAGCTCTGATAGGTAGGCAGCATTTGTTGCCTTTATTTTTTCAATAAATTGCTTGACTTCCTTTCGATTTGAAACCATTACAGAAGCAATCAAATCTCCATATACAGGATGTTCAATGCGCACATCCTTTACGGTTACTCCATGGTCCACTAGCAAATTCAGCTCTTCTTCTGTTCTTTCGGGAGTGTGGGAGCTTGCTACGGTTCGTTCAACAGAAGTGGAGATGGCAGCCTGTGTTAAGTACATATATCCTTGGCTTGTAGCAATGATAGGCTCTCCTCTTGCTTTAAGCAATGTAATATCCCCTACAATGACCTGTCTGCTTACGTTTGTTCTAGCTGCTAGCTCATTGCCTGTTATCGGTTCGCCATTTGTCTTTAATAACTCGAGCAGCAGTTCTCTTCTTTCCTCACCGAGTACCTTTTTCTGATCCTTCATTTTTCAATATCTCCCTTTATATGACGATAATGATACATTTTAACATATAAGTTCTGTAATATTAAATTTGCTTAACTCGGAAGAAATTCTTGTGCTATTCTCACAAGGGCTTTCCCTAATGCTTCTGTGTCTGCTTCTGTTGTATTCCAGCCAAAGGAAATTCTAATAAACTCTTTCGCTTCCTTCCCTGCAATTCCCATGGCATTCATCGTTTTAGATATTGTTTGCATGCCAACCTGGCAAGCACTTCCTGTTGAAACGGCAAAGCCCATCCGATTACACTCAAGCATCACATATTGACCTTCTATGCCTTTCAAGCTCATTCCAATCGTTGAAGGGAGCTGTTGATTATGATCAGAGCCATAAATAATATATTGATCCTGTATAGGTTCAAGGGCATGTAATAAGGTCTTCCGCAGCTGCTGGTAATGATTTGTGTTATTTTCTAAATTCTTGTCAGCCTTTTGGGCAGCTACGGTCATTGCTGCAATACCCGGGACATTAACAGTACCTAGCCTAAAGCCTCTTTCATGAGATGTTTTTGGGTAGTAGGGCATCCAATGTAAATGGGGATTTATATAAACAGCCCCAGTTCCTTTAGGTCCGAAAAATTTATGTCCAGAAATAGAGAGACTGTCGGCCAATAAAGCCATTTTACTAAAATCCGTTTTCCCAAATGTGTGTACGCAATCGCTGTGGAACAGTATTTGATTCTTTTTGCAGAGCATACTAATTTCTTCAAGAGGCTGGAGGGTGCCTATCTCAGAATTTCCATGTTGAATGGTTATTAGCACGGTATCCTCCCTAATTGTTGATCTTAACTGATTCAAATCAACTATTCCATTAGAATCTAAGGGGACTGCTGATACTTCATAATGATGATCATTGACTAATTTTTCTAACGTGCTATGAATGGACGAATGCTCTGCCATGCTAGTTATGATATGCTTGCCCTTTTTTTTCGCCGCTGTTAACAGTGCGTGAACCGCAAGGAAATTACCTTCAGAGCCCCCACTCGTAAAATAAATTCCCTCCTTCTGAACTTGAAGTAAATTGGCCCATCCACTTCGGCAATTTTCTAATAAGCTGCTGGCGTCACTCCCTGTATCATGCAGGCTTTGTGAGTTTCCATAATATTGGGTTGCTGCCTTTACAAATGTCTCAGCTGCCTCCTTATCGAGAGGGCAGCTAGCAGCATAATCAAAATATTTCATCCCTAGATCACTCCATAGTCATATTCTCTTATTCTCTGAAATTATAAATGATAGAGCTGCTAATCTTTAACAAAATCTATAAAAACTCTTGTCATAATTTTAAATCTATGTAAATATAAGTGTCAAGACACCTGTAAAAACAGGAGGTAAATATGAAAAAGTGCAATGTCATCATTATTGGCAGCGGGATATCGGCTTTGCAATTAGCAAAGAGTCTTCGCTGTGACTTAAATGTGATTATTCTCACAAAGTCTAATGTTTATAATAGTAATTCATTTTTCGCTCAAGGAGGTGTAGCCGCGGCAGTAGGGAAAATGGATCATCCAGATAAGCATTATCTGGATACGTTGGAAGCGGGAAGATTTCATAATGATCCTGAGGCGGTAAAGAAAATAACGGAAGAAGGCCCAGCATTAATAAATGGCTTAATAGCTGAAGGCTGTTCATTTGATATAGGAACGGATGGGGAACTCCTTCTCGGGATGGAAGGAGCACATAGTGATCATCGCATAGTTCACAGTGGAGGCGATGCCACCGGGAGAAATCTCATTCAATTTATGACTGCAAATGTAAACCAGAATATAACCATTATGGAAAATGTTTTTGTATTTGACTTATTAATGGATGATGCTGGAGAGAGATGCATCGGTGTCAAAGGGAAATATCCAGATGGAAGAACAGAAGTCTTTTTTGGTGAACATATTGTTTTAGCAACGGGAGGCTGTGGACGGCTATTTGCTTATACCTCGAATGCTGACACAGTTACTGGAGATGGAATTGCTCTTGCTTATAGGGCAGGTGCCGAGATCACTGATATGGAATTTATCCAGTTCCATCCGACCTTGCTTCATATTAACGGAAAAGCGGTTGGATTAATCTCAGAAGCAGTTCGTGGTGAAGGAGGACGCCTTGTAACAAAGGCTGGCAAATCGATTATGGAAAGCATCCATCCATTAAGTGATTTAGCACCGAGACATATCGTATCTCAAACCATTTACCACTATCTTGAAAATGGAGAGCCCGTTTTTCTGGATATTTCTTCTGTAAAGGGATTTGAAGAACGTTTTCCAACGATAACTGCTTTATGTGAGGAACATGGGATCAACATAAAGGAAGGGCTTCTTCCTATAGTTCCAGGCAGTCACTTCTTAATGGGCGGTATCATAACGGATTTATTAGGACGGAGCAGTTTAGAAGGGCTTTATGCAATTGGGGAAGCAGCTTGTTCAGGCATCCATGGAGCAAATAGACTTGCAAGTAATTCCTTGCTGGAAGGATTATTCATCGGAAAAAAACTCGCTGAATGGATTAATACTTCTCCAGTATTGCATTCAGTTTCTTTGAAATCATATGGACAATCATCGATTCCAATGAGTATAACAAAACAACTGCCTTCTCAAGCTAGCATCCAAAAATTGATGATGGAGAATGTCGGAATTATGCGCACGAAGGATGGCCTCTCTAGGCAGAAGGAATGGCTTGAAAGCTTTCATATCAATAAGCAATTGGATGGGAATATTGATAACTTATCAATTGAAGAAATCGAAATGATATTCATGCTAATAACTGCATGGCTTGTAACAGATTCAGCTTTAAAAAGAACAGAAAGCCGCGGTGGACATTTCAGACAGGATTATCCGTGTGAAAATGATCGGGATTGGCTGCGAAAGCAAATAATCCATCGCCGAAAAACTGAAAAGGATGATAAGCATGAACAAATTAAAGCTGCGCTTGCAACTTGAGCAATTTTTTTTGGAGGATATTGGTGATCGGGATATTACGAGTGAGCTTATTTTCGGAAAAGAGGAAAAAGGGGAAATCGTTTTTATTGCTAAGGATCATGGAATTTTCTGCGGGGAGGATGTTATTCGGACTGGATTTTCCATTCTGGACAACGAAATTAAAGTCGAAATGAAGATAAAGGATGGGGAAACCATTGAGAATGGGCAAGTTTTAGCAACAGCAGAAGGAACTGTAGCCCATTTACTAAAGGGTGAAAGAGTCATTCTTAATCTTATTCAGCGAATGAGTGGTATTGCAACAATTACTAATAAAGCTGTTTCCGAATTAAATAGTTCTCATACGAAAATTTGTGATACAAGAAAAACAACGCCGGGCCTAAGAATGCTGGAAAAATACGCTGTACGCTGTGGAGGTGGCTTTAACCACCGTTACGGACTTTATGATGCTGTGATGATTAAAGACAATCATATCACCTTCGCTGGCTCGATTGAAAAGGCAGTTTCAGCTGTTCGTTCACATATTGGTCATATGGTTAAGATTGAGGTAGAGACCGAAACTAAAGCACAAGTAATGGAGGCTGCTGCAGCTAGTGCGGACGTTATCATGTTTGACAATAGACAGCCTGAAGAAATAAAGGAATGGATTCCATACGTGCCTGAAGGGATAGTTACAGAAGCATCTGGCGGAATTACACTTGACAATCTTTCTAGCTACAGTGATACAGGAGTTGATTATATCTCACTTGGCTTCTTAACCCATTCAGCTAAATCATTAGATATCAGTGTAAAGGTTAAGGTTGGGGAGTAAATCAATAGAAGATATTTCAAACAACTATTATAGATAAATACCGCAAAGGGGAAAAAGAGATGAATATATTTCAAACGCTTGAAAAGGGGTCAAATGTTCTTCCAGAGAAATATCGAAATATGACAACAGAAGAACTAGAGAATAGAGTAAAATCCATTAGAAATAAACTTGGGAAAAAGTTGTTTATTCCGGGTCACCATTACCAAAAGGATGAAGTGATTCAATTTGCAGATGCAACTGGAGATTCCTTGAAGCTCGCTCAATTATCTGAGGAAAATAAAGAGGCAGAGCATATTGTTTTTTGCGGTGTTCATTTTATGGCAGAAACTGCTGATATTTTGACTACAGAAAGTCAAAAGGTTTATCTTCCTGATATGCGAGCAGGTTGCTCAATGGCGGATATGGCGGATATTTACCAAACAGAAAGAGCATGGGAAAAGTTAATCAACCTTTTTGGAGAAACGATCCTTCCATTAACATATGTGAATTCAACTGCTGCCATTAAGTCCTTTGTCGGTGAGCACGGCGGCGCTACAGTTACCTCTTCGAATGCAGAAAAAATGGTTCAATGGGCATTTGAACAAAAATCCAGGATCTTATTCTTACCTGATCAGCATTTAGGCAGAAATACGGCCTATAATTTAGGTATTGGCCTTGAGGAAATGGCTGTGTGGAATCCGATCAGTGATACCCTTGAGTATGAAGGTCCGATCGAGAATATAAAGGTTATCCTCTGGAAGGGGCATTGCTCCGTCCATGAGAATTTCACAGTCGCGAATATCGAGGATGTCCGCAGTACTTATCCAGGTATGAAAATTATCGTCCATCCTGAATGTTCAAGAGAAGTAGTGGCTCTTTCAGATATGGCAGGATCGACCAATTATATTATTAATGCGATTAATAAAGCTGAGAAAGGTTCATCCTGGGCAATTGGAACAGAAATGAATCTTGTCAACCGAATTATTAAGCAGCATCCGGATAAACATATTATCTCGTTAAATCCTCATATGTGTCCATGCCTGACGATGAATCGTATCGATTTGCCTCATCTTGTCTGGTGTCTGGAGACGATTGAACAAAGTGAAGAGCATAACCTAATAAAAGTAGATAAAGCAATTGCAGCAAATGCAAAGCTTGCATTAGAAAGAATGCTAATCCAATCATAAACCTCCGTTTCGGGGGTTTTCTTTTATATTAAAGTCAAACAACAAGAAAGTTTAACAAATACCTATAAAAAAAATATTTAAATTCGTTGTAAAAAAGGTCTCTAATCATATTATTGATAATAATCGCATAAGTTTTTGTGTAGATTGTTAGCAATTTGCCCACTTTGACATACACTATATGGACATTTGACTAGGAGGGAATTCAGAGTGAAGATCCATATCGTACAAAAAGGGGATACTCTTTGGAAGATCGCCAAAAAGTACGGCGTGAATTTTGAAGAGCTGAAAAAGATGAATACACAGCTCAGTAATCCTGATATGATTATGCCCGGCATGAAAATAAAAGTACCTGGATCTGGAGGATCCATCAAAAAAGAAGCTCCAATAGGAGGCATGCCGGAAACAAAAATCAGTATGGGTGCTAAAAAGGAAATGCCTATTACAGAACACCCCTTTGCTAAAGAAAAACCAATGACATTGCCTGTAGTTGAAGCACCAAAAGAAATACCGATAAAAGAAGCGCCGCAGATGGAAGCACCAAAGCAATTGCCAAAAGCGGTATCACCAAAGGTGGAAGCACCAAAGCAATTGCCAAAAGCGGTATCACCACAGGTGGAAGCGCCAAAGCAATTGCCGAAAATGGTATCACCACAGGCAGAAGCGCCAAAGCAATTGCCGAAAATGGTATCACCACAGGCAGAAGCACCAAAGCAATTACCGAAAATGGTATCACCACAGATGGAAACACCAAAGCAATTACCAAAAATGGTGTCACCACAGATGGAAACACCAAAGCAATTACCAAAAATGGTGTCACCACAAGAAGAGATGCCCATTAAACCATACGCTCCAAAAATGCCAAAGCCCATTATGCCTGAATCAGACCAAAACTACTACATGAATTTAGCGGCACAGAAGCCGGTACCACAGCTCCCGCCCAAACCAGTAAACATCCTTCCACAAGTTAAACCAATTGCCCATGAAAGCCCTGAATCAATTGAAAGTGAATCGAATGTTCATAAACAACAAGGAGGGTTTTATCAGCCAATGTATCCATATCAACCACAAAGTTTTTATCCTGTTTCTCAAGTAATGCCTGGCGCTGGGTTTCCAGGTGGATATCCTCATGCTATGGGTTACCCGCAAGTTCAGGGGGCAGCAACTATGCCTATGTATCAGGCACCAGCAATGCCGATGCATCAAATGCCGCATTACGGATTAGCAGGTGTGGAAAGCCCTGGTTTTGAGGAATCATCTTCATTCATGCCGATGCATCAAATGCCACACATGAATCCAGCCTATACTCAAGTACAAGGAGCTCAAATGCCAGCACCAGTAATGGGTGTAGAAGAAATGGGGCAGCAACAGTTGCCGCTTCAGCCAACATTTACGGCACCAGCTATGCAGCCAGCCTATGGTTATCCACAGGCGCCATGCCCTCCTTATCCAGCACAAATGATTCCAATATCTCCAGTCATGCCTGGATCCGGTTTTTGCGGTCCGATGCCATATGGGCAAATGCCGTATGGTTATCCGCAAATGGGAGTAATGCCCCAAGTACAAGGAGTGATGGAGGAATCTCCTGAAATGGCCCAGATGCCGATGATGCCAACTCAAAGCCAAATGCCGATGATGCCAACTCAAAGTCAAATGCCAATGATGCCAACTCAAAGTCAAATGCCAATGATGCCAATTCAAAGCCAAATGCCACTAATGCCAATTCAAAGCCAAATGCCACTAATGCCAACAGAAGCTCAAATGCCGATGATGCCAACTCAAAGTCAGATGCCGGTAATGCCGACTCAAAGCAAAATGTCGATGATGCCTGTACAAGGAGTAAAGGAAGATTGTGGCTGCGGCAGCGGAGCTCCACAAATGTTTCAGGGGGCCTATAATCCAGGCTATGGATCACCTGGAATGTATGACATGGGAGCAGCTCCTATGTACGGTACTCCATATGGACAGCAAACGGGTTACCCGCAAATGGGCTATCCAATGCCTGGACAAATGAATCCATATATGAGTCCATATGGACAGGGACCAATGGGAGGTCACGCTTTCGGGATGCCTCGGAGCTTTGAAGAGAGCAGCGATTATGAAGATTAATCACGGAGGAGACGATTTATTTATTAATCGTCTCTTCTCCTATTTACAAAATCAGCTTACGATTACAATTGAAGATATTAAACCAATTAGAAAAAAGGTTTTTTATGTTAAGTCACCGGATATGGATTTTATATTAAAGGGATTTTCTAGTTTTTCACGACTAAAGCAACAGGAAGATTTTTTAAGGGTACTGAAAGGTGAAGGATTTTTAAAAACATATTCCTTTTATCAATTGGCGAAGTATCCGCCATTACATTTTGAAGGTAGCTTTTATAGTTGTCTAGAATATATCCAGCCTTCGGATTTTCCATTTACATTTCATCAACTGAAAGATCAACTGGAAGGTTTAAGCTTATTAAACGATTTTCACTCAGCAACAAAAAGTCTGGCAAAAAAATTTGAACGGGGACTCTCCCATTTTAATCAATTAGCTAAATGGAACGAAAGATCAGCTATATTTTTAAATAATCTGCCGATCATAAAGTATTATGTGCAAAAAGAAATCATTAATGAATTACTTGTTTGGGCAGACTGGTCCTTAAAAGGAATTCAGGCAGAGCAAAACTTCTTCCTAAGCGGGAAAAAGGTTATTCTGCATGGAGATGTCGCCCACCATAATTTTTTGCGAGCAAACAACGGTGAATTACATCTGATTGACTTTGATTTAATTAGCCTAGGACATTCACATTCCGACTATCTTCAATATGCCAATAGGATATTGCCTTACCTAGACTGGTCATTCAAGGATCTGGCTGGTTTTAAGATCATGCACCCGTTTATACTTGAAAAGGGATTTCTATATGGACTTGGGTATCCAACGGACATATTCAGGGAATGGAATCGTGCGATAAGAGAAAGGTCGCATGTACAGCAGGAGAAAATTCAACAATTGCTGAATATAACAGTTGGTCAATTTAAAGAGAGGCAAAATTTTTTCAAGGAATTGCAATCTAAGGTTGAATGAGTGTTAATTGGACGTAACTGGACAGAATGAAAGTAAGTCAAAACTGCCACCCTATTAATGAGCATTAGCTCATGCTTTTATATTAGCGAGGGGGTTGTTCGCTTGAATAAAAAGCTACTTTCACTGCCTGTTGCCGCGATCATGTCCATTAGTTTAGCTGGATGCGGCATAAATGATAATGAAACAGCTGTCCAAGATCGAAACAATAATAACGTTCAGCCTATAGGCTATTATTCAAGTGATAATCAGCGAAATGGCGGAGGAAATGCCCGAATTCTGGATGAAGTGGATAATGATGGACCCGTTACTGAAATGATGGACCAAACCTTCAATAATCGGGACCGAAATTACCAGCGACTGCAAAATAACGGTTTCAGCCGGAATGATGCCAATTACCATGGGCATTTAGGCAATAACGAACGAAAGCCGCGTTCTTCTTACTATGAAGGCTATGATGGAAAGTTCATCAATCAAATTAATCAGGCTGCCCATGTAAATAATGTGAGGGACGTTGAATCACTTGTAAGGGGAAATGATGTTCTAATTGCTGTCAATCTTGCTGACAACGATCGAAAACAAGAAACAATAGCAAAAATCCGCCAAGCAGTTAGTCCATATTTAAATGGAAAAACTGCCTATATTGCAACAGACCCATCGACCTTTAATCATATAAAAGTCATCGACAATGACCTGCGGCAAGGCGGTCCAAGGGATCAAATTAATTTAGATACTCAAAACATCTTTAATGCGCTGAAAAAACGATGAAAATTCGGTTATTTGGACAGGTTTTTGCGAAAACGCTGAAATCCGTCCAAAAACCTTAGTATTTTGGACAGGTTTATGTGAAATTGCAGTAATCTGTCCAGAAACCATTGTGATTTGAAATTAGGAGCAAAGCAAAGCTTTGCTCCTAACTTTACTTATTCCAGTAAAGAAGGTTTAAAATCCCCCGTAATTCGGCAGCAGCTATTTGTCCGGGTGCAGATGCTTTTTTCGCAGAACCGAATGTTATGCTGGAACCAAAAATTCCTCCTGATAAACGGCTTATTATCCCTTTATCTGCCATCGACATCGTAATGATAGGACGGTCAGCATAATGTTCATTCATTGTAAGTGTGGCTTCTAATAATGTTAAAACATCAGCTGCAGTTGTAGGCATGACAGCGATTTTGGGAAGATCACCGCCAAGCTCCTGCGCTTTACGGAGGCGTTTAATTATTTCATCCTTAGGAGGAGTTTTTTCAAAGTCATGATTAGAAATGATGACGAAAACATGATTAGTGTGTGCGGTATGAACAACCTCTTTAACGAGATCCTCATCACTGAACAACTCTACATCAATAATATCCACTAAGCCTGTTTTGATGACTGCTTTATTTAATTCTGTATAGTAGTCAAGGCTAATGTCTTTTTCGCCTCCTTCCTTTGCACTCCTAAAAGTAAAAATAATTGGGATGGAAGCTAATTCTCCATGAATTACTTCTAAAGCCAATTTAACTTGGTTTATGTCCTCAACATTTTCGAAAAAGTCGGCTCGCCATTCTACTAAATCTGCATGGATTGTTTTTAAAAACTCTGCCTCTTCTTTGATTTGACTTATTGTTTCTCCGATAATTGGGACGCATATTTTCGGACGGCCATCGCCAATCACAATATTCTTAACCGCTAATCCTTTGTTATTAAGTAATACTTTTACAATTCGGTCAGAAACATCTTCTGCCTCTAGATTTTCAGTTTCAAACTTGTAATGGTAATGTGAATAAATTTCTTGTCTTTTTTGAAAAAGCTCTTGGATTTCTTCTAATGTTTTACCTTGTAGTACAGGCCGGCTATCAATAATTAAAGGAATTCTTTCCTTCCAGCTTTCCCAAGGCAAATGAATATAAATAACAATACAATTCGCTAAACAGGCTTCTCTAATCTCTTCCTGAAGAAAAGCGCCTCCCCCAAGAGATAAGATTTGTGACCCTTCTTGGCTCAATTTTGTAATGAGAGTTTTTTCCTTCTCTCTAAACTGCTTCTCACCAAGCTGACTAAAAACCTGGGAAATAGGCATTTGAAATTCTTTTTCTATTTCTTCATCTGTATCAATAAATTTCCGTCCAAGCCTTTCGGCAACTAGATTTCCGATCGTGGTTTTTCCTACTCCCATAAATCCAATAAAAACAATGCTTTTTTCCCTCATAGGAATATCTCTACTTAACAAAATATATGATCCCCCTAGTAAATATAACTTTTCCTCATTATAGAGCTTCTTTCATGCTAATCATAGTTAAAATATTTAGTTTTTTTCTTATATTCTTTGGTTATGAATAATTCACTGTTTATTAAAAAAAATTGTCAAATATAACCGGATAAGGTAGAAAAATATGGTCACAATATTAATGGTACAAAATAAAAATCTAGGCACCGTATTTAAAATGAGGTGATCAAATATGAGAACCAATTGGTCCATAGCCCTTTGCTTTGCTACTCTAATTTTGTTTCAGTATGCCCCTATTAATGGTTTAGCAGAGGATAATAGGGAGAATAACAACTTTGCAACTTTGGATGAACCACTGCATATAACGGTCGTGTTAGAGCGTATGTATTTGGATGGAGAGGCAAGCCAGGAATTACTTACTGAAACAATTTGGTCCATGGAAGAATTTTGGGCAAAATATGACGAATGGCAGCTTATAGATATGGAAGAAGAGAAGATGATTTTTCGCAAGTATATAGATGACATTTCTCCATTACTGAAAGCGAACGGATATTTTGGCATTACAGATAAAGGGGTTTTAACGATCTTTAATGGAAGGCCGCATAAGTCAAATATCATCCAGTCCTTTTTTCAGATCGACTTAGGCAGGCTTGAAAGTAAAAAGTGTGAGGAATTAAAAAAAGGAATCCCGATAAAAACGAAGGAACAGTTTGTTGAAGTGCTGGAAACCTTTAAATTTTACTCCAAAGTAGAAAAACAAGCGAATTAAATAGACAGTGACAGCTGCTTTTTTAGTGGCTGTCACTTTTTTTGTGGAAGACAATTTACATGTTTGGGCCTTGGGCTTTTGCCGTCATTTCCTCTACGAATATATGTAAAGTATGATACAATGATGTACAGCAAAACAGAGGAGCGAAAGGCATTGTATGAATTTATTAAAGGGCGGGTTGACTATATTGGACCCGAGTTTGTTGTCATCGAGAATAACGGGATAGGTTACCAAATCTCTACCCCAAATCCATTTAGTTTTTCAAAGGATTTAGGACAGGAGGCTAAGGTATTCACTTACCATCATGTAAGACAGGATGTCATTGCATTATACGGTTTTCATTCGAGAGAAGAGAAAACGCTGTTTATTAAACTATTAGATGTTACAGGAATTGGACCAAAGGGTGCTTTGGCTATTCTAGCATCTGGGGAACCGGAACAAGTTGTTCAGGCAATTGAAAATGAGGATGAAGCATTCCTTGTGAAATTCCCGGGAGTCGGTAAAAAAACAGCAAGACAAATGATCCTGGATCTTAAAGGGAAATTGCAAAATATTGTACCTGACTTTTTTCCAGATTTATTTTCACAGGAGAAATTACATACTGCAATGAACGAGCATTTCCCAGAGTTTGATGAAGCAATCCTTGCATTAAAGGCACTTGGATATTCGGAAAAGGAGATTAACAAAATATCTCCTGAATTAAAAAAAGAAAAACTAACAACAGACCAATACATAAAAATGGCGCTGCAAAGGCTGTTAAAATAATAGCTTAGTAATTAATTGAGTGAAATTGTGGTGATGATATGGAAGAACGTATAATATCAAGTGAGGCTGATTTGCAGGATCTTTCATTTGAACAAAGCTTGCGTCCCCAGAATTTAAAGCAATATATCGGTCAGGATAAGGTAAAGGAAAACCTAGAGATTTTCATCAAAGCTGCTAAGCTCAGGCAGGAAACTCTTGACCATGTTTTACTTTATGGTCCGCCAGGCCTTGGGAAAACGACCCTGGCCTCCATTATTGCTAATGAAATGGGTGTGAATATCCGCACGACAGCTGGACCGGCTATAGAAAGGCCAGGAGATCTAGCCGCCATTCTTACAGCACTTGAGCCTGGGGATGTGTTATTTATTGACGAAATTCACCGGTTGCCAAGGACGATTGAAGAGGTATTATACCCTGCAATGGAGGACTTCTGCCTCGATATTGTTATTGGAAAGGGTCCAAGTGCAAGATCTGTTAGGCTTGATCTTCCTCCTTTTACTTTAGTGGGTGCTACAACAAGGGCGGGTTCTATTTCAGCACCTTTGCGGGACCGCTTCGGGGTGCTTAGCAGATTGGAATACTATAATGAAGACCAGCTTCGGGAGATTGTCACTAGGACAGCGGAAGTCTTAGATACAGAGATTGATCCTTTAGCAGCAGCGGAAATTGCGAGGAGATCCAGAGGTACTCCACGAATTGCCAACAGACTGTTAAGAAGGGTGAGGGATTTTGCCCAAGTTAAAGGGAACGGCGTGATTGATGAGGCCCAAGCGAATGAAGCTTTGGAGCTTCTTCAGGTTGACCGTTTAGGTCTTGATCATATTGACCATAAATTATTAAGAGGGATTATTGAAAAGTTCCGTGGAGGCCCTGTTGGATTAGAAACGATTGCTGCAACGATCGGTGAGGAATCACTTACAATCGAAGATGTATATGAACCATACTTATTGCAAATTGGGTTTCTGCAGCGGACACCGCGAGGACGGATCGTCACAGACTTAGTTTATCGGCATTTACAAATGGAGGTGCCTGGAGATTAAGCTGGACATGGGGAACTGTTCCCTTATCCCACATAGGAGGACAGTGACCCTGTCACTTGTCCCAGAGAAAAGCAGAATAATATTAAAGTTGGTGTCAGCATGAAGGTAGACTTATTTGATTTTCATTTACCTGAGGAACTTATTGCACAGACTCCTCTTATCGAGAGGACAAGCAGCAGATTAATGGTGCTTGATAAATCGACAGGTGTTCTCACACATGATACATTTAAACATTTAAAAGAGTATCTAAAAGCCGGGGACTGTCTTGTCCTAAATGATACAAGGGTCCTCCCAGCAAGACTTTTAGGTGAAAAAGAGGGAACTGGTGCAAAAATTGAGGTACTTCTATTGAAACAGCAGGATGGCGATGTATGGGAAACGCTTGTTAAGCCTGCAAAACGAATCAAAGAGGGAACAAGAATTGAATTTGGAAATGGACTTCTCTCGGCTGTTTGTGTTGGAAGTTCTGATCATGGAGGTAGAACCCTTGAATTCCATTATGAAGGCATTTTCTATGAGGTGCTCGATCAATTAGGCGAGATGCCGCTTCCTCCGTACATAAAGGAGCAATTAGAGGATCGGGAACGGTATCAGACCGTTTTTGCACGTGAAAGAGGATCTGCAGCAGCACCTACTGCAGGGCTGCATTTTACAGAGGAATTATTAGAGGAAATAAAAAACATCGGTGTACATATTGCTTTTATTACTCTCCATGTTGGTCTTGGCACCTTTAGGCCCGTCAGTGTTGAGGAAATTGGCGAGCATGATATGCATGCAGAGCTTTATCAAGTAACAGAGGGAACGGCGAATCTCTTAAATAAGGTTCGTGAAAACGGCGGCAGAATTATTACAGTCGGGACAACCTCTACAAGAACTCTTGAAACAATTGCTTCAAAACATAATGGCCGTTTTGAAGAGGGGAGCGGCTGGACAGATATATTTATTTATCCAGGCTATGAATTTAAGGGAATTGACGGGATGATTACAAACTTTCATTTGCCTAAATCTACGCTTATCATGCTAGTTAGTGCCCTAGCTGGCAGAGAAAATGTATTGCATGCCTACCATAAAGCTGTGGAGGAAAAATATCGATTCTTCAGCTTTGGAGACGCCATGCTAATTCTATGAAAAAGTGGTTGTACCAAAATGGTTTAATCATGGAAGGAGAAAACTGAATTGACAGCAATTCGTTATGAATTAATTAAAACATGTAAACAAACGGGTGCGCGTCTTGGACGGGTTCATACGCCGCATGGCTCCTTTGAAACCCCTGTCTTCATGCCCGTTGGTACGCTTGCAACCGTAAAGACAATGTCCCCAGAAGACTTAAAAGAAATGGGAGCGGGAATTATCTTAAGTAATACATACCACCTATGGCTTCGTCCGGGTCAGGAGATCGTGGAGGAAGCTGGCGGACTGCATAAATTTATGAACTGGGACCGAGCTATTTTAACCGATTCAGGCGGTTTCCAAGTATTTAGCCTAAGCGAATTCCGAAAGATTGAAGAGGAAGGGGTCCATTTTCGCAATCATTTAAATGGAGATAAGCTCTTTTTATCACCGGAAAAAGCAATGGAGATCCAAAATTCACTAGGCTCAGACATTATGATGGCTTTTGACGAATGTCCCCCATTCCCGGCTACTTTCGAATACATGAAGAAGTCAGTAGAAAGAACTTCTAGGTGGGCTGAGCGCTGCTTACAGGCGCATAAACGACCAAGTGACCAAGGCCTTTTCGGTATTGTTCAAGGCGGTGAATATGAAGAACTGAGGAAGCAAAGTGCAAAGGACTTAGTTTCACTTGATTTCCCAGGCTATGCTGTTGGTGGATTATCAGTTGGTGAGCCAAAGGATATAATGAATCGCGTGCTTGAATTTACAACTCCATTGCTCCCATCTGATAAGCCAAGATATTTAATGGGGGTAGGGTCACCAGACTCATTAATTGATGGCGCCATTCGCGGCATCGACATGTTTGATTGTGTGCTTCCAACTAGGATAGCGAGAAACGGCACCTTGATGACGAGTGAAGGGCGTTTAGTTGTTAAAAACGCAAAATTTGCAAGAGATTACGGTCCAATAGATGAGCATTGCGATTGCTATACATGCCGAAATTACAGCCGTGCCTATATCCGGCATTTAATTCGCTGTGATGAAACTTTCGGAATTCGACTTACAACTTACCATAATCTATATTTTCTGCTAAAATTGATGGAAGGGGTCAGACAAGCGATCAGAGAAGATCGACTTGGTGACTTTAGAGAAGAGTTTTTCGAAAAATACGGTTTTAATAAGCCAAATGCGAAAAATTTCTAATTTGTATATTCAAAAAGATGGACAAACCATGACTTTTTGGGGAAAATATTCTTTTATAGGAAGGAGGGAATTTAGATGGAAATGTTAGGTACTGTTGGACCATTATTGTTAATGTTTGTTTTATTTTATTTCTTGCTTATTCGTCCGCAGCAGAAGCGCCAAAAGGCGGTTCAAACAATGCAAAGCGGCCTGAAAAAGGGAGATAAGATTGTAACAATCGGGGGTCTACATGGCTTTGTCGATGCAATTGATGAAGGAAAAGTAGTCATTAAATGTGGTGACGGAAGCCGTCTTACATACGATCGTGCTGCGATTCGCGAAGTAACAGAATCAGCTGGCGGAGACATGCTGGCAAAATCTTAATAAAAAAGAAGCGGGATTTTATTATTCCGCTTCTTTTTTTATTACGCATTTCTCGTAGTCTTATTTGACATATTAACACCCAATATGCCGCCCATCATCGCTGTCAGCATGTAACATGTATGATAAATAATTTGCTCGATATCAAAAACACTGTCAAGTCCTAAATACTGAAAGAGAAAAATGATGATGGAATAAATAAGCCCTGTTAATCCCCCTAACAGCCAGCCTTTTTGCTTACCTTTGCCTCCTGAAATGAATCCTCCAATAAACAGAGAAACGAAGGAAATTGCCGTAATCACAAATTGTAATGATGACTCCTGAAGAGATGAAAATCTTAATAATAGTGAGAATAATACGCTGCTAAAAATGGCAAGCAAAAAAACTGCAATAATTCCATAAAGGATAGCACCGCCGAAATTTCTTGATTCTTCTATATTGCCCCTCTCCCTTCTTTTTTATTTAATTCGCAGATTGGTACAAGAATACTGCTAGTACAAGCATATTCACTCAGAGAAAAAATAGAATCGAATTCTTAATTAAGAAAATGCTTTTGCATAAATTGGAAATGATTTGTCACATGAATAAGTATTTCTTGCTCATAATAAAAAAGAATGTCATTTAAGGGGGAATGAAAAGTGCTGGATTATTCCATGATCATTTTACGGACCATTTTTTTGTACGCCCTCATTTTGGCAGTATTTAGAATCATGGGTAAAAAGGAACTTGGACAGCTGAGCATGATAGATTTTGTAGTGACGATCATGTTGGCTGAAATGGCAGTATTGGCAATAGAAAACCCATCGTCCCCTCTCCTGCCAAATGTTCTCCCTATGTTAGTGTTAATGTGTATCCAAATCACACTTGGCTTTTTGACTTTAAAGAGCAAGAAATTTCGTGACCTTGTTGATGGAAAGCCAACCATTATTATTAATAAAGGCAAGATCGATGAGGAAGCGATGAAAAAGCACCGTTATAACTTTGATGATCTGCTTCTGCAATTAAGAGGGAAGGATATTCGAAATATTACCGATGTAGAATTTGCCGTATTGGAAACAACAGGAGAACTATCTGTATTAAAAAAGGAAAAAAAGAAAACAGGAAATTTGACTGTTCCATTGATCCTAGATGGAATCATTCAGGAATCTAGTTTAGAAAGTATCAATCAGACAAATTTTTGGTTACGTCAGCAGCTCAGAAAAAGGGGATACACAGAAATCCAAAAAATCTCCTTTTGCAGTTATGAAAATGGTCAGTTTTACATTGATTTAAAGGATGAAAAAAAGTAAGAGACGCCAAGTGGTCTCTTACTTTCTATTTAAAGACAAATCTTGAAAAGGATTTGCCAATCCAAGGTATACGGCTTACTTCATCCTTTTTTACTAGCCCAAGCAAGAGAGTAAGAATTAAATAAATCATCGTGATAATGAATGTAATGAGAAGTACTTGAATGGCGAGAGAAAATTGTGAGTTAAAATTCTTCAGCAGCCAAAATCCACACCATCCTGAAAGCCCCATGACTAAAAAGGTTTTCAAGTAGTCGCGTACATAGAATGTAAAAGAAATGGCTTTTAACACAGTTGCGAAGTGCAGCAGTGTCACAAGCACGAATCCAACAAGAATCCCCATTGCTACGCCGTTTATTCCGAATGAAGGCTGACTAGCGAGGATAAAGATGACCGCAGTTTTGATTATTGCTCCAATTAAGCTATTAATCATCGCTGCCCTTGCTAAATTTAGTGCCTGAAGGGTGGCCTGAAGCGGACCCTGATAATAATAAAAAATGAAAAATGGAGCCATCAGCTTGATAAATTGAGCCCCGCTATTTGATCCATACATGACCTTCATCAATTCATCTGAAAGTACGAATAAAATAACAACTGCCAATCCGCCTGTTAAAAAGGTTAGGCGAAGTGCCTGCTGCAGCCGGTATTCGATAACATGATGTTGGTTTCTTGAATTGGCTTCACTAATGGCTGGAACTAGAGCAGTTGACAGGGAGTGAGTAATAAATGATGGGAGCAACAATAGCGGCAAAGCAAAGCCAGTGAGCGCCCCATACTGCTTCGTTGCAGCGATAGCAGCCACCCCTGCAATGGCAAGACTATGAGAAACAACGATAGGTTCAAAAAACCACGCCAAAGAACCAATCATTCTGCTTCCTGTAGTTGGGAGGGCAATGCTCATTAAATCATTAAAGGTGCTTTTTCCTGTTTTAACAGATTTAAAGAAATGCTTCCGGACCCTGAATTTCTTTTTTATTTTAAAGGTGGTTAGTAAATAGATTAGTGAAGCTAATTCACCAATTACTGAAGCAAGCATGGCACCGGCCGCAGCATATTCAATCCCATATGGAAGAAACGCTCTCGTCATCGCTGCAATTAAAGTAATTCTTACGATCTGCTCAAGCATTTGTGAAATAGCTGCAGGCTTCATATTTTGCCGGCCTTGAAAATACCCTCTTATGACTGAAGAGACGGCAATGATTGGAACGATTGGTGCAATGGCCAACAACGGGAGATATGTGCGTGAATCGGTAAATAACGTTTCAGATAGTTGAGGAGCTAAGAAAATCAATGCTGGCGTAAAAATGGCTGAAAGAGAAATAGTAGTTGCTAATGATACAACTAATATTTTCTTAACCTTGGCTTTATCCCCTCTAGCCTCTGCCTCCGCCACATTTTTGGATATGGCTACAGGTAAACCAAGCTGTGTTATAGTAACGGCAAGAATTAAGGTTGGGAAAGCCATCATATATAAACCTACGCCTTCTTCTCCGATAAATCTTGCGATAACAATCCGGTTAATAAACCCAAGCACCCGGGTAACAAGTCCAGCTGCCAGTAAAATCATTGTTCCCTTTAAAAACTTCGACATTGGGCTCCCTGCCTTCTCAAAATAGGTGTTATCATATACAATTAACTATATGCATAGAAGTGGACAAAGCATGACAAGCAAGTTTAAAATTCCTTTAATTTGATTAAGGAGGCGGCTGTTATGGAAATCAGCCATACATATGATCATCTTCGATATAAATTGAAACCTGCGCTGCAAAGTAAGCAAGAGGAGTTTGCTCTATTAGGGTATGGACAAGTGTCTGAACAGGAGCTTTGGAATTTTCTAAAGAGAAAGAAGTGGCGAAAAGCGGATGAAAATAAGAGGATCTCTGAAATTGTTCAAGATATTCTATCCGTAAAGGTTGGCGAGTATTTCAATTATGCTACGGTCGAAGCTTTTAAAGAGGCAGACTTCGCATTTGATGATGAAGAAGAGCTTCGCAAGCTTTTAAAATAATTTTTTAATTGTCTAGCTGCAGCGCCTAGGGGCTCGAGGTCATAAGCCAATCCAGCAAGAAGGTTAAAGTACAACCTTCTCACTTGCTCGTCTTATGCTTGTCGCCCCTGGACACAAAGGAAGGCTTCTGTGAATAATCATCGCAGGAACAATTGCTCTTTGATTGTTCCGAAGGCGCTTCCGCTTTTCGAATAATTGACAGCTTTTGCAAACTGTTTCATAATGATAAATGGAATTCTAGTCGAATCATCGATATTTAAGTGATGAGATAGGTATATTTATGTATGTTGATGCTGTAAGCCTTTTTTGGCTTTTATTTAAGGAGGACATTTTCATAATGGTTAAGCGCGGACGCATTGTTGCCTTCTTTCTGATTGTTTTATTAATTGGAAGTTTAATGGGTACAACAACTAATAACATTTTAAAAGATATTAAGCTAGGATTAGACCTTCAAGGCGGATTTGAAGTATTATATGAAGTTACGCCAATTGAAGAAGGGCAAAAGATTGATAAAACAGTTTTAGCCAGCACGGCTAAAGCATTGGATAAGCGGGTTAACGTATTAGGGGTAAGTGAACCGAATATTCAAGTTGAAGGAGATAACCGAATTCGTGTTCAGCTTGCCGGAGTAACAGATCAAAATAAGGCACGTGAAATATTATCTACTGAAGCAAATTTATCGTTTCGTGATATTCATGATGTAAAGCTAATGGACGGATCTGATTTAGCTGAAAATGGAGCTAAGCAGACCTTTGACGAAAATGGACAGCCTAGTGTGTCTATTAAGCTTAAAAGCGCAAGTACATTTAGAGATGTAACTCAGCAAATTGTCAATATGGGTCAGCCTAATAATTTATTAGTTATTTGGCTTGATTTTGAAGAAGGAAAAGATTCATTCCAAGCTGAGGCAGGAAAGCCTAATCCAAGCTATCTTTCAGCTCCTGCAGTAAGCCAAGTATTCAACCAAGACACAGTTTCCATTGTCGGAAGCTTTACAATAGAAGAAGCGACTACTTTAGCAGACCTGCTTAATGCGGGTTCTTTACCTGTTAAGCTGACTGAAGTGTACTCAACCTCTGTTGGTGCACAGTTCGGTGAACAGGCATTAGAAAAAACAGTGCTTGGCGGAATTATTGGGATTGCTATCATTTATCTGTTTATGATTGTATACTATCGCTTCCCTGGATTTATCGCGACAGTTACATTGTCTGTATACATTTATTTAATTTTGTTAATTTTTGATTGGATGAACGCTGTTTTGACACTGCCAAGTATAGCCGCCCTTGTTTTGGGAGTCGGTATGGCAGTAGATGCCAACATTTTAACGTACGAAAGAATAAGAGAAGAGATGAAAGTCGGAAGAACGGTCAAGTCAGCATTCCAGGCCGGGAGCCGAAATTCATTTGCGGCGATTTTTGATGCTAATATTACGACTATTTTAGTTGCTTGCGTATTATTCGTCTATGGGACAAGCTCTATTAAAGGGTTTGCCACTATGCTTATCATTAGCATACTTGTCAGTTTCCTCACAGCGGTTTATGGATCAAGATTATTCCTTGGTTTATGGGTAAACAGTAACTTATTTAATAAAAGGCCAAGCTGGTTTGGTGTGAAGAAAAGTGATATCCATGATATCGCGGAAAATCTTGATACCCTTGATTTAAAAACCAAGTTTGATAAATTTGATTTTGTAAAAAATCGTAAAAGATTCTATGGCTTATCTGCAGTGCTTATGGCTCTAGGTATTATTGCCATTAGTGTATTCGGATTAAATTTAGGGATTGATTTCTCAAGTGGTACAAGGATTGAGATTTTATCAAATGATTCTATAACTAAATCGGAAGTTAAAGCAGAATTGGCAAAAATGAACATTGAGACTGATGATATTGTCATTTCAGGGAATAACAAAGAAATCGGAGTTGCTCGTTTAAAAGGGGTACTAACAAAGGATGAAATTGCTGACTTAAAGGCACACTTCCATAATGAATTTGGAGCAGATCCAAGTGTCAGCACCGTTTCACCGACTGTCGGTAAAGAATTAGCAAAAAACGGAATGATCGCACTAGCGATTGCATCCATAGGGATTATTATTTATGTCACCATTCGCTTTGAGATGAAAATGGCTGTTCCAGCAGTTGTTTCACTTTTGCACGATGCATTTTTAATTGTTACTTTCTTTAGCATCACACGATTAGAAGTGGATATTACCTTTATTGCTGCTGTGTTAACAGTTATTGGTTATTCCATAAATGACACCATCGTTACGTTTGACCGGATGCGTGAAAACATGCAAAAGAAAAAACGCCTGAAATCAGTGGAAGATATTCACGATGTTGTGAATACAGCGTTACGCCAAGTTATGGGCCGTTCGATTAATACGGTTCTAACCGTTATTATTGCGATCCTTGGCTTGCTCATCTTTGGAAGTGAATCAATCCGCAACTTCTCTATTGCCTTACTAGTTGGAACTGTTGCAGGTGTCTACTCTTCCATTTTCCTAGCTGCTCAGCTATGGGTTGATTGGAAGGCGAAGGAATTAAAGGAAAAGGGCGTCATTAAAACAGTTAAAGAAAAGCGCAAAATAAGTGATGAACCTCAAGTTTAATTAAGAAATGCCTCAGGGGCCTAGGGTCCTCTGAGGCATTTCTTTATTTTCGTTCATAATCATCGAAAATAGGATAAACTAACAATAAGTTCATTTGAGGAAGGAAGTTTCACATTGGGTAATCAGGATCGTTTTAAAAAGGCCGAATTTGCAGCCATGCTTGGCATCGTGATTAACATTGTCCTTGCACTTGTTAAATGGGGAATCGGCGTCTATGCAGGGAGCCGTGCCTTAATTGCTGATGCTGTTCATTCTGCCTCAGATATTGCTGGATCATTAGCCGTCTATTTAGGCTTAAAGGCAGCAAAGCAGCCTCCAGATGAAGATCATCCATATGGGCATGGGAAGGCAGAATCTATCTCTGCCATTATTGTTGCTGTTTTGCTATTGTTTGTCGGATTTGAAATTGGCAAGTCGTCTGTTACAGCTTTTTTTAAACCAATAGAAGCACCAAAAACTATAGCCATTGTTGCGGTTATTTTCTCGATTATTGTTAAGGAAGCTTTGTTCCGCTATAAGTACAAGCTGGGTGTTGAACTGAATAGTGATGCATTAATTGTCAACGCCTATGAGCATCGCTCAGATGTTTATTCATCTCTTGCTGCGCTGGCAGGTATTGGCGCTGCGATCATCGGTGGGAAGCTTGGCATTGATTGGCTGGAATATGCGGATCCTGTTGCTGGGGTGATCGTTTCTCTCATGGTCATCCAAATGGCGTGGTCACTTGGGAAAGAGTCCATTCATAACACCCTAGATCATGTGCTGCATGAAGAGGATACACTTGAATTAAGAGAGGCAGTGGAAAGTGTTCGGGAAGTTAAGAAAATTAATCAGCTTCATGCAAGAGAACATGGACATTATGTGATCATAGATTTGAAAATTTCGGTTGATCCAAAAATGACGGTTGAAGAGGGTCACCGGGTTGGAAAGGAAGTAAAGGAAAAATTATTAAAAATGAACAATGTTCACAATGTGTTTGTTCATATCAATCCCCATAATGAAGATGATCAAAATTAAACAGCGTGCTTCGCTGTTTTTCTTTTTTTCAAGACTTCGCATTGAAACACATAGGGCCCTCTTGTATAATTAAAAAGTTGAGGGGTGAACAAATGTTACAATCAAAAACTCGCTGGATTGTGCGGAAATCAGATGAAGAAAAGCAAAGCCTTCTCGTTCAACAATTAAATATTACTCCTCTCCTTGCTTCATTGCTAGTAAATAGAGGAATAGAATCACCAGAATTAGCACAAAGTTTTCTATTTGATCAAAACTCAGAATTTCATGATCCTTTTTTATTGGCTGATATGGAAATTGCTGTATCACGGATAAAAAAGGCGATAGATAATGAAGAACCGATACTAATCTTTGGAGATTATGATGCAGATGGTGTGACAAGCACGACCGTTATGATGAAAGTCCTTCGGGAATTAGGCGCCAATGTCGAATTCTACATACCAAACCGGTTTACAGAAGGATACGGACCAAACATCCCAGCCTTTCAATATGCCGCGGAAATAGGAATCAAACTGATTATTACGGTTGATACGGGAATAGCTGCAGTAAAGGAAGCGGCTGCCGCTGCTGAGTTTGGACTGGATTTAATTATTACAGATCACCATGAACCAGGGGCAGAATTGCCTAAAGCATTGGCTATCATCCACCCAAAGATTGAAGGGAGCCACTATCCATTTCGTGAGCTTGCAGGTGTTGGGGTTGCATTTAAATTAGCTCATGCACTGTACGGGAAACTGCCGGAACATCTGCTGGAAATAGCGGCTATCGGAACAATTGCAGATTTAGTCTCCTTAAAAGGAGAGAATCGCTTAATTGTAAAACGAGGCTTGAACAGGCTTAGGTCTACTAATAATGTTGGTTTAACAGCCTTATTAAAACAAAACAAGGTAGACCCAGGCTCTGTAACAGAAGAAACGGTAGGGTTCCTGATCGCGCCACGATTAAATGCTGCTGGGAGATTGGATAGCGCAGACCCAGCTGTTGATTTACTGCTAACTGAGGATATTTTTGAAGCTGAAGCGATAGCTGAGGAAATAGAACAAATGAACAAGGAAAGGCAAGCACTTGTTAGCAAAATTTCTGAAGAAGCAATACGGCTAGTTGAAGAAAATTACCCAATTGATGAAAATGCAGTGCTTGTCATTGGTGAAGAGGGCTGGAATGCAGGTGTAGTCGGAATTGTCGCTTCAAAGCTGGTAGAAAGATTCTACCGTCCAGTCATTTGTTTAAGCTTTGATAGAGAAAAGGGCATAGCAAAAGGCTCTGCTCGAAGTATTTTTGGATTTGATTTATTTAAAAACCTATCTGAATGCCGAGATATTTTACCTCATTTCGGCGGGCATCCGATGGCTGCGGGTATGACATTGAAATTGGATCATGTTGATGAGCTTAGGAAAAGACTCAATTTAGCAGCAAAGGAACAATTAACAGATGAGGACTTTATTCCAGTTACTACGTTGGATGGGACAGTAAATATGTCAGAGATTCATTTGACTGCTTTAGAGGAAATGCAAATGTTAGCTCCATTTGGCATGGATAATCCGAAGCCAAAGATCTTAATTAAGGACGCTAGCATTTCAAATATGAGAAAGATCGGCTCAGATCAGAATCATTTAAAAATAACAATTGAGAGTGAAGGCAGTACACTTGATGGCGTTGGATTCGGGCTGGGAGAATTATATGAGCATATTTCTCCTTATTCTAAAATTTCCGTTATTGGGGAGCTTTCGATCAATGAGTGGAATAATATACGAAAGCCGCAAATTTTCCTTCAGGATGCCGCCATTCAAGATTGGCAGCTATTTGACATTAGGGGAATTAAACGGTTTGAACAATTAATAGATTTGATTCCTAAAGAGCAATCTAAATGGATTGTTTTTAATAAAGAAAATGCTATGAAGTTTCCAACATATATCAATGAGAATATGATAACAGTAAGTTCATATGATGAAGCAGCGGCATTAAATATTAATCAAGAAAATGTAATTCTAACGGACCTTCCACCCTCAAAGGATTTTCTGTCCAAATTATTTTCTGGGAAAAATCCTTCAAGGGTATATGCTCATTTCTATAAAGAAGAGAGTGCCTTTTTTAGCACACTTCCGAAAAGGGATCATTTTAAATGGTTCTATGCCTTAATATTGAAAAAGGGTCCATTCAGCCTTCAGGAGTATCGGGACAATATTGCTAAGCATAAAGGATGGAGCAAAGAATCAATTGACTTCATGTCACAAGTGTTTTTAGAATTAGATTTTGTTAAAATAAACAATGGAAACATTTCCGTTAATACGACTTCGCAAAAACGTGATTTAACTGATTCGCACATTTATGAGCAGAGACGTAAACAGTACGCGATCGAAAGTGAATTGCTATATTCAACTTATCAGCAGTTAAAAAGCTATTTCGATTCAGTCATTCAAGGTTCTGTGAAAATTGAGGAGGAAGTAAAAGAATGGACTTAAAACAGTATATTACAATCGTCCAGGACTGGCCTAAGCCAGGTATTCAATTTAAGGATATTACGACATTAATGGATAATGGTGAAGCCTATAAATATGCCACAGACAAAATCGTCGAATATGCACAAAAAAAGCAAATTGATTTAGTCGTAGGTCCAGAGGCGCGTGGATTTATTATCGGCTGCCCTGTTGCTTATTCACTTGGAGTCGGTTTTGCTCCGGTTAGGAAGGAAGGGAAGCTTCCTCGTGAGACGATTAAGGTGGAATATGGCTTAGAATATGGGAAGGATGTTCTGACCATCCATAAAGATGCCATCAAGCCAGGCCAAAGAGTTCTAATTACAGATGACTTACTTGCAACTGGCGGAACAATTGAAGCGACTATTAAATTAGTGGAGCAGCTTGGCGGAATTGTAGCTGGAATAGCTTTCTTAATTGAATTGTCATATTTAAATGGGCGAGATAAGCTTGGAAAATATGATATTTTAACTTTAATGGAATATTAATTTAGACGGGAGCGCTGATCGATGGCGCTCTTTTTATTATGAGCGATCAAATATGCTTATAAATAGTCAGGTTTTTAGCTACGGGAAAAATAACAAAATTCGACAAATTTTTTATTTTTCAGGAAAATAATCGGTATCCCTTTACATATTCACTTTTTTTTTCGATAATAGTAGCAATCATTCTAATTTTGTTATGACAGTTTTAAACGGAAAATGACAAATCGACAAATGAAAATTAATAATAAAAGGTGATCCCATGGCGAACGATCATGTTCTGACCGCTGAACAAGTCATCGACAGAACGAAAGTATATTTAAATGATGAGCATGTGGCACTCGTTGAAAAGGCATATGAATATGCAAGACATGCCCATCGTGAACAATATAGAAAATCGGGTGAGCCTTATATCATCCATCCCATTCAAGTAGCAGGCATTTTGGCCGATTTAGAAATGGATCCATCTACGGTTGCAGCCGGTTTTCTTCATGATGTTGTAGAGGATACAGATGTTACACTAGCTGACATTAAGGCAGCCTTTAATGAGGAAGTGGCCATGCTTGTTGACGGTGTAACAAAGCTTGGGAAAATTAAATATAAATCGAAAGAAGAGCAGCAGGCAGAAAACCATCGGAAAATGTTTGTGGCAATGGCACAGGATATTCGTGTCATTTTAATAAAGCTGGCAGATAGACTTCATAATATGCGTACACTTAAGCATTTACCTGCTGAAAAGCAGCGCCGAATATCTAATGAAACATTAGAAATTTTTGCCCCTCTTGCCCATCGTCTGGGAATTTCAAAAATTAAATGGGAGCTTGAGGACACTGCTCTAAGATATTTAAATCCACAGCAATATTATCGAATTGTGAATCTTATGAAGAAGAAACGGGCTGAGCGGGAGCAATACCTCGAAGATGTTATCGAAGAAATGCGCAGCCGAATGAATGAAGTATCCATTCGATCAGATATTTCTGGCAGACCTAAGCATATTTATAGCATTTATCGTAAAATGGCTTTGCAAAACAAACAATTTAACGAAATTTATGATTTGCTTGCTGTCAGAATTGTTGTGAATAGTATTAAAGATTGCTATGCTGTGCTCGGTATTATCCACACATGCTGGAAGCCGATGCCTGGCCGCTTTAAAGATTATATTGCCATGCCAAAGCAAAACATGTACCAATCCCTTCATACGACAGTCATCGGTCCAAAAGGTGATCCATTAGAAGTGCAAATTCGTACATTCGAAATGCACCGAATCTCTGAATTCGGGATTGCCGCTCACTGGGCGTATAAGGAAGGAAAAAAGGTCAATGATAGATTGTCAATTGAAGACAAGCTAACATGGTTCCGTGAAATTCTAGAGTTTCAAGACAGCTCTAATGACGCAGAAGAATTTATGGAATCTTTAAAAATTGATTTATTTTCTGATATGGTGTTCGTTTTTACGCCAAAGGGTGATGTTATCGAGCTTCCGTCTGGTTCTGTTCCCATTGACTTTGCGTACCGAATTCACTCCGAGATTGGGAATAAAACAATTGGTGCGAAAATAAGCGGGAAAATGGTGACACTCGATTATAAGCTGAAAACCGGCGATATCATTGAAATTTTAACCTCCAAGCACTCATATGGCCCAAGCAAGGATTGGCTAAAACTAGCTCAAACCTCACAAGCCAAAAATAAAATTCGTCAATTCTTTAAGAAACAAAGAAGAGACGAGAATGTTGAAAAGGGCAAAGAGCAAATTGAAAAAGAAATCCGCAATATGGATTTCGATCTGAAAGAAATTCTTACAGCTGAAAATATTAAACGTGTAGCAGAAAAGTTTAATTTCATGAATGAGGAAGACATGTACGCGGCCGTAGGCTATAACGGTGTAACGGCTCTTCAAGTGGCTAACCGATTAACGGAAAAGCTTCGCAGAAAGCGTGATAAGGAACAAGAGGCTGATATTACAAATGCTGTTTCCGAGTTAAGATCATTCCCGTCTACTAAAAAACGTGAATCTGGCGTTCGTGTTTCCGGTATTGATAATTTGCTCATTCGGCTTTCACGATGTTGTAACCCAGTACCAGGAGATGAAATTGTGGGCTTTATCACGAAAGGACGCGGAGTTTCTGTACACAGGGCTGATTGCACCAATATCGTCAATGATGAAGCAAAAGAAAGACTTATTCCAGTTGAATGGGAAACAGACTTAAATGACCGGAAGGAATACAGTGTTGAAATCGAAATTACCGGCTTTGACAGGCGAGGGTTACTAAATGAAGTATTGCAGGCTGTGAATGAATCAAAAACAAATATTTCAGCTGTATCAGGCCGATCTGACCGAAATAAAGCGGCAACAATTAATATGACGATTGCTATTCAAAATGTTAACCACTTACAGAAGGTTGTTGAACGTATTAAACAAATTCCTGATGTTTATGCGGTTCGCAGGATCATGAATTAAGGAGTATTTGTTATGCGAGTTGTAGTACAGCGAAGCAAGGAAGCAAGCGTTAAGGTAAATGGTGAAATAATTGGGAGTATTCCAAAAGGCTTTGTCCTCTTAGTGGGTGTAACCCATGACGATGTTGAGAAGGATGCTGCCTTTTTAGCTGATAAAATTGCCAATCTGCGTGTTTTTGAAGACGAAAGCGGAAAAATGAATTTATCGATTTTAGATAAAGGCGGAGAAATTTTATCAGTTTCCCAATTCACCTTATATGGTGATTGCCGAAAAGGGCGCAGGCCTAACTTTATGGACGCGTCCAGACCAGAACACGCCTTGAATATATATGAATTCTTTAATGCCTATCTTCGGGAAAAAGGCTTAAAGGTTGCAACAGGTGAATTTGGCGCCATGATGGATGTGGAATTAATCAATGATGGCCCAGTCACACTTATTGTTGATAGCAAATGAGAATAGGGTAGGAGCTAGCAAAGGAACATCGACTAAAGGCCGCCACGTCCTGTGGCGAACGCCGATGTCAGCACATCCTGTGCAAGTCAATGAAAAAGGTCAGACAGTTCATACTTATGTATGAATTAGTCTGACCTTTTGTCAATAAAAACCTAGTTATCTTTAAAAAATCTAGCTAGTCCCTGGTAAATTCCGGTCGTCACTGTATCTTGAAATTGACTGGAAGATACAAGTATTTCTTCGGTTGGGTTGCTAAGGTAACCTAGTTCTAACAGTATAGCATTGCGCTTATTCTCTCTTAACACATAATAATCACCGAAACGATAGCCGCGGTCCTTAAGATTTGTTTTAGACGCAATAGAGGAGTGAACATTAGCAGCTAAATTCTTTTGATAGGAATGATAATAATAAGTGGTCATTCCATGAACACTCCGGTCTAACATACTATCATAATGAATACTGATAAAAGCATCAGCATTATGATAATGTGATGTATACACCCGTGATGATAATGGGATATATGTATCATTATTCCGAGTCAAAATGACAATAGCCCCTGTAGCTGTCAATTTTTCATATAAGCTTTGAGCTGTTTGCAACGTTAATGATTTTTCAAGCGTCCCTCTTGCTCCTGTTGTTCCATTGTCTCTTCCACCATGGCCAGGATCAATCACAATTTTTTTATTCTTCAAGTGTAATTCTGATCCTGGTTTCTCTATTATCGGTACTGAGCCATTTACTGAAACAATCCATCCGGCAATGTATCCGCTTTCCCCATTAGGGAGACGGATTTCATACCAATCATTATGGATACTCACAATATCAAATATATCTCCTTGATTGGCCCTATGTACGACTTCCGATTGAGTGTTTGGATTTTTTCTAATGTTAGATCCATCATGGATAATTGAAAGTGAGCTATCCTTCACTTTTTGCTCATTTTTAGTAGGCAGAGCAGGTTCTGACTTGTCCAAATACCAGCTAGCCACCCAGCCAAATAATCCCTTTTTATACTCGATTTTTGCCCAATTATTGGCTTCCTCGATAATTTGATAGCTTTGGTTTTGTTTTACAGAGCCGATTGCCTTCCCGCTTAAAGAGGCAGTATCTCTAACAATTAACGATGTTGCCGTTACCTTGCCAGTTTTACCTGAGCTTACCGCTTCATTTTGCTGTTTTTCGGGAGCCGGGCTAGTGGCAGTGGCTTTGTCCAGTTGAATATATTGGCTGCTTACCCATGCCTTCGTCCCAGAAAAGGAGATTTCGGTCCATTCACTTGTTTGAGATAATATCTTTACATTGTCTCCTGAACTTAATTTTCCAATAATTGAACTATTAAGTGAAGGTGAGCTCCTGACATTTAAGGAATTCACGGTTATTCTGCCATTCAATTTTCCTTCTACACTAGTACCATTACTGCTAGATTGGATTTGGATAAAGTCACTGGAGACCCAGCCATTGCCAAAAGGAGTTTGAAGATTTACCCAACTCCCTTCTTTACTCTGAACTGTGTATGCTTCTCCTTTATTAACCGTTCCAATCACTGGAAAGCTTGTCCCTGGGCCTTTTCTGATTCGCAGGCCATCAGAGGAAATAATCGCTGTCTTGTTCTTTTCAAGAATTTCCGAAGAAATATTGCTTGGGGTATTGTTAACCTTTGTAACAAGCCAATTTGCTACCCAGCCTTTAACGCCGTTACCTACCTGGATTTCAATCCAATCCTTATTCTCGGAAAGCAATGAATACTGCTCACCTTTTTTCGCTTTTGCAACAATAGGATAGCTTAGTCCAGGTCCTTTCCTAATGTTTAGATTGTCAGTTCCAACCTTGACTAACTGTCCAGCTGCTACGGCCACAGACTGGGGAGTTGCCAATCCTATGAAAAGAATCAGGCAGAGCAACGATAAAATATGTTTCTTTCTGAGCATCAGCAGCCTCCTTTCATTAAATCAAACACTTTTATTCATAAATCTGGCAGATTCTTCATCTTCAAGAAAAACAAAAATACGGGGCACAGTCAAGTAAATTTCATCGTTACTTGTTAAATAGATCAGATTTCATTAGGAACTGCGGCTTCAAATTGTTCCCAATGTAATGTCTTTTTTAGTCCCCATTACTAATTCGCTCCCTAATGCGAATTTCCTCTCATAAAATTCTTGCTTTTTATTTTTGCAAATTGGAAACATTTTTAATGATTATGGAGAGAATAAGGAGGACTAATCGTATAAGGGTGATAAAAATGAGGTTTGGTGAAAAGGGTATGTCTGCCCAGTTAGGGGAAAATCAGCTTTTCGGTGTAGACTTTCATGACTTTATTCAAAAAGAGCAAAGCTCCAATATGGTAGAATTGGCTTCAGAATTTGGACTTTCTGTAAAAGATGTACGTAAGTTAAAGAAACATTTAGAAAGATCTTAAGGAACACTATTGACATTATTATTTATGATACGTATGATTATATAAATATTAGGATATATGAATAAAAACTGTTGATGAAGAATAGTAGTTAAGCTCCACATGAAAAGAGAAGAAATGTCATAGGCTGAAAGCATTTCTGCATGATGATTTAATGAAAGAACACTTCGTAGGTTTCTCTCTGAAAGAGGCAATCCCTTTATTAGGAGTTGAACGTTCACAGGCGTTAACTGTAAAAGAGGAAGCACGTTTTTTTAAGACGTCTTCAATTAGGGTGGCACCACGGGAAATTATAAGCTCTCGTCCCTTGTATTGTATACAAGGAGGCGGGGGCTTTTTTATTTTTTTTAGAAAAAACTACTTATCTTTGGAATAAGGAGGATTAAGACATGACATCAATCCAAATACCGCGGGGAACGCAAGATATTCTCCCAGGTGAAATCGAAAAATGGCAGTTAATTGAGGAAAAAGCTAGAGAACTTTGTGAGAAGTTTCAATATCGCGAAATCAGAACCCCGATATTTGAGCATACAGAGTTATTTTTGCGCAGTGTTGGGGATACAACCGATATTGTTCAAAAGGAAATGTACACGTTTGAAGACCGCGGAGAACGCAGCTTAACACTTAGACCAGAAGGAACTGCAGCAGTGGTTCGTTCCTTTGTTGAAAATAAAATGTTTGGGGACGCAACTCAGCCTGTAAAGCTTTATTATATGGGGCCTATGTTCCGCTATGAGCGCCCACAGGCAGGACGGTACCGCCAATTTGTTCAATTTGGCATTGAGGCCATTGGAAGCAATGACCCTGCAATAGATGCAGAGGTTATCGCCTTAGCTATGTCCCTTTATAAAGAACTTGGATTGGAAAAGATAAAGCTCATTATTAATAGTCTTGGTGATAAAGAAAGCCGAACTGCACATCGTGAAGCTTTAATAAACCACTTTAAACCAAGAATTAGCGAGTTTTGTTCAGATTGCCGGAGCAGACTAGAGAAAAATCCAATGCGAATTCTTGACTGTAAACAAGATAGAGACCATGAGCTAATGAAAGCAGCTCCATCAATTATCGATTACTTAAATGACGAATCCAAGAATTATTTTGATAAAGTACAGCAGTACTTAACTGACCTAGATATAGCTTTTGAAGTTGACCCAAATCTAGTTCGTGGACTTGATTACTATAACCATACAGCCTTTGAAATAATGAGCAATGCAGAAGGGTTTGGAGCCATCACGACACTTTGTGGAGGTGGAAGGTATAATGGCCTGACCGAAGAAATTGGTGGTCCTGAGGCGCCGGGAATCGGTTTTGCGATGAGCATTGAGCGTTTTATCGCTGCCCTAGAGGCTGAACAAATTAAGCTGCCTATTAAAGAGGAAATTGATTGCTATCTAGTTTCGCTAGGAGAAGAAGCAAAGGACTATACAGTTGGATTACTGCATAGGCTTCGCCTTGCTGGCTTTTCAGCAGAGAGAGATTATTTAAATAGAAAAATAAAAACACAGTTTAAAGCGGCGGACAGATCCAATGCCAAATATGTGGCAATTTTAGGGGAGGACGAACTGAAAGCTAATAAAATCACCCTAAAATCTATGGAAACTGGTGACCAGACAGAAATGGAACTGGATACATTTGTGGAAAAATTCACAGAGCTAGCTAGAAAATAGGAGGAATAAAGAATGTTTGGGAGAACGTACTACTGCGGAGAAGTGACAGAAGCCGCCATTGGCGAAAAGGTTATATTAAAAGGTTGGGTACAAAAGCGCCGTGATTTAGGAGGATTAATCTTCATCGATTTGCGCGACCGTACTGGCATTATCCAAATTGTTTTTAACCCGGAGGTTTCACAAGAGGCACTTGCTATCGCGGAAAAAGTAAGAAATGAATATGTGCTTGATATAGAAGGAGAAGTCATCGCTCGCGGAGAAGGCACAATCAATGAAAATATTGCGACTGGTCGTATTGAAGTACTAGTTAAAAAGATTTCGATCTTAAATGAAGCTAAAACTCCCCCATTCATGGTTGATGATAAAACAGATGTTTCCGAGGATGTTCGTTTAAAATATCGGTACCTTGATTTGAGAAGGCCGGCTATGTTCGAAACTTTAAAAATGCGTTATCAAGTTACGAAAGCGATGAGGGATTTTCTAGACGGTGAAGGCTTCCTTGATATCGAAACACCGATTTTAACGAAAAGTACGCCAGAAGGTGCCCGTGACTATTTAGTTCCAAGCCGTGTACATCCAGGTGAGTTCTATGCATTGCCGCAATCTCCGCAAATTTTTAAACAGCTGTTAATGGTTGGCGGCTTAGAAAGATATTATCAAATTGCCCGCTGTTTCCGTGATGAGGATTTGCGTGCGGACCGTCAGCCTGAATTTACGCAGGTCGATATGGAAATGAGCTTTATGAGCCAGGATGAAATAATTGGCCTAATGGAAAACATGATGAAAAAGGTCATGAAGGAAGTAAAGGGGCTAGATATCCAACTTCCATTCCATCGGATGACGTATCAGGAGGCGATGGATCGCTTTGGCTCTGATAAGCCTGATACTCGTTTTGGCTTGGAATTAACAGATTTATCGGAGATTGTGAAGGACTCCAGCTTTAAAGTATTTGCAGGAGCCGTATCATCCGGCGGTCAAGTAAAGGCAATTAATGTGAAAAATGGCGGCAGCAAATATTCAAGAAAAGATATTGACGCGTTAACTGAATTTGCAGCTGTTTATGGGGCAAAAGGTCTTGCTTGGTTAAAGGCAGAAGAGGACGGATTAAAGGGCCCGATTGCTAAATTCATATCCGAGGATGAACAAAAGGCAATGACTGCCACTTTGTCTATTGAAACGGGAGATTTATTATTATTTGTAGCAGACAAGAAAAACGTTGTGGCTGATGCACTTGGAGCTCTTCGTTTAAAGCTTGGTAAAGAGCTTGGACTGATCGATCAAAGCAAGTTTAACTTCCTTTGGATTACAGATTGGCCATTATTAGAATATGATGAAGAGGCAGGCCGTTATTTTGCGGCACATCATCCGTTCACAATGCCATTTAGAGAGGATTTGGAACTGCTTGATACGGATCCATCCAATGTTAGAGCTCAAGCCTATGACCTTGTATTAAACGGTTATGAGCTTGGCGGCGGCTCCCTTCGTATTTTTGAAAGAGCTGTACAGGAAAAAATGTTTAATGTCCTTGGCTTTACGCAAGAGGAAGCAAATGAGCAATTTGGTTTCTTAATGGAAGCATTTGAATACGGCACGCCTCCTCATGGCGGTATTGCTTTAGGCTTAGACAGATTAGTTATGCTGCTGGCAGGAAGATCTAATCTTCGTGACACAATTGCATTCCCGAAAACAGCAAGTGCAAGCTGTCTGTTAACAAATGCTCCTGGAGAAGTGAGTGCAGCGCAATTAAATGATTTGCACCTTGCATTGAACGTAAAAAAATGAACATTGACCTATATTTGCTCGCTTGAAAGAGCATAGTGAATATGATAAAATACTATTAATCTTTAAAGAGTCCTGATGTGTTCGTTGTGTAACCTGACATTTTGACCGAACATCTATCCTTCGGGAGTCCAGAGTTTTCTATAGCGGCGTAAATGCCTCATGGAATGAGGACTTACATAAGCAGAAACAGGACACCCACCTGCTTTGTGCGGGTTCAAAACGAAGGCATCTAAGCGACGGCACGATTGGGACTCTTTCCTTACATATGAATACAAAATCTATTCCACATTAAAGGAATAGGTTTTTTTGTTTTTGTTGGACTGAAAAAATGCCTAACAAGGTCATTTAGACGCTCAATCAGGTGCCCATCGAAGGTGAAAATAGCCCCGACCGGTCATCAGTCGCTCAATCAGATGCCCGCCGTAGCGGGAAATTGCAAGCAACGGGCATCAGATACTTCTTAAAGAATAATAAAGCTTTATAATTTTTTTAATACAGCAAAAAAAGCCTGCAGATTGACAGGCTTGAAGGATTTATTTAACAGCTAAATATTCATCAGTAATGTTTTGTATGATTGTGTGAACGGGCAATATTTGCTTAATTTCAGAAACTCTTGCACCCGCGAATACGAGGCCGTTTTCTACATCGCCGCCTACAGATTTCAGAAGTGAATCTAGAGTGCAAAAGCGGTAGGAGCAGTTTTTTAAGCAATCATGGCATTTATCGATTTTTAATTTTCCCGTACCAGAAATTAAATCGGTGAATTTGTTCTTTATTGCTCTCCCTTGCAGACCAACTGTTGTTTTAACAAGAATTGTATCTTCTTTTTTCGCATTCACATATTTTTCTTTAAAGGCAAATGGAGCGTCACATTCCTCACTGGCAACAAACCTTGTACCCATTTGTACACCTGAAGCACCCATTTGAATCGCTTTTGCTACATCTTCTCCGGTTAGTATTCCACCAGCTGCAATGACTGGAATGTTAACCGCTTCAACTACTTCTGGAAGGATTTCAAATAAAGGGCGATCCGTTCCTAAGTGTCCGCCTGCTTCACATCCTTCAACAACAACTGCAGAAGCTCCTAATCTTTCAGAAAGTCTTGCTAGCTTAGCTGTAGAAACAATGGAAATTACCGGAATTCCACTCTCTTTCCCCCAGGAATACATATCGCGTGAAATACCAGCACCGGAAATAATAAAATCGACCTTTTCCTCTATGGCAGCTTTCATTTTTTCGGCAAAATCATTCATCGCAAATAATACATTGACGCCAATATAGCCTTGTCCAATAATCTTTTCCTTTGCCCTTTTAATATGAAATTTCAGTTCATCTGTTGAAATCCCAGTTCCTGATATTATGCCAATCCCGCCTGCATTTGCTACAGCTGAAGCGAGCCCGCTTAGTGATATACCAACTCCCATACCTCCTTGAAGAATGGGAACTTTTGGTTCCATATGGCCAATTTTTAATTGTGGTAAGTTCAATATAAAACCCCATTTCGATTGTTTTAGAATGATTAGGTTCATGCAATTTTTAGAGTAACATGATAATTAAATAAAAGATGTGATTTATATTACTAGGTACTAATAGTTGATGTTAAATTTTTATTTGCAAATGGTAAAAAAATAAATCATTTTATTCCAATGGAGATACTTATTTTTCTTAAAAAGTATGGTATATTCAATATCGGGAAAAACAAAAGTAGGACCAATTATTACGTGGTTATTAATTTTGAAAGTGTTATGGAGCTGAGAATATATGTTGCATCAATTTTCAAGAAATGAACTTGCTATCGGTAAAGAAGGGTTAGACATCATGAAAAACAGCACAGTTGCTGTTCTAGGGGTTGGCGGTGTAGGGACCTTCGCTGCAGAAGCGTTAGCCCGGTCTGGTGTTGGGCGATTAGTATTAGTTGATAAAGACGATGTTGATATTACAAATGTAAATCGGCAAATTATTGCCTTGCTTTCCACTGTTGGTCAGCCAAAGGTTGATTTAATGAAAGAGCGGATCAAGGACATTAACCCAGAATGTGAAGTAATTGCGTTGAAAATGTTTTATACCGAGGAAACGTACGAGCAGTTTTTCGAGTATGGCCTTGATTTTGTCATCGATGCATCAGATACGATTTCTTATAAAATTCATTTAATGAAAGAATGTTTAAAGAGAAATATCCCGATGATTTCAAGCATGGGTGCTGCCAATAAGATGGATCCAACCCGATTCCAAATTGCAGATATTTCTAAAACGCATACAGATCCAATCGCAAAAGTCATTCGCACCCGATTAAGAAAAGAAGGAATTCGCAAGGGAATTCCAGTTGTGTTTTCAGATGAAAGCCCAATTGTTATTCGTGAGGATGTAAGAAAGGAAGTTGGAAAAGACGATGCTGTTATTCGTAAGGCAAAAATGCCGCCTTCTTCTAATGCTTTCGTCCCGTCAGTCGCTGGTTTAGTTATGGCTAGCTATGTTGTTAGAGAACTGTTAAAGGATATTAAAGTGAATCGAGTTAAGAATGAGAATTACTAATTATTCAGTCCAGCTTTGCTGGGCTTTTTTTTTATGTTTTTAATGAATCATCCTAATAGGCTCTTTCTTTAACAGGCAGTCTGCTTGTTGTAATATTTTTAAGACGTTTTCATATTTTTCTCTTTCCATCTCAAATAGTTCCTGCTTCTCAACAAGTGTTTTCATTAGTGATTTATTTTTAGCATTAAGACGATTATTATCTTCCTGAAGGCGGTTATTTTCATCTATTAGTTCGGCTTCTGGTAACTCAGCAGAATAATTTTTAAGAAAGCTAATTGCTTGATCCAAACTATTGATAGGCTCATTTTTTTCAGGCAAATGAATTTGCGAAGATTCAAGTTCTTTATTTTCGAAGGGTTCTTTAGGGGCTTTAATGCTTTTTTCGGCTTTATCTTTTAAAACTGAATTCCATCTTGATTTACAGGCTGCCTCCGATCTCCCTAATTCTATGCTGGCTTTTTTAAACGCTGAAGCCCTAGAATCCCCGTTTGAAACATACTCCTCTACAATTTCCATCAGCAAATGATCTTCTTCTTCTGTCCATAAACCTTTTCGCGCCTTCATTTTTTCGCTCCTTTGCAAAAATTGAAATATACGTTTTATCCTCACCTTTCAAAAAAGAAAATATTCAGTGGGAATGTAACCGAATAAATAATCACTCCTAATTTTTCTAAAAAAAGTAAATTGTATTGACTTCCCCGTATGTACCAGTGTACTATTTAACTAATACACTATAACATTCATGCAGGAGGGAGAACAATGTTAGCATTTAAAGGCTTATTTATAAAAGAAATTAAATTAACTAAAAGCTGGTTTATGGTAGGAATCGGGATATTATTTTTCTCTTTTATTGCAGGGTTAGGGTTGATGCATTACTTTAAAGAATTTGTCATTTTTCCGATCATTTCCATCATGATCCTCGTTGGCCATGTATTATATTTGCCAGCATACTTGATAAATTCACTGAATATTGAAGGACATTCACAGCTATGGCTGCACAATCCTAATCATGGTGCAAAGCTGTTCCTAGCAAAGCTATCAGCGGGATTTGTTTATTTCCTTGTTTCGTTTTCGATTGCGTTATTTATTACAGATTGGCAAGTAAATCATTCCATGCATGCAGAAAGCTTTAATCATTTTGCTGGTGAACCGTTGCCTAATATCAGCTTAATTGGAATCGCACTTGCTTTAAGCTCTATCTATTTAGGAATATGGGTGTTATTTTACTGGGCGTTCTATCACTCACTAAAAGGAATTCCTTCACTTAATACATTTCGTTGGCCAATCATAATCGGATTATGGGTTGTATTAACTGCAGCTAGTAATTATATTCAAAATCTGCCGTTTTATAAAAAACTTATAAATATAGGTGTAATCAAGTTAGAACCTATGAAAACGTTAAAGTTTGAAACAGGAAAAAGTTCAGCATCAGCAGGATTAGTAGATACAGCTGAAATATCAATTATGAACGGAATTATTTATACAGCTGTAGCCGCAGTTGTTTTCCTCATTGCAGTTTGGCTATTAGAGAGGAAAGTGGAGGTGTAGTGTAATGGGAGAGGAATTCCAAGCATCAAAGCCGATATATATACAGATCGTTGATAAAATAAATCAGCAAATCGCGAGAGGAGAATTATTGCCTGGAAACAAACTCCCTTCTGTCCGTGAAATGGCGATTCAAACTGGAGTCAATCCAAATACAATTCAACGAACCTATAGTGAGTTAGAAAGGATGGAAATCGTGGAAACGAAACGCGGGCAAGGGACATTTGTGACTGAAAACACCAACCAAATTAAGGACTTAAAGGCGAAGCTGCAGATGGATATTATTGAAGCATTTTTTAATAACATGAAAGAGCTTGGCTTTTCGGAAGAAGAAATGGTCTCTGGCTTACAATTTTATATTAAAGGAAAGCGAGAGGGTTAAAGATGATTGAATTTCAGCATGTCACGAAAAAGTACGGAAGAGAAATAGGTTTGGATGATGTCACGTTCACACTTGAAAGCGGGAAAATATATGGGCTGCTTGGTCCGAACGGAAGCGGAAAATCTACAACCTTAAAGATGATCGCTGGTCTTGTACTCCCATCAACTGGGAAGGTAATTGTGAATGGGAAAGCATCTGATCGAAGAATAGCTGCAAGTGTAGCCTATCTGTCAGAGCTTGATATGTTCTATCAGCCTTTTAAAGTAAAGGATATGATCAACTTCCATGCTTCACAGTTTGCGGATTTTCGAATGGAACGGGCGAAAGAATTAGTTCAATTTATGAACTTGGATCCGAATAAAAAAATTAAGCAACTGTCAAAAGGAAACCGCGGACGTTTAAAGCTCGTGCTAGCCTTAGCAAGGGAATCATCTGTGTTGCTATTAGATGAACCATTTTCTGGGCTAGATCCAATGGTGAGGGATTCTATCGTAAAAAGCTTGCTTTCCTATATTGATTTTGAAAACCAAATCGTCATTATTGCAACACATGAGATTGATGAAATTGAGCCCCTGCTAGATGAAGTGTTAGCCATGCAAAATGGGAAATTAATTGGCCGCCACCATGTTGAAGAGCTTAGAGAAACAGAAGGTATTTCCATTATCGAATGGATGAAAAGGACATTTAAAGAATCGAGGGGAGAATAAATGAGCGCTACTGTAGAGATTCAAAACGTAACAAAAATCATTAATGGAAGAACAATCATTGATTCTCTGAGCTTTAATGTTAATAAAGGGGAAGTGTTTGGTTTTCTTGGACCTAATGGTGCCGGAAAGACAACCACGATTCGGATGATAGTGGGGTTAATTGGGATGACATCTGGTGATATCAAAATCCTTGGCCACAGTATCAATGCAGATTTTGAAAAAGCCATTACCCATGTAGGTGCTATTGTTGAGAACCCTGAAATGTATAAATTTATGAGCGGCTATCAGAACCTTATTCATTATGCAAGAATGTCTAAGGGAGTATCGAAGGAGAAAATTAATGAGACTGTAGAGCTTGTCGGTTTGACAGACAGAATCCATGATAAGGTGAAAACTTATTCCCTCGGTATGAGACAAAGATTAGGACTGGCACAATGCCTTTTACATGATCCTAAAGTATTGATACTGGACGAGCCGACCAATGGGTTAGACCCGGCCGGAATTAGGGAAATTAGGGATCATCTAAGAATGCTAGCACGAGAAAGGGATATGGCAGTTATCGTATCAAGCCACCTTTTATCGGAAATGGAAATGATGTGTGACCGTATTGGCATCATTCAATACGGAAAGCTCATTGATGTTCAGCTGATTAGCGATTTTGTTCAAGGGAATGAAAAGGTTTATGAGATGGAAGTGGATAAAAAGGAGAAAGCGAGTTCTATAATAGGGGAGCTATTCTCTGAATTGCAGGTGAAATTGACTGAGAATGGCATTGCAGTTCCATTAAAAAGAGAGGTAGTTCCAGTTATAGTGAAAGAGCTTGTTAAAAGTGAAATACAAATTTATGGAATAAAAGAGATGACAAAAACATTAGAAGACCGATTCCTAGAAGTGACATCCACGGAGGTGAATTGAGAATGTTTAGACTGATCCAAAATGAATGGATGAAAATATTTAAGCGGCCTGGGACGTATGTGATGATTGGAATTCTCCTTTTAGTTACAACGATAGCTGGCGGTTTTATTAAATATCAGGAATCTAAAGGAGCTGTACCAGATAACACAGAATGGAAAAGAGGGCTTCAAGTTCAGAATGACAGTTATGAAAAGCAGCTAGAAGAAATGGGCAGTTCTGCACCAAGAGAAATGAAGGAGCATTATGAAAGAGAAATAGCGCTAAATACGTATCGAATCGACCATGATATTTCTCCAAATGTGGATTATTCGATATGGGGATTTGTTAATGATGCTTCACAGACGATCGAATTTGTTGGATTATTTACGATCATTATTGCAGCAGGAATTGTCGCAAGTGAATTTAATTGGGGAACCATTAAGCTGTTATTAATTCGTCCCATTAAAAGGGGGAAAATTTTGCTGTCAAAGTATTTAACAGTTCTCCTGTTTGGCTTATTTATGCTTGCTCTCCTATTTGTTTATTCTGGTGGACTAGGGGCAATCCTTTTTGGCATGCCTGAACATCCGACTCCTTATTTAAAATATTTTAACGGGGCGGTTACTGAACAAAGTATGTTTGTTCATTTACTCAATTATTACAGTCTTAAATCAATCAATATGCTAATGCTTGCTACAATGGCATTTATGATTTCAGCAGCATTCAGAAGTAGTTCACTTGCAATTGGCTTGTCCTTATTCCTTTTATTCATGGGGGGACAGGTGACTAGATTGATTTCGATGAAATACGAATGGGCAAAATATTTATTATTTGCAAACACTGATTTGCTGCAATATTTTGAGGGATCTCCAATGGTAGAAGGTATGTCATTAGGTTTCTCAGTGACAATGTTAGTTTTATATTTCGCTTTATTTCAAGCAGTCGCTTTCTATGTATTTAAGAAAAGAGACGTAGCCGCTTAAAGAATAGCACGGAAGAAATCGTTGTCAAAGCTGATTTCTTCTGTGCCTTTATTTTTGCAGATTTGAATAAATAGCTGATAAAGCTTGCTCGAATTTACCTGTCTTCTTCGGCTGGTAGTATAGTTTATTTTTAATATTATTCGGCAGGTATTGCTGCTTAACCCAGCCGCCCTCATAATCGTGGGGGTATTTATAATCAATTCCTCTGCCAAGTTCCTTAGCCCCTTGATAATGAGCATCCTTAAGGTGATCTGGGATTTCGCCGCTGATTCCTTTTCTAATATCGGCAAGGGCTGTATCTATTGCCATAATTGCTGAGTTCGATTTTGGTGATAAGCAAAGCTCGATAACTGCATTTGCAAGAGGTATTCTTCCCTCAGGAAAGCCTACCCGTTCGGCCGTTTCAATCGCTGCAAGTGTTCGAGCCCCTGCCTGGGGAGAAGCAAGTCCGATATCTTCATAGGCGATTACTAGTAAACGTCTGCTGATGCTTTGCAAATCCCCTGCTTCAATTAATCTTCCTAAATAGTGCAAAGCGGCATTGACATCGCTTCCCCGGATCGATTTTTGGAATGCAGAGAGAACATCATAATGGGCATCTCCATCTTTGTCATGGGTTAAGCTTTTTCGCTGCATGCATTCTTCTGCTGCTGCTAAATCAATTTGTATGATGTTTTCGCTATTAGGTTCAGTTGATAAAACAGCCAGCTCTAAAGCATTTAACGAGCTTCTAACATCTCCATTTGAGGCAGTGGAGAAATGAGTAAGTGCCTCTTCTGTTACTTGAACTTGTTTTTCTCCTAATCCTCGCTCCTTATCCTCGATTGCTCGGAGCAATGCCTCTTTAATATTTTTAACTGATAAAGGCTTTAATTCAAAAATTTGACAGCGGCTGCGGATCGCAGGATTAATGGCATGATAAGGGTTGCTTGTTGTTGCGCCAATTAACGTAATCATCCCATTCTCTAAATAGGGAAGGAGGAAATCTTGCTTCCCTTTATCTAATCTGTGTACTTCATCAAGGAGAAGGATGACTTTGCCGGACATTTTTGCTTCGGCGGCAACGATTTCCATATCTTTTTTATTATTTGTAACAGCATTTAAGTTGCGAAAGGCGAAGCGGGTGCTACCGGCAATTGCGCTAGCAATGGACGTTTTGCCTATCCCAGGAGGTCCATATAAAATCATCGAGCTTAGCTGTTTAGCTCTAACCATTCGATTAATAATTTTCCCTTGGGCTACAAGATGCTCCTGCCCAATGATTTCTTCGATCGTTCGCGGTCTCATTCGGAATGCTAATGGCTTAATATTCAATTTCATCACTCCAAAACTTCTAATGCATTCAGCCGAAATAAAAACTTCGACTAAATGAAGTTAAAGCCTCCGGCGGATGCCTCATATTTTTAGGGGAAATCTATCGAGCATGCTCGATAAAAATCTGGGCGCAATTTCGCTGAGGCGAGTTTGATTAAAGGTACAATATTATTAAACATACCATAATAATAGGAATGACAAAATGATTTATCACCTCTAAATATGCTATAATAACAAAAGTCTATCTATATACTAAGAATAAGCTTTACTAATGGGGAGAAATGGACAGGTGAATATGATAAAAAGGGGTCAAATTGGGTCAAGATTCATTGTTTTTATAGTGGGGCTGCTTGTCATGACTCTTGGGGCTGTGCTGTTAATTCTTGCTGATTTAGGTGCAACACCATGGGATATCTTTCATGTAGGCTTATATTATCAATTCGGGCTTACAATTGGAAGCTGGTCCATTATTGTCGGGTTCGTTATTTTGGCTTTATCATCTGTTATTCTGAAGGAGTTCCCAAAAATGGGTGCTTTTTTAAATATGGTTTTATTTGGTTTATTTATGGATTTTTATTTAATGCTTCCCTTTATGCAAACCCCATCTTCACTTACAGGGAAAATCATAATGTTTATTTTCGGAATTATTACTTGCTGCTACGGCATGGGTATTTATATTTCGGCACAATTTGGAGCGGGGCCAAGGGATAGCCTCATGATTGCCTTAACATCAAAAACAGGCTGGAAAGTTGCACATATTAGACTTTGCATGGAAATCGCCGTGCTTTTGATCGGCTGGCAGCTCGGAGGACCTGTTTTCTGGGGAACAATTATTATTGGAATTTCGATCGGTCCGATAGCAGGTATTGCTTTGCCGCAATGCCAGAATATGACTGACCGGTTCTTAGCTAAAATGAAAGCGAAAAATAAAGTGCCAGTTTTAAATGAAAAAGATAGAGGTGTAAGTTAATGAAAATATCGACAAAAGGCCGCTACGGTTTAACTATTATGATGGAATTAGCGAAGAAGCATGGAGAGGGTCCTATTTCTTTAAAATCAATTGCCCAGACAAATGATCTTTCTGAGCATTACTTGGAACAGCTCATTGCTCCTTTACGGAATGCGGGCTTAGTCAAGAGCATCCGCGGAGCTTATGGCGGTTATATTTTAGGAGATCTTCCCGGCAATATAACATCAGGAGACATTATTCGCGTCTTGGAAGGTCCAATTAGCCCTGTGGAAGGGATTGAAGACGAGGAGCCAGCGAAGAAACATCTTTGGATGAGAATACGTGATGCAGTAAAAGATGTGCTGGACAATACAACACTTGAGGATTTAGCTAATTATAAAGATGATGGAGATACAGACGGCTATATGT